>WTFV01000176.1 GCA_011523845.1 Acidobacteriota bacterium | reverse complement strand
TCGAAATATCGCCCAAATCCACAAAATCGTCGGGAATCCTGTTAAACATGGGCTACCGGTTCTCCGATCCGGTCCTGCGTCTCTGGGTCAAGCTGCACGGCGGGCCGGCGGCGCCCGGCGACCGCGAACGCGCGCGGCAGGTCGACGAGTACGCCGCAACGCGCCTGGCGGGCGCGGAGATGCCGGAGCGCACGGCGACTCCCCCGCGCAGCATCCCGCTCCCGCGGCCGCGGGACCTCATCGAGATCGACTGAGGCCGCCCGCCTCCAGTACCGCCAGCGCGTGTCGGGCGGCCTCCCGCTCGGCCTCCTTCTTGTTCTGGCCGCACCCGGTCGCCACGAGGCGATCGTCCACGAACACCTGCACCGCGAACTCCTTGCGGTGGTCCGGCCCCGTCGTGCCCGCGAGTCGGTATTCCGGCAGCGGTCCGGCGCGCGCCTGAAGCCACTCCTGCAGCGCCGATTTGTGGTCCCGCGTACCGGCCGGGGACACGCCGTCGCGCCGGAGCTGCTCGAGCAGCGGTCGAAACGCCCGTTCCACGAACGCGACCGCCGCGTCGTAGCCCCCGTCCAGATAGATCGCCCCGACGACCGCTTCGAACGCATCGGCGATCAGTGAACGCTTCCGGCGTCCGCCGGTCTTCTCCTCTCCGCGCCCGAGCAGCAGATGGTCGCCGAGCCGCAACGCGCCGCCGAGCTCCGCCAGCGTCGCCGAGGACACCAGTTGCGCCCGCGCCTTCGACTTGTGTCCTTCGTCGTATTCGGGAAACTCGTCGTAGAGCCGATCCGCAATCACGAGCCCGAGCACGGCGTCGCCCAGGAATTCCAGCGACTCGTTGTCCTCCACGCTCCCCGTCTCGTCCTCGTGGGCGCGCGAGCGGTGCGTCAGGGCGCGCTCGATCAGGCAGCGGTCGGCGAACGCGTGGCCCACACGCTCTTCGAGCAGCGGCCAGTCGTTCAGCGAATCGTCGCCGCCGTCCTGCGCGCCGGCCCGATAGTCGCCGAGCAGGCGCGTCGCGCGTTCCGCATCGTCCGCGCGGACCGAGAGCCGCACCTCGCCGAGCCCGTCGATCGCCAGGGGAAAGACGGCGTGCGACACGTCCGACGAGAGAACGGCCCGGATTCCGTGCGTTTCGAGCAGCGCCCGGGCGAGGTTCGCCTCGACGTCGGACTGCGTGCGCAACACCACCGCCAGGCCGGTCACGCCTGCGCTCCCGACTCCGCCGCGGCGGTCGCCGGCGCCCGACGGCCGCCGTCCGGCCCCGACTCGTCGATGCGCAACAGCACCATGGTCAGGTCGTCGTGCTGAGCGGCCGCCCCGACGAATCCCTCGACGTCCGTCAGGATTCGCTCGCGCAACGCCTCGCAGGAGGCGTCGACGTCGTCCTCGAGCAGGCGCGCGAGCCGCGCCTCGCCGAACAGGTCGTCCTTCTCGTTCATCGCCTCGGTCACGCCGTCGGTGAACAGCACCGCCACGTCGCCGGGGCGCACCGCGAGATGATGCTCTTCGAGCAATTCGGCGAACTGCCGCTCGAACCCGCGCAGGCCCAGCACGAGGCCGTCCGGCGCGAGCACGCGCACGACGCGCCGGTCGCCGTTCGGCGACGCGTGGATCAACGGCGTATGCCCCGCCCGCGCGTAGGTCAGGGTGCCCGCGTCGAGATCGACGACGGCGTACAGCATCGTGATGAAGCTGCGACTGTCGAGCGCCCCCGCCATGATGCGATTGGCCTCGATGAGAAGCTGCCGCGGCGACTCGTAGATGGGCCCCAGACTCAGCATGAGGCCCTTGAGCTCGGCCATGTACAGCGCCGCCGAGGTTCCCTTGCCCGAGACGTCGGCGACCAGCAGGCCCAGGCGGCGGTCGCCGAGCCGGATGAACTCGTAGTAGTCGCCTCCGACCTCGCGCGCCGGCCGGCAGATGGCGGCCACCGAAAGCCCCGGGACCGTCGCGGTATCGCGCGGGAGCAGCGACATCTGGATCCGGCGGGCGAGGCGCAGCTCGTTCTCGAGGCGCTTCTTCTCCGCAGCCTGGTGCAGCAGGCCCTCCACGCTGGCGGTCATCGCGTTGAACGACTCGGCCAGCTCACCCAACTGGTCCCCGGACGCGACGCGGATCCGCTGCGTGAAGTCGCCGCGCCGGACCCTCTCGGTGCCGATGGACAGCGCGTGTATCGATCCGGTGATCGACCGCGCCAGGGCGAGTCCCATCACCAGCGCGGCGAGCTCGATGACCAGAAACAGTCCCGCGAGGATGGCCAGCAGCACCAGGAAGAGATAGCGGACGCTCAGTTCCTCGGCCCCTATCCGGGCTCCGAAGAACTGGCTCCGGAAGGCGGCCGCCGGGACCCGGATGATCAGGTTGCCCGCCTCCTCGCCCCCGGTGGTCCAGTCGACGGGGTCCAGAAACACGACCCAGGCCAGCCCCGCGGCCGAAGCCAGCCGGGCCGGATCCAGCGCGCCGTCCGCTGCGCGCGCGCCGAACGGCTCCAGCTCGACATCCGTGGCGGTCTCGATTCGCCCCCGCACGGCTGCATCCAGCGGGACGTCGATGACGACGACGCCGGCGCCCGGCCGGTCCAGGCGGGCCACGGCGCGAATCGTGAGCGGCCACCGGGCTCCAACCGTGACGAGCCCCGCGAATCCCTGCTCCTCGATCCACTCCGGCACCCGATCCGGCCGCGGGCCGCCGCTCCACGGGCCGACCGCCGCCGCAACGCCTCCGACAGCCTCATCGAGCACGAGCACCGACGCCTCCGGGTGCCCGGCGCGCAGGGTCCCGCGCAGCGGCTCGAGCGCCGCGACAGCGCCCATGCCGCTCGACACCCGCGCCGCCGTCGCCGCGGCCGCCACCCGAGCGTCCGCCACCACGCGATCCAGCTCCCCGCGCACTATCTCCGAGCTCGCGGAGAGCACCGACATGGCACCCACCACCGAGAAGAACGCCACCACCAGCAGCACCGGCACGAACCCGATGAACAGGTACGAGAGGATCAGCTTGCGGCGGACGCGCCACAGCAGGCGCCGCCGCAGTCGCGCGACGGACCCCAGCAGCAGGTGCCCGAGGCCGATGGCCAGGGCGAGGGAAGCGCCGACGTCCAGCCAGGCGAGCAGTGGCCGTCCGCTCGTGACGAAGGGAAGCAGCAGAACCTTCGCGGCCGCGCCGGCCAGCAGAAGCCGTCCCGGCCACGACCGCGCCAGAGTCCGAGGAAACGCTCGCAGCCGGTCTCGAGCCATCCGCGCGCTCCTGCATCGTATCAGATGGCGCCGGTCGCACGCTCTCGGCGACCGTCCGCCACCGGCCGGGAGTTTGCGTCGCGGAAGCCGCGCGACGACGCGGAGCCGGCGCCAAGGGCACTGCGAGGCACTGCGCCGCACGGAGCGCTAGAATAGCGCCTGCGCCGTCCGGCACGACGAGCGTCGCCCCGTAACCTCCATGCCGCACCGTCCCTCGGCCCCAAGGACCCCGTGACGCCCGCACTGCAAGCAGGCTCCCTGGTCGTGCGCAGCGTCGCCGGCGGAGCATTCATGGGTCTCGCCAATCTGGTGCCGGGCATCTCCGGCGGGACGATGCTGCTCGCCGCCGGCGTATATCCGCAGTTCATCAGGGGGGTTGCGGAGGTTACGACCTTCCGGTTCAGGATGCCCGTGCTGCTGCTGCTCGGGTCGGTCGGCGCCGGGGCCGCGGGCGCCGTCGCAATCGGCGCCGGGGCGATCGGTTCCCTGCTCGATCGCCATCCGTCCGCCATGTACAGCCTGTTCATCGGCCTGACGCTCGGCGGCGTCCCGCTTCTGTGGCGGCTGCTGCGGCCTGCGGATCGCACGGTGGCCGGCAGTGCGGTCGTCGCCGTCGCGCTGATGGGGCTGCTCGCGGCGAACGAGCCGCAGCGCGTCGATGCCGACACGCAGGCGGCGGCCGCCGCCTACGCCATGCTCGCGGTTGCCGGGTTCGCCGGCGGCGCAGCCATGATCCTGCCCGGCGTCTCCGGCGCGTACCTGTTGCTGATCCTCGGCCAGTACCGACCCGTCGTCGAAGCCGTCGCGTCAGCCGCCGCGGGCCTGCGAACCGGGGATGGCGCCGCACTGGCGGACACCCTGCCCGTGCTGCTGCCCGTCGCGGCCGGCGTGGGGCTGGGCGTGGTCGGCGTCAGCAACCTCGTGAAGCTGTTGCTCGATCGGTACCGGCGCGCGACCCTCGGATTCCTCCTCGGGCTGCTGCTCGGCTCCGTGATCGGCCTGTGGCCCTTCGCGTCCGTTCCGTCACCGGTCCAGGCCGGCGCCGGCCTGGCGCTGGCGGCCACGGGATTCGGCGTCTCGTGGGCGATTTCGCGACTCGGCCGCCGGGAGTAACCGCACCTCACCCCTCGCGGGTGGACTCTTCGACCCACGCGAGGTACGCGGGATTGCCGTCGGCCACGGGCAGCACGATCAGCTCCGGCACCTCGGCGGGATGCAGCTCGCGCAGCCGATCGCGCAGCCGGCCGACACGATCCCGGCTCGTCTTGATCATGAGCAGTTGCTCCGCTTCGTCCTCGACGGACCCACGCCAGCGGTACGTGGATCGAACCGGCGACTGCACCGTGACGCAGGCGGCGAGCCGCTCCTCGATCAGCGTGCGTGCGAAGCCGGACACGTCCGCGTTGTCGGGCCACGTCGTCCAGGCCACCACCGTCTCCACTCGATCGTTCGTCATCCGTCCACGATAGTGGAGGCGCGGCCGCCTCCCAACCGCTGCCGCGAGCGACGGGCCGCCGGCGAACCGAAACCGTTGACCGCGCGGGAGCGTTCGTGCTACGATTTGCTCTACTGGTCAAGGACGCGGGGTGGAGCAGTCCGGTAGCTCGTTGGGCTCATAACCCAAAGGTCGGGGGTTCAAATCCCCCCCCCGCTACCAATCTTCCGGGCCTCACGGGGACCTTCCCTCAATCGACAAACGAGAGCCGTCGTCGGCGCCACTCTTGTGCGGCGCCGGTTTTCTGATGTTATAGTGGGCACCGCCTCACCGGCGCGCGGCCGCGTCGGCACCGCCATGTCGTCCGAACGGCTCGAGGAAGGAGTCCGGTAATGAAGCTCGTCACCGCGATCATCAGGCCTCATGTAGTCGACGACGTGCGCGACACGTTGTCCCGTCTCGGCGTGACCGGTCTGACCGCCACCGAGGTGAAGGGCTTCGGACGCCAGAAGGGCCACACGGAGATGTACCGGGGCGCGGAGTACTCCATCGACTTCGTGCCCAAGGCCAAGCTCGAGGTGGTCGTCAACGACGAGCAGCTCGACGCGGTCGTCGAGGCGATCAAGGCGGCGGCGCGCAGCGGCCAGATCGGCGACGGCAAGATCTTCGTCGGCGACATCGCGCAGGCGGTTCGGATTCGAACCGGCGAGATGGGTTCCGACGCGCTCTGACGTCATCCACGCCGGTCCGGCGTGGCCTCCTGTTCCGGGAACGCGGCCGCGCGGGCCGTAGCGTTGCGTTCGCCCATCACCGCTCCAGCCCCCGAAGGATCAGACCCATGACCCACTACCTGTCGAGAATCGCTTTCGTTGCCGCCGTCGTGCTGGCGCCACGCCTGGCGTGGGCCCAGGGGGACGGCCTCGATTCCGGGGACACGGCATGGATGCTCACCGCGAGCGTCCTCGTGCTGTTCATGACGATTCCCGGGCTGTCGCTGTTCTACGCGGGGCTGGTCCGCTCCAAGAACGTGCTGTCGGTGATGATGCAGTGCTTCGCGATCACCTGCATGGTCACGATTCTCTGGACCGTCTACGCCTATGGACTGGCGTTCGGCGACGGCGGCGGACTGAACGCCTTCGTGGGCTCCGGCAAGCTCTTCCTGTCGGATGTCGGCGTGGATACGGTCTCGGGCTCGATTCCGGAATCCGTCTTCCAGATGTTCCAGTTGACCTTCGCCATCATCACGCCGGCCCTGATCGTAGGCGCGTTCGCGGAGCGCATGAAGTTCTCCGCCATGATGGTCTTCATGGCCCTCTGGCTCACGGTCGTCTACGCGCCGGTGGCCCACTGGGTGTGGGGCGGCGGCTGGCTCGGCGAACTGGGCGTGCTGGACTTCGCCGGCGGGACCGTCGTTCACATCAACGCCGGCGTCGCCGCCCTCGTGCTGTGCCTCGTCATCGGCCGGCGCAAGGGCCATCCGGGCACCCCGATGCCCCCCAACAGCCTCGTGCTGACCGTGGTGGGCGCCTCGATGCTGTGGGTCGGGTGGTTCGGATTCAACGCCGGGAGCGAGCTCGCCGCCGACGGCGTGGCCGGCATGGCGATGGCGGTCACCCACATCGCGACGGCCACCGCCGGGTTCACCTGGATGATGATCGAGTGGAGGATTCACGGCAAGCCGAGCGTGCTGGGAATCGCCACCGGCGCGGTGGGCGGCCTCGTGGCGATTACGCCGGCGTCCGGGACGGTGGGCCCGATCGGCGCCCTCGCCATCGGCGCGGCGTCGGGACTCTTCTGCTACATCGGGGCCGGCGGCCTGAAGCGGTACTTCGGCTACGACGATTCGCTGGACGTCTTCGGGGTGCACGGCGTGGGCGGTTTCGTCGGCGCCATGCTGACGGGTGTCTTCACGGCAGAGATGTTCGGGGGCGCGGGTCTGGAGAACGGCATCGGCACGCAGGTCTGGCTGCAGTTCGTCGGCGCGGCGGCCACCATCGCCTACAGTGGCGTGCTCACCTTCATCCTTGCGAAGGCGCTCGACGCGACGATGGGACTGCGGGTCACCGCGGCGGAGGAATCCGAGGGGCTCGACATCACGCTCCACAACGAGACCGGCTACAATCTCCTCAATCTGTAGCCCGGCGAGGCGCGGGGTTCCCGCCACGGGAACCCCGCATCCGCACTATCCTCCCTGCTCGACACGCCGGGCCAGCGCCTCGGCGACGGCATCCGTCGTCGCGTCCCCGCCGAGGTCACGGGTAACGACCTCGCGCTCCACGAGTTGCGCCTCGATCGCGCTCAGCAGCGCCGCGGCGGCCTCTGCTTCTTCCAGGTGCTCGAGCATCATGGCGGCCGTCCACACCTGTGCGATCGGGTTCGCAATTCCCTGCCCCGCGATGTCCGGCGCCGAGCCGTGCACGGGCTCGAACATCGACGGCGCGGTGCGCTCCGGATTCAGGTTGGCGCCCGGCGCGAGGCCGATGGACCCGGCGATGGCGGGGCCGATATCCGACAGGATGTCGCCGAACAGGTTGCTCGCCACGACCACGTCGAACCAGTCGGGATGCTGCACGAAGTGGGCGGACAGGATGTCGATGTGGTACTGGTCGGTCGTGACGTCGGGATACTCCTGCGACAGCGCGGCGAACCGCTCGTCCCAGAACGGCATGCTGTGGATGATGCCGTTCGACTTGGTCGCGGAGGTGAGATGCCGCGCGGGCCGGCGCCGAGCGAGCTCGAACGCGTACCGCAGCACGCGATCGACGCCGCGGCGCGTGAACACCGCCTGCTGCACCGCCATCTCGCCGTCCGTGCCGGCGTAGAGCCGGCCGCCGATCTCGGAGTACTCCCCCTCGTTGTTCTCGCGGACGACGACGAAGTCGATCTCCTCGGGCCTGCGATCCGCCAACGGGGAGCGCACGCCGGGCAGCAGGCGCACCGGCCGCAGATTGATGTACTGGCCGAACGTCCGCCGAATCGGGATGAGCAGACCCCACAACGACTCGTGGTCCGGGACGCCGGGGTAGCCGACGGCGCCCAGAAAGATGGCGTCGTGCCGGCGCAACTGGTCCAGGCCGTCGCCGGGCATCATCCGCCCGGTCCGCGCGTAGCGCTCGCAGCTCCAGTCGAACGTCGTCCACCGGCAGTCGAAACCGAAGCGCCGGCCGGCCGTGTCCACGACCCGCATCGCCGCGGGCACCACCTCCTGCCCGATGCCGTCGCCGGGAATGACCGCAATCGAATAGCTCGCCATGAGGACCTCTCCCCTCTCCTCCTCGTCACCGTACCACCGCGGCCTGCCGGAGCGAGGCAATCGCTTCCCGGTCGTAGCCGGCCGCGGCGAGCACCTCGTCGGTATGCTGGCCGAGCAGCGGCGCGGGACGGCCCGGGGTCAGCGGCGTGCCCGAGAGCTTGATGGGCGTGCCGAGCGTGGAAAGCGTCCCCAGCGTCGGGTGCCGCGTCTCGACCACCATCTCGCGAGCCCTGACCTGCGGATCCTCCATCACCTCGCGGTAGTCGTTGATCGGCCCGCACGGAATGTCGTGCGCCTCCAGGCGTTCCAGCCAGTACTCCCGGGTCCGTTCCGAGGTGACGGCCTCGATGCGCTCCACGAGCACGGTCCGGTTCGCGACCCGCACCGAATCGCTCTCGAAGCGCGCATCGTCGAGCCATTCGGGATGGCCGAGCAGCTCGGCTAGGCGCCGGAAGATCCGGTCGTTGGCGGCGCCGAGCGTGATGTACCCGTCCGCGCAGCGCACCGCCTGGTAGGGTGCGCTCATCCGATGTGCGGACCCCAGGGGCCCCGGCACGACGCCGCGGGAAAAGAGCTCGGTCGCCTCCCAGACCGACAGCGCCACGCCGGCGTCGACGAGCGACGTGTCCACCAACTGCCCCTCTCCGGTCCGCTCCCGGGCGTGGAGCGCGGCCAGGATGCCGCAGGCGGCGAAGAGCCCGGCTCCCAGGTCCGTCAGGGGCACGCCCACCTTGACCGGCGGGCGATCCGGCTCGCCGGTCACCGACATCAACCCGGACACCCCCTGGGCGACCAGATCGAACCCGCCCTTGTGGGCGGCCGGTCCGGTCCGGCCGTAGCCCGAGATCGAGGCGTAGATCAGACGTGGATTGGCGGCGCGCAGGGACGCGTAGTCGAGCCCGAGCCTGCCCAGGACACCGGGGCGGTAGTTCTCTATGAACACGTCCGCTTCCGCCGCCAGCCGGCGCAGCACGCCGGGACCGCCGGGCGCCTTCAGATCGATGACGATGCCGCGCTTCCCGCGGTTGACGGCATTGAAGGAGGCGCTGTCGTTGCCGCGCGCCCCCGCCATCCGGCGCGAGGAATCGCCCGCCGGCGACTCCACCTTGATCACGTCGGCGCCCATGTCGCACAGTAGCATTGCGCAGAACGGACCCGCCATGACCTGCGTGACGTCCAGCACGCGGACGTCGCGCAGCGCGCGCGTCATCCGATCAGCCACGGCTGCCGCGTCCCGTCGCGGCGAAGGAGGTGCTCATCGTGTCGACCCCGCACGTCGTCCTCGATCGGGACGGCCCCATCGCCACCATCACGTTCAATCGCCCCGAGGCGCGCAATGCCATGACCTGGCCGATGTACGACGCCCTCGTCGAACTCTGCGACGACCTCGAGCACGATGTTTCGGTGCGGGTCGTCGTCCTGCGCGGTGCCGGCGGCAAGGCCTTCGTCGCCGGCACCGACATCGGGCAGTTCCGGACGTTCCGCACGGAGGAGGACGGCCTGGAGTACGAGCGCCGCCTCGACGCGGTCGTCGACCGGCTCGAGGCGCTGGCGAGGCCGACCATCGCGGCGATAGACGGGGCGACGACGGGCGGCGGCTGCGCCATCGCGGCCGCCTGCGACCTGCGCGTGTGCACGACCCGGTCGCGCTTCGGGGTCCCCATAGCCCGCACGGTGGGCAACTGCCTGTCGGCCGCCAAGCACGCCCTCTTCCTCGATCTCATCGGTCCCGCGCGTCTCAAGGAGATGCTCTATACCGGCCGGCTCTTCAGCGCCGCCGAGGCCGCCGAGGCCGGGCTGGTGAACCGCGTCGTCGAGCCCGACGAGCTCGACGCGGTCGTGGGAGAATACGCCGAGACGATGGCGGCCAACGCCCCGCTCACCATTCGGGCCAGCAAGGAGATGATTCGCCGCGTGCAGGCCCACCGGCGGATCGAGCCGTCGCTCGGCCGCGACCTGATCGTGAGCTGCTACACGAGCGCCGACTTCCGCGAAGGTGTCCAGGCCTTCCTCGACAAGCGCCCGCCCCGTTGGACGGGCCGCTAGATTCTACCGTGAGGCACGATATGACTCCGCTCACCACGAGACACCGGCGCAGCGCCGGCGGCCTGACCCGCAAGGCGTTCCTCGAAGCCACCGGGGCCGCCGCGGTCGCCGCGTTGTGGCCCGGCGTACGCGCGCGCGCCCAGGTGGCGCCGACGGAGGACGCCCGCGAGCGCGTCGCCCGAATCGTTCGCGAGTACGACAGCCAGGGCGACCATCGGACCGGATCTCCCGTGGACGCCCAGAGTGGCCGCTGGCTGGCCGACCGCGTCGACGACGCGGGCCTCGTCCCCGAGATCGAGTGGATGGGGTTCTCTCGCATCGGCATCCAGGCCGCCTACGTCGAGATCGGCGACCGCCGGGCCGAGGGCGTGCCGCTCTTCGACGGCGGCTTCACGGACGCTGCCGGCGTCACGGGCACGCTGGACGCTCTCGACGGCGGCGGCGGCGAGATCGGTCTGGCCCACGTCGGACCGCGGGCCGGAGCGGACTTCCACGCCTACCGCCGCGCCACGGCGCATCTGGCCGCCGTGACCGTGACCGGCGGCCCGGACAACGGCGTCCCGGAGGGTCTCGCCCTGCTGAACGCGCCCGACTTCAAGGCGCCGTTCGGCCCGCCCGTGCTGCAGGTCGCGAGCCGGCACGGAGACTGGCTGGCCGCTGCCGCCGCAACCGGCGCAACGGTGCGGGTCGTCGCCCGCGTCACCAGGCGTCCGGAAGAGGTGTTCAACGTCACGGCGACGCTGAGAGGCACGGAGCCGTCGCTGCCGCCGGTCTTCGTGATGACGCCGCGCAGCGGATGGTGGACCTGCGCGTCGGAACGAGGCGGGGGGATTGCGGTCTGGCTCGAGATGATCCGCGGCATGACCGCGGCGCCGACGCCCCGGCGCACCACCGTCTTCCTGGCGTCGACGGGTCACGAGCTCGGACACTACGGGCTGGAGGAGTTCCTGCGCACGCGGTCGCGTCTCGTCCGCGGCGCCGCCGCCTGGATCCACCTCGGCGCGAACTTCGGCGCGGCCGTCGGCCCCGGTCCCCGGCTGCAGGCATCGGCGCCGGAATTGATGGACCGCGCGACGGAAGCCCTGGGGCGCGCCGGCGAGGCTCCCGCTCGACGGCTTCCGGCCGGCGAGCCGCCGGCCGGTGAAGCGCGTCATATCCACGCCGGGGGCGGAACGTACCTGTCGATCATCGGCGACAACGGGTTGTTCCACCATCCCCGGGATCGTTGGCCCGATGCCGTCGACGTCGACCGCGTGGCGCGTTACGCACGGGCCTTCACACAGATCGGGTTGGAGTTGGCCAACGGGTGACCGCATCCGACGGCAGGCGCACCCACGCCGCAACCCTTGCCTACCGTCTGGCGGGCCTTCTCCTGGCCCGCGCGCCGGCGGCCAGCGCCTCCGATACGAGCGCGGCAGCGGTTGCGAGCCCCGCCCCGACGTCGCCGTCCAGGTGCAGGCGCAGCCAGCGGCGCCCGCGTGCGGCGAGCACCGTACAGTCGCCGGCGGCCTGCGCCTCCTCGATCCCGCCGAACGTGAGATCCTGGTGCGGCACCGGCACGTCGACGACGTGGGTGCAGGTGAGTATCAGGAACAGCCCGTCTCCCGGGCCGCCCTTGTGGGCCTGGCCCGTGGAGTGCAGGAAGCGCGGCCCGAAGCCGAGCGTCGTCGCCACCCGCGTCGCGGCCCGCACCTGGTGGCGCAGGTCGTCGAGGATCCGCCGATACGGCTCGCACATCTCAAGATAGGCCAGCACGGCGAAGTAGCCCCGGGGACGCAGGCGGCGCATGTGCGCGGTGACCCATTGCTGCAGCGGCGCCTCCGCGCCCGCCGACCGGCGCAGCGCGGTGGAGTACGGCCGCGCCGCATACGCGGAGATGACGCCGGCGTAGGAGGCCAGCTCCGCCACCGGCCGCGGCGGCGCCGCGCGCCCGCCCGGAGAATCCCGGCTCGTGAGCGCGCGGGTCGCAGCCTTGCTCGCTTCCACGTCCGGCTGGTCGAAGGGATGCACGCCGAGCACCGCGCCCGCCACCGCCGTGGCGAGCTCCCAGCGAAAACACTCCGCACCGATGTCGTACCGGTCCCGTACGCGAATGCGGACCACCGGATGACCGGCGCGGGCCAGCCCGTCGAGCGCCGCTTCCCGTCGTTCGTCCGGCTCCTCGTTCAGCGTGGTCGCCACGAAGACGCGGTCATCGCCGTAGACGGCCGGACCCTCCAGCCGCTCGCCGTCGACGGGGATGATGCCGCGTCCGTCCTTGCCCGTCGACTCGGCCAGCAGTTGCTCGACCCAGGCCCCGAGTCCATCCAGTCCGGTGGAAGTGACGAGTGTCGCCTTGTCGCGCCCCGCGCGGGCGGCCGATCCGAGCAGCAGGCCGAGCTGGACGCCGGGGTTCTCCGACGCCGGCGATTCCGGACCGCAGGCATCCGCCATGGCCCGCGCCCGGACGAGCAACCGCCGCAGGTCGAGACCGGCGAGCGCGGCCGGCGCCAGACCGAAGTACGAGAGGGCGGAGTAGCGCCCCCCGATGGTCGGCTCGCCGTGGAACACGGCCCGGAAGCCCCGCTCGGTCGCCAGGCGGTCGAGCGCCGAGCCCGGGTCGGTCACGGCGACGAACCGGCTGCCCGCCCGCTCCGCGCCGGCGCGCTCCCTGACGCGTTCGAAGAAGTGCGCGTGCAGCAGGCTCGTCTCCAGGGTCGTCCCCGACTTGCTGGAGACCACGAACAGGGTCCGATCGAGGTCGAGGGTCGACTCGAACGCCCTGACCTGGGCGGGATCCGTCGAGTCGAGGACCCGCAGCTCCACCCCGCTCGCGGATCCGAAGATTCGCTGCAGCATCTCGGGACACAGGCTGGACCCGCCCATGCCGAGCAGGGCGGCGGAGACGAAGCCGTCCCGGCGCAGTCGATCCACGAACGCGTCCAGACGCCGAACCTCGGGGCCGTCCGGGTCCGGCACGTCGAGCCAACCGAGCCAGCGTCCTTCGTCACCGCCGGTCCAGACGCCGGGATCCCGCTGCCAGAGCCGCCCCAGACGTTCACCGGATCCCCATGTGGCAGCTTCCTTCTCTACTGCGCCGCGCAGCGCGGGCGGCGCCAGGATGTCTCCCATCAGGTTCGTTTCGGCCACGTCCGCTCCATCGATCTTCGTTCCCGCAGGCGGTTCGACGAGACTCGAGCGAACGGAGCCTCCCGGCGAAGCGCCTGCCGTTCGCATCCGTCCGATCAGCCCGCGACCGCGTGCATGCGCCGCTGCAGATCTCCCGTCAGGCGCAGCAGCCCATCGCTGACCGCTACCCGATAGTCGGCCGGCCCATCCAGCCGCAATACCTCCGCCGGCAACTCCTCGACCGCCTCAAGCGCTCGTGCGCGCATCCGCTCAATGGTCGGAGCCGGTCGCACTCTTCGTCCCCGCCGCATGACCTGGTCCAGCAGAGGCCGCCCGTGTCGCGGCGGTGGCTCGTCGCTCCTGGCGACGATGTCGCGGGTCGCCTTGCCCCGATCGGCAACCCGCCACACCTGCTTCACCCCGGGATACGTTCCCTTGCCCGGACTCAGCTTGACCACTGGCCGCGCCGTTCCGGCGCGTTCCACTTCGACGAGCTTGTAGACACCCCCGAGCGCCGGCGCGTCGGACGATGTACTCAGAGCCGTGCCGACGCCGAAGATGTCGATCGGAGCCTGCCGCTCCACCAATTGCGCGATCCGCCGCTCGTCGAGGTCCCCGCTCGCGAAGATCTTCGTCGCTTCCAGCCCCGACGCGTCCAGCCTCGCCCGCACCCGCCGGCTCTCGGCGACCAGATCACCGCTGTCGATACGAACGCCGAACGGAGCGAGCCGCGCCGCGGCGATCCGGTCGACCGCCCGCTCGCTGTCGTAGGTATCGATGAGCAGTACCGTCCGATCGCCGTACATGTCGACGAACCGGACGAACGCCTCCGTCTCGGTGTCGTGGCTCATCACCCACGAATGCGCCATGGTGCCGGCCAACGCCAGTCCGTACACGAACCCTGCCTCGACGTCCGATGTCCCGCTGCAGCCCCCTACGAACGCGGCCCGTGCGGCGAGAACGCCCGCCTCCGGGCCATGCGCGCGGCGCGCGCCGAACTCGTACACGGGACGCCCGGCCGCCGCCCGGACCATCCGCGACGCGCGGCTGGCCACCGACGTCTGAAACAACACGATGGACAGCAGGGCCGTCTCCACGAGCTGCGCCTCGATGAGGGGCGCGGTCACCCGCAGCAGCGGCTCGTCCGGAAAGACCGGCTCGCCCTCCTCCATTGCCCAGACGTCTCCGGTGAACCGGAACGCGTGCAGGTAGTCGTCGAAGAACCGCGCCGGGACGCGACGCAGTTCCGGCAATCGACGGAGGTATTCGATCTCCGGCGCGGTGAAGCGGAGCTCCTCCAGGTAGGCGAGCGCCGGCTCGATCCCTGCCGCCACGAGATACCCGCGGGCCGGAGGCAGTCCTCGCACCGACAGCTCGAACGTCGCCGCTCGTTCCATTCCCGCATCGAAGTAACCGGCCGCCATCGTCAACTCGTAGAGGTCGGTGGACAGTGCGGTCGGCATCACGGTGTAATGTACAGCCTAATGTTGCCGGGAATCCGCATCGCGCTGCTCGTCGTGGACGTCCAGAACGACTTCTGCGCCGGCGGCGCGCTTGCCGTTCCCGGTGGCGATGGAGTGGTCGATCCCATCAACCGGCTGCTCGGCGCCTACGCCGCCGCCGGCGCGGCGATTTTCGCCTCCCGCGACTGGCATCCGAGCGGCTCGTCCCATTTCGTCGACCGCGGCGGGAAATGGCCCGTCCACTGCGTGGCCGATACCCCCGGCGCCGCGTTCCATCCCCGACTGCGCTTTCCGGACGCCACCGCCGTGGTCAGCAAGGGACAGGCCCCCGACAGTGACGGCTACTCGGCCTTCGACGGGACCCTGCCTGCGGGCGAGACGCTCGAAGCCGCGCTCGTCGAGCGCAACGTGGCCCACCTGACCGTCTGCGGGCTCGCCACGGATTACTGCGTGCGGGCATCGGTCCTCGATGCCTGCGCACGGGGACTGGCAGTCTCGGTGGTGCGCGACGCCATTGCCGCGGTCAACCTCAAGCCCGGCGACGAAAGCGGGGCACTGGAGGAGATGCGCGCGGCCGGCGCCGATATCGTCGGCCTCGACGACGCGCTGGCCCTGATCGCCGGCGCGAGGAAACAGACTACCGGCCTCTGAGCAGGCGTATGCGAGCCGCCGGACGCGTTCCCGCCGGGCAGGCCGCCTGTTTCCCGTGATCCCAACTAATCGGTGTTGTTCGGAATGTCGACCGGTGCCGCCTTGGCCATGGCCTTCAGGATCAGCAGCAGGACGCCCAGGCACCCGAAGCTGAACGTCTCCCATCCACCCATGGGGCCATCAAGTAGACGTGCTGCGGTAATGGTCGAACAGCCGCTCCATCAAGGAATGATTCTCGCGGTAGCGCTTGCGGGTCGTGAAGAGAGCATGCCCGTGCCGGTCACGCGTTACAGCTCTCACTACCGTGTCGCCCGAACGACCAAGGAAGCCGTAGATCTCGCCCGGCGAAATACCAGTGTCGCGACTGATGCCATCCACGGTTCGCCAATCCCACCGGGGATCTTCAAGAGCGCCGATGATTTTCTTGCGGGCGGACGCAACGGTGTTCATCGGATTCCCCCGACAATCTTCGCATCAGCCGGACGCCGCGTACACGCTACGAAGTCGATCCACCCCCCGCTCGCCTGTACACCGTGCAGCTCCTTGCCGACCGGCGTCAGTTGCCCCGGATGGGGGAAGGTCCGCCCTCGAAGGTCAGCAGGTAGTCCCGGATCGCCTCCAGTTGCCGCGGCCCGTCGGCGTCGAGTTGCGGATAGGGCGACGCCGGGTAGTCCGCCCAGAACATCGGCATGCGCGTTCCCGGCTGAATCTCCAACGGCGCCCGCAGCCAGTCGACGATCCAGTCCGGCTGCAGCCGTTCACGCGACATCCGCAGGTCCGGCGCGAGATTGTCGGTCGGCTGATCGGCCGGAATCGTGTCCAGCACGTGGCACTGCTGGCACCGAAGCAGCTCGAACAGCTCCTCCCCTTCCCGCGGCACCGCGGCCGCCGACAGGGCTTCGTGCGTCCGGAACTCGCCGACCGTATCCGAAATGGCGCCGAAGTAGTCGATCACGCCGTTCCAGTGTGCGTCGTCGAGTCCGAACGTCGGCATGCGGACATCGAGCCAGGGCCGGATCGGAATCGGGCCCTGCAGGAAGGCGTACATCCAGTCCGGCTTCACCTTCGCGCCCTGCGGCGTGAGCATCGGCGGGGCGAGCGACGGATCGTCGAGCAGCTCCACGTAGTCTCCGCCGTCCTCCTCGATCTCGTGACAGCCGATGCAATTGCGCCGGCGAACCAGGTTCCGGCCCTCCCGCAACGCGTCGTTGCGGGCGGAGCGCTGCACCTTCGCGGCCAGCGGCTGCACGTCGCTCTGGAAGCTCATGATGGCGGTCGCGAACAGCTTCGCTTCTTCCTCGCTCATCCCGAAGTCGGGCATCCGGAGCTTCTCGAGGGGCTGCAGCACCCGGTTCCGGTCGAACGCCCGCGGATCCCGCATCTTCTGCTTGAACCACTCCACCTTCGTATGCGGAATGTCGTGCACGAAGGCGAAGTCGAGCCGCGGAAGCAGCTTCGAGCCTTCTTCCGACAGCTCGATCCCGATCGGTTGCGCATCCTCGAAGCCCGCGATCTCGTGACAACTGAAGCAGCCGTAGCGGCCGATCACGCGCTGGCCGAGGTCGAGCCGCTGCTCCTCGATCGACATGCCGCCGACGAGCTCCTCCGCCTCGGCCGCGGGCAGAATGGATCTGGCGTAGTCCAGCAGCACGGCGGTGACGTCGGCGTCGTCGTAGGTCGCTTCCGCGCCGCGCCCGTCCGGTCCGGTGAGCGTGCTCAGATAGGTCGCGATGTCCGCCGCCTCGCGATTCGTCAGCCGGAGATCCGGCATGTACGTCTCGCTGCTGAAATGCGTCGGATCGCGCACCCAGTCGAAGAGCCATTCGTAGCTGGTCTTGTTGCCGACGTTCTGCAGCGGCTGGCCGAACGTGCGCCGGGTTCCCGCGGCCAGACGATCCTGATCCTCGGTGATGTGACACGCGAGACAGCCCACCGACTCGACGAGCTCCCGGCCCCGATCGACGCTCCCGCGCGGCGGGAACATCACCGCGAACTCGTGTTCCTCCGAGTTGGCGAACAGGTACTCCACCGCGGCATCTATCTCCACCTCGTTCCTGACCGCGTCCTCCGGACTGCTCGTGTTCGAGTTGTACCAGACGCGCGGCATCCAGGTGCTCGGCTTCACCGCCCGCGGATCGCGAATCCAGCTCGACACCCATTCCGGAGACAGCTTCGAGGCGATCCGGGTCAGGTTCGGCCCCGGCTTGCGGAGCTCCGTGAAGCCGGTGGTCGTATGGCACGCATAGCAGCCGGCCCGCTCGTACAGACCGTAGGCCAGGTTCAGGTCCTCCGCCTCGTCGACGTAGACGGTCTCCTGGTGGCACTTCGCGCACGACGCCTCGGTCATGTCGGTGGGCAGCATCGGGTAGTCCCACAGGTGCGGAACCTCCCAGCCGTACTGCTCCTCCCAGGCGTGCATCTGATCTTCGTTTTCCGGGGTGTGCGACGCGTGGACGAAACCGATCGACTGTCCCATGCCCTCGTGGCAGACCGTGCAGCCGGTCGTGGCGAGCGGATGCGGCGACGCGCTGCCGACGTAGGTGTCCAGGTTCGGATGCGTCGTGTACGGCTGCGGATACGCCTCGTACCCCTCGCGGTCGATCGCGATGTGGCACGTGCGGCAGCGATCCATCTTCTGGAACCGGATGAAGTTCAGCTCGTCGTGGACGTTCGGCGTGATGGTCTGCTGAACCGTCAGGCTCGGGGCCATGAAATCGAGCAGCGGGGCGTTCAGCAGCACATCCCCGACGAAGTCGACCTGCAGGTCCTCGACGAGGGCGGCCAGCCGGGTCGCCTCCGCCGTCAGCTCCCGGATCGCGTTGTCCGCATCCGTGACGCCGCCGGTGTATCGGCCGATCTGCGCGCGCAGGTCGTCGCGCTGCGCCACCAGCTCCTCGACCTGCAGGCCGAGCTCGACCCAGCGGTCGTACATGGCGTCGATCTCCGGCCGCGCCTCCTCGGCTTCGTCCGGATCCTCTTGCCGCAACTCCTCGTAGGCGTAGCGCGCGACGTCGTAGTCCGCCTTCTGGAAGTTGAACTGCTGGTTCGCGAGGTAGTAGTCCGCCTCGACGCCGGCCAGGGCGCTCTCGAGCTGGGCCACCTGCTCGGCGTTGGCGGCGAGCTGCTCCTCGGCCGCGGCCCGCTCCGCGTTCAGCTCCTGCAGCCGAACCGGGTCGATGCCCGCCTGGGCCGCCTGCAGACTCAGGGAGGTGACGTAGCCCTCCAGCAGCACGAACTGCCGCTGGTAGCCCTTCCACTCGCGGTCGAAGTCGTCGAAGACCATCCAGATGGTCGTGAAGAACAGGAACAGGCTCGACGCCGCGAAGACGACGTTGAGGAAGTCGATGTTGTAGGCGTGTCCTACGCTTTTCTTGTTGGCCATGGTGGTCTCGGCAGGCCGACTGCTAGATGTTGAAGAACCACTCCGGAATCGAGACGACGTACTTCAGGTTCACCAGCCAGCGGCTGAACATCTTGATGGGCAGCGACAGCATCATCAGGAACAGGAACGCGCCGACGTAGAAGCGCGTCGGCCCCATCTTCTCGTAGTACCGCTTCAGCACGGTCCTGGCCAGGAGCACCGGCACGACCGTGACGTATGCCAGGGACAGCAGGATGCCGAGCCCTTCGCGCACGAGAATGTTGTCCGGAAGCGCCGTGCCCATGCCGCGGACCCAGAGGTACTCGGACAACTGGACGTTGTTCAGCGCCTCGAGCTTGTGGACGTCCCAGTACTCGAAGGGCCCGAAGAAGTTCCAGTTGGGGCCGCGGAGGAACGTCCCGAGCACGATCAGCGACGACCAGAGAATCACGAAGCCGAACAGGAAGAGCGTGACCTCGGCCTTCCGTTCGTTGAAGGTGTAGTAGCCGTTGCCCTTCGGATTCGTGTCGATGTACGGGATCGCCATCAGGCCCACGATGATCAGGCTCGGCAGCACGACCCCCGCGAGCCAGGGATCGAAGTAGACGAGCATCTCCTGCAGCCCCAGAAAGTACCAGGGCGCCTTCGAGGGATTCGGCGTGTTGGCCGGATTGGCGGGCTGCTCGATCGGGGCCTCCAGCGCGATCGACCAGACCACCAGGATGGCGCTGCACAGCACCAGCGCGATGAGCTCGGTGTAGACGAGGTCGGGCCAGACCCAGACGCGGTCCGACTCCTCCTTCTCGATGACGTCCTCGCCGGCCGCGATGCGCTGGTCGTTCAGGACGGCCTGGCGCATCGAGTACCAGGTGAAGAAGACCACCAGGAAGATCAGCGCCACGATCGGCACGTTGTCCGGCTTGGCGATGATCAGCACGAAGTTCTCGTCGAACAGGCCGAACAGGAAGAACGCGGTCAGAAAGCCCATCAGGCCGTAGCCGACCGAGAGCTTCGCGAACGCCTCGCGCTTCCACACGATCAGCACCAGCGCGACGACCGAGAGCAGGAAGAACAGCCTCGGGTCGGAAACCAGGTTGAAGAATCCCTTTATCGCTTCCATGGTTCGTGATCTCTCCACATCCGGGCGCGTGGACCCTCTAGAGCGGCCCCGAGATGCCGCCGTCCTTGCGCACGCGCCAGAAGTGCACCGCCATCAGGAATCCAATCACCAGCGGCAGGGCGACGCAGTGCAGCACGTAGAAGCGCAGCAGCGCGCCCTCGCCCACGAACGTGCCGCCCAGCAACGCGAAACGCGCGTCGTCGGCCGCGTGAATCAACTGCACGTCGCCGATGGCGAGCAGCGAGGCGCCGGGGCCTTCGTACCCGAGGAACGGCGTCGCGCGCGCCATGTTCGATCCGACCGTGATCGCCCAGATCGCCAACTGGTCCCACGGCAGCAGATAGCCGGTGAACGACAGCAGCAGCGTCAGCACGAGCATGATGACGCCGATGTTCCAGTTGAACTCGCGCGGGGGCTTGTACGACCCGGTCATGAAGACGCGGAACATGTGCAGCCACACCGTGATGACCATCGCGTGGGCGCCCCAGCGGTGCATCTCGCGCATGATGCCGAGCGGGACGTGCTCGCGAAGCCCGACGATGTCCGAGTAGGCGTACTCCAGCGTCGGCCGGTAGTAGAACATCAGCAGCACGCCGGTGAACGTGAGGACGAGGAAGAGAAAGAAGCTCAGCCCGCCCATGCACCAGGTGTAGCGGAGACGGACGCCGTGCTTCTTCAGCCGCACCGGATGCAGGTGCAGGAAGACGTTCGACAGCATGACCAGCACGCGGTTGCGATCGTTGAGCGGCGCGTCGTGCCGGAAGATCGACGTCCAGACCTGCGTCTCGGTCAGCCAGTTCCAGGCGCGCTCCAGCGCGCCCGCCTGCGGTTGGATGGATTTCGCCTTCGCCATGATTCAGCAGCTCTGATTTGGTCCTAGACGGAAAGGAACGCTTCGGGATCGGTCCACTGGCCCAGCTCTTCCTGGAACTTGCGCGCCTTGTCGATCAGGATTTGTCCGTCCTCGGCCAGCACGATCCGCGCGCGCTCCAGGGGACGCGGCGCGGGACCCTCGAAGTTGATGCCGGTCGGCCTGAACCCGCTGCCGTGACAGGGGCACTTGAACTTGCTCTCCGCCGACAGCCAGTTCGGCGTGCAGCCGAGATGCGTGCAGGTCACCAGCAGGGCGTAGAAGCCCGACGCCTCGTGGTAGTCGTCGAACGGCGTCCTGACCACCCAGACCCCGAACCGGTCCTTCCAGCGCTCGTCGACGCCCTCGGTGTACTCGTCCGGGAAACCGATCGTGAACTGCTGCGGCGGCTCGTTGAGCACGTTCGGGAACATGAAGCGCCCGGTGGCGGCCAGACACCCCGCCGTGGCGGCGGTGAACGAGCCCCACGCCAGCCCCATCCATCCGCGGCGTCCCATCAGCGGAGACGCGTCGTCCGCGGTGCGGGGCACCACGCGATCGGCCAGCTTGGTGGCGGCCCCGACCAGCGCCGCGGGAGCCGACGCCCTGGCCGGCGCCTCGGCTTCCGCCGCCGGCTCCTTGGGCGCCGCCGGCTTCTCGCGAAACAACAGGATCACCAGGATGTGCGCGACGAACATCGCCACGCCGGTGATGATGACGGCTATCAGGGGATTCACGCGTCGTGCCTCCGTCGTAATCTCACGGTCCTCGGTTCTCTCCGGACGGCATTGCCCGGCGCATCAGCCTGGTCGACTGATTCAACAGGTCGAGCGTCTTGATCGCCAGTTCACGGACCCGGAGATTCTCGTCCGTCTCGCTCAGCGCCTCGATTGGCTGCCGCAACTCCGCCGCGCGCAGCGAGGCGGCCGCCTGCAGGCCGCTGACGATGACCTCGCTGACCGGATCCAGCGGATCGTCGGCGCTCGCCCGCCGGGTCACCATGCGCGTCACGTACTCGCGGTCGAGCATGCGGCGGATGACGGTCATGCCGTCGCTGCGGCCGTGGCGGGCCAGGGCCACCGCGGCGTTCCACTGCACGTCGGCCGCCGGGTCGTCGAGCGCGTTGCGCAGCGTGGCGTGGTCGCCCGAGCCGGTCAGGGCGCCGAGCGCGTACACCGCCATCTTGCGCACCCCGGCGTCGTCGGAACGATACATCGCCTCGATGTCGTCCACCGTCGACTCGTCGCCGAGCGACGCCAGGGCCCAGATGACGCTGATGCGCGTCTCCGTGTCCGGATCGTTCAGAGCGGCCGTCAGCTCCGAGACGGCCTCGGAAGGCGGCGCCGCCAGCCGACCGATGGCCAGGGCCAGGTAGCGCCGGACCCGCGGATCGTCTCCCTCCGAGTCGACGAAGGCCTGCACGATGGCGTCCCCGAGCCGCGGATTCCGCGCTTCGGTGCCCGGGTCGCTCAGCATCCGCGAAAGCTCGTACGCGGCCGGCCAGCGCCGCTCGCGACCGCCCGAGCGCACGTCCGAGAGCAACTCCGCCGGGGTGCGCTCGGTCGTCAGCAGCATGCGAAAACCGCCGTACACGAGCACGATCACGCCGACGACGGCAAGTGGAATCAGGAAGAACTGGACGGCCAGCGCCGGCGCCGCGCCAAGGGGACTCAGACGGGGCGCAGTTTCGCGCTCGACCAGCTTCGGCATCGCAGAAGTGAAACAGATGGCATGCCTGGCGGGTCGTCGTGGCACACGCGTCGCGCTGCCATCCGTCAGGCGATGAATGGTACTACGCCGGGTCGGCCGGGGTCAACTCGGAGCTGCTTCGGGCGCGGGTCATTGCCGACGAATCAGCGCCAGCACCAGGGTGAACGCCACGCTCAGGACGATGCAGGTCGCGATCGGGACGTAGACGGTCGTGCCTCCCCGGCGGAAGACGAAGTCTCCGGGCAGGCGACCGAGCGGCAGCCCGAGCGTCATCAGCGCGCCGACGCCCGCGATCAGCAGACCCGCGACGATGAGCAGCTTGCCCATCGGCGTTCCCGGCTTCAGCCGATCTCGACGCCGCGAAAGAAGTAGGCCAGCTCGGTCGCCGCGGTCTCCGGCGCATCGGAGCCGTGCGT
>WTFV01000268.1 GCA_011523845.1 Acidobacteriota bacterium | reverse complement strand
CCGTGCGGGGAGAGCGGCACACCATCACCTATCGTCTCCATCTGCTCGAGGCGCGACTGGACCCGGGCCGGTTCGTTCGTCTGGCGCGAGGAGTGCTGGTCAACGGCGATCTGATCGCCCGGATGGCGCCGATGCCGGGCGGTACCTATGTGGCAGTGCTCACTACGGGACAGGAGTTCAACGTCAGCCGCATGCGGTCTCGGGTCCTGCGGAACACGCTGCTCAAACTCTAACCAGGCTGTGTCGTGCCCCGTCCGCCATCGGTCCGCAGCCGGCCCAAGTAGTCGTCATCGGCATTTCCTGTGGTGGCGTACCGCGACCGGCGCCTTCCCGGTCAGCCTGGCGGTCGGCGAACAATGTCACGCCTTCCTCGACGGCAGTTCACAGCAGGCTGCTGAGACTGCCCTGTTTCCTTGCGAGGTACTCCGGCGTCGCGGCGACGACGTCGAGCACGTCTAGTGGAACCGCACGGCGTAGTTCAACCGGACCCCCCGACCCATCTCGGGGGCCAGATCCTTGATGAACGACGTGTGGTTGCGATAGAGCGCGTTCGTCAGGTTGTAGCCCGTGAACGACAGGATGTGCGCCGTGTCCTGCCGCGGCCAGACGTACGACGCCCGCAGGTTGACGACGGAATAGCCTTCAGTCTCGGTCTCGCCCCGGAACACGTCGGCCTGCCGCCCCGCGAACTCCACTTGCGGGCTCAGCGTGAACCCGCCGTAGGGGATGTCGAGGTTCAGCGTGCCTCGCAGCGGCGGAATCCGCGGTAGCGCCTCGCTGGTCGTCGTCAGCCGCGCGTCGACGTACCCGAGGCCGAGGGTCAACCAGGTCCGTCCCGCGAGCCGGACGCTGCCGCGTGCGTCGAAGCCGGCGAAGCGGCTGTCGCCCTGCAGGATGTTGAACACCGGCAGGTTGTCCGCCACCGCCCCGCTGCGGTCGCCGAAGATGAAGTTGTCGATGTCGTACACGAAGAAGTTCAGGTCGCCGCGGACGCCGTCGCCCCGGTGCCGCAAGCTCAAGTCCAGTCCGAGGGTGGACTCGGCGTCGAGATCCGGGTTGCCGATGTCGAAGGAGAGCGTGCCGACGTGAGGGCCGAAGTTGTACAGCTCCTCGATGGCCGGGGCGCGGTGGGAGCGGGTCAGGTTGGCGACCAGGGCGTTGCCGGCGCCGAGCTCCGTGTGGAGTCCGACCGACGCGGATGCACCGTCGAAGCCGCGGTCGCGTGCGTCGGGCGCCTCGAGCGGGTGCCCCCCTCCCTCCTCGTCATGGTCGTGCGCATCGTGGTCATCGTCGTGCGCATCGTGGTCATGGTCGTGCGCATCGTGTGCATCTCCGCCGCTACGCTCCGCCACCCGGTAGTTGTCACGGTCGACCCGACCGCCGAACTGGACGCGAAAGCGCCCCAGGCTCAGCTCTTCGTAGGCGAAGGCCGCGAAGGACGACAGGTCGGTCCGCGGCGCCAGCGCCTCGACGCCCGCCGCCTCGAAGTCCCGTATCTGCGTCCAGGCGCCGAACCTCCCCGATAGATGCGCCGTCTGCCGCTGGTCCACATCGGCGCGGAGGATGTAGACCCGGTTGTCGTAGCGCGTGCCGACGTTTTCGTTCCCAGCCTCGATTTCCAGCTCGTCGTGGCCCCAGTCGATGGCGTTCAGGCTGAGTTGCACCCCCTCGACGACGCGGTTGGCAAGGCCTTGGAGGCCGACGTCGAAGCGCAACGCGCGACGCTGCCAATCGAGCGCGATGGCGGCCTCCCCGCCGTGATCGTCTCCGTGCCCGCCGGAATCCACTTCGTGGTGTCCGTGGAACTCGCCGGCGAACGGCACTCCGTAACGGCCGTCGTTCAGCGTCACGCCGGCGCTCGCGAAGAGCCGGTCGCCCGACCAGCCGACACCGGCCCGCGCGTTGGTCGACTCGGTGGCGGAGTTCTCGACGATCCCCAGGGGCGTGGCGTAGTCCTCCGTCCGCCGCATGCTGCCGCCGGCCCAGTAGTGCACGCCGTTGCGCGCGTGCTGCAGGCCGACGGTGGTGCCTGCCTGCCCGTTCGCGCTTCCCAGGTCGGCGCTCAACTGTGCCCGCGTACCCTCGAGCAGCGACTCGCGGGTGCTCTCGTGGGGGGTGATCACGTTGACGAGTCCGCCGACCGCGTTCGAGCCGTACAACAACGTCGCCGGCCCGCGCACGATCTCGATGCGTTCCGCGCTGTTGGGGTCGACCGCGACGCCATGGTCACCGGACTCGCTCGACAGGTCTCCGGTGCGAACGCCGTCCTCGAGGATCAGTACCCGGTCGGCGTCGAAGCCACGGATGATCGGCCGGTTCGCTCCGGGGCCGAAGCTGCGGATCGCAATGCCCGGCTCGTTCCGCAGGGCGTCTCCGAGACTGGCGGCCGATTCTCTTGCGATGTCGAACGCGTCCACGGTGGTGACCGCGTTGAACGCCTCGAACGTCGTCTCGGTTCCGTCCACCGAGGCGGTCACCGTCACGTCCTCGTGAACGGGCGAGAGTTCGAGTACGAAGTCCACCGTCGCTGCCTGGCCTGGATCGACGGTCACCGTCTGCCGTCCCGCGGTCAGGTGCTCGCGTTGCGCGAGGACTTCGTAGGAGCCGGCCGGCACGCCGTCGATCGCGAACCGTCCCCCTTCATCGCTCAACGCGAACTTGCCCGTGCCCACAACGAGGATGACCGCGCCGTGAACGGAGCCGTATTCCGGCAGTGCCACCGTGCCTTGCACCGTGCCGGTCTCCTGGGCATGGACCGGCACCGCCGCGAGGGCGACTATCGAAGCCGCTGCAATGGCATCTGTTGCTGTCAATCGGTACATCGGATTCCCCTTCCCGAGTTCTACTCTTCGTGACCCTGTTCCCGTTTTCATCGTGCGGGCTGCCGAGAACGCGCCAGGCACGGCGTCAGGGAGACAGCCCCCCTGGACGGGCGCAGACCGGCACCGCTGACCGGTGTCGGGAGACGCCATCCTGAACCGCAGTCGGCCGCGGACGGGCACAATTGCCGTAGCGCGCACGCTCATGCGCGCGCGGCAATTCGCCGTCGACAAAACGATGGACGAAACGCAGCGCGTGACGGGAACTAGGCGGGCGGGGCGCGGGCCGGGAGGCGGCGGGAATGACCGCACGCGATCCATTCGCCGTCGGGAGCCTGCTCGAGCGGCTCCGCAACATCGGCGAATCCGATCTGCAACGAGCCGGACAGTTCGGCGGCAGGCTGGTGTCGGAGCTGGCAGACCGCGCAATGCTGATCGGCTGCGTGCTCCTCGTGACAGAAGACCTCGGCGGCGGCGGCACCGGCCACCGCCATCACCAGGACGACGATCCATGCGCGCCAGCCAAGGCTACGACGTGCAAGGCTCGTGTGCGCGCGTCCTCTCTGGACCATCCTTTCCACGCTAGCAGAGATCGCCCCAGGGCCGCAAGGGCCGCCGCGGGATTCAGACGGATTCAGAACGCGCCCCTGTCGTTCCGAATCCAGGCGGGTGGGTTGGTACGTCGCTTGGGACAGCGGGTCGCGACGCTCGGGCGCACACCTCCTGAAGTCGGCCGTGGGTCAACCGTCGTCACACACGCGTGAGAATCCATTACGATAGTGGTTTACAGTTCCGACTCTGCGCTCCGTGCGCTCCTGCCGTCGACGCATCATGATGAAGGACTCTCTCGCAACCGTTCCGTCGAGCGCGTATCTGGCTTCCGGATCGCGTCTAACGGCGTGCGCTGCGGCCTGGTGTGGCCTGCACTGCGCGCTCACACCTTTCCTGGTCGCGGTGGCACCCGCGCTCGCGCTCGCCGAAGGCGTCGAGCGAGCCGTCTGGGCCGGGACCGTCTTTCTCGGCGCGGTACTGCTCGCCCTGGGCCCGGCCTGCAGGAACGCGGCCGTGATCCTCGCCTTTGCAGGGGGAGCCGCGCTCTGGGCAGCCTCCCTCGCCGGTTGGCTCGAGCCGCTGCCCGAGACGGTGACGTCGGCTGCCGGCAGCCTGACCCTCGCAGGCGCTCTGGTGCAGAGCGCCCGTATCTGCCAAGCCAGCGCGTGCTCGGTATGCACCGACGAGGAGCACGCGGATCAGGGAGGCTGACGACGACCGTCTCCGGTCGTCGGGGCGAGTCGCTCGGGCCGAGGCCGTATCACCCCGGCCGGGGCGTCAGCCGGGATGCCTCGCGGCGCGCTATCGCGACTGCTGACGCGACGCGGAAAACGCGGAAACACCAACGAAGCCCGGATGCGTCTCGCCGACCGGTCGCGCGATCCCGTGGCCGTGTTCCGACCGCTAGAAGCGCGTCTGCAGCATGATCGAATACGTCCGCGGGGCGCCCAGCATCAGCGTGTTGGCGTAGAAGAACGACGGATCCGTATGGCCCAGGTAGAACACGTCGGACCAGGAGGCGTACGCCGTGTCGGTCAGGTTGTCGACCGTGAACGTCAACCGCACACGGTCGTGCACCCACGCGATCCAGGCGTCGGCCAGCGCGTAGCCGTTCAGGACGATTGTATTGGCGTTGTTGGCCTGACGGTCTCCGACGACCCGGACGGCGCCGCCGATCTCCACCGGCGCGCCGCCGCCGTTCCGGTAGCTGCCCCAGAGGTTGGTGAGCACCGTCGGCACGTTCGGCGGAGTGTTCCCGGCGAACTGCACGAAGTTGGCCGACGGCAGGAAGACCGCGTCCGTGAAGGCCATGCTGGCGCCGAAACGTGCGCCGCCCGCCGGGTTGGCCGCCGCGGAGAGCTCGAACCCGCGGGAGGCAATGCCGCCGATGGTCGTCGCGCTGTCGCGGGCGAACTGCTCCAGCACGTCGTCCCGCTCGATGTCGAACCAGGCGGCCGTCAACTGGCTGCGCCCGCCGGCGAGATCCGCCTTCAGGCCGATTTCCCACTGCCGGGCGTCGGTGAGGTCGAAGTCACGGTTCGCGTTGACCAGAAAGATGTTGGCGTCGACCGGATCCTTCGCGTTGCTGAGCTGCCCGTAGGCGACCACGTCGCTGTGCAGGTCCACGACGGCGCCGGCGCGCCAGCTCCACCACCGGAAAGCGCGCTCGAAGCCGCCCCCCTCGACCTCGCGCGCCGCGCTCAGATTGACGCGCTCGAGGTCCATCGCCTCGTAGCGCAGGGCGCCGGTGACCCGGACCCGGCCGGTCAGCGCCAGGGAGTCCTCGATGAAGAACGCCCGTGAATCGATGTGCGTCGGTGCGATGCCTCGCAGCTCCCTGGGCCCGTAGACGCCGGGTACCGGATTCAGCAGGTCGACCCCGTCGCCCGGCACCTGCGGCACGTTGATGCGGAACCCGCGCGTCCGCTCGAAGTCGAGTGCGGAGGCTTCGAAGCCGATCGACGCGCGGTTCTCGCCGGCGGCCGTCGGCGTGCGCACGTCGAAGAACAGGCGGTCGCCGACAAGCCGCTGGTCGTGGTCGAGCCAGAAGTAGCCCCAGTACCGCTGCACCTCGCCCACCCGCCTGCACACATCGACGAGAGCGGGACAGTAGGCGAAGCCGTCGCCGTTCTGCCAGTCCCGGTCCGCGCCGAAGCCGTACAGCGTGTTGCGGAGCGTGACCCGGTCGCTCAGGCGGAACTCCGCGTCGGAGCGAAGCAGGAGCTGGCGCGAGTCGTTGATGGCGTCCTCCACGTTGTAGTTGAGGAAGCGTGTTCGCGCATCGATGCCTTCCCCGGTCGTCGTCGTGATGACGTCGAGCGGCTCGACCACATGCGCGGCAGGCAACAGCGGCGTGCCGAAGTACGAGCCGACGTCATCGTCCAGCAGGTCGAAGCTGAACCTCAGTTCGCCGCGCGGGCCGGGCCGCCACAACAGGCTGCCGGTGAGGTTGGCAGAGCTCGGGCTCATCCGTTCGACATGGCCGTCGGAGCCGTAGCCGCTGAAGTCGAGCCGGTACCAGAGCGACTCGCTGATGGGTCCGTTCACCCCTATCGACGTCTGGTACGTATTGAAGCGTCCGTACGACAGCAGCGCGTTCCACTGGGTCGTCGCCGTCGGCGCGGCCTGCTTCGTGATGGCGTTGACGGTGCCGGCCACCGCGCCCTGCCCGTTGAGGACCGACGACGGCCCGCGCAGCACCTCCACACGGTCGAGGTTGAAGGTGTTCTGCGGCCGCATGACCATGTTGGCCGGACCGAGCCAGATGCCGTCGCGCAGCACGGTGATCTGCGACCGCGTGAAGCCGCGCATCGAGAAGCTCGACGGCGCGGCCGGGTTCTGTCCCACGACGACGCCCGGTGTCGTCTCGACCGCGTCGCTGATCCGCTGGTAGCCCCGCGCTTCCATGATCGCGCTGTCGATGACGTCCAGCGACGCCGGTACGTCCATGGCGCTCAGGCCCAGGCGGCTGCCCGTGTCCGTCTCTTCGGCCAGCGCCAACTCGGTGCGAATCCCGGTGACGACGACCTGTTCCTCGAACTCGGCCGCCGGGAGGCGCAGATCGAGACGGATCGGCGGCCCCTCGGCCACGGTCACGCGCGACGTGAGCGGCGCGAATCCCTCTCGCATCACCGTCAGCGTGTAGTCGCCGCCAGGAATCTCGTCGATGACGAAAGTCCCGTCCGCTCGCGTTGTGGTAGAGACGCCGAGCTCCTCGAGAGCAACGACGGCTCCCGCCAACGCGGCTCCACTGGCGTCGTCCACGACCGTTCCCTGCACGGAGCCGAGCGCCTGTCCGGCGGCCGGCCGAGCGTCGAGCAAACCGAGTCCCGCCGTCAACGCCGCGATCAGGCCAATGTTGCGGCATGCGCGCTTTCTGTTCGTTCGAGTCGATGTGGTCAACCTGCGCTCCTTCCGCCGTCGGGCAACAAACAGCACAGTTTCCTACGGTACGGAATGCCGGACACTGAAGTCTTCCTTACGTTTTCCTGAACTGGATCCTGACGTCCCGTTCAGGGAACCGCCGGGCACACCGGAGGGCGCCGCCGATCGGTCCACGGATCGTGGCCCAGTTCCGGCCGGTTGCCCCACCAGGCCGCGTTCAGCTTCCGCTGCGTAGTTTCGAGCAGCTCGCGTTCGGCTTCGACTATTCACCAGCCGACCCAACAGCCCCAACTCGCCTTGACGCAATCGTGGCACGGCGGAAAGCCGCGGCGTGGCGGAAGGTCATCTTCTGGTTCCATGAACACCCACGGTTCAATAGTCAATCCGCATGCCGTCCCGACGGCCAGGACTGCCACCGCACCGCCTCGCAACCAATGCTGCATCACGGCTCATTCACCTTTGTCCCTTCCTGTTCCGGCCAGAGGCTGCACAACAGCGCGTCAGCTATCGCCTCGACGGTCTCATGGCCGTCCTCGGGCAGCCATCAATCCACGACCGGTTCGGGCAGGAGAAGGTCGATCTTGACCTGCATTCCAGTGATCGCCTTCTCGACCTCGTCCAGACGGCGGTCGAGCTGGTCCACACTGTCCCGGACACCCTGGACACTGTCCCGAATCTGGCGCATGTCGGCGCGGACGCTGCCGATCTGCGTGTTCACGCTGCCGACAACTCCGAGCCCTGTTCCGACCACCGCGAGGACCATCGTCAGGACCGCCCCGCTGATCCACAGCTTCAATTCTCGATCCACGGTTTTCTCTCCTCGCGTACTTCGGCCAGCGGGTCAGACCGAACGGGTGCATTTGCACGTTTTTCGCAGAGTTCGGTGCGAACGCCACGGAGATTCCGGATCACCCATGCGGACCGCCAACATGCAATGAAGCCACGCATAGCACCGGGAGCGGCGAAGCACCCCGCGGCAAGGCACGACGAGGGTGCGTCGCGGGTTCTACGCGCGCAGGTCGTAGCAGAGCAACCGCGGACCCGCCCCGGTAAGCAGGTCCCGCGCGTTCTGCGTCACGTAGAGCAGGCCGCGGGACAGCACGGGCAGCCCCCACGACTCGCGGGCCGCGAAGATCCAGCCGCGGGAGACTTCCGTGTAGCCCTCGGGGGTCAGGTCCATCCACAGCAGGTGGCCCAGCTCGCCGAGGCAGAGGAACTGCCCGTCCGCGGCAAGCAGCGACCCGCGCGCGGTTCCCAGGATCTGCTCGTACTCGCGCCCGCCGCTCCTGAACATCTCGCGCCACTGCGGAACGGCCCGCCACGCCACCTCCCCCGTCGCCGCATCGATGCACGCCAGCGAGGAGTCGCCCATGTTGCGCCCGTCGAAGCCGTAGAGGTAGCCGTCGCGGTGAATCGGCGTGTTGAAGTGGAGCGCGAACTCCCGCGTCGTCCACGCCACCTCGTGCGTGAAGTCGGGCCGTACCTCGACGAGGGCCCCGCCGGCGCGATAGCTCGCGGTGATGAAGACCTTGTTGTCGAAGACGACCGGGCAGGCCGCGTTCACCGACTCGTAGGTGCGGCTGCGCCACGGAAAGGCGAAGTCCACCCGCCCGTTCGCCGGATCGATGGACAGGAGCCCGCCGGACGGCGGCCTCGACTCCCCGCCGGCGAAGACGAACACGCGCCGCTCGCCGTGGACGACCGCCGGCACCGGCGAGGCGTAGCTCGCGCCCCATTCCTCGCCCGCCCGCCACGCCTCCTCGCCCGTTTCCAGGTCCAGCGCGGCAACGGTGGGGCCGCCGGGCGCGCCGACGTTGACGATCAGCAGGCCGCCTTCGATGAGCGGCGTCGAGCTGATGCCGAAGAAGTCCTGCCGCACGTTGTACGCGGTCCGCAGGTCGGACCGCCAGGCGACGCGGCCGGTGTCCAGCTCCATGGCGTGGACCCGCCCCTCGGCGCCGACCGTGCAGACGCGGCCGCCGGTGACGTCGATGACCGGGCTCGAGCGCGGGCCGTTGTTGTAGCCGTATCGATCGCGGTACGCCGACGGATAGCGCAGGCGCCAGTGGGTGGCGCCGGTCTCGGGGTGCAGGCACTCGACGATCTCTTCGTCGCCGATGCGGTGCAGGTAGACGAGGCGGTCGCCGTGGACTGCCGGCGACGCGTAGCCCGAACCGGTGGGCAGCTCCCAGACCAGCGGCGGCGGCAGCGTCCGGCTCAGGCGCGTCTCGGTCGACACGCCGTTGTGGGTCGGCCCGAGAAACGACGTCCAGTCGTGGGTCAGCGCGTCCGGGGCGAGGGCCCGGGGGGCACGATGCACAACCGCCCGCCCCACTCCGGCGTCGACGCCCGCCGTCGGCTGCGGGCGGGACGAAGGCCGAACCGCGGCAGCCGGCGGCGCCAGAAGCGGCGCAGCCAGCACGCCGATTGCCGAGCGCCGCGACATCGGCCGAGGCGGTCCTCCCGTCCTCGACGACCCGGCGCGCGATCCGCCGTGACCGGAACCTGTCTCCACCATGAAACCCGCGATCGCCCGCGCGCCCGCTGACCGGCCGGTCCGGCCCGCCGCGGCGCCTCGGCCCGCCCTCTAGTGCGGCCGATACGACAGCACCAGGAACGCACCGGCCGCGGCCATCAGGATACCGAGGAAGAACAGCGGCGACGGGCTCTCCTGCGGCGGATTGTAGAGCATCGCGACGAAGACGCTCACCACCGGCGCACCGGCGAAGACCAGCGGCGGCACCACGTTCGGACGCCCGCCGTTGACCAGGGCCAGCACGATGCCGAGCGCGCCCACCGCGCCTAGCACGCCGGCGGCGAACGTGAAGAGCATGCCGTTGGGGTTGTCGCCGAACAGGCTCCACGCCCCGGCGCGGGTGACCATCGCCCCCGGCACGGCGATCGCGACCAGCAGGTAGGCCAGTCCCACCATCAGGAACGCGTGCACGCCGCTGCCGCCGAGCGCGAGCTGGCCGCGGTGGAGCGTCGGAATGTAGGTTCCCCAGCTCAGCACCGTCAGCACGACGAAAGGCAACCAGGAACGCATGGATCGTCTTCCTTTCGGGAGAAACGACAACAGAAGAAAAGGCCCGCCCCAGTGCGCTGGAGACGGGCCCGTGAAATCGCGTGTCAGGCGGGGTTCGGCCGCTCGGTCGCTGTCCGGAATCACCGGACCGACGTCACGGCCTGCGTGTCCTTGCGGCGCGCGCCGGCCATGATGCCGTGCATCCCGATGTTGCCCTCGTGGCAGGCGTACTCGAACAGCGGACCGTCGGTCCGCCGCAGCGGCATCATCGCCGTCCAGGGCCGCGTGAAGTTGTTCGGGTCCTCGACCGTGAACTCGTACATCACGGTATCGGGGTCCATGCGCCGGAAGCGCTCCACCAGGTACGTGTCCGCCGACGAGCCGCCCAGGCTGGTCTCCCGCAGGAAGTTCCTGGTCTCGACGACGAGCGTCTCGCCTTCCCAGCGCCCGCGCGAGTCGCCCGACCACTGCCGGAGCGCGCCGTGCGGCCGGCCGTCGATCGGAATGATGCGCGCGTTGTGCACCATCTCGTTGAGGATCACCACGTACCCGGGCACCTGGAAGATCTGGACGTTGTTGTTGTAGGCGCTCGAGACCATCGGCGGGCCGGCGTTGAAGCCCATGATGCAGCGGTCCGCAAGGCTGCGGTCGGTGTAGTGGTCCGCGAACCCGTTGCGCAGGTTGAGCCGTCGAATCTGCGCCGCTTCCTGGTACTCCGGCTTGAAGGGGATGCGCCCGCTCGGCGGATCGACCACCAGCGAGGTCCGCTTGTCGGCGGTCAGCTCGATGCCCCGCTCGTACCAGAACTCGTTGTAGGACAGCACGCCCCCCTCGGCCCGCGGCTGGTAGCCGGCGTTCGGCGCGCCCGTGATGGGGTCGAACAGGTCGCGGTTCAGCCGGATGCGCTCCGATGCCTCGAACTGGGCCGCCTCCTCGGCGCCCAGCCGTTCCTGCCCCTCGAGCGCCGCGGGGCGCTGCAGGGGGGTCAGGGTCCGGAACGTGAAGATGCCGGAGATGTCCGGCTGTCCGTCCGGCGTCCGCATCACCGTCTCCGACTCGGCCGACTGCGCGCCGGCGGGAATCGGCGCCACCAACGCCGCGGCGATCGCCATGGCAATGACCGTCACGAATCGCTGCTTCATCTGGAATCCTCCATCCGCTCCAACGGAAACGCCGATCCTACCCTGGGAATCGCCACCTGTTCAACGGCGCTGCCGCGCGTCCCGGCGGGCGTACACCGAGGCGGCCCGTGCGGCAAAGCGCCGCGACGGGCCGCGCACGGTTTCGGAATACCAGCCGCAGCCGGCTCGCGTCCCTGCTCAGCGGGCCGCTTCGACGCGCTGCGTGTCCTTGCGGCGCGCCCCGGCCATGATGCCCTCCATGCCGATGTTGCCCTCGTGGCAGGCGTACTCGAACAGCGGGCCGTCGGTCCGCCGCAGCGGCATCAACGCGGTCCAGGGACCGGTGAGGTTGTTGGGATCCTCGACCGTGAACTCGTACATCACGGTGTCGGGATCCACGCGGCGGAAGCGCTCGATGACGCGCGTGTCCTTCGACGAGCCGCGCAGGCTGGTCTCGGTGATGAAGTTGTGCGTCTCCACGACGAACGTCTCGCCTTCCCACCGGCCGCGGGACTCGCCCGACCACTGCCGCAGGCCGTGCCGCGGCGTCTCGGCGTCGATCGGTATGATGCGCGGGTTGTGCACCATCTCGTTGTAGATCACCACGTAGCCCGGGATCTGCATGATCTGGACGTTGTTGTTGTAGGAACCGGCGGTCATCGGCGGCCCGGCGTTGAAGCCGAGGATGCAGCGGTCCGACAGGCTGCGGTCGGTGTAGTGATCCGCGAACCCGTTGCGCAGGTTGAGACGGCGGATACGCCGCGCCTCGCGGTGCTCGTCGGTGTACGGGATGCGGCCGTCCGGCGGATCGACGATGAGCGACGTCCGCTTGTCGGCGGTCAGCTCGATGCCGCGCTCGTACCAGAACTCGTTGTAGGAGAGCACCCCGCCCTCGGCGCGCGGCTGATAGCCGGCGCTCGGCGCGCCCGTGATCGGGTCGAACAGGTCGCGGTTCAGCCGGATGCGCTCGGACGCCTCGAACTGCGCAGCCTCCTCCAGGCTGAGCCGCTCGCGCCCTTCCAGGGCCGCCGGCCGCTCCAGCGGCGTCAGCGTGCGGAACGTGAAGATGCCGGAGATATGCGGCTGCCCGTCGGGGGTCCGCATCACCTCGTCGTCCGACTGCGCCGCGAGCGGCGGAGGGGCCAGCAGCGCAACGGCCGCCAGCGCGAACAACGCCGTCAACACACGATGATTCATCGAATCGCCTCCCTCACTTGCTTTGGGACCAACCGGTAGAGCGATCACGGCCGATTGTCGTAGCGCTGGCCGGCCATGAAGCCCTGGACCGCCCCTTCGAGCCTGGCCATGCACTCGCGCAACTCGGCTTGTCCGCGTTCGACGCCGGCAATCCGCGTGTCGAGACTGCGATGCAGATACAGAATGAGAGCCGCCAACGACAGTCCCGATGTCCAGTTGGACGCCAGAAGTTCGGACAAGAGTTTTCCTCGCCAACCGAGTATCGCAACGAGCGGACGCCTGCCGGTTCAACCGCGAGCCAGGTCATCGCCTGACGGGATCTTGCGGCCCACGACTACCGCGACCACCATGTGCAACGTGCCGTCGAGGGCGTCGACCCGGCCGGTCAGCCGATCGACCTTGCTGTTGACCACCAGTACGCCGACCGCGCTGACGAGCGAGAGCAACGCCGTGAGGACTTCGAGGACCGTCGCATCCATCCCCGTCCATTGTAGCCGCTTTGGTCGCCCGGCCAGTCGCCATCAGTCGCCGGTGTCCGACGCGATGCGGTACAGCTTCGACGCGGTCCGCAGAAACAGGCTGCCGCGGGCGATGGCCGGGGTCGCCATCGTCATCTCGTCGCCGAGCGAGTTGCGCCAGAGCACCTCGAACTCGTCGCCCGCCTGGATGACGAACGTCTCGCCGTCCTCGCTCAGCGCGAAGATCTTGCCGTTGTAGGCCCAGGGCGACGCGGTGAAGAGGGTTCCCGCGGTGACGCGCCGGCGCGGATAGACCGGCTGGCCGGTGCGCGCGTCGTAGCACATCAGGATGCCGCGGTCGAGCAGCGTGTAGTGGTAGTCGCCGTAGACCAGCGACGAGGGGTTGTAGGAGCCGAGCTGCGGGTGCGACCACACGACGTAGTCGTTGCTGGTGCTGCCCTGCCCCAGCGAGATGTCGCCGCTGGCCCCGGCCCGGATGGCGTAGACCGGCCGAGTGCTGTCGGCGATGTAGCCGGAGTTGATGAACAGCAGGCCGTGATCGGAGAACGGCGTCGGGATGACGAGCGACGACATGCCGTGCAGCTCCCACAGGAGCTCGCCGTCGAGGCCGTAGGAGCGCACGCCGCCGGTGCCCGTGGTCACGAGCTCGGTGCGGACGTCGTTCTCCCAGACGAACGGCGTCGACCAGTTGGTACCCTCGTCGCGGTCGGTACGCCAGATCTCCTCGCCGGTGGCCGCATCGAAGGCCGCCACCCACGACTGCTCGTCGTTGTCGTTGACCACGTAGAGCCGGCCGTCGTGGAGAATCGGCGAGCCGGCCGCGCCCCAGTTGCGGCGCGGCAGCCACTCGAGCGGCACCGACCACGTCTCGTTGCCCTTGAAATCGAGCGCGAACAGCCCTATGTCGCCCAGGTAGACGTAGACCCGCTCGCCGTCGGTCACCGGGGTCTCCGACGCGAACGTGTTCTTCTGGTGCGCGGTCAGCGTCGGCACCGCGGCGTGCAGCTCGCGCTCCCAGCGGATCGCACCGGTCTCGAAGTCGACGTCGTAGAGCACCCAGCGCAACGGCTCCGCCTCCCGCTCGATGTCGGCGCCGGTCATCGAGCCGCCGAGCGAGCGGGCCCGGTACGACTCGATCGGCATCGGCTGCGCGTCGGTGGTCCCGCTGACGCGGGTCACGGTCAGCACGAAGACGTGCTCGCCCCAGACGATGGGCGAGCTCCAGGCGCGCCCCGGGATGTCGACCTGCCAGGCGATGTTCTCGTCCGGCCCCCAGCGCTCGGGCAGCGCCGGGTCGTCGGCGATCACGCCCGCCACCCCGCCGCGGAACTGGGGCCAGTTGGTCTGGGCCGAGACACCCGCCGCCACCGCCAGCATCAACACCGATATCAGCGCCACTCGCGTCGTCTTCACCGCAGCCTCCTGAAACGTGTCGTCGTCGAGCCGGCTCATTCTAGGACCTGCGCAAGCACGTGGGGATCGCCGGTCCGAACCTGAAACGTGTCGTCGTCGAGCCGGCTCATTCTAGGAGCCTGTGCCGTAGAACGCAACGAAGCGGGTTCTACGCGGCAAGCTCCCCAGGGCGGTGGGACCGAGGCCAAACGCGGAGCCTTGCGACGGACTTGGCGGCGCTGGCCCGACAGCGTCCTCCCGCGGTTCCCATTACCGCCCGACCAACCCGCTCCGGAGGGCCGCGCGGCCGCACGGAGCGGCCCTCGGCGGGCCGGCGCGCGTACACTGATACGCCGTGACCCTGATCCGCTGGACGGCGGCGTTCCTCCGGCCCCATCGCGGGCGCGTCACCGCGATCCTGGGACTGTCGCTGGTCGAGATCGGGTTCGTCACCGCGGCGCCCTGGGCGCTGACGCTGATCGTCGACTGCGTGCTCGGCGGGAACCCGCTCCCCGCGCCGCTCGTCTCCCTGCTTCCCTTCGCCGCCGAGCTCGGATCGATCGCCCTGCTCGCGCTGTTCGCCGGCGGGGGCCTGTTCCTGGAGCTGTCCGCAGAGGTCGTGCGCCTGACGCATACGCAGCTCGAGGTGGACATGGGCCAGCGGGTGGTGCACGACCTGCGGAGCCGCCTGCTGGAGCACCTGCAGGCCCTCCCCCTCCGGCACCATCTCACGCACCGCACGTCGGACGCGGTGTACCGGCTGGACGCCGATACCTACTGCATCAACGACCTGGTCACCGGCGGCGCCCTGCCGATCGCGCTCGCCGCCCTGCATCTCGGCGTGATGTTCGTCGTGGTCCTGACCCTCGACGCCACCCTCGCCCTGCTGGCACTCGCCGTGGCGCCGTTCCTCTACCTGTGCCTGCGCCATCACGCGACCACGCTGAGCGAGCGGGCCGAGCAGGTCAAGCTGCTCGAATCCGGCCTCGTCGAACGGGCCTACGAGACGCTGCGCTCGATCGCGGCGATCAAGAGCTTCGCCCGCGAGCGGCACGAGCACGGCCGGTTCGCGCGCACCAGCCGCGACACCGCGCGGGCGCGGGTGCGCCTGACCTGGCAGGAGTCGGTCTTCTCGCTGGCCGTCACTACGGTGACGCTGGCGGGCACGGCGGTGATTCTCGTCGTGGGGGGGGGGCGCGTCCTCGCCGAGACGCTTACCGTCGGCCAACTGCTGCTCGTCATCGCGTACCTGGCCAGGGTCTACGACCCGGTAGCGGAAATCGCACGCACCGTCGGCAATCTGCAGCAGGCGGTTGTAGGCGCCGGCCGGGTGCGCGACATCCTGGCGCTGGCGCCCGAGATCGCCGACGCGCCGGACGCGGTGGACGCGGCCGGCCTGGCCGGACACGTCCGCTTCGAGGCGGTCGGGTTCTCGTACGACGGCGTGCGCCCCGTCCTCGCCGGCGTGACCCTCGAGACGCGGCCGGGTGAGCTGGTCGCGATCGTCGGCCCGACCGGAGCGGGCAAGACGACCCTCGTGCACCTGATCCCGCGTCTCTTCGAGCCGACCTCGGGGCGTGTGCTGATCGACGGGCGCGCCGCCGGCGCCTACCGCCTCCGCACGCTCCGCGAGCAGATCGCACTGGTGCCCCAGGATCCGCTGCTCTTCGCGGGCACGATCGCCGACAACATCCGCTATGGGCGGCTCGATGCCTCGGACGCGGAGGTCGAGCAGGCCGCTTGCGACGCACAGATACACATGGCCATCGCCCGACTGCCGGGCGGCTACGCCACGCCCGTCGCCGAGGCCGGCGCCACGCTCTCCGGCGGCGAGCGCCAGCGGCTCGGGATCGCCCGGGCACTGCTCAAGCGGGCCCCGATACTCATCCTCGACGAGCCGACGTCCGCGGTGGACACCCTGGCCGAAGCAGCCGTCTTCGACAGCCTGCGCGGCCTGCGGGACGGCCGCACGACGTTCGTCATAGCCCATCGCCTGTCGACCATCCGCGACGCCACCCGCATCCTGGTCCTGCAGGACGGACGGATCACGGCCCAGGGACGGCACGACACCCTGCTCGCGTCGAGCGATCTCTACCGCCGGATGTGGGAACGCCTCGCCAGCGGCGGCTCGCTCGACGATCCCGACCTGGCCGGCGACAGGCAGGAGTCCGCGGACCTGGTGTCGCAGCCACCTGCCTGACCGGACCATGAGAATCCTCTTCGCCGGCATCATCGGGCGCTACCCGTTCGGCGGCGTCACCTGGTGCTCGCTGATGTATCTGCTCGGACTGCGCGACCTCGGCCACGAGGTCTGCTATCTGGAAGACACCGGCGAGTGCATCTACGACGCGGACGCCGACGCCATCTCGGAGGATCCCGCCTACGGCACGCGGTACATCCACGACGCCCTCGCGCCGTACGGGCTGGGGGATCGCTGGTGCTTCGTCAACTACGACGAGACGTACCACGGCTGGTCGCGCGACCGGCTGCGGGAATACTGCCGCGATGCCGACCTGTACATCGACCTGTCGGGCGGCTGCTGGTTCTGGCGTGACGAGTACCGGACGATCCCGCGGCGGATCTTCATCGACTCGGACCCGGTGTTCACACAGCTCGCCATCGCGAAGGGCGTCGCGTGGTACGTCGACTTCTTCCGCCAGTTCGACCACCTGTTCACGTTCGGGGCCAATATCGGGACCCCGGCCTGCGACGTACCGACCGAGGAGTTCACCTGGCGCAGCACCTGGCAGCCGATCGTCACCCGATTGTGGCGCACCGACCGGCCTCCGGCCCGCGATCGTTTCACGACGGTGATGACCTGGAAGACGGAGAGCTTCACCGATGTCGACGGCAACAAGGACCGGGAGTTCATCCGGTTCATCGATCTGCCGGCGCGCACCGCGGCACGCTTCGAGCTGGCCGTCAACGGACCGCGGGAACTGCTGCGCGAGCACGGCTGGTCGCCGGTCGACGCGATGCGCGTCTCGCGTACCGCGGACGCGTATCGCGACTACGTCCAGGGGTCGAAGGCCGAGTTCGGCGTGGCGAAGCACGCCTACGTCGCGCACCGGTCCGGGTGGTTCAGCGACCGCACCGCCTGCTATCTCGCCGCGGGACGTCCCGCGGTCGTGCAGGACACCGGGTGGAGCGCCCACCTGCCGCCGGGAACCGGCCTGATCCCGTTCAGCACCGCCGAGGAGGCGCTCGAGGGTCTCGCACGGGTCGAGAGCGACTACCCACTGCACGCCGCGCGGGCGGGCGAGATCGCGCAGGAGTGCTTCGACGCCTCGCGCGTGCTGCCCCGGCTGCTGGAAACGGCGGGCGCGTGAAGCACCGGCCGGGCGGGTCCGGTCCCGTACCGCGGTATCGTTGTCGCGCGGTGCGAGCGCACGGCGCCGGTCGACTGCCGGGACGTCTCGCGACCTCGTGCGCACCCACACATGCCGGATGAACGACACCCGATGCGCATCGCCCTGGTCGCGCCGGTGGCGCAATCGGTGCCGCCGCGACGGTCCGGCTCGATCGAGACGGTGACCGACCTGCTGGCCAGGGGCCTGGTCGCGCGCGGCCACGAAGTGACCCTGTTCGCGGCGGGATCGTCGAGGACGCCGGCGACCCTGCACGCCGTCTTCCGGCACGGCTACCACGCCGACGAGTCGCTCTGGCCGTGGGAGCTGTGCGAGCTGTTCAACCTGGCCGCGGCGGTCGAGCGCGCCCCGGCCTTCGACGTCATCCACGCCCAGGCCGAGTACGCGCCGCTGGGGCTGGGCTATACGCGCCTGTCCCCGGCGCCGATCGTCCATACCGTCCACCACTGGCCGACGGACCCGGAGGTCGCCCTCTGGTCGCGCTACCCCGAGGCGCCGTTCGTCGCCGTCTCCGCCGCCCAGGCGCACCGGCTCGCGGGGCTGACGGTGGCCGGCGTCGTGCACCACGCGGTCGACCCCGCAACGCTCCCCTACCGGCCGACCCCCGACGACTACCTGCTGTTCCTGGGCCGTTTCACGCCCGGCAAGGGCGTGGTGGAAGCGATACACGCGGCCCGGCGAACGGGCCTTCGCCTGCTGCTCGCGGCCGCCGAGAACGGCTATTACCGCGAGGTCGTGGCGCCGCTCGTCGACGGCGACCGGATCGTCTACCGGGGCGAAGTCGATCCTCCGGCCAGAGCGGCGTTGCTGGGGGGCGCGCGTGCGCTGCTCTATCCGGTTCAGGCCGACGAGCCGTTCGGGCTGGTGCTGGCCGAGGCGATGACCTGCGGCACGCCGGTGGCGGCGCTCGACCGCGGCGCGGTCGGGGAGCTGGTCGACGACGGGGTCACCGGCGGCGTCTTCGACCGGCTGGAGGACCTCGTGGCGGGCCTGTCGCGGATCACGACGTTCGACCGCGCGCGGGTCCGCGCCCGCGCCCTCGAGCGCTTCCATCCCGACCGGATGGCCGAGGAATACGCGGCGATCTATTCGCGGCTGGCGGGGACCGGACGCCGCGGAGGCTCGGCCGCGGGCCCTGCTCGGCGCGGCCGAGGCGCAGGTGCCTGGGACGCTGCAGGAGGACGCCGCGGAGGCTCGGCCGCGGGTTCCGCTCAGCAGACGAAGGGCGACCCGCCGCCGGGCTCCTGTCCGGATCCGCGGGCAGGTCGTTCCCGATCGTGCGCTCAGCGCACGAAGAGCGACCCGCCGCCGAGCTCGTAGAAGGCGATCGGCACGAAGTCGTTCGCCGTCCACGTCGCCTCCCGGCCCCACTGCTCGTCGTAGGCGGCGGTCGGCGCCGCGTCCATCACCTGCTCCAGGGTGTAGCCGTCGGCAATCATCGTCCGGACCCGGTCGCGCACGTCGACGATCATGTCCAGGAACTCGATCATCGTGTCGCGTCCCACGACCTCCAGGCCGTGGCCGGGAATCACCCGGGTGTCCGGTCCCGCCATCGCAATCGCCTGTTCGAGCGCCGCGACGGTGCCCGCCAGGGTGCCGCCGTTGTAGACGTCGACGATCGGGTAGCTCGTGGTCCGGAACACGTCGCCGAGGTGCAGCACGTCCGACTCGGGGAAGTGAACGAAGGTGTCGCCGTCGGTGTGGGCCGCCGGTGCGAGGAACGCCCGCACCTCCTCGCCGTTGAAGTGGAAGCTCACCGCGTCGTTGTAGGTGACGACCGGCCGCGCGCCCGCCGCGGGACGCGGCGCGAAGCTCCCCCCGCGGCGCGGGAAGCGGAGTCGCTCGAGCGCGCGCACCCTGACGTTGTCGTGCGCGAAGATGAGAACGTCCCGGCCCGCCAGCGGCGCGTTGCCGCCGATGTGGTCCGGGTGCACGTGGGTGTTGATCAGGAAGCGAATCTCGCCGTCCGACACGCTCCGCACGGCGGCGACCAGCCTGTCGGCGAGCGGCGCGAACAGGGAGTCGACGAGCAGGACGCCGTCCGGCCCGGCGAAAAGGCCTACGTTGCCGCCTCCTCCGGGGCGTTGGATCATGTGCACCTGACCCGCCACGGGCACGACGGTCAGCTCGACGCCCGCGAACCGGCCGCCCGGGTTCTGCTCCCCGGTAACGGCGACGGCGGCGATGGCGACGGCGGTCAGGAAAGCCAGCACGGTACGAGGTTGTCTGATCATCGAGGCCTCCCGCATCACGCTCCGAAGTCCTCCCGAAACCGATCCATCTGGTGCATGCGCTCGTGCAGCACGGTGACGATACCGATGTCGCCGTTGTCCAGTGTCTTCCAGTAGACGAAGTGTTTCCCGTACCCGACGACGTAGCCGTCGACCTCGAAGTCGGCCGGGATTGGACGTGAAGGCGCCTCGCCAGCCGCGATCTCCTCGAAGATCCCGAAGAGACCGAGAATGTAGGCGTCAGCCCGGGCGACTCCCCACCGCTCTCGGGAATAACGGTAGATCTGGTCGATCCTGAGGGCGGCCGCCGCCTGAACGCGGACCGCCTTCATTCGCCCGTCCGCGCCTTGTGCCTAGCGATGACGTCGGACGCCAAGAGCGGATGGAAGGTCGAATCCGGCGCCGCGAAGGCGCGAACGAGCTCGGCCTTCAGGCGCTCGTGCGCCTCGCGCTCGGAGCGCTCCTTGTCACGCCGGATGAGATCGCGGATGTACTCGCTGATGTTCTCGTAGGATCCGTTCTCGCCGACATTGCCCGCGACGTAGTCGCTCAGGGCGCCGCTGAGGCGAACCGTCATCGTGGTCGTGCGTCGCATGGCGCCGCTTTCTCCTTCGCTGGCTGCGTGTTCATCCTAACCAATATATCTTGCACCACAAGAGCTTCCAACGTCGCAACGGCGGCTGGTTGCGCCTAAGGTCTCCTGCCACACGTGGCGTCCGGGTCGTCCGTGACGTACGCTTCTGCCGCTGGCACATCGAACGATGCCGATGCCCACCGATCTTCACGGACGTTCCGTTCTGGCGGTCTTCGCCCACCCGGACGACGAGTCGATCGCGTGCGGCGGGTTGCTGGCGTGGTGCGCGTCGCTGGGCGCCGACGCGTCGCTTCTCTGCATGACGCACGGCGAGCTGGGTCAGGGCGCGGGAACGGCCGGGGGAGGACGTCGCCAGGAACTCGAAGCCGCCGCGCGGGCGCTCGGCATCGGCGCCGTGACGCTCCACGACCATGAGGACGGCATGCTGCCCTGGCTCTCCGCTGATGCGTTGCGGTCGGAAATCGAAGCCGAAATTCTTGCGCGGCAGCCGGATGTCGTTCTGACGTTCGATTCCGATGGCCTCTACTGGCACCCGGACCACATTGCCCTGCACGAACTCACGACGGCCGCGGTCGCGGCGCTGGCCGACGCGGCGCCGGCACTCTACTACGTGACGCTGCCCCCCGGCTCGATGCGCGCCGTCGTCGACCACACCGAGCAATTGCGTCGGCGGCACGGCGGGGGCGAAAACCGTCCCGGCATGGGCACCGTCGATCCCGGCTCCCCCGGAGAGACCGCGCCCCACCGGACACCGACGTCGATTCTCGGGGTCACGGACCCGGACGCGTTCGGCTCGGCGGCGCCCGCACCGACGCTCGTCGTGGACGCCGGCGACTTCGCCGTGCGCAAGCTCGCGGCCCTCGCCTGCCACGCGTCGCAGTTCGCCGACAGCGCGTTGGCTTCCCTCTCCGAGCGGGATGCGCCCCGCTTTCTGGGTGTCGAGCACTACCGGCGGGCCGCTGCCGGCGCTTCGGGCCGCACGTTCCTCGACGACTTCGGCTGTCGCCCCGAATCCTCCGACAGGCCGGATGACCAGCGTGGCGGTCCGATTGCAAGCGGTGCCTGAACCCCAAGCCAACATGCTGACCGAAACCCTCGACCTGCTGCGCTGTCCGTTCTGCGGCACTCGTCTGTCCGTCGTCGACAACGCGGCGCTCGAGCGCGGCCCCGAACGCATCGAGTCCGGCGTCCTCGGGTGCGAGTGCTGCGCCTTCCCGGTGGTCGCCGGGATCCCGATCCTGATCGCCGACGACGCGACGCGGGACGCCATGCACGCGCTGGAGGCCGGACGGGACGACGACGCACTGCACATGATGCTCGGCCTTGACGGCGCGCGGCTCGCCGCTTTTCGCAGGCTGACCGCAGGCGCCGGCCAACCGACGTATCGCGAACTGCTAGGCGTGCTCTGCCTCGACGCCGAGGCGGACTACATGCTGCCCCGGTTCTCGGACCCGACCTATCTGCTCATCGAGGCGCTGCTCGACGCCCTGGGCCGCAGCCGGCATCCGAAAACAACCGGTCCTCCACCCTCCGCCGTCTCGCAGCGCCCCCGCAGTACCGGACGCCCGACCCCGCCGGGATCCGCCTCAGCGCCGGCCGTACGCGCCCTCGATCTCTGTGGAGGCTCGGGCCACCTCACCCGCGCCCTGCTGCGCCAGCCGGCCTACACCGGCGCGATCCTCGCCGACGTTCACTTCTGGAAGCTCTGGCTCGCCGCCTGCATCGTGGCCCCGGAGTGCGAGCCGGTGTGCTGCGACGCGAACAGCCCGCTGCCGTTCGCGGACGGCCTTTTCGATACCGTCCTGCTCAGCGACGCGTTTCCCTACATCTGGCACAAGCGCCAGCTCGCCGCCGAGATGCAACGCGCTGCACCCGACGACGGCGTGATCGTCATGCCCCACCTGCACAGCGCGCACGGCGAGAACTACTCCGCCGGCGACACGCTCTCGCCGGCCGCCTACCGCGACCTGTTCGCGCGGTGGAAACCCCGACTCTTCGACGACCGCCCGCTGCTGACAGGCGTGCTCGACGAGGGCACCCTCGATCTGGCGAACGACGTCTCGCCGGCAGAGTGCGGCCACACGCCGTCGGTTACCCTCGTCGCCAGCCGCGACCGCCGGCTGTACCGCCGCCACGGCGTCGTCGAACGCCTCGACGTCACCGGCATCCTGACCGTCAACCCGCTCTATCGCGTGGAGTACGCAGACGGCGTCTCGCGGCTCACGCTCACCTTCCCCACCGCGGAGTACGAGGATGAGTTCGCCGTCGCCAAGCGATACTTGCCGCAGGATGTCGCGGTCAGCGCGGATCTGCGGGGGGCAATCTCGGCGGCCACCGTCGAGGCGGACTACGCCGAGCTTCGCCGGACGCGAGTGCTTCTCGACGTGCCGCGTCGCTACTGTTGACTGCCCACCGGGATCTCCCGAACGTCTCCAGTGAGCGCATGTCGACCCGAATTGCCGACCTACGACCCGCCGAGCACGTTGAGAATGAACTGACAACCGGAGTCGAATCGAGGCAACAACTTGCAGTTGTACGCGCGGAGTTCATCTACCACGTTCTGGTCGTCGAAGTCCTTGGAGTTCCGGTTCAGGAAACAGCTCTCGCCCGCGTGAACCCGCTCAGGATGCGAAAGGACGGATGCATAGATCAACGCGTCCTGCGCCGAAAAGTCATGCACGCGTTGGAGTTTCGTCGACGCAGTCAGGACATGCAAGTCCAGCGGTATGATCTCAGCCGCCTCCATCAGACGGGAGCGTACCTCCTCGAGACGCCTGATTGCCTCGTCCGTAACGTTGATCAAGAGTGCAGTCAGGTCCCGAAACTCATGCCTTCGATCGGCATACGTGTCGGTCCGGGCGATCTGCCCGAGTTCCTGATCCAGCTCCTGCTTCATTCTCTTGCGCTGCTTCTCCCGCCGGCCAAGCGTATCGTAGGGCTCGGCCAAGGCGTACGCAGGCACGACGAGCCGCGTTTGCCCCTTCTCGCACAGAGTCAAGATCGTCTCGCAACTCGTGAACTGCTCCTGGCGCAAGGCGAGCTCGAGCACGAAATTCGACTCGACGTATACGTTCACGGGACGGCTTCGAATCTTATGCCGCCGTCCTTGACAGCGGCGCGAAAACCCGATTCTACAAGCCAACTCCGGTCGTCCGGGTGTTCCCCTGCCACGCCCTCCGACCGGATGACGTCACCCAGCCACGCGGCAACCAACAACTCGAAGGCCGCGCCGCTGACACTTCGAGGTTCCACACGGGCACGTTCGAAGTACGGTTCGAATTCCGATCGCGTATCCGCCACGTAGGTCGGTGGAACTTCAGTGGGCTCCGTACCGGCGTCCCTCCACAGATACAGCCGGTCAGGTGTGACCAGAAGAAAGAACTCAGCGCTGCAAGATGCCCCGTGCGCGAGGATGTTCCGTCGCGTCAGGGCCGCCCATTTCCGGGATGTCCCCAGCTTGTTCTTTATTTCGGCAACAGCCGCCAACCGACCGTTGCTGTCATACAGAACAAGGTCGAATGACACGGACATCAGGACACCACCGACCCTACATCTGTTCGTAAACGGTAGCGCCTGACGGATTCGGACAGGTCATCAACACCTGATTCTATCACGTGGATCCCGCCCGAGCGATCCGGAATCGACGAATCGTCGGGGCAGCCCCGCTTGTCACTGCGAAGGTCCCGGATCGCCGAAAGCGTCGAGGAACAACGGCAGCAGCGCGTCCATGCGCGCGATCGTGCTGCTCCCCGGTTCGAGCCCCGCGAGGAACCCGTGGCGCCGCAGCCGCTCCAACAGCGCCGGTCGGCCGGCGATCACGTGGACCGGCACGTCCCACGACGCCCCCTCCCCGCTCACGAGCGACGGCGGCTGGTGGTCGCCGACCAGGATCATCACGAGGTCCCGATCCGCGCGCAGCCGCAGGTACCCGCCGGCCGTGGAATAGGCGTAGCGGAGCGCCTGCACGTAGCTCGGGCCCAGGTTCAGCCAGTCGGGCTGCTCCGACCAGGCGGCGTAGAGCTCGTCGTCGTCGTAGGGCCGCTCCGAGAGCACGCGCCCCCAGTCCGGCTGGTACGGCGGGGCCGGGGTGAAGGGCGCATGCGTGCTGATGGTCGAGAAGAAGACGAACCGCGGCTCCCGGTCGCGCGGCTCCATCTCCAGGCGGTCGACGAGGGCCAGGGCATACTGGTCGTTGATGCTCCACCAGCCGAACGGCGGCCCGTGGTAGTCGAGCCGCTCGTAGTCGTAGATCGCGTCGAAGCCGTAGAAGGCGCCCTCGGGCCAGGCGACAAGCAGCCCCGGCACTATCGCCAGCGCGCGATACCCCCCGCGCTGGAACACCGTCACCAGCGTGTCCCGATCCTGCGCCATCAGGCGCGCGTTGGTGCGGTCGTCCCGCACCTCGGTGCCGGAGAGCAGGCTGATGTGGGCGAGCCACGACTCGCCCGCGAACGTCGTCGACTCGACCCGCGCCGAGACGACCTCGCGCCCCGTCTCCCGGATGTCCGCCGCCAGCTCCGCCCGGCTGACGGCGAGCGCCTCCACGAACTCCGGCCGCTCCCAGCTCACGGCGCCGTAGGACTCCATGAACACGACCAGCACGTCGGCCCCCGCCACGCGCGAGAGGTCCGAGCGCAGCTCCGGCGGCGGCCCCAGCGCCGCCAGCCCGGCCCCGCTCATCTCGTAGGCCAGCTCGTACGCCTCGCGCGCGTAGGCCGAAGCCACCGGATCGGCGAACCGGAGGCGCTCCACCGGCCGCCACCCGACCTGCTCGGCGGCGAAGAGCGCCATGACCAGGCCGGCGACGGTCCCCAGCACGCGCCGGCCCACCGGCTCGGCCAGCGCGCGGCCGAGCCGCCCCATGCACCATCCCGCGACCGCGTAGAGCGCGAGAGGCGCCGCTATGGCCCCCACCACGAATCCCGCCGTCTGCCACGGCTCGGCCACCGTGGCGAACATGGCGCCGACGCTGGGCACATGGCGCAGATCCCAGTAGGGATTGACGTCCCGGCCGTAGAGCGCGCGCGTCGTGACGTCGACGTAGCGCCCGGCGATCAGCAGCACCCATACGACGGCTGCCCCGCGCAGGGCGCGCCTCGAGACGCGGCCGGCCCGGCGTCCGAGAAGCAGGACGGCCAGCACGGCAATCGCCAGGTCCGGCGACAGCTCGGCGGTCGGACGAATCGCCAGCGTCGGCCAGACGTTGCGGAACGTCAGTGACAGATTGAGGAGCAGCAGCGCGGCGGCGACCGCAACCCAGGCGACGAGATGCGGGAGCATGTCCCGGGACGCAGCCCGACCCTCCCGACGAGCGGGGACCGACATGCGGCGAAAGGCTCCTGCGGACACGACCGCCGCCTACCTGAGGCTGAACGGAAGGGCGCGGCCGCCCATGGTCAGCGCAAGCAGGCTGCCGACGATCGGCGGCCCGTAGGCGTTCATCAGATAGTCGAAGGTGAAGATTATGCCCATCGCGAAATGGAAGTTGAGCACCATGAGCAGCGCGAGCCCGGCCGTCAGCCGGACGCTGAAACCGACGACGAGAGCCGCGCCGGCCGCGAATTCCGCCACCGGCACGATGCGCGCGAAGACGGGCGCGTAGGGGATGCAGATCGCCTCGAGATACCAGACGCTCTTGCCGAAGGTGAATCCGCGCCAGCGGTCCGCCAGTCCCGCCAGCAGTCCGCCGTCCGGATTCTGCTGAACGATGCCGACCAGGACGCCGTGCCATCCCTGCAACTGCTCGAGCAGCGGGGCGCTGTCGATCAGCCAGCCCGCTCCGACCTTGTCCATCGCCATCAGGATCAGGAACAGCCCGATGAGCACCGACAGTGCGCGCAGGCCGAGGCCGGCGCCGTTACCCTGAAAGGACATGTCGGCCATTGTAACCGCGCCCGTACCGTCCCAGAATGGAGGCGCATGACGAAGCGCGCCGCCCCGCGGGCGACCGGCGCGGCCGCCGGCGCACCCGTTGCCGTCGCGGCATGCCGGAGCGGGATGATGCGGGAGCCGGTCACGTGAGCAGCGTCCGCCGCGCCGCGGGACTGGCCCGCTCGCTGCTCGTCTATCACGCGATTCCGGGGCGGCAGCGGCGCCTCCGGCGCCTGTACCGCCGATTCGTCGCACCCGGCGATCTCGTGTTCGATCTCGGCGCCCACGTCGGCAACCGGACACGCGCGTTCCGGGCGCTCGACTGCCGCGTCGTCGCGCTCGAGCCGCAGCCCGACTGCGCGCGGGTGCTGCGGGCGATCTTCCGGGGGGCGCGCAACGTCACCGTCGTCGAATCGGCGGTCGGGAAGACCGCGGGCCGGGTGCAACTGACGATCAACGAGCGGCACCCTACCCTGAGCACGGCCGCCGACGCGTGGCTCGAGGAACGGCGGCGCGACCCGCGGTTCGCCAACATCCGATGGAACCGGGCGGTGACGGTCGCCTCCACGACGCTGGACGACCTGATCGACCGGTTCGGACAGCCGGCCTTCGTGAAGATCGACGTCGAAGGGGGCGAGCCGGCGGTGCTGGCCGGCCTCGGCACCCCGCTGGCGGGTCTGTCCTTCGAGTACCTGCCCGGCGCGCTCTCCTCGGTACGCGCCTGCGTGGAGCGGCTGGCCGCGCTGGGGCGGTACGTCTACAACTGGTCCCCCGGCGAATCGTTCGAGCTGGCCGGCCCGGCGTGGCTGACCGGCGAGCAGCTCGAGTCGGCGCTCTCGACGGCCGGAACCGGGCGCTCCGGCGACGTCTACGCCCGCCTGGAGACGGAACCCGAGCGACGATGACGACCCGCTTCGACCAGGCCCAGGTACGGGGGTACTACGACCGGCACACCGCGACCTTTCTCCGCTACGGCCAGGGCGGCGACGAAGGCGCCATTCACCGCGCGGTATGGGGACCGGGCGTCGAGACCCGCGAGGCGGCGTTCCACTACGTCGAGGACTGCATCGCTCGTCACCTGCGCGACGCCGTGCCGGCCGACGCCAGGCCCACGGTCGTCGATCTCGGCTGCGGCGTCGGGGGCAGCCTCTGCCATCTCGCCGAACGGCTCCCGATCGGGGGCGCCGGCGTCACCCTGAGCCCGGTGCAGGCGCGGATTGCCGCCGAACGCATCCGCGCCGGCGGACTCGAGGATCGGATCCGCTGCGTGGAGGGCGACTACACGGACCCCGGTGTCGAGCTGCCGGCGGCGGACCTGGCCTACGCGATTGAATCGTTCGTGCACGGTCCGGATCCCGCCGGGTTCTTCGCCCGCTGCAATCGAATCGTCCGGCCCGGAGGACTGCTGGTCATCTGCGACGACATGCTGCGCCCCAGCGCCGATCGCGCCGCCCGCCGGACCGTCGACCGCTTCCGCCGCGGGTGGCGCATCAACACGTTGCTGGACCGTGAAGCGCTGCGCGCGCTCGCCGCGGATGCGGGATTCGAGCACCGATCGACCCGCGACCTGACACCGTTCCTCGAGCTGGGGCGCCCCCGCGACCGCGTGATCGGGCTGCTCGCGGCGCTGATCGGCCGGCTCCCGGTCGACGCGTGGCTGGGACACCTGACCGGCGGCAGCGCACTGCAGACGTGCCTGCGGCGCGGCTGGATCGGCTACGATCTGGCGCTGTTCCGGCACGCCGGCAGTCGGGACGCCCCCGATGTCTGAACTCCTGCCCCGGTGGGAATCGATGACGAGCCCGGAGGTCGCGGACCTCGTGCGGCGCGATCCCGTGGTCGTGCTGCCACTGGCCGCGGTCGAGCAGCACGGGCCGCACCTGCCCCTGTCCACCGACCTGGACATCGGACTCGGGTTGCTGGCGCAGGCCGCCGCCGGACTGCAGGCCGACTTTCCCGTGCGGGCGCTGCCGGCGCTCGCAATCGGCGCCAGCACCGAGCACGTCCAGGCGGGGCTGGCGGGCACGCTGGCCCTCGATTCCGAACAGCTCGCCGACTTCATCGTCCGCATCGGCGCCGGCCTCGCGGATGGGGGCGTGCGGCGCCTCGTCCTGAGCAACAGCCACGGCGGCAACCGGCACGCCATGGAGACGGCGGGGCTCCGCCTGCGTCGCGAGCACGGGCTGCTCGTCGTCAAGGCGACGTACTTCTCGTTCGAACGACCGGCGAACGTCGACCTTCCGGCGGCCGAGTGGCGGCATGGACTGCACGGGGGGGCCGTCGAGACGGCGATCATGCTCCACCTGCACCCCGACCGCGTCCGCACGGCCGAGGTGACGCGCTTCCCCTCCCTCGGCGAGGAGCTGGAGGCGTCCGGCTCGCGGATCCTGCCGGAGGGACCGGCGGCGTTCGCGTGGCTGGCCCGCGACCTCAACCGCTCCGGCGCTTCGGGCGACGCCGGTCTCGCCACGCCGGAGATGGGCCGGCGGCTGGTCGAGCACTACGGCGACACGCTGGCCGCGATCATCCGCGACGCCCGGGCGTTTCCGATCGAAGAACTCGCCGGATGAGGCGGCGGCCGGGCCCGCCCTGCCGAGTCCGCCCTGCCGGGTATACGCCTCCCACCATTCCGGTGTCCGGTCTTGAACGCCGGGGCCGCCCTGCCGCCGGGGCCGCTCTGCCGGGACCGTCCTATTTGGGTGAAGGGGTACCGGACAGCATGTCCGCGAGCCAGTGGCCGGCCCGCTGCATCTTCGCCTTGACGTACGGCAGGTTGTGGCGGTTGAGAGTGCCGTACAGGGGACGGCGGTCCTGGACGTCGATGCCTCCCGCGCGGAGCGCCTCCATCTTCGCGGGATTGTTCGTCAGCAGCCGCACTCTGGCCACCCCGAGGGCCTTCAGCATCTCGACCGCCGCGACGTACTCTCTCTCATCGGCGCCGAAACCGAGCACGCCGTCGGCGTCCACCGTGTCGAGGCCGTGCTCCTGGAGGGTGTAGGCGCGCAACTTGTTGGCCAGCCCGATGTCGCGTCCTTCCTGGCCCATGTACAGCAGCACCCCGCCCCCGGACCCGGCGAAATGCCGCAGGCTGCCCCGCAACTGCTCTCCGCAGTCGCAACGCAGGCTGCCGAAGAGATCGCCGGTGAGGCAGGCCGAGTGGATTCGGACCGGAACGGGATCCGGCCAGTCGCTCTGCTTGCCGACCAGCACCGCCACATGCCCCAGCAGCCCGTGCGCCTCGCGGAAGAAGACGAAACGGGCGTATTCCGCCTCGGCCAGCGGAACCGGGCCCTCGCTGACCTGGGTGACGCGCACGTCCACGTTCCCGGCCAGCTCGTCGACCTGGCTGCTGGTCACCGACAGCGCGGCGCCGTTCGCGATGGCGTTGCGCAAAGCGGGAGAACCATCCGGGTCCGCGGTCGCGCTGACCACCGCCGGCAACAGTCGGCCGAGCCGGGCCAGCGTGAGCCCGCCGACCTCCACGCAACTCGCCGGGCGAACGTCACGCGGGTCGATCGAGAACCGCCCCTTGGCCATCGCCAGATGGAGGATTTGCTCCGGCCCCTCGCCGTTCAACGAGAGACTCACGCCCCGGGGTCCTTCCACGGCGGCCGCCGGGACCAGCCCCATCGAAATGGCCCGGTGACGGGTCACCGCCAGGCGCAGGGGCCCTTCGTCCCGCAGGGTATCGAGCGCCGCGTCCGTCAGCCCGTCGACGGTGGCAATCAAGGCGCCCGGCTCGCCCGCCGCCGTCACATACAGCGGCCTTCCCTGCTTGAGATCGAACAGCGCGCGTTCCGCGTCGTGCATTCCCATGCGTCGCAAGCCAGCTCTACGTCGTTAACGCTGCTGTTACTCTAACAGCCCTTGGCAACTGTTCCGCGGACACCGGCGTCGACCGGCAGCCGGGACGCCGTGCCCGCGCTCGACGAGAGCGCGGCGTGGAGGCTGGTGCGCGCCGTCGAACCGGGCCGTGCGCTGCCCCTGCGAATGCACGATCCCGGACTGGATGTCAAGCTGCAAGTGTATCCGTCGGGAGCCTGGAGCACGCCGGTCAGGTTGACCGAGGAGGCGCGCCAGGTCCTCGATTTGTACCTCCCGCTTCAACTACGGGCCGATCTGGTCGTTGCGCAGGCGGGTCAGAGCCTCGACGGGCGCATCGCGACGACCACCGGCCATTCGCACTACGTGACCGGTCCGGCGGATATCCGGCGCCTGCACCGTCTGCGGGCGCTGGTCGATGCGGTCATCGTCGGGGCCGGTACGGTGGACGCCGACGACCCGCGGCTCACCGTGCGGGAAGTGGCCGGCGACAACCCGGTGCGCGTCGTCATGGATCCGCACGATCGCCTCGAACGTTCGCGGCGGATCTTCTGCGACGGCGCAGCGCCGACCGTCGTCATCCGGTGCCGGCCCGACGCCGGCTCGGCGCCGCCGCCCGCCGGGCGTGACGCACCCGATCGCGACGGCTGCGACGGTCGACGCAGAGACGCGGACCCGGCGACGCCGCCCGCCGGGCGTGACGCACCCGCACGCGGAGCGGAACGACCGCGCAGCGAGACCGTCATCGACCTGCCGGCCGGACCGTCCGGGGCCATCGACCCGTGCGACGTGCTCGCGGCGCTCCGCGCGCGCGGGTATCGACGATTCCTCATCGAGGGCGGCGGCGTCACCGTCTCGAGATTCCTGGACGCCGGCGCGGTCGATCGGCTGCACGTCGCCGTCGCGCCCCTGCTGATCGGATCCGGCCGGCCGGCCTTCACCCTGGCGCCGGTCGCGACCCTCGACGAGGCAATCCGCCCCGCGTGCCGGGTGTTCCGACTCGGCCGCGACGTCCTCTTCGACCTCGATCTGCGCTCGCCCCTCAAGCCGGCAGAGCGAGCAGATCCAGGTGGCCCACCGTGAGGCCGAAACGACCACCCGCGATGGTCGCGCGCCGCCGTTCGGCCCAGGCGCGCACGCGATCCGCATCGGCGGAACCTGCCTGCGCGGGCGCTTCCCGAAGCGCTTCCAACGCGGCAGCCTCCCAACCATCGACGAGCGCCCGCGCCAGCGCGGCATCGCCGGGTCCGAGGCGCCACGGGCTGAGCAGCAGCCAGACGCGGTATCCCGCGGCGCGGAAGGTCGTCTCGGCTCTCAGTCCGGCCATGGGACCCAGGGCCGGACCCAGTCCCTTGTCGCGTCGCTGGTGCGCGTTGACGGACCGCCGGACGAACCCGTCGTCCGGATCGTCGGCCGGCCGCGGATCGTCGGCCGCCGCCCTCCACTGGATCGCACCGTCGTAGGTCAGCGCGAAGAGAGCCGCGCTGCCGGACCTGCGGCAGGCCGCCGCAAGCGTCTCCAGCCACTCCTTCGACACCAGGTCGAGAAGTGCCGATGCGGTCACGAGATCGGCTTCCGATTCGCGAATCGCGTCCATCCCTGTCGCGGCCAGGTCGCCGACGATGCGTCTCACCTCGGTTCCTTCGGGGGCCGTCACGCGAGCGAGCAGGCCGGCATCGTGATCGATCAGCGTCCAGCGCCGGATACCCGGGAGCCTCGGTGCGAGATAGCGCAGGTTCGAGCCGGTGCCGCTGCCCAGGTCGACGATGCGCGACCACCCGCCGGCCCGCCACGCCTGCGCCAGCAGAGACATGGCCGCCGCGGCGCGCGACCGGTGGTCGATCGGCTCGCGCAGCGCGAGCCACGCCGGATCGAACGTCGCGCTCATGCCGCCGGGGAATCCTCGCAGGTGTTGGTCAACGCGCCCCACGCCCTCGTACTGCGTCCACTCTCCGCCGGCGGCGACGCCGCCCGGTCAACGCCCGGTTCCGGGCTCCTCGGGGGCCAGCGCCAGAAGGCCCTCCTCGAACGTCCGCACCGCCGCGTCCCAATCGGGCAACGCCTCGGCGTGGCGCCGCGCCGCCGCCGCGAGCGCGGCCCGCCGCCGCGCGCCGGCGGACTCCCCTCCCACCGTGCCCGTCACCTCGTGCGGATCCAGGAGCGAGCCGATCGCCGCGGCCAACGCCGCTTCCTCACCCGGCGACACCAGGAGGGCCGCGTCGGACGGCGCCGTGTCCGGAATCGCGCCGCCGGTCGTGGCGACCACCGGGAGGCCGCGGGCCAGCGCCTCGGTGAGCACCATGCCGTATCCCTCGTAGTGCGAAGCGAGCACGAACAGCGAACTGGCCGCGTAGATCCGGTCGAGCGCCGCGCGTTGGCATTCTCCGGCGAACCGGATGCGGTCGGCAAGCCCGTGCTCCTCGACGAGCGCGCGGACCCGGCGCGCGTGCGCCGGCGCGCGCTCCATGCTCCCCACGCAGACGCACCGCCATGGAAGGTGGCGCAGACGGGCGAGGGCGCGCACGAGCACGTCGTGTCCCTTCCGCGGGACCAGGGTCGCCACCGAGAGCAGTTGCGGCGGGTCGCCGGGCGCGGGGCCGCCGGCCGGCGAAGCCGGATCGGTCCCCGGCCGCGCCACGCGGACCCGCGCCGGGTCGACCCCGAAGCGCCCGAGACCACGGGCCGTGAAATCGCTGGTGACGATGGCTCCGGTTGCCGCGGCAAGCGCCCTTCGCTCGCGTTCCGCCAGGCGCACGCGCGCTTCCGCCGCGAGTCCCGTCTCGTCCGACACCGGATGGTGCACCAGGGCGAGGATGCGCAAGCGTCCCCGGTGCGTGATGACCGGGCCGGGCAGACCGCTCAGCGCCAGCCCGTCGACGAGCACCCTCGATCCGTCGCCGAGCCCGGCCAGCACGCCGTCCAGACTCGCCCGCGCCGTAGCGTCGGCGTCGGGAAACGTCCCCTCCAGGCTGTGCACGTCGACCCGCCAGCCGCGGCGCTGCAGTCCGGCCGCCATCCGAGCGTCGTAGATGTACCCGCCTGTCTGCTGGTCGAGCGGGCCGGGCACGACCAGGTGCAGGCGGGAGGGGCTCACGGGCGTCCCTCGTACCGGCCCCACGCGACGTGGGACTCGTGCAGCGTCACCGCGATGGAGGTCACACCGCCGGCTTCCGTCCCGAGGTCCCCGGCGCGAATCGCTGCGGCCAGCCTCTCGAAGATCTCCCGGGCCAGGAACTCGGTAGTGGTGTTCCGGCCGGCGAACGCCGGTTCGTCGTCGAGGTTGCGGTAGTTCAGGTCCGCCAGGATCGTCCTGAGAACCGCACCGGCCCGGCCGATGTCCACCACCATGCCGTCAGCGTCGAGCGCCGGCCGCGCAAACGTCGCGTCGACGACGTAGGTGGCGCCGTGCAGCTTCTGTGCCGGCCCGAAGGCCTCACCCCTGAAGCTGTGGGCAATCATGAAATGGTCGCGGACGTTGAGGCTGTACACGATGCTCCCGTCTCCTTCCGTTGCGGCCGGGCGCCGGGCACCGGCGTGCCGACCCCGGCCGAAGAATCGCCGCCCTCCGACTCCGACTGCCGCCCACCTGAACCCGCGCCGGCAGCTTGCGCCGCGCTACGCCGCAGGCTCCCGGTTCCGTGTGCCGCCGAAGCCGTTGGAAGCACCTCCTACATCATCTTCGCCGCGCTACGCCGCAGGCTCCCGGCTCCGCGTGCCGGGGTCGGCCGGCGGGTCCGGGTACCGGATGCGGTGGCAGAGCGTATCCCCGGGCTGCCGGGCGAGCGCCGCGAGCGCGACCGGGAGCTCGTCGAAGCCGCTCTCCCCCGTTAGCAGCACGTCGAGGCGCGGGTCGGCAAGTAGGGTCAGCGCCAGTTGCAGGCGACGCGCGCGGGACCAGCGCGGCGCACGGTCCGGCGGCACGTGACCTACCTGGCTGCTTCTGAGCGTCAGGCGGCGGGCGTGGAACGCCTCGCCGAGCGGCAGCTCGACCTGCGACACGCCGTACCAGCTCGCCTCCACGATCGTCGCCTCGTGCGCGGCCGCGGTCAGCGCCGCCTGGAGCCCCGCGGGCTGTCCGCTCGCGTGGATGACCAGATCGGCCGTCGCGCCGCGCGGCGGATCCGGGCTGTAGGCGAGGCCGAGGGCGGCCGCGACCCCGGCGCGCGAGCGGTTGGGATCGACCACCGTCACCTGCGCGCCGGGCAGGTCCCGGCACAACGTCGCGGCGAGCAGCCCGACGACGCCGCCGCCGATTACCAGGATCTCGTCGCCCGGTCCGGGCCGGGCGTCCCAGACGATGTTCACCGCGGTCTCCATGTTGGCGGCGAGCACGGCGCGCGGCGCCGGCACGCCCGCCGGCACGACGTGGACCGCCGCCGCCGGCACGCAGTAGCGGTCCTGGTGCGGATAGAGGCAGAACACCGTCCGTCCCAGCAGCCGGTCCGGCCCCTCCTCGACCGTGCCGACGCTGCTGTAGCCGTACTTGACCGGACCGGGAAACTCGCCGTCCTGATACGGCGCCCGCATCGCGGCGTGTTGTGACGGCGGCACCGCACCCTGGAAGACCAGGGCCTCCGTACCGCGGCTGATGCCGCTGTAGCGGGCGCCGACCAGAACCTGGCCGGCTTGCCTCGGCGGGAGCTCGGCGCGCAGAATCTCTCCGTGGCCGGGTTTGCGGATCCAGAACGCGCGAGCGGTCGACGTGGCCGGCATGAGCGTGTCGCGGGTGGCGTCGAGAGACCTTATCGGACGATCGTGATGCCGCCGCGCGCCCGGCGGCCGGCCCGGGCGCAGCACTCGAGGCCGCAGGTTCGCGCGCTGACCGATTTCGCGCTCGGCCTGCTCCCACTGGCCGCATGCGCGTTCACCACGTCGCGGCTTCTCGCCCTCCCCCCTCAGTACTTCGCCGACGTGCTGGGTATCTATACCCTATTGGCGGCGCTGGTGGTGCGGTATCTCCCGCCCGACCTCCCGCCGCCCGGGCTGGGGGCGGCGAACCAGATCACGCTGGTGCGGGCATCGCTGGCGATCCCGATGGCGGCGCTGCTCCTGCAGCCCGCCCCGGCTGAAGCCGTCGCCATCTGGTGGATCGTCGGCGTGTCGGCGACCGCCGTCGCCCTGGACGGCATCGACGGGCGCGTGGCGCGCCGGCGCGGCCAGGCGACACGGTTCGGGGCGCGCTTCGACATGGAGCTCGACGCCTTCCTGATGCTGGTGCTCTCCGTGCTCGTCTGGCGGACCGGACGCGTGGATGCCTGGATCCTGCTCATCGGCGCGCTCCGCTATCTGTTCGTGGCGGCCGGCTGGATCTGGCCCGCCTTGACGGCCGAGCTGCCGGCGAGCATGCGCCGCAAGACGGTCTGCGTCGTCCAGGGAATCGCGCTGATCGTCTGCCTGGCGCCGATCGTCCCTCCCGAGCTCGTTCTCCGCGTAGCGGCGGGCGCCCTGGCCCTGCTGGCGTACTCCTTCGCGGTGGATGTGATCTGGCTGATCGTGCACGCCCGCGTGAGGGCGCCTGGGTGATTCGATGCGTGGTCTGCGCTGCGCCGTCATCGTCCTGGCCGCGGCGGCCGTCGGTTGCCTCGACGGCCCCGCCGCGGACGCGCCGCAACCGTCGGTGGACGAGCTGATCGAGCGCGCCGAGCGGGGCGACGCGGAGGCGCTGTTCGAGCTCGGCAACCGCCACGCCGACGGAAACGGGGTCGCCCGCGACAACGTGCTCGCCTACATGTGGTTCGGTCTCGCGGCCGAGCGACTGACGAACGAGAGAGCGTACGAGGCCAGACGGATGCAGTTGCGCCTCGACCCGGACATGTTCCGGCACCAGATCACCGAGGCGGAGCGGCTCGCGCGGATCTGGAAGGCGCGCCAGGCCGCGCGCGAGCGCGGAGACGAACGTCCCTGACACGCGCATCTCATCTGGCCGTCCCGCGCGCGAGGCTCGCGTCGAGGCGCTCCTCCACCGCGCGGGCGCTGATGGCGCCCTTGTAGACGTACAACTGGCCGGGAAGATCGCCCTCCAGCACCTCCTCGCTGACCCGCAGCCGGCTGCTGACCGCGAAGACGATGGGGTGCGGAAGACCCGCGTTCACGAGATCGACGCGCCGCCACACCGCCTCGCGACTCCAGTAGCCGAGGACCTCGAAGTAGACGCGGTGACCGGTGTCGCGATGGAGGAAGGCCAAGTCCGGCACGCACAAGCCCACGCCCGGCAGGTCGAGCAGCGCGTGCGCCGGTTCCGCCGACCAGGACGTCTTCATCTGCCGGAAGCGCTCGAGCAGCCGGGCAACTTCATCCGGCAGCCGGTCGTCGTCGCGCGGCGTGTCCGCGGCGGGCTCCCCCTCGAGATGGAACGTCGCGGGCCGCCGCTCGGGTCCCCACAGCACCTCGGCGTCGAGCGCCCAGCCCGGACCGCACGCGTCGAGAACGGGCAGCAGGAGCGCCAACTGCAGGCCGTAGGTCGTGACCGATCGGAAAAGACTGAACGGGCCGTCGATCTCGATGCGGCAGGCGCCGTCCGGCGCTCGTGTCGCCAGATACAGCAGCCGGTGGAACTTCAACCGCCGGAAGAACAGCCGCAGGCCGCGCGGATCGGGCCGCTCGAAGGTGACGACCACGCGCACCGCTCGCAACAGGACCGCCTGCTTCTGCGCGGTCTCGTAGGCGGCGACCAGGGCCGGGCCGCCGATCGCCTCGAAACGGGTGAGGAGGTGATTCTCCTTCAGGTCCGCGAACAGCGCGTCCCCCACTTCCGCCGCCGGCAGGCCGAGGTCGGCCGCCGCCGCCGCGACCACCGGCTCGGGCGCGAACGTCTCCGTGTCGTTCAGCGTGCGCCGCGCCGCCGCGGCGCGGGCGAAGACGGCCCGCCGGAGCGCGACCGGGTCCACGTCGTCCCGCGCCTCGAACACGCAACGGTCCTGGACGAGCTTGCGCAGCCCCCGCACGAGCCGGTAGTCGGTCGCGTGGTACGGCACGTCGTCGCACGCCGCGTCGAAGGCCGCCCGGGTTCCGCCGATCCCCGCACGCGCCACGGCGACGTACCGCTCCGCGACGGCCAGCAGTCGCTCCTTCTCGTTCGGCCGCAGCGGCGAGATTCCGATGCGCCCGGCGCGACGCCGCGCCCGCACGAGATCAACCGTCAGCATCGCGCTCCCGCCGGCGGTCGCTGGTCCGGACCTCCGCCGTGCCGTTCGCCACCAACTCGTAGAGAACCGCCCTCTTGTCCGCCTGCTTGCGCAGGATGCGGCCGAGCCGTTGCACGTACTCGCGCACGGAGCCGCTGCCCGAGATCACGATGCCCACGTTGGCGGCCGGAATGTCCACCCCTTCGTTCAGCACCTTCGACGTGACGAGCGCGTTGTAGGCGCCGGCGGCGAAGTCCTCCAGGATTCGCACCCGTTCGGACACCTTCGTCTGGTGGGTGATGATCGGGGCGAGAAAGCGGCGCGACAGCCCGTAGGCGGCGTCGTTGCTCTCGGTGAACAGCAGCGCGCGGTCGCGCCGGTGCCGATGCAGCAGCGCATCCACGTAGGCCAGCTTGGAGGGCGCCGCGAAGGCAAGCTGCCTCTGCCGCTGGTAGGCGACCAGCGCCCGCCGTCCCTCCACGCTCTGCGACGAGCGGATGATGAACTGCGACCAGCCGTCCGGATCCGACATGCGGATGCCCTGGCCGACCACGAACTCGCGGTAGATGCCGCGCTCCTCGTCGTACTCGCGCCGCTCGACGCCGGTCAGCTCCACGAAGATCCGCTCGACGGTGTAGTCGGCCAGGTACTCGCCCGCGAGGTCCCGCACGTGGCGCCGGTAGACGATCGGTCCCACCAGCGACTCGAGGTCGGCGTGGCGGCCGTCGACACGCTCCGGCGTCGCGGTCAGACCCAGCCGATAGGGGGCGAGGCTGTGCAGGGCGGCGAGCGCATAGGAGGGGCCCGGCAGGTGGTGGCACTCGTCGAACACGACCAGGCCGAAGCGCGCGCCTAGGTGCTCCATGTGGATGAAGGCGGAGTCGTAGGTCGAGACGGTGACCGGCTCGACCTGGTAGTCGCCCCCGCCGATGACGCCAATCGTGCGCCGCAGGCGGTCGGCAAGGAGCCGATGCCATTGCGTGACCAGATCGAGGGTGGGCGCCACGACGAGCGTGTCGCGCCGCACTCCTTCGATGGCCAGCAGCGCGACCTCGGTCTTCCCTGCGCCGGTCGGCAGCACGACCACGCCGCGGCCCTGCGCGGCGCGCCACGCCTCGAGTGCCGCAGTCTGGAAGGGCCGCGGGGCGCGGCGCACCTGCAGACCCTCGTCCAGCACGCCGTAGCGTCGCGCTTCGTCCTCGTATGCGATCCGACGCCGCACCAGTGTCCGCACCACCTGTGCATAGGCGACGGCCGGTGCGCGGAACCGGCCCGTACGGGCATCCCAGCGACAGGCGTCCGGCAACCGCGCGCCTTCCGCCTCGGTGAGTCCACCGACGTCGAGGGTGCCGGCGACGAAGTGCAGGGTAACGGCCAAGGCTCTTCGACGATTGGCGCGTACAGGCGCCTGCACGCGGCGTGTCGCACACAGCGTACCCCCGAATCCCGGCGGCGGCCGACCCCGCCTCCCGACCGCCCGCCGACCCGCTCGAGGTCGCCGGCCGATGCACCCGTGAACAGGGCGTCCTGGACCGGCCACGGCGTGCGCGGTTCGGTTTGGTCTAGAATTGAGAGCTGACGATGCCCAAGAAGGCAAGCGCTCCGGAGCCACCGGAATCGTCGCCGCCAGCGGAAACCCCGCAGGAATCCCCGGCGGCGGCGACCCCGCAGGAATCCCCGGCGGCGGCGGAAGCCCCGCAGGACGGCGGCGAATCCCGCTCCAAGGTCCTCGGCGTGCAGATCAGGACGTCGAGCGAAGCGCGGGCGGCCTCCGCGACGAAGGCGGGCGCGGGGCTCGTGGCGGCGGTGCGCGCGCTCGCGCGCCGGCGCGACAAGAAGCGGGTCGACCCGGAGGCGGATTCGGCCGAGGCCGACGCGAGCGCTCTCGAGACGAGCCCGCCGGCGGCCGGCAAGGGCGATTCGCTGACCGAGCGGCGCGCCAAGGCGCGCATGGGTGGAGGCCAGCACCGCATAGACGCGCAGCATGCGCGGGGCAAGCTCACCGCGCGCGAGCGCATCAACCGCCTGCTCGATCCCAACTCGTTCGAGGAATTGGGTCCGTACGTCGAACACCGTCACTCCACGTTCGGTCTCGACCGGCAACGGCACGCGGGCGACGGCGTGGTCACCGGTTTCGGATACGTCGACGGCCGGCGCGTCGCCGTCTTCGCGCAGGATTTCACGGTGCTGGGCGGCTCGTTCTCCGAGACCCAGGCGCTCAAGGTGGGCCGGCTCCTGGAGACGGCCACGTCCAGCGGCCTGCCGGTCTTCGCCCTGCTCGATTCGGTCGGGGCCCGGATTCAGGAAGGCATCTGGAGCCTGGCCGGCTTCGGCGACCTGTTCTGGCGCAACACGCAGGCCAGCGGCGTGGTGCCGCAGATCAGCCTGATGCTGGGACCGTGCGCCGGCGGAGCGGTCTACTCGCCCGGCCTGACGGACTTCGTGATCATGGCCCGCGGCAGCAGCTACATGTTCATCACGGGTCCGGACGTGATCCGTACCGTGACCGGCGAGGAGGTGGACGCCGAGACGCTGGGCGGCGCCGACACGCACGCCGGCGGCTCGGGGGTCGCCCACTTCGTGGCCGACGACGAGAACGCCGCCTTCAACGTGGCCCGTCAGTTGCTCAGCTACCTGCCGTCGAACAACGCCGAGGATCCGCCGATCGTCGAGGCCGAGCAGAGCATCGAACCGGACGTGGCGGAGCTCGACAACCTGATTCCGGAGGCGGCGGAAGAAGCGTACGACGTGCGCGAGGCGATCACGCGCATCGCCGACGGTCATTCGTTCCTGGAAGTTCACGCCGGTTTCGCCCCCAACGCCGTGGTCGGGTTCATCCGCCTCAAGGGACGCGTCGCGGCGGTCATCGCCAACCAGCCGGAACATCTGGCCGGCGTGCTCGACATCGACGCCTCGGACAAGATCGCCCGCTTCATACGGTTCGCGGACTCGTTCAACATCCCGCTCCTGACCCTGATCGACTGCCCCGGCTTCCTGCCCGGCGCCGACCAGGAACGGAACGGCATCATCCGGCACGGCGCCAAGATCGTGTACGCCTACGCCGAGGCGACCGTCCCCAAGGTGTCGGTGGTGCTTCGCAAGGCGTACGGCGGCGCCTACATCGTCATGAGCAGCAAGATGATCCGAACAGACGTCTGCCTGGCCTGGCCGACCGCCGAGGTGGCGGTGATGGGCGCCAAGGGAGCGGTCAGCATCCTCTACGCGCGCCAGTTGAAGCAGGCGCTGCCGTCGAAGCGGGACGCGGAACGCGCGCGACTCGAGGAGGAGTTCGAGAAACAGTTCAACTCGCCGTTCGCGGCGGCCGCCACGGGACATATCGACGACGTGATCCACCCGCGCGAGACGCGCGCGCGCGTCGTCGCCGCACTCGACTTCCTCAAGGACAAGCAGACGGCGGCGATGCCCAAGAAGCATGGCAACATACCCTTGTAGGGCGGCGCGATGACGCCGGAGCTGCAACAGGTCCTCGAAATCGCCGGCGTAGGCTCGACACTGCTGTTTCTGACGCTCGCCGGCCTCGTCGCCTTCATGTACGTCCTCACCTCGCCGCTGCTCTACGGAGGCCTTCCCCTGTCGCGGGGCGGCGGCAGGGTGACCACGAAGGCGCGGGAGCAGGCCCGCCAGGAGGCCGCCGCGGAGGAGGAGCGGCAACGCCAGGCCGTCGCCATGGCGGTGGCGGTGGCGCGAGCCCGCGCGGCGCGCCCCGTGCCACTCGAATCCGACGCGGCGGCGTGGCGGCGGATGCACCGCGTACAGCGGTTCGGCCAGCCGACCGCACGGGCGAGGGCCCGCCTGTGACGCGCTACCGCGTCACCATCGACGGGCGCGTGTACGACGTCGATATCGACGATCCGCGAGCGCGCCCGGTCACCGCCCGCCTGTCGGGAACGGCCTACTCGGTGGACGTCGAGCCGACGCGCAGCGCCGCCGGCGCGGAAGCGCCGCCGGGGGAAGCGGAACCACGGCCGTTCGACGAGCCGGCGATGCCCCGGCCCCTGCCGGCGGAGACGTCCACGGAGGCGGACAGCGACGCTCCGCGCACGATGACCGCGCCGATTCCGGGCGCGGTGACCAAGGTGGTTGCGGCCGTCGGGCTTCCGGTCGAGCGGGGCGGCGAGCTGCTCACCATCGAGGCGATGAAGATGTTCAACGTGATCCGCTCACCCTGGCAGGGAACGGTCACCACGGTGCACGTCAAGGACGGCGACCGGGTCGTGCAGGGCCAGCCCCTCGTTACCCTGACGCGACGCTAGCTACCCGCCCGCCCGATCGGATGCCGACACCCCCATGATGCCCCTCGATCTCGGGATCCTCCTGATGTTCGCCATCGGCGGCATCCTCATCTACCTGGCGATCGCCAAGGAGTACGAGCCGACGCTGCTGCTGCCGATCGGCTTCGGGGTGCTGCTCGGCAACCTGCCGAACTCGCCCATGAACGAGCCGGGCGGCATGCTCTACCTCCTGAACGAGTTCGGCATCGAGACCGAGCTGTTTCCGCTCTTCATCTTCATCGGCATCGGCGCGATGATGGACTTCCGGCCCTTGCTGTCGCAGCCGATCTTCGCGCTGCTGGGCGCCGCCGGCCAGTTGGGGATATTCGCGACGCTGCTGCTGGCCACCCTCATCGGCTTCCCGCTGAACCAGGCGGCGTCCATCGCGGTCATCGGCGCCATCGACGGCCCGACGAGCATCTACGTCTCGTCGCTGCTGGCGCCGGAACTGCTCGCGCCCATCGCCGTCACCGCCTACTCGTACATGAGCCTTGTGCCGATCATCCAGCCGCCCATCATGCGGCTGCTCACGACCAGCAGGGAGCGCCGCATCCGGATGGCCTACGCGCCGCGGCCGGTGCCGCGCGCCGCGGTGATCCTCTTTCCGATCATCGTCACCGTCGTCATCGGACTGCTCGTGCCGCAGTCGGCCCCCCTCGTCGCGACGCTGATGATCGGCAGCCTGATGAAGGAATCGGGGGTCGTGCCGCAGCTCGCCGGATCGGCGTCGGAGACGCTCACCAACATCTCCACCCTGTTCCTCGGCCTGACCATCGGCAGCCTCATGCAGGCCGACACCTTCCTGCAGATCGACACGCTGCTCATCCTGCTGCTCGGCCTCGGCGCGTTCGTGCTCGACACGGTGGCCGGCGTCTGCTTCGGCAAGATCCTCGCGCTCGTCACGCGCGGCCGCATCAACCCCCTGGTCGGCGCCGCCGGCATCAGCGCCTTCCCGATGAGCGGCCGGCTGGTGCAGAAGGTGGCGCAGGAAGAGGATTTCACCAACCACGTGCTGATGCACGCGATGGGCGCGAACACGGCCGGCCAGCTCGGCTCGGTGATCGCCGGTGGGGTGCTGCTGTACCTGGTGACCAACGTCCTCGGATAGCGCGGGAGCTCGTGCCCCGCGACGACCGGTCGAAACCGGGCACCGACCGGCATCTGCGGGCGCTCGGACCGGTCTCTTCCGTCGAGGGGAAACCGCCGCCTCGCGCGCGGCGTGCGCCCGGTCTCCGGATTCGTCATGGTCCTCTACTACCCGTCCATCAGCCGCTGGCCGGCCTCGGCCGAGAACGGACCGCACGTATGCGCGGGTCTCTTCGTACGGCGGAATGCCGTTGTACCGGCGCACGGCGCCAGGCCCGGCGTTGTAGGCGGCCACCGCGAGCACGGTCCCGAACTCGTCGGTGAGACGGCGCAGGTAGGCGACGCCGGCATCGACGTTCTGCCGCGGATCGAAGGCATCCGACACGCCGAAGTCGAGTTGCGTGGCGGGCATCAACTGCATCAGGCCCTGGGCTCCGGCCGGCGATTCCGCGCTCGGGCGGTATCCCGATTCGACGGCGATAACCGCGTGCACCAGGTCAGGGTCGACGGCGTGCCGTCGTGCGGCCGAGTCGACGATGTCGGCGAACGGCCGCTTGCCGGCCTCGGTCGGGAGCGCGAGCTTGCCGGCCTCGGCCGGGAGCGCGAGGAAGCCGGCGGCGGCGGCGACGAGCAGGGCGACCACGAGGCGACGGCGAGAGAAGCGCGGCGGCATGGCGAGCGGAGGACATTACCACACCCGAAGGCCGTACGCGTCTGCCTGCGCCACCGCCTCGCACGGCCCCGTTCAGCGGACGAGTGCTTCCCCACACGTCGATCCCGAACAACCCGGGCGCCTCGCCCGGTTCCGGCATGAGCCATGCACGCCGAATGTTCGTCGCCAGCACGCAGTCGACACGGTTGTCGCGGTCGTTGCGTGCGCCCGTCGACCTCGCGCACCGCCAACGCCTCGATCGCGGTCTCGTAGAGGCCGGCCATCGTGCCGAGCGGACCTGCGGCGGTCATGGCCCGGCGGGTACCTTACACGGAGCCTTCTCGCAGATCGTGCGCACCGCGGCCAACCCGCGCATGAGCCGGTTTCCCTCCCCACCACGCACTCTCCAACAGATCGGGGAATCGACGTCGGACATCCCCGGGGGAGGCTGAGCATGGTGAATTCGATCTCGCTGGCTGCCGGACGTGCCCGCGCCGGCGCGACCTGTGCTTCCGGAAACGCGGGACCGCCGCGCCCGATCGCCGGAATCGTGACCCTGCTGCTGGCGCTCTCGGCGGCGCCGCTGGGGGCGCAACCCCGCCCCGCCGAGGTCCACGCGCGTTTCGGGACCGCCACCTTCTTCGAAGCAGCCCAGCACGTCGCCGCGGGTGCGTCCTATCGGCACTATGTCGGCGCGAGCGGCTGGGCCCTGGAACCGGAGTATTCGTTCATGACCGAGGGTTCCCACCAGGACCACATGGTCATCGTCAACGTGGTCAAGGACTTCCGGCCCCCGTCGCAAACCGTGGTGCCGTACATGGTGATGGGGGCCGGCCTCAACTTCCACCGCAATCTCGGGCCGTGCCCTCCCAGCCCCGGCGGCCTCGGCTGGGGCGTCGGGCTCAAGCGGCGGATCGGCCGACGCCTGTTCGTCGCGCCGGAGTTCCGCATCGGCATGGAGCCTAACGTCCGCTTCTCCGTCAGGCTGGGGTTCGCACCTCGCCGATAGCGCGATGACCGATCGGAGGGAGGTCGGCATGCAACGCCACCGAATGGTTCTGCTCTCGATCGTCTCCATCGCCGCGGCGTTTCCGCCTGTCGTTTGCGGACAGGAACGCGGGATCTATGTCCGCGCGAATGCGGGACACACGGTGGGGTTGGACGATTCGCCTCCCTACGCGTGGGTAGGCGGCGGCGCGGTGACGGCGAGCACCAGCGCACATACGCGGTTCGGACTGGAGTTCTCGTACGCCCACATGTTCGGGCCGTACTCCGACTACGAGAGCCGCGCCCTGCTGTTCACCGGCTTGTGGGAGTACGAGTTCAACCGCGGCGGGCGCGTGAACCCGTACGCGGTCGCCGGCGTCGGCCTGACCCTGTACCAGGATCTGCTGCCGAACGTGGAGCACTACTTCGACCATTCCGCTCCGGAGCGCGCCTGGGAGACACAGAGGAGCCTGCATTTCCATGGCGGCCTCGGCATACGCCTGCGCATCACCGAGCGCCTGTTCCTCGCACCCGAGGTGCGCATCGGCTTCCCTGCGCTCCGTTCGACGGTCGCCGTCGGCTACGCCTTCCGGCGTTGAAGGAGAGGTCCATGCCCAACCGGACGAGGAAAGCCCTGCTCGTCTTTCTGTCGACGCTCGTCGCCGCCTGCGACTGCCCGACCGGTCCCAGCCCCATCGACTTCTCGGCGCAGTCGGCCCTGGTCCGCCTGACGCTGTCGCGGGGCGACACCACGCTGGTATCAGCCGGCGGCAGCGGCGAGTTCCACGCCACGACCCCGGTCGGCGTACACCACCGCCTCAGCTTTCGCGTGGAGTTCCCCTCCGACGCGCCGGTCAGCCACGGCGTCTACGTGAACGTGACCGAAGACGTCTCCCTGCACAGCGAACGCCTGGGAACCAGGGACGATTTTCTCCACTACGAGACCGGCCGCGGCGAATCGGGCGCCGACTACGAGCTCTCGTTCGTCAGCGGCAAGAGGCCCGGCAGGCACTCGATCCGCGTCACCGTCGAGGAGTCCGCGGGTGAGGGCTCGGGCCTGCTTCAGGTGGCCGAGGTGACCATCCATCTGACGCTGGAAGCGCCGTCGTCGGAGGTCCAGTCCGACCTGCTGTACCTCGATCTGACCGCGGGGGGCGAACGGGGCGATGCCGATGCCGAGACGCTGCTCGTGACCAGCGAATCGGGGGTGTTCGAAGTCACCTCCACCGTCGACACGCCGCACACCCTGGACTATTCCGTGTTCATCGCCCCTCGGGCGCCCGTCCGCCGGACCGTCACGATCACGCTGACGGAGAACTACTCCGTCGCCGCGGCCCGGGACAACGCGACGACCAGCACCGTCATCGTGGACCAGACCGGAGACGGGGGCTATGACGACCGGGTCAGCCTCGCCCTGACGGGCCCGCATTTCCGCACCCGCTCGACGCCCGGCGTCTATCGCGCCAGCCTCAGGATCGAGGAGAGCGGCCCGGGGCTGCCGCCGGATCGCACCCTCGTTGACGAGGTGATCGTTCATCTCACCCTGGAACCGAGGTGAGCCAGCGGCCCGCCCCGCGAGGGGGTGCCCGGAAAACCCATGCAGGCAGCAGTCCCCGCACGCCGGGCAGCGGAGCTCGATCGAGTCGTGCACGAAAGCGTTGGCGCCATCATGACGGCACAGGCGACCACCCAGATGCCAACCCGCCAGCGGTTGTCTGTCGTGCCGAGCCAGCCGCCACGCAGGTCGTCGATGGAAAGCGCCCGGGCCAGCGCATAGGCGGCCAGCCCGTTCAGGATGGCCACGCCCAAGCCGCGCCAAGCAGTTGCCCGAGCGAGATCGCGACGAGCACACCGGTTGCGAGGCCGATTGCGGTTGTCCGGGTCCGAAGAAAGGCATTGCGCGCGGCTGACACAGCGCAATCCTATTCGGGATCTGCAGTCCTCGCGCGTGCGAGCTCCAGAACTTCTTCCTGGGTCATCGGGCTCCGCGGGTGGTGGCTCAGGCACATCGGGCTGCGCACCCGTTGAAACGCCACGGCGTCGCTTGCCGCGAAGAACTCGCCGGGCCGCAGGCGCGCGATGCCCTGCGCTTTGCCGCCCTTCTGCGCGGCCATCTCTCGGGCAGCCGCGATGTGCGCGGGCGCATTGAGCAGGCCGAAGAACTGCGTCGTCGCGTTGCCCGGGATCTGGTTGTGCAGCCCCTTCGGCGCCTGGGTGGCGAAGACCAGGCCGAGACCATTCTCCGGCAGCTCCTCGAAGCCGCGCCGATCATCCTCCGAGGGCGTCACGGGCACCATTTGCACCCGATCGTCGCGATACTGGTTGTTGAACACGTGCTTCAGGAACACATCGCCCACGCCCGGCATCCCCGACAGATTCAGCCGCCTCCTGTACTCTTCCAGGATCAAGCCTCTGTCGTCAATCGTAACGACCTCCCCGGCCGCCAGTGACTTCAGTCTTTCCACGCAGGTCAACTGACAGCGCGCGTCGGCGTGGGTCTCGCGCCCATTGGCGGCTATCGCAACGTTCGTGTCCACCACGAATGTCATCCGGACTGCATCACCCTTCTCTTCAGGGAAGCCTCGGAGATCGCCGCGATCTCACCCATTTCGTCTCCGAAGAAGTTCTCCGGCCAGTTCTCGATCTCGCCCCATTCGTTGAGGAGCAGATCGGAGACCTGCGCCCTGCCTCGATTCGCGGAAACGAAGTACAGCTTCACGTCCTCCGAAGATATCTTCTGCTCTGCCACTCGTCTCTGCAGACGCCGCATCAGGTGCTCGCTGTGACTCTCGACGACAATCTGCACGTTTCGTACGTGTGCGACGTTCAGCATGACGTCCGCCAGACCACTCTGCACCGCGGGATGAAGATGGATTTCCGGCTGTTCCAACAGTACCGTCGAGCCTTCCGGGACGTAGTAGAGCAGTACCAGGACCGGCAACAACTGGGACACCCCGAATCCGACGTCGGTAAGCGGTGTCGTCACGCTCGACGAAGACGTCTCGACCATCGCCCGGTACAGATTCGTTCCTCTTGCGATTTCCTCCAGGTGGAAGTCGTGAATCAGCCCCAACTCATACAGCCAGTGCGCGATCATCTCCTGGAAGGGCTTGCGCCACTTCCGGTATCCCAGACTCCTTGTCTCCTCGCGTACGGTGGCCGCGAGCATCGCGTCCATCGTGCGCTCACCGCGTTGGCCGACATCCTCCGGGCTCGATCCGGCCCAGTGGTACTCCCGGCGCGGATACTCGCGCAAGGGTCCGAGGTAGTACATGGAATCCATCAGCTTCTCATACGCGAGCTCGAAATCACCGAGGAAGTCCGCGTTCTGAAAATAGCTTTTCGCCTGACTGGGAAACAGGTACGCCTTGACCGGATGATGCTTCACCGGCCAAGGCCGTCCCTGGGTGCGCAGGAATTGAAAGTCAGGCGCGTCGGTTACCAGCTCGAACTCCGACTTCGAACCCGTTTGCAGCCGAAAATCCACGTCGTCGAATCGATAAGCCAACTCGCGCGGCCACAAGCGCTTGTCTCGAATACCGACCTCGCATCGGGCCTGTAGGCTGTTGCCCTTGAACCGCGCGAACGGCATTGGCTCCAGCGGATCCTCGATTGTGAGCGTTTCGGGCAGGGTCCAGTCGAGCAGCCAGCTTATCGCCTGGCTCTTGTCGTGCTTGTAGACAGCGTCCTCGAAGGACCCGAGATTCACCATGTGTCCGGGTCCGCCGAAGTCGAGAACGATGCCGCGGTCGGTCGCGTTCCTGGTCTGCTTCAGCAGCAGGAGCATATGCAGGAGGCTGCTCTTGCCGGCGCTGTTGGTTCCGAAGAACCCCGTCACCTTGCCGAACGTCAGGTCGGCTTCCCGCCATGCCTTGAAGTTCTCGAGCTTCAAGCGGTTCAGCATCGCGATCGCTCCTGCCGGGGGTTCCGTAAACCCGGTGGTTGCACCGTGCTCGTCGCGTCAGCCGAACCGCAAACTCTGGAAGTCGTCATACCGCAACCCACCCGGACACGGGTTCATGCGGCCAGCCGCCTCCAGTTCATCCCCGCGCGCCGGCTCGTCGAGCGCTGCCGCCACCGCCCGCATGTCCCTCCAAACGTCACCCGGCGCCAGCGGCTCGAGCGACACGATGGCGGGACGCGAGCTCACGAGATTTCATCGACGGTCACGCGCTACGGTAACCGGCTCGACCTCGGCGAGCCTCAGGCGCAACGGGCCCCCGCGGTGCCTCGAATCGCGGTCGATGCGGACTGTGACCACCTGCTGCTGGTCGTCGGCGGACGTCACGGTGCCCATCCGGCCCTCCAGAGCAGACGGAAAGACGATTCGGACCCGAACGCCGACGTGCACGCCGGAATCGTCGGGACGCCGTGGCGCTCCGTCCTTGCTGGCGGACCGACACGTCGAACACGTGGCCGCTGATGCCGTCAGAGCGCACAGCAGGCCGACCGTCTCACCGCGTGCGGGTCGGAGACGTTGGCCGCACAGCGTCCACCCCTCCCACTCCGGGTCCTCCAGATGGACTTCGGGCATAGGAGCAGAGCGCTGGCCTCCTGGATTCCTGAACAAGGGAACGACCGGGAACCTGACCGACTTCGCCGGCTACCGGCCCCGGTACTCCTCTTCACTCACGGGACCGAACCACGAGGTCGGCCCGCCGTCGCCGCCGCCGAGGACGGTGAGCTGCACGACGTGCTCGTCGGGCGACGCGCCGTGCCAGTGCACGACCCCCGCCGGCGCGAAGACCGGACGACCGCCGGGCACCAGCTCGATGATCTCCCCGCCGCGCTCCTGCGTGCGGCCCCGGCCCTCCTCGGCGGCCAGGATCTGCCAGCCGGCATGGGCGTGCCAGTTCGAGCGAACCCCGGCCTCGAAGCGCAGCCGAAGCGCTCGCATGTCGGACGAGTCCGGCCGGCTCGGCTCGCCGCCGACGAAGTTGCTCTGGAGAGCCGCGGTCGTCGATGGCTGGCCGAACGCGAAGATCGTGAACACGCCTGCCGCCATGATGGCGAGCAGGACGCTCGCCCGGGTCCGAGCCTGTCGCTGCATGTCGATTCTCCCTTCCTCGCCACCCTGCGTCGGGGTGGGCGTACTCGTTCACTATACTCGCGCAGGCAAGAGCGTCGCTCATGGCGACGCGCGTTCGACACCATCTCCGACCCGATCCGAGACAATGAACGCAATGGCCGGCAAGACGTCCCGCAGGTCGACGAAGGTCGCAGGCAAGGCCGCCGCCGAGCGGGCCGGCGCGAAGCCGGTCCTCCTCTCGGGCGGCAACCCGCAGATCGCGAAGGCCGACGGCGACGCCCCCGTGCAGGCCTACATCGCGGCCATGCCGGGCTGGAAGCGCGATGTCGGGCGCCGCCTCGACGAACTGATCGTGCGCACCGTGCCCGACGTGCGCAAGGCCGTGCGGTGGAACTCGCCCTTCTATGGCATCGAAGGCGAAGGATGGTTCGCGAGCTTCCACGTCTTCACCCACTACGTGAAGGTGACCTTCTTCAATGGCGCGTCGCTGCGACCCGTCCCGCCCGGCTCGGGCAAGGACCGGGACTCGCGCTGGATCGACGTTCGCGAGGGCGAGCTCGACGAGGCGCAGATGGCGGCCTGGGTCCGGCAGGCGGCCGCCCTGCCCGGCTGGCGCGGGTTCTGACGGCCGGCAGGTCGACTCCGGTCCGCCGAAGGATCAGCGCGCGCCTTCGCGGATGACGTCGGCCGACGGTCCCCGGACGTCCCAGACCAACCCCAACCACGACAGCAGCACGACGCCGTAGTGGGTGAAGTCGACCTCCCACCAGTAGAAGCCCTGGCGCTCGGAGGCCGGGTAGCGGTGGTGGTTGTTGTGCCAGCCCTCGCCGGCGGTGACCAGGGCCAGCCAGAAGCTGTTGCGGCTGGCGTCGTTCGTCTCGTAGCGGCGGCTCCCGAAGCGGTGGCCGAGCGAGTTGACGGCGAAGGTGACGTGGTACAGCAGCGTCGTGCTGCAGAAGAACGCGACGACGACGAGCTGCGCGCCGCTCGTGCCCAGCGCCGGGTAGGCGACGTTCAGCCAATGGCCCAGGCCGAACAGCGCCGCGCCGAGACCGACGGGAGCGACGTAGTGGTGCGCGTCGAGCCACCGCAGCTCCGGGAACCGGGCGAAGTCGCGGATCCACTCGACCCGGGTCCGGTCGTTGCCGACGCTCATGATCCAGCCGGCGTGCGCCCACAGCATCCCCTTGACGCCCGGCGGATGGACGTCCTGCGCGGTGTCGGAGTGCCGGTGGTGCCAGCGGTGATGCCCGCCCCACCACAGCGGCCCCCGTTGCGCGGCCGCCGCGCCGAGACAGCCCAGGACGAACTGGAACGCGCGGCTGGTCCGGAACGCGCGGTGGCAGAAGTAGCGGTGATAGCCCGCGGTCAACCCGAACATCCGGGTGAACAGCGTCACCAGGCCGATGAGCACCGCCACCGGCGAGACGCCGGTCCACAACACCAGCAGGCAGGCGAGCTGCACGGCAATGAACGGCAGGTTCCTGAGCCACGCGATCCGCTCGGGATCCAGTGTCTCGACGGCCGCCGCAGGTGCAGCGTTACCGGTCAGGCTTGCTTCCGACACGCGGGCACTCCCCTCCGTGCGCCTTGAGATGCGCACAAGCGACGGATTCTATCGCATGCGTAGTCCCGCCGCACGGGATCCGCTCCTTCACGAATCGAGTCTCAGTTGAGTCTCGCAACGCGATGTGCGACCATGGGTGGGTGATGCGAACCCGTCGGCGGTCGCTCGCGGCCGGTGTCGGTTGCGCCCTGTTGGCGGCCGTCTTCCTCTGCCCGCTGATGGCCACCGCGGCGGCGACGCCCGCCGTATCGAGTTGCCACGACCGGCCGGCCCAGGATCACCACGGCGACGGCACGCCCGCGTTCACCTGCTGCGCGACCGTCGTGGCGGCGGCGTCGACAAAGGCCGCACCTGAAGCGGACGCCGCGCTGGCGCCCGCCCTCGAACGCGAGGTACACGCCGTACCCCACACGGCGCGGCACGCCGAAGACCCTCGACCTCAGTCCGCACCACCGCCGCTGTTCGTGCGGCACGCCGCCCTGCTGATCTGATCGCCCTGCTTCCGTAGATCCGTCGTCTCTCCGCCTGAGCGTCCTGGTCCGGAGCGCGCTCGCGCGCCGCCGAACCACTCTTGCCTGCGCGCCGTGACTGTCGCGGGAACCGCGCTCGGCGGGCAACGGATGTCCCTCGAACGCGAGGAAGCACGGGGACGATCACATGCACGTTTCAGACGCTCGGCGCACCGGGGCCGGCCTCGCGACCGGCCTGGTCGCCGCGAGCCTGCTGTCGACGCTCGCCGCCGCCCAGCCGGAGCCGCCGGACGACGCGCGAGGCGCGCGTGGCAGGATGCCGCGCAGCACGGAGAGCGGCGAGGCGCCCGCCCTCGACTTCTACGCCGCCGCGCCGGATCTGCGCGCCTACGTCACCGCGGCCGTGGAGCGCAATCCGGCAGTTCTCGAATCCCATGCGCGCTATCGGGCCGCCCGCCAACGGGTGCCTCAGGTCACGGCGCTGCCCGACCCGGTGGTGAGCTTCACCCAGGCGCTGCGCAGCGTGGAGACCCGGGTCGGCCCGCAACTGAACAGCGTCACGCTGACCCAGGCCTTTCCCTGGTTCGGCACGCTGGAGCTGCGGGGCCGGGTCGCGTTGCTGGAGGCGACGGCGCTGCACCACCTTCACGAGGCGGCCCGGCGCGACATCGCGGCCCAGGTGAAGGAGGCCTACTACGACCTCGGCCACCTCGACGCCACGCTCGGCCTGGCCCGCGAGGAGCAATCGCTGCTCGAGCACTACGAGACCCTGGCCAGCGCCCGCTACGCCACGGGCCAGGGGCTGCAACAGGCGGTGATCCGGCTGCAGGCGGAGATCACCCGCGTCGTCGACCGCCGACACCTGCTCGAGCGGCAGCGCGCCACGCTCGCGGCGCATCTGAACACGCTGCGCGACCTGTCCGCGGAGGAGCCGGTGCCGCCTGTTCAGCCGCTGACGCGCCCCGTTCCGGCGCTCGACCGCGAGCAGCTCTACCGCCTTGGTGACCGGCACCGTCACGAGCTCCGGGCGGCGAACGCGCTGGTGGAGGGCGGCGCGGGGGCCATCGAGTTGGCGAAGCGGAACGCCCGGCCCGGGTTCACCGCGAGCGTCGGGGTGACCAACGTCGGCCGGCGGGACGACCCCGTCGGTCTCCCCCCGCTGCCGGACAACGGCAGGAACGCGCTCACGGTCTCGCTGGGGGTCTCGCTGCCGCTCCGGGGCGCGAAGTACCGCGCCGGCGTGGAGCAGGCCGGCGACGAGCTGCGCGCGCACACGCAACGACGGGCGGCGGCGCACAACGCCATGCGGATGGAGGTGCAGGCGGCGCTCGTCCGCCTCGAGACCCTCGACCGGCAGATCGACCTGCTCGACACCGTGCTGATTCCACAGACCGAGGAGGCGCTCCGCGCCACGGAGACCGCGTACGAGACGGGGCAGCTCGGCGTCCTGGAGCTGCTCGACAGCGAGCGGACGCTGATAGACGTCCGCACGATGCGCGCGCGCTACCTGTCGGACCTCCTCATCGCGCTCACCGCCCTCGAACGGGCGATCGGCACCCGCGTACCGCTGGCCGGGAGGACGCCATGAAGAGAGCAATCGCAGTCGGCGTCGCGAGCTTCGGGCTGGGCATCCTCGCGACGGCGCTGGTGACCGTCAATCCCGCCGGCTGGCAGTGGCCCGCCCGACTCCTTCCCGCGTTCGGACAGGCTCCGTCGCCCACCCCCGATGCGGCTGCCGCAGACCCGGCCGCCGGTGAGGAACGGGAGGTTCTCTACTGGCGCGCGCCGATGGATCCGACCTTCACCTCGGACCGGCCCGGCAGGTCGCCGATGGGCATGGACCTGGTGCCGGTCTACGCGAGCGACGCGGGGACTCTGCCGCCGGGCACGGTGCGCATCGATCCCGGCTTCGTGCAGAGCATCGGCGTGCGCACGGAGCCGGTCGCCCGGCGCGACATCGCGCAGACCATCCGCACCGTCGGCACGCTGGCCCACAACGACCGGCAGATCGCGTGGGTGAACACCAAGTACGACGGCTGGATCGAGAACGTGGCGGTGAACTACCTCGGAGAGACGGTCGAGGAGGGGCAGGTCCTGTTCGACATCTACAGCCCGCAGCTCGTAACCACCCAGATGGAGTACCTGCAGGCGGTCGACTACTCCGCGCGACTGGAAACCTCCGAGTACCCCGCGATTGCCGAGCGGGCGCGCTCGCTCGTCGCCTCGACCCGCGCGCGCCTCAACTACTGGGACATCACGGACGCGCAGATCGAGACGCTGGAGCGCGAGCGGGCGCCCCGCCGCACGCTGTCGGTCCTTTCGCCGGTCACCGGCGTCGTCGTCGAGAAGCTGGACCAGGCGCTCGACGGAATGCACGTCGAGGCCGGCATGAACCTCTACAAGATGGCCGACCTGACGACCATCTGGGTCGACGTCGAGGTCTTCGAGCACCAGGTCGAGGCGATGCGCGTCGGGCAGCGGGCGCGCGTCGAGCTGCCCTACCTGCCCGGACGCCCCTACACGGGATTCGTCCGCTACCTGTATCCGCACTTCGATGAACGGACGCGCACGATGACCGTCTCCATCGAGCTGGAGAACCCGGACCTGACGCTGCGGGCCGGGATGTACGCCAACGTGACCTTCGACGTGCCGGTGGCGCGCAACGCCCTGACCGTGCCGGAGGAGGCCGTGATCCGCGGCGGCACCCGCGATCTGGTGGTGCTCGAACGTTCGCCCGGGACCTTCCAGGTCGCCCCCGTCACGCTCGGCCGCTACGGCGACGGGGTGTGGGAGGTGCTGGACGGCGTCGAGGACGGAGACACCATCGTCGTGTCGGCGCAGTTCCTCATCGACTCCGAGAGCAACCTGACGGCGGCGATCCGCAACCTCGACTCGGGCATGGACCCGCCGGGGATGCCGGGGATGCCGGGGATGCCGGGGATGCCGGGGATGCCGGGGATGCCGAGGATGCCGGGGATGCCGGCGGAGCATTCGCACGAAGAAGAGCGCCCGGCGACGACCGGCGACGACCGGGCCACGCCGAACATGCCCGCCGAGCACCGGCACGGCGCGGAACAGGCGTCGTCGCCGCCCGCCGAACCGCGCGACATGCCGGCGATGCCGGCGGAGCACGAGCACGGCGCGGCACCCTCCACGATGCTGCCCGCTACACAGGGCGCGTCGAGCGCACCGGCGGAGCACCTCCACGGTGCCGAACACACGTCGCCGCCCGAGCAACGGAATATGCCCGCGATGCCGGCCGGCCACCGGCACTGACGTCGAGCCGGGGAGAAGACCGATGCTCGCCAGGGTCATCGAGTGGTCGATCGGCAACCGCTTCCTCGTCGTTCTCGGGGCCGTGTGCATCGCCTTCGGCGGAATCTACGCCCTGCGAGCCATGCCCCTCGACGCGTTGCCGGACCTCTCCGACGTGCAGGTGATCATCTTCACCGACTACCCGGGGCAGGCCCCGCAGGTGGTCGAGGACCAGGTCACCTACCCCATCACGACGCAGATGCTGGCCGTCCCCTCCGCCACCGTGGTCCGCGGCTATTCGTTCTTCGGCTTCTCGTTCGTCTACGTGATCTTCGAGGACGGCACCGACCTGTACTGGGCGCGCAGCCGGGTCCTCGAGTACCTCAACTACGTCGGCGGGCGCCTGCCCGCCGGCGTGACGCCGACCCTTGGCCCCGACGCCACGGGCGTCGGCTGGGCCTACATCTACGCGCTCCGCTCCGAGGACGTCGACCTGGCCGAACTGCGCTCGCTGCAGGACTGGTTCCTCAAGTACGAGCTGACCGCGGTGCCTGGCGTGTCCGAGGTCGCCAGCATCGGCGGCTTCGTCAAGCAGTACCAGATCACCGTCGATCCGAACCGCCTGCGCGCCTACGACATCCCGCTCTCGCGCATCCGCACGGCCGTGCAGCGGAGCAACAACGACGTCGGCGGGCGCGTGCTGGAGATGTCCGAGGCCGAGTTCATGGTGCGGGGCGAGGGCTACATCCAGGGCGTCGACGACGTGAAACGCGTCGCCCTGGGGGTGGACGACTCCGGGACCCCGATCTCGGTGCAGGACGTCGCGACGGTCCTGATAGGCCCGGACATCCGCCGCGGGCTGGCCGAGCTGAACGGCGAGGGCGAAGTGGTGGGCGGCATCGTGGTCGTGCGCTACGGCGCCAACGTGCACGACGTGGTCGAGCGGGTCAAGGCCCGATTGGCGGAGCTGCAGTCGGGTCTGCCCGAGGGCGTCGAGGTCATCCCGGTCTACGACCGTACGGCGCTGATCGAGCGCTCCATCGACACGCTGCAGGAGAAGCTGCTGGAAGAGATGGCCATCGTCGCGCTGGTCTGCGCGGTCTTCCTGCTGCACGTGCGCTCGGCGCTGGTCGCGGTGCTGACGCTGCCGCTGGCCGTGCTGATGGCCGTCATCGTGATGTACCTGCAGGGCATCAACGCCAACATCATGTCGCTGGGGGGCATCGCGATCGCCATCGGCGCGATGGTGGACGCCGCGATCGTGATGGTGGAGAACGCGCACCGGCACCTGGAGCGCGACGGCGGCCGCCGGCCCCACTGGCAAATCGTCACCCGCGCGGCCACCGAGGTGGGCCCGACCCTGTTCTTCGCGCTACTGGTGATTACCATCTCCTTCGCCCCGATCTTCACCCTGGAGGCGCAGGAGGGCCGGCTGTTCAAGCCGCTGGCGTTCACCAAGACCTACGCCATGGCCGCCGCCGCCCTGCTCTCCGTCACCCTCGTGCCCGTGCTGGTCGGCTACTGGATACGCGGCCGCGTCGTATCGGCGCAGGCCAACCCCATCTCCTGGCTGCTGATGGCGCTGTACCGGCCCGTGCTGCGTCTGGTGCTCGCCGGGCGCTGGGCGGTCGTCGTCGTGACGCTGGCGGCACTGGGCGCAACCGCCGCGCCCTACTCGCGGCTCGGCTCCGAGTTCATGCCGCCGCTCTGGGAGGGCGACCTGCTCTACATGCCGACGACCCTGCCGGGGGTGTCGATCACCAAGGCGCGGGAGATCCTGCAGCAGACCGACCGCATCCTGCGGACCTTCCCGGAGGTGGAGCACGTTTTCGGCAAGGTCGGCCGCGCCGACACCGCGACCGATCCGGCGCCGCTGAGCATGCTGGAGACCACCATCAAGCTCAAGCCGGAGGACGCCTGGCGGCCCGGCATGACCCCCGAGCGGCTGACCGACGAGATGGACCGCGCGATCCGGTTCCCCGGCGTCACCAACGCCTGGACCATGCCGATCAAGACCCGCATCGACATGCTGTCGACCGGCATCAAGACCCCCGTGGGCATCAAGATCTCCGGACCCGATCTCGCCGTGCTGGAGGCGGTGGGCCGCGATGTCGAAGCCGTCGTCCGCGGCGTGCCGGGCACCCGCTCGGCGTACTCCGAGCGGGTGATGGGCGGCAACTATCTCAACTTCTCGGTCCGCCGCGACGAGATCGCCCGCTACGGGCTCACCGTCGGCGACGTGCAGGACGTCATCCAGTCGGCCATCGGCGGCATGAACATCACCACGACGGTGGAGGGGCTCGAGCGCTACCCCGTCAACCTGCGCTACAGCCGCGACCTGCGCGACAACCCCGCGGCGCTGCGGGACATCCTCGTGCAGACCCCGACGCGGCAGCAGATCCCGCTCGGCCACCTCGCCACCATGTCGTTCGTGAAGGGACCGCCGGCCATCAAGAGCGAGCAGGCGCGCCCGAACGCGTGGGTCTACGTGGACATCGAGAACGTCGACGTCGGGACCTACGTCGAGCGCGCCCGCGAAGCGGTCGCCGCGCAGGTGGAGATTCCCACCGGCTACAGCCTGGGCTGGAGCGGCCAGTACGAGTACATGGTGCGCGCGCAGGAGCGGATGCAGTTGGTCGTGCCGATCACGCTGCTGCTGATCTTCCTGACCATCTACGCCAGCACGCGCTCGGTGGCCAGGACCCTCATCGTGCTCTCGGCCGTGCCGCTGTCGCTGATCGGCACGTTCTGGCTGCTGTACGTGCTGGGCTACAACCTGAGCATCGCGGTATGGGTCGGCATCATCGCGCTGGCGGGTCTGAGCGCGGAAACGGGCGTGGTGATGCTGCTGTATCTCGATCGCGCCTGCGACGCCGCCCGGGTCGAGGGGCGTCTCGGGACGCTCGCCGAGCTCCGCGAGGCCGTGTTCGAAGGCGCCGCCCGCCGCGTCCGGCCTGTGGTGATGCTGAGCGCCACCACCGCGCTCGGCCTGCTGCCGATCATGTGGAGCACCGGCACCGGAGCGGACGTGATGAAGCGAATCGCGGCCCCGATGGTGGGGGGCGTGGTGACGACGGCCGTCGTCGTGCTCCTGGTGTTCCCTGCCGTCTACTGCATCTGGCGCGGTTGGGGGCTGCGGCGAGGCGCCGCCGGTTGACGCCTCGCCGCGAGTCGGCTCGCCCGACAATCGTCGCCTGCGGCTTCGCCTGCCGCCCAACCGGGCCTGACCAGGAGTCTACGCCTTTCTGCGGCGCAGACTCCCGGGGGCTGCTACTCCTTCTCCAACTGGAGGAACACGCGCGTGCCGCGGCGTTGCGCGAGCAGGAACGCCGTCCGACCCGAGTCTATCGCGTCGAGCTCCGCACCTGCCTCGGCGGCCGAGGCGACGTCGACGCGGTTCACGCGGAGAATGACGTCGCCCGCCTGCAGGCCGCCCGCCGCGGCGGTGCTGCCCTGCTCGATGCCGGTCACGACCGCGCCGGCCGTGTCCGCCGGCACGCCCAGGCGGCGCGCCGCCTGCGGCGTCAGGTCCTGCAGCGTGATGCCGAAGCCCTCGTTCGTTTCCTCCGCCGCGGCGACCGTCTCCCTGCGGCCCTCGGCATCGAGGTCCAGCTCGCCGATGGTGACGTCGAGGGTCACCGGCTCGCCGTCGCGGACGACCTCTACCGCCACCCGCGTCCCCGGCCTGGTGGCGACCACCCGGCTCTGCAGATCCTGCGAGTCCTCCACCGGCTCGCCCGCGTAGGCCACGATGACGTCCCCCGGCTCCATGTCCGCTTCATCGGCCGGCCCGTCCGGAGCGACCATCCCCACGATCACCCCGCGCGGCTCGTCCAGCCCCAGCACCTCGTAGCCCTCGCGCGGCACGTCGCCGATCTGCACGCCGATGACGCCGCGGGTCACCCTCCCGCCGCGCAGCTCGTCCAGCAGGTCGACCACGGTGTTGATGGGCACCGCGAAGCCGACGCCCGCGTTCGCCCCGCGGTTGCTCACGATGGCCGTGTTCATGCCGATGACCTCGCCGCGGACGTTCAGCAGCGGCCCCCCGGAGTTGCCCGGGTTGATCGCCGCATCGGTCTGCAGCATCTCGTTCGTCCGTCCGGGAACGGGCCGCATCGGTCGGGCGAGCGCCGAGACGACCCCGACGGTCACCGTGTGACTGAGGCCGAACGGCGCCCCGATGGCCATGACCCAGTCGCCCGGCGCCATCCGGCTGGAGTCGCCGAGGGTCGCCACGGGAAGCTCGCGATCGGGCCGCTCGACCAGCTCGAGCAGCGCGCTGTCGGTCAGGCGGTCGCCGCCGAGCACGCGCGCCTCGTACCGCTCGTCGTCGCCGAAGAACTGCACCTCGATGCCCGTCGCGTTCTCCACCACGTGGTTGTTGGTCAGGATCAGCCCCGCGGCGTCGATGACGAAGCCGGTGCCCGTCGCCGACGGCCGGGTCGATTCTTCACTCTCGTCGTCCTCTTCCGGTCGCTCCCGGTCGGGGGCCGGGCGGTCGAAGAAGCGGCGGAAGAACTCCTCGCCGCCGCGGGGGAAGAGCTCCTCCCGGTCGCGGAAGAACTCGTTCATGGGCGACTGCGGCACGGGCCGCTGCGTCCAGATGGTCACGACCGTCCCCGTCTGCGCGGCGGCGATGTCGCGGAACGTCGTCGCGGTCAGGTTGCCCGCGATGGGCGTGTCGTTCGACGCCGCGCCCCGGCCCCCCTGCGCGGCCAGCGGGAAAGTCAGGTCGAAATGCGACGCGATCGCCATCCCGACGAACATGGCCGCCACGGCGACCGCACGAACCAACGTCGTTCTCGATCTCGACATCCTGCCCTCACCTCCCGTGTGTCACATGGTTACCCGCGGTGATGATGCTCACCCGCTGCAGGATAAGACGCGGAACGGACCGGAAGAGTCTTCCCGGCCGGGGCGGCGTCTCACCGCGCGGCGCCCAGCAGCCCGCGGCAGAAGCCCGCTGCATTCGAGCCGCGATGGATCCCGCGTGAACGGCGTTGCTCCTCGGTCGAAGTATGCCCCAACATGCTCCCTCGTCTCGCCTTGCCACGCGCTCTCGGTGCCACGCGCGGTTCGCCACGGGCTGCTAGAATCCCCGTATCCGCTTCACCGACGTGCACGGCCGCGTCGCCCCGGCATCATCGCCCGACATGCGTCGAATCGTTCCAGCGAGCCTCCTGACCGCCCCGGCCGATGCGTGAACCGCTGGCAGCCATCGACGAGTTCCCGCGGGTCCGGCTCGGCCACGCGCCGACGCCGCTCGACCCGGCGCCGCGTCTCGGCGCAGCCCTCGGGCTCGAGCTGTGGATCAAGCGTGACGACTGCACCGGGCTCGCCTTCGGGGGCAACAAGGTGCGCCAGCTCGAGTTCTACCTGGGCGATGCGCAGGCGCGCGGCGCCGATACCATCCTCACCAGCGGGGCGGTGCAGTCGAACTTCGTCCGCGTCGCGGCCGCCGGCGCGCGACAACTCGGCATGGACATCCACGTGCAGCTCGAGGACCGCGTCGAGCCGGCCGACGACCTCTACGGCAGCTCCGGCAACGTGCTGCTCGACCGGCTGCTGGGGGCGACCCTGCACTCCTTCTCGGCGGGACCGGACGAGACCCCCGCGGCCGAGACCGCCGCCGACGACGAGCTCGACCGCCGCGCGCAAGCGCTGGCCGCCACGGGCCGCAAGCCCTACGTCATCCACAACGGGGTCGGACATCCTCCGGTCGGCGGTCTCGGCTACGTCGTCGCGGTCGGAGAGTTCCTAGAGCAGGCGCGGGCCGAGGGCGTCCGGTTCGACGCGGTGGTCTGCGCCTCGGGCGGCGGCCTCACCCATGGGGGCATCCTCGCGGGCATGCGGGCGCTCGGCGAGAAGGCGCCGGTGCACGGCGTCTGCGTGCGGCGCGCAGCGGATGAGCAACGCGTCCGTATCGCGAAGCGCGCCACGGAGATCGGCGCCCTGATCGGTTGCTCGGAGACGTTCCATCCGGATGACGTCGACGCCTGCGACACCGTGTTGCCGCCGGGGTACGGCAAGATGAGCAAGGCGGTCGGCGACGCGATCTCGATGGCGGCGCGGCTCGAGGCGCTGCTTCTCGACCCCGTGTATACCGGCAAGGCGATGGCAGGCCTCGTCGACCTGGTGCGTGCCGGCCGCATCGCAGCCGGAAGCCGCGTCCTCTTCGTGCACACCGGGGGACTGCCGGCGATCTTCTCGTACGCGGCGGCGCTGGAACCCTGGCTGGCGGAGCCTTCGACGACACGTGAGTAGCGCGGCTCCGATATCCTCACCGTCCCAGACTTCACTCACCCGGGTCTGTTCCAGACCCCGCCTGCGCAGCCATGAACCGTGGCTTGCGCGAGGTGTCACCGTTGATCAGCGCCTCGATCTCGTCGAGGTCCTCCAAGAACTCCTCAGCACGCACCCGATAGTACCGCCAGCAACTAAACTCCTCTCCCCCTTCCGACAACACTTGCTCTCGCGCGTGTCCCGCAAGTTTCCGTGCTGCATCGGCATCACCCACTACCCAGTGTGCGACGGCCATACACTGCAGAAAATTGGCGTCGTCGCGTTCCTGATCGGCCGGGTACTCTTCGATTGCCCGCTCAAATGGTTGAGAACTGACTTCGCCCGTCTCACCCCAGGCCGCCATTCCGCAATTGAACGCGTCACCTATGTCCATCTCCCCTACTTTACGCCCTCCGTGTCTGAGCAACTCGGCCGCGATCGCGCACCGCCCAAGCCCAATATAGTGCAGTGCCAGTGCCCCTCTCGCTGCAGTACGCTCCCTCTCCGGCAACCCCTCGTCCGCCACCAACGGCTCGAGAATAGTCGCGCCAATCCCGATCTCCTTTATCGACCCGGACAGCACATTCGCCAGCCAAATGCGTTCATCAACATCCAGCGAAGCCACGGCCACGGACTCAGCTACTCCCTCTATTCTCTCATCCGCGATGAGCCGTACTGCTTCTCGCACAAGAGGTGGTGGCACACCCTCTGCCCTCAGCACTCGCAGTGCATCCTCGGTCGCACCGATCGAATCCGACTCGTCGCGCATTCGCGCCCGTTTGAGATACGCCTCCGGTTCGTCGCATCCAGCTTCTATCGCTCGATTGAATAACAGCGCTGCACGTTCCAGTTGCCGATCCTGCTCGAAGAACGTCCCCAGCGCGAACAACACATCTCCGTCGTCAGAGTGCAGGTCTTCGATTTCGTGCAACTTAAGGCCAATTCGCTCCGGGGACTCATGTGTCGCGCCACGACGTCGCCACAGCGCCCCGGTTCGCTTGATGTAGCCCAGGGCACCGTTCCGATCTTTCAGATTGCGTCCAACGATCTCGTCAACGAGGACGCAGTACTCCCTGGCGAGTCGACTCCTCGGGCGCTCTTTCGTAAACACTACTTGATTCAACAGCGACAAGCTATCATACCGATGCAGGATGAGAGGCTCACCACTGAATTCGAGTTCCTCCCTGAACGCGTCAATCTTCTTTCCGAGTATCCGATATTCGTCGTCCAGATCCGGCACGTTGGACAACACAAAGTGGAGATCGATCCGCTTGTCACGGGGTCTTCGGGCCTCGGATCGAATATCCTGCACGATCGTGTTCAGACCACGAAGATTCTGTTCGTTCGGAAAGAACAAGACCACGACTGCATCTGGAAGCTGCCGGGTACAGATACCGCCCGTGTCCGTGTGACCGGTACGAGAGTCAATCAACACGTAATCCGGGCTGACGAACTGTTCCCACTGCGCCTTGAGATCCTCGAACAGCAGGTACCCGTCGCGGCGCTCATATAAATCGAACCAGTCGATCTCTCGAAAACTCGCAGCGTACCTCGCGTGCTGTTCTCCCGACGGCATTATATGAAGACAGCCGCCATCCTTGCCGACCTCCTTCGATTCATGGACGAAGCGTTCGACCTCGGGAGCTTGGCCTGTGTCGAGATATTCGGTGACGAAGTCGACGATGCCGGGACGTCGTTTCCGGGTCCGGAAAGCGCCGAACGTATCGAGCCCGGGAGCTTCCAGATCGAAATCGACCGCGAGCACGCAGCGACCACGTTGCGCAAGTTCGACGGCCACGTTCACGAGCGCCATCGTGCGGCCGACACCGCCCTTGAAGGAATAGAAGGTCGTAACGTACATGGCCCCAAGCCGTTCGCGAAAGGTCAACGAAACGGAGTCATCCGAGGAGGCTCAGAAGCTCTCAACTCTGGCTACCGACGGTCGACGGGGCTCCACAGGTCGCCGGACCTGACTGGCTCCACGAGTCCCCCGCACTGCCGCAGATCTCGAACGACGCAGGTCGAACCGGATTGTCCGGTAAGAATCAGTAACCCTCAACACTCGCCACCGGCGCTCCTCGCCATTTCCCAGGTCCCTGCCGGGGCCGGCTGGCTCGGCAAGTCTTCTGAGTTGCTGCATGATCTCCGGTTTCGCAAGGAGGCGGATGTAGCGATCGTACGCCCTCGTATGGTTCATGGAACCGTTCTCCCAGCGGACGAGAGTAGCCGTACCCAGGCCGGTGACTTTGGCGAACTCGGCTTGCGTCATCCCATGACTCTCTCTGATGCGCTGTATGCCAGCCGGCGAGAGGATCCCGAGGTGCTGGCAAATCGCCTCGAGCTTGATCCTCTCGGAATCCCGGTCGAGGAACTCGAAGCCACACTTGCCGCACCGGCGTACGGGGAGGTTCACGGTCAAGTCCGCTGCCGATTCGCCGGACCCGTAGCGGAACGTGTGACGATGCTCGATGGTGGCGACCGCTTCAGCCCCGCATTCTGCACAGGACCGATTCAGTTCGCCGACAGCCTCAAGTGTTCGCGTTGTTCGTGTGCGCGCCACCGCTGTTGCCCTCATTTTCGGTCCGACTCGTGAAAACTGCGGCCGACGACGACCCCTCTTCGGAGCTGAAACTTGACGTAGAGCAGGGGCCTCCCCGGATTGAGGTCGATCTTCATGACGTAAGCCTTCTTGCCGGGCGGATGATCGAGAGTCTTCGTCTCCACTTCATGCCCACCCTCGAGTTTGGTCGCGATCAACTCCCACGCTGAAGCGTCGTCGAAGTACGGGAGCAGCAATCCCTCGGGATTCGGCACGTCGCCGGGGCGCCAGTCAATCGGACTGCCCCTGGTGAATTCCACCGTCCGGGCGCCCTGCCTCAATCGGCTCACCAGTTCGTGACGGATCGAGTCGTCGATGCTCACGACCGTACCCGACCCGCCAGCGACCGCACCGCGCCATCAAGATCAATCATATGATATTTGACCGAGCCGGCGATCACCGACGATCTACGCCAATGAATCGTACGAGACTTCAGTGGCGCGCCGGCGAGCGCCGCGCACGACCGGATTCCTGACACAGCCGCCATCGACGCCCACGGGACCTTCAGCGATCCGCACCCCGCCGCAACCCCCGCAGGAAGGCATCCGGGGCGACGAACCGGGTGTGGTACTTGCGCCAGTCGTCCTGATAGCGGTGGTAGACCGGGTCGTCTTCCAGGGCAGGCGACGCGTCCGGGTCGTAGTCGGGCGTGTCGTGCGACGGCAGCGGGCCGACCGTCTTGGAGTGCGCCGTGTTGAAGTCGCCGTCCTTGACCCAGCCGTCGGTGACGAGGACGAAGTCGCGGCGCCAGCCCGCGGGCGGGTCCGGCGGGACCGCGAAGCGGAGCCGGAGCTCGTCGCCGGCGTTCATGATCACGTAGCGGTCCTCGACCTCGGCCAGCAGCTCGCGGACGTCGCCGAAGCGGGTGTGGTAGCCGACCAGGTCGCGCCAGCGGGGCCGGAGGCTGGCCAGCTCGTACCGCGGCAGCTCGAGGCGGCGCGGGCCGACGTACTCGGTCACGTTGTAGCCGCGGTAGTCGAGATCCGCGACGGCGGGGGCGAGGCGCCGCGCTTCGAGCGGGGCGTCGGCGCGCAGCGGCGCCCAGGCGATGCGGTCCCAGTAGATCTCCAGGTTGGTGCGCAGCCGCAGCCGGCGCGGATACCGGCCGTCGGCCAGCCGCTCGACCGGGATGACCATCGTCTTCAGCTTGCCGGCCGGGAATCCGAGGTCGGGGTGCATGACGCTCCAGCGCCCCTGCCCGTCGAGCGCCTCGACCGCCACCCCGCGGGGCGCGGGCAGGCTGCTCTGCCCCAGGGCGACGTTGATGCTGCTGTCGGTCGGGTAGATCCAGCCGTAGGCCAGCAGGCGGAGCGACGCGTGCGCCTCGGCGTCGGGGCCGAGCTCGATCTCCAGAAAGTGGTCGCGCGTGATTCCCTGGTGGGTGCCCCGCTCGACGGTGGCGACGTAGCGCTCGTCGCGTTTCCGTACGAGGTCGCCGACGTCCTTACCGGCGTCGTCCCAGGCCCCCGCCACCGACTGCGACGGTCCGGTCACGATCGGGTCGAGGGGCGCCGGGTCGCGGGCGAAGCGCTCGTCGACGAAGACCTCCGTGTCGTCAGGGTGGTCGACGACGAGCAGCGACACGTGATCGACGAAGTGGGTCTCCCAGAGCTCGGCGGTGATGCGCAGGTCGTACTGGCCGTCGCGCGGCGCGAGCTGGTCGCCGCGGATGAGCACGCGGTCCTCGGTCTGCGTGACGCCGGCGGTGTCCTGCGCGTTGATGCGCATCCCGAGCGGGGACCGCCAGAGCACGTCGGTGACGAACTTCATCCCCGTGCCGTCGTCGGCGAACAGCCAGGGGCACGACCCCTTGAGGCGCTGCTCGGCGACGAAGACGCCGCGGGCCGGCAGCTCGAAGTCCGCCTGCACGACACCGTTGGGCCACGCCACGCGCGCCACGTCGATCTGCGGCTGCTCGCCGAGGCCGAAGTGGACGGGCGCCCCGGTCAGCACCTGCTTCTGCACGAGCAGACCCGCCCGCGCCTCGATCTCGCCGCCGACCCCGAACGAGTTGATCCGCTGATCGCCCGCCGCGACGTGCGCCCGGGGTCGAATCTTCTGCCAGCCGTAGCCGGCGCTTCCCGAGCCGAGCAGCCGGACGGGCGCGCCGTCGTCCAGCCCGACCAGATCGAGCCAGCCGTCGGCGTTCAGATCCGCAACGCCGAAGATCTCGGCCGCCGGCAACGCATCGAGGGCGGCGTCCTGCAGCGCGGACCGCTCGTCGGCCAGCCACACCCGCGTGCCGTCCGGACCCGAGCCGAGCAGGTCGAGCGCGCCGTTGTTGTCGAGGTCGGCCAGCAGCAGGCGCCGGGACCCGGGAGCGGCGTTGGCCGGCACGGCGGGCCACTCGGCGACCGACTCGCGATCCCACGACCCGTCGTTCCAGCTCGTGCGACTGACCTGCCCTGCCGCATCCAGGGTGACCACGTCGAGCGTGCCGTCCGCGTTCAGGTCGCCCAGGGCCAGGGCGACGACCGGCTGCGACGCGTCCCACGCCGGCCACCCTCCGAACCTGCCCGACTGCAGGTTCTCCAGCGGATGCATGCCGCCCGCCGCATCCAGCAGCACCGCGTCCGGGTCCCCGTCGACGTCGAGATCGCCCCAGCCGAATCCGCGCAGGCCGGCCACCGCGGGGAACGGCCGCACCGCCTCGAACGTGCCGTCGGCGTTGTTGCGCAGGACCCACGGCGCCTCGTCCAGCGGGCCGTGCACGATGTCGAGGTCCCCGTCCATCTCGATGTCGGCGGCCCAGGCGCCGTAGCCCACGAGGCTTCCCATGTCGATCCCGTCGGCCGGCCTCGGCGTGTCCTGCTCGAAGTCACCGTCCTCGTTGCGTGTCAGAAGACTGAAGCCGCGTGCCCCGACGACAGCCAGGTCCATGCGGTAGTCGCCGTTCCAGTCCAGCGGCAGCAACGCCTCGGCGGCCGGCGGCGTCCCGGACGCGTCGCCGGGAAAGATGAACTCCATGCGCGCCTCGGCCTCCTCGGCGGCCGCGACCCGCCGCACCGCGTCGCCGTCGGTGGCGACGATCACCGGAGTCGCGTCCTCGCCGCCGTGCACTATCGCGAGTGCGGCTGCCTCGGCGGTCGCTGTCGCGGCCGGCTCGATCGGCTCCGCCACGTAGGCGAGCGTCCGATCCGGCGCCGCCGCGGTCGCCGGGGGCGACTGCATCGCCAGGAAGCGCATCAGCGGCGCCGCGATCTGCTCGGCGCTGACGCTGACCACCGCCAGGTCCTCGCGGAAGGCCGGCGTGCGGACCAGCACGTTGCGGAGCAACTGCGCCATGGTCGCCGCCCGTCCGGGGTCACCGGCCTCCGCGGCCTCCGACAGGCCGTCGAGTTGGTCCAGAGCCAGCTCCGGCCACGCCGCGCTCAGGCTGGTCAGGCGGTCGATCGTGTCGTCCACAACGTCGCCGTCCTCCATCCGCGCCGCCCACCGCGCCCGCTCCAGCAGCACCGCGAGGTTGTCGGGCCGGCGCGCCAGGACTTCTTCCAGCCACCGCCGCGCCTCGGGCAGATCGGTCTCGGCCCCGCCCCGCTCCAGCTCCTGGGCCAGCGCGAAGCGGGCCCGCTCGTGATCGGCGTCGAGCGCCGCCGCACGCCGATACTGGATGACCGCCTCGACCGACCGCCCGCTGAAGCTGGCGAGCTGCCCCTGCAGAAACGCCACCTCGGCGCTGTCCGGCGCCAGGGCGTACGCCGTCTCGAGCGCGGTCGTCGCCCCCGCATCGTCGCCCACGCCCACCTGGGCCACGGCCAGGTTCGCGTGGATGGCCGGCTCGCGCGGGGCCAGCTCGCTCGCACGAACGAACTGGTCGCGCGCGTCGCTCAGCAGTCCGACCTCCAGCGACGCCAGGCCTCGATAGAAGACCCGCACCGTCTCCCGATACTCGGCGGAGCCGGCCGGCGGGAGCCCCGCGGGCGCGCAGGCGAACCAGGAGCCCGCGCCCATGGCCACGACGATCGGCAACAGGAGCTTGCGGCGCAGAAGTCCTGCGCCAACGGACCTCCCAACGCGACAACAGGCGACATCTCCACCGCAAGGTCGCCTCACCGCCGCCTGCGCCAGTCGCCGCCACCCGGAAGCCGCCGGTCCGAGCGAGCCGGAGGTCAAGCCGAAAGAACCTGATATGGACACGTTCACCACCGTTGATCCTTGATATTCTTTCCAACCGTAGCATGGTCGGCAAACTCTCCGGTGCCGTCGCAACGGCCGTCGGACTGTTCATCGGAATCGCCGACGGCACGGTCTCCGCGCAGCCGGCTCGGACCTCCCCGCTGGTCCTCTCCAGTGCGCGGCCCGACCCGCAGGCGGGCACGCTGACCATCGCCGGCGCGGGCTTCGGACAATTCCCCTTCGTCACGCTCGACCTGGTGCCGCTCGCCGTCCGTTCGGCTACCGACATCGCGATCGTCGCCACCGCGCCGATCGCGCTGATGCCCCCGGGCGATTACGTGCTGACCGTCAGCCGCGGCTCCGGGACCGGCCAGCATGCGTCGCTCGACGTCGCCCTGCACGGCGGCACGGCGGCCGGCGGGTCGTCGCCGGCCGAGCGCTCCGGCAGGGGCACGCGGCCCGGGCCGGCGCCCGCGGCTGCGACCGGCGACACCAACGGACCCGTCCTGGCCGCCGAGCCGGGCGCGGTCGCAGCGACGGTCGGGGACCGGATCATCACCGTGGCCGAGGTGGATCGCGAGTGGCGCCGGCAGGATCCGGGCGGCTTCATCGCGCTCGCGCGGGAGATCCACGACACGCGCTGGCGCTTCACCGACGCCCTGGTGGCCGACGAGCTGATTGCCCGCGAGGCCGAGACTCAGGGCCTGACGCCGGAGACGCTGCTCGAACGGGAGATCCCGCCGCGGATCGTCGCGATGCCGGAATCGGCGGTCCGCTCGCTCTACGCCGACGTGGGCACGGCCGCGCGGGGCGCCAGCTACGCGCAGATGGAGCCGGCCCTGCGCGCCTGGCTCGAACGGGTGACGGCGCGCGAGCTGGCGCGGATGAACTACCTGGAGGAGCTGACCGCCGTCTCCACGAACGCCGAGTTGGCGCTGGACCCGCCCCGCATCGCCGCGGAGCGCACCGTGCAGGACGCAGCGCTCGGCCCCGTGGCCGCCCCGGTCGAGCTGATCGTGTTCGGCGACTTCCAGAGCGCCGACTACGCGCGGTTCGCCGCGGTGTTCGGCCGCGTGCGGGAGACCTACGGCGACCGCGTGCGCATTGTGTTCAAGCACCTGCCGCCGCCGGACAACCCCGCCTCGATCCAGGCCGCGCAGGCGGCGCAGTGCGCCAACCTGCAGGGTCGATTCTGGCCGTTCCACGACGCGCTGCTTTCACGGCCGGCGCTGCTCGACGCTTTCCGTCTCAGGCAGGCGGCGGGTGAGGCGGGTCTCGATGCGGACCGGTACAACGCCTGTCTCGCGAGCGGAGCGACGCGCAGGACGGTCATGGACGCCCTGGACGAAGCGATACGCTACGGCCTGCACACCATTCCGAGCTTCCTCGTCAACGGCCGGCTCGCACCGGCGCCGCCCCCGTTCCTGCCGCCGTTCGAGTTCTTCACGCGCCTGGTGGAAGAAGAGCTGCTGCGCGAGTCACGGCGCGGACGCTGACCCCGGCCTTCCGTTCGAGCGCCCCGAAACGCCCCGCTGGCTCGGCGTTTCGGCCCATCCCCTCCGCTCCATGCCCCTGCGCCGCAGCACTTCGCTTCGCTGCGTTCTGCGGCGCAGACTCCTGGCTTCCTCAACGACGGGCTATTCGCCAGGCTCCTGGCTGAGGCCGGCCGCCTCGTCGATGACGACCCGCTGGTTGGCGGCGATGTCCGCGAAGCGCTGCGTCGCGCCGGACGGCCAGGTCACCTCCAGCGACTCGACTGCCGCATCGCGCCCGAGGCCGAACGTCAGCGGCAGCTCGCTCTGCGAGGCGTAGCTCGAACCGCTGCGCACCGCCTGCCACTGGACGCCCGATGCGCTCGTGACCCGCACCACCGCGCCGATGCCGCGCCGGTTGGACCCGGCACCGGCCAGCCGGACCCGCAGCCAGTGGTTCCGGTTGCCGCCCTCGTTGCGCAGCAGCCGGGCCGGGCCGTTCAGCGCGGTGAGGACGAGATCGAGATCCCCGTCGCCGTCGAAGTCGGCGTAGGCGGCGCCGCGCCCCATCGCCGGTCGTCCGAACGCGTCTCCGGCCGCGCGGCTGACGTCGTCGAACCTGCGGTCGCCCCGGTTGCGCAGCAGCAGCGGCGGCTGGGCGAGCCGCGCCCGGGAGTCCAGCATTCCCTGCGACTCGTCGGTGCCGCCGTTCGCGGCGAAGATGTCGAGATGGCCGTCGAGGTCGACATCCAGGAAGAAGACCGCCCAGGTTACCGACTGGTAGCTCGCCCGGCCCACGGTGGTGCGTGGCGCGGCGTCGATGAAGAAACCGTCCTCCGTCGCGCGGTAGAGGCCGAGCATCTCGTGGAGGAAGTTGCCGACGAGGAGGTCCGGCCGGCCCGACCGGTCGTAGTCCGCGGCGTCGACCCCCATGTTGGCGCGGGCCCGTCCGCGCTCGCTCAGCGCCACCCCGGCCCGCAGTCCGTGATCGGCGAATCGCCCGGCGCCGTCGTTGCGGTACAGCTTCGCGGGCACGCGGTCGCTGCCGACGAACAGGTCGGGCCAACCGTCCGCGTCGTAGTCGAGGACGGCGACCCCCATCGCCTTGTCGGTGGGATCGTCCAGACCCGCAGCCGCGGTGACGTTCTCGAAGCGCCCGGCCCCGGCGTTGCGGTACAGGGTCGGCGCGACCGGCCGGTACGCGTCGGGGCCGCAGTATCCGCGCGGAGTCCCGCATCCCGTGTCCGTCTCGGGCGACCAGTCCACATAGTTGCCGACGAACAGGTCGACCAGTCCGTCGCGATCGTAGTCGAGCCACGCGGCGCCGACCGCGAACCGGCCGTCCCCGACACCCGCGGCGCCGGTTGCGTCGCGGAACGTGCCGTCCCCCGCGTTGCGATACAGTCGGCCGCCGTCGACCGTGGTCATGAAGACGTCGTCGTGCCCGTCGTTGTCGTAGTCGGCAACCGCGGCGCCCAGGCCGTAGACGTCGGCGCCATCGAGACCGCTGCCGGCGAAGACGTCCGTGAACGTGCCGTCGCGGTTGTTGCGGAACAGACCATGGCGGGTCTCCCCGCGCGACCTCCACTGCCTGCCGTTGACGAACAGCACGTCCGGCCAGCCGTCGGTATCCAGGTCGAGCACGGCCACGCCGCCGCCGAACAGCTCGGGATACCAGTGATCTCCCGCCGCGCCGTTGTCGTGCGTGAAATCGATGCCGGCCTGTTGCGTCACATCGGTGAACGTCACGGTTCCCGCCGTGCCGGACTGTGCCGTCGCACCGGACCGGCTCGAGGCGCCGGACCGCCACGCTGCGCCGGACGACCCCGCGGTGCCGGACTGCCCCGCCGCGCCGCTTCCATGGAGGATGAGCGCCATGCAGGCGATACAGAGAGCGGCGGATCGCCGGACACCGAGGAACCCTATGCCGATACCCTGCCGGCCACCCTGCGCGGATGAAGTGACGCCGCTCACGGCACTTCCCCGTCCGGCCACGGCATCCGGCACGCCTCCCCCCGCGCGTAGCGCCGGAGGTTGTCCTCCAGCCGGCGGATGACGCCGGGCAGGCCCGCACGCCGGGCCCCCGTGATGAGGTCCCGCTGCAGGGCCGCCGCGCGATCGTAGGCGCCCACCTCCGCCAGCGCCATCGCCATCGTCTCGCCCAGGTCGAAGGTCCGCCCCTGCGACGCGAGGCGGTCGACCATGGTCAGGGCCCTCCCGCCGTCGCGGACACGCTCGTCCGGCGCCGCGGCCAGCAGGCGCGCGAGGGCGTGCGCCACCCCCGGATCCCCGGGATACGCCTCGGCGGCCTGCTCCAGCCGCGTCCGGGCCTCGCCCCAGCGGTGCAGCACGACCAGCGCCATCGCCTCTCCGAAGGCCGCCTCGACCAGGTCCGGGTCCGTGCGCGACACGCGCCGGTACTCCGCCAGCGCCCCCTCCGGATCGCCGGACCGGCGCAGACTGACAGCCAGCCGGAGACGCGCCTCCACGTACGAAGGCCGCGCCCGCAGCGCCGCGGAGAACCGCTCGGCCGCCTCCCGGTGGCGGCCCTCGTCCTGCAGCAGCACGCCCAGGCTGTAGTGCGCCTGCGCCAGCTCGGGCGATTCCGCCGCGGCCCGCTCCAGCTCGGTGCGCGCCGTCCGGACGTCGCCCCGCAGGTAGAGCGCGGTCCCGAGTCGGTGCCGGAGCTCCGCGTCCTCCGGGTCGATCTCGAGGCCGCGCCGGAACGCGGCGACCGCGCCGTTCCAGTCCTCGCGGTTGAGCGCCTCGATACCGCGGGTCTCGTAGGCCTGGGCGCTCTCCAGCAGTCGGTCCAGGGCCGCCATCAGCGGATCGGCCGGCCGGATGTCGGCCGCCTCGCGCTGCCGCAGGTGCTCCTGGGCCCGCTCGGACTCCCCGAGGCTGAGATAGGCCTGCCCCAGCGGGTAGTGGGCCGCGGTCGCCGACGGCTCCAGCGCCAGGATTTCCTCCAAACCCTCGGCGGCCGACGCGAAATCCTCACGCATCAGGGCCGACCGGGCCAGGCCGAACCGTGCGGAGAGCGAATCGGGATAGAGCGACAGCGCCCGCGCGAACAGCGGCTCGGCCGCCCCGGCGTCGCCCTGCGCCAGGCGCACGTCGCCCAGCCAGACCAGGATCGCCATGTCGTCCGGCCGCAGCCGGCGCGCCGCCTCGAAACGATCGGCCGCGTCGTCGAGCGCACCCGCGTCGCGGTGCAGGTGAGCCAGATAGTAGGGCCAGCGCACGTCCGCCGGCGCCAGCGCCTGCGCGTTGCGGAACGCCGGGACCGCCGCATTGGGAAACTCTGCCGCCATCAGCACCATGCCGAAGGCGCCGTAAGTCTCCGCCGCGCTCGGAGCGGAAGCCGCGCCGTCGCCCTGGAGCCGTTCGACCGGCCGCCACCGGGCCTGCACCTGCTCCCGGACCGAGTCGCTGACCCGCGCGAGATCGGGGAGCGCCAGCGGCTCCAGCCGCTCTTCGGCCCGTCCCCCGGCACGCCCCTCCGAGCCCGTCCCCGACGGGCCGGCTCCGCCGCACGCGGCGGTCAGCAGCAATGGCAGCAGCGCTGCGACGAGCAATCCGGCCACGAGACGGACATGCGATCCTGCATCCCTCATCGGGTCTCGGCTACAGGGAGCTCACCCAGGTTTCGTCCATGCGCGCGTCCGGCCGTGCCGGGGCCAAGAGCTCAGACCGGATCGCCGGCGCGAAGCCGGGAAATCCGTGCCACGGGTTCTACCGCCGGCGGCGGGCAGCACGAGACCGGCGTTGCGCGGGCGGGTCGCTCCGCCGGACGGCCGTATCGCACGGCCGTCCGGCTGGAGTCGCAATCACGAACAGAACAGCGTGCAGCCGTCCCGGCGCTCGCGGCGCGTCGACGGCGTGGAGTCCTCGACCTTGCGGTCGATCACCATCATGGCCAGGCCTATGCCGACCCCGGCCGCAATGACCGCCCACATCCTGCCCGACCGGCCGCGGTCGCCCTGGCCCGCCGGAGCCTGCATCGCCGCGGCGCGGGCCTCCGCCCGCCGGGTGAACGTTCCGGCGACCAGGGCCTCGCGATCCGGCGGCGGCGCCGGCCGGGCGGTCACCTCGGCCGCGGCCTGCATGGCCGAATCCAGAAGTGTTCCCGCGAACGCCGACGGCGTGCAGGCGATCAGCATCGCCAGCGCCAGCACCGTCACCCGCTTCCAGCTCGTATTCGCAGTCATCGTCTCCATCTCCTCTCGATGCAGTGCGAAAGCGCTAGAAGCGCAGGTTCGCGTACACCTGCAGCACCCTTGCGTCGAGCACGGTGATCGGCCGGCCGAACGCGATGCCGATGGTGTTCTCGATCGACTGGACCGAGTTGGAGTTCATCGCGTTGTAGAGGTCGATGCTGGTGTCGAGCCGCACGTCGCCCAGATCGAACGTGCGGAGGAACCGCAGGTCGAGCTGCGTGAACCGCTTCGTGAAGTACTGGTTCGGCGCCGTGATCGCGAGCGTCCGGGTGGAGCTGCCTGAGAACCCGGTCCGCGTGCTCGTCGGATCGCAGGTGCCGTTGCCGTCCGCCCAGCAGTGGATGTCGGCGTTGGTGAAGTCGCCGATGGCGTTGATCGGCGTGCCGGGCGTGTTCTTGTAGATCCAGCTCAGCGTGAAGTCCGACGGCAGCGGGATGTCGCCGTGCATCCGGAAGTCCGCCAGGTTGCCCCACGAGTGCACGTGGCTGCAGTTCGGGCCGCCCGGCGGCAGGGCGTTGAACAGGTCGCGCGGCTGGTTCGGCTCGTCCACGGTGAAGCAGTTGCTCACCGACTGCGTCCCCAGGTCGAGACCACCGGTCACGCGGATGCCGTTCGGCAGACGGCCGTCGACCGAGAAGACGAATCCGTTCCATTCTCGGGTCTGCGCCCCGTACTTGTCGGCGAGCGTCACCAGCCGCTTGCTCTGGCCGAACAGCTCCGGCCTGATGTCGTAGTACCCGCAGAGCGTCTGGCCCGGCGAGATGTCGCCGCCGACCACGTCGAACAGCCGCCCGCCCGACGGCGCCGAGATGCAGTACTCGTCGTAGTCCCCGGGACTGGTCAGCAGGTTGTCCGACACCCAGTAGCCGCCCGACCAGTTGCGGTTGTAACCGGCGCTGACCGACAGCCCGGTCAGCAGCTCGCGCTGCATCTCGGCCAGGAAGTCCCAGGTATACGGCCGGTTGTCGTACAGGACGTCCCGGTCGAACGTCGTCGCGGGGCAGGCCTCCGGGCTCGCTTCCGAGCATCCCTCCAGGTTGCCGAAGACGTAGTCCTCCGGACCCAGATCCGGGAACTGGCCGTAGTTGACGTTGTCGATGCCGCCGCACTCCCCGTTCGGCGTGAAGTCCCGCGTGTCGCAGTCCGGAATCCAGTTCTGGTTGGCGTCGAACCAGGACCGCCACGCCGACGAGACCGACGACGTGAACGGGTGGAACTCGCGCGTCAGCCGGCTCCGGGTCAGCTCGTTGAAGCGCCCCATCGACACCTTCAGCGCGGTCCGGCCGTCGCCGGTCAGGTCGTAGCTGATGCCGCCGCGCGGGTTGACGTCGGTCCAGTCCGGCACGCCCCGCAGCTCCGGTACCGTCCGGGCCGGGACGAAGGGACCCGCGTCCAGTTGGGACGCCGGGAAACCCATCGTGACGTAGTCGGTTCGTATCCCACCCGTCAGCGTCAGGTTCCCGATCGTCCACGAATCCTGGACGTAGAGTCCCAGCTCGGAGTGCATGCGCTCCTGCTGGAAGTACGGCTGCGCGTAGTAGTACAGGCGCAGCGGGTTGCCGTTGAACAGCAGCCACCACAGCGTGTCGGCGTGGCCGGTGGTCCGCTCCTCGTCGTTGAACGCCTGCTCGAGCGTCACGCCGAGGCGGAAGTTGTGCGAGCCGGTGACGTACGACATCCGGAAGTACTCCATGCTCCGGCCGGTCCGCGCGCGCGGCGCGATGTTGAGCAGCGGCGATCCCCAGCGGTACCCCGTGCCCGCGTCACGGATGTGGCGGTCCTGGCCGTCGACCACTCCGGTGGCCGGGAAGTTGACCCAGTTCGCAGTCTGCCAGCCGCCGCCCGCCTCGAGCAGCAGGCGCGTGGTGACGGGCGACGTCCACGAGCCCTGGACGACGCCGTTGGGCCACATGTCCCACCCGTTCTCGTTCTCGATCGCGAACTGACCGGTGTAGCCGGTCGTGCAGCGGCAGTCCTTCTGGATGTCGAGGAAGCTCGCGAAGCGGTGCCGCTCGGCCGCCTGCCAGGTGAGGCGGACGGCGTGGGTCCGGTTCCAGTCGTAGTCGAAGGCCGGCCGGCTGGGGTCGCGCTCGTGGAAGATGGTCCGGGTGTTGTAGAAGCCGGGCGTGCCGGGCCCGCCTCGCAGGCCGAACGGGTCCTCGATCTCGTACGCTCCCGCCGTTCGAGGGTCGGGGAACGGGGCTCCCGCCGACCCGAACTCGTTGTGCCCCTGCAGGGCGTTGAAGAAGCCGCCCGGCGGCTGGATGCGGCGGCCCCAGCGTGCGATGGAGGTGTAGTACCACGCCCTGTCCGTCACGATCGGGCCGCCGACCGTGCCGGCGGCGCGCCAGATGTTGACCATCTGCGGCGGCTCGATGCCGAACTCCTTCAGCTCCGGCGTGAGGTTCTCCGACTGCATGCCGCTGCCGGAATACTTGGTGTTGAGCGACGCGGTGAAGGTGTTGCTCCCCTCGCGCGGGATGGCGTTGATCGTGGTGCTGCCGGAGCCGTTCTCGGCGCCCATGCCGGCTATCTCGACCTGCATCTCCCCGATGGTGTCGGAGTTGGTGATGTAGCCGGAGCCGGAGGCGGTGCCGATGTAGTACTGGTTTCGGAAGCCGTTGAACGACGCCCGGGTGCCGGGCTTGCCGTGGTAGAAGCGGTAGGCCCCCTGCGCCGACCACGTGTCGCGGGTGCCGCCGACGTCCGCCCGGTCCTCGGTGAACCCGGGGGTCACCTGCGCGATCGTCTGCAGGCCGTAGTTGCCCACCGGCAGGACGTCGAGCTCCTCGGTGTCGAGCACGGCCTGCTGGCGCACGGTCTGCACGTCGACCACCGGCGCCTCGCCGGTCACGGTGATGGTCTCCTCCACCGACCCGACCGCCATCTGGGCGTCGACCGTCGCCGTGAACCCGGCGCCGATCGTGATTCCGTCGCGGACGACCGTGGAGAAGCCGGGCAGCGTGAACGTGACGGTGTAGTCCCCGAGCGGGAGCTGCACCACGGTGAAGAGCCCCGCCCCGTCGGTGAACGCCACCTGCGGCGCGCCGAGCGCGGGGGACGTCACCTCCACGGTGACCCCTGGCAGGACGCCCCCGGTGTTGTCGGTCACCTGCCCGGAGATGCCGCCGAGCTGCTGCGCCGAAGCGCCGCCCGTACACAAGAGAACCGCGCAGAGCGCGGCGGAGGTGCGGACGCCGAAGCCGAACCGTTGCCTGAACACGTGCGACATGAACACCTCGCGATCGAACGGAACGAATCGCCGTGGTTCTGCGTCTGACCGTTCAGGCGCTTCGTCTGTACGGCCGACGGAACCTCCTTGCCGCGATTGTAGTGCCGGCGATCCGGCCACGCAAGGAGGCTCGCCACGCGCCCCCCGGGGCGGCGACGAGCGGACGGTGCGGGCTCGTGGCGCGCCCGGGTGCGGTGATGATCGGAGTCACTGGCGCCGGCTGCCGGGCCGGGAGCTTGCGCCGCAGAACGCAACGAAACGAGTTCCGGGGCGCAAGGTCCCGGGGCGGTGGGGGCCGGGGCCGACACGGAGCCCTGCGACGGTTTCGGCGCGCTATACTGCGGGACATGGTGCCGAACCCCGCACGGAAGGCCGCATTCACCTTCGCCCTGCTCGCAGTCGTCACGGCCGGCACGACCGAGGCGCAGCCGCCGCCGGTGTTTCGTTCGGGCGTCACCCTGGTGACCACCGACGTCATCGTGCGGGACGGCGAGGGGCAGTTCATTCCCGATCTGACACGCGACGACTTCACCATCTACGAGGACGGCGCGCCGCAGCGGCTCGCCTCGCTCGTCATGGTTCACGGCGGACGCGTCTTCAACCAGTTGCTGCCCCCACCGCCGGTGCAGGAGGGGATCATCCTGCCCGGACGGACACAGCCCGCGGGCCTGGCGACGCCGGGACGCATTTTCGTCATCTTCATCGACGACCTGCACATCCGGCCGCCGGACACGCCGCTGATCCATCGGGTCATGGATCTGCTGCCGGATACGCTGATCCACGAGGGAGACGAGTTCGGGATCATCTCGAGCGGCAAGTCGGCCATCCGCGTGCAGATGACGAGCGACCGGAACCGGCTGCGGGCCATCGACCGGGCGGTGGGAGAGGCGTTCGATCCCCGGCAGTTGATCGACCGGGCGACGCAGCTCTCGTCGCTCGGCGAGTCGCGCTGGCGCGCCCACGTCGCCTTCAAGACGGCGATCGAGACGGTACGCGGCCTCGAGCAGATCCGGCACCGGCGCAAGGTCTTCCTGTACGTGAGCGCCGGCTACAACTTCAATCCGTTCGACGACAGCCGCGTCAACGCGCGCATCGAGTCGATGCAGGAGGTGGGATTCTTCGAGGGTGTCGATCTGCCGGAGTTCGACGAGCCGGCCCTCGATCAGTTCGCGACGGTCGACGCGTTCGGCGAAGTGTTCAGCGACTCGGAGCTGCACAACGAGCTGCTGCTGCTCGTCGACGAGGCGAACCGCGCCAACGTCTCGTTCTACACCATCGACGTCCGCGGGCTCACCACCATCCCGGATCTCGACTTCGACCTGCGGACCACCGAGTGGAACGAGTACATCCGCAAGCAGCACTCGTCGCTGCGGACGCTGGCCGAGCTGACCGGCGGGATAGCGGTGGTGAACCGCAACACGTTCCGCGAGGCGTTCACCGAGATCGACGCCGAGACGAGCGACTACTACGTGCTCGGCTTCTACTCGTCCAACCCCGACGAGACCCGGCGGACGCGGCGGCTGCGCGTCGAGGTGGCGCACGAGGGGGCGGAGGTCCGGTCCCGGACCCACTACCTGCTGCCGTTCCCCGACACCCCTCCCGCGGCGCCTCCCGGCGCGGCGCCCGTCTCCCCGACGGAGGCGCCCGGAACGGCGCGGCGGTAACCCCCCCGGGGGACGGCCGGGTCCGCGGAGCCGGACGTTGCAGGTCGTCGCGCTCGAGCGCGGCGCGACGTGTATCGTGCAGTCGCACAGGGACTACTGCGAACGCGGGGGAACGGGCATGGCCTGCCCCGCCCGGATTGCGGCGATGTCCGTCCGAATGTCGGCAACATCGTCTTGCAGCGCGGCAACGTCGTCCTGCAGCGCGGCAACGTCGTCCTGCAGCGCGGCAACGTCGTCCTGCACCGCCGCAACATCGTCCTGCACCGCGGCAACATCGTCCTGCACCGCCGCAACATCGTCCTGCACCGCCGCAACGTCGGTCCGTACCGCGGCGATCTCGGTCCGTACCGCGCCGATCTGCAGGAGCACGGCGAACCCCTGGCCAAGCAGGACCAGACCGGTTGCGAGCATGAGCCCGACGGTCCAGCGCGAGATCCGGTCTGCATCGCGGGCACGCCGATCGGTATGGTCGGCGGCTCGTTCGGCCCGCTCAGCGGCGCCTGCGGCCCGCTCGGCGGCATGCCGGATTGCCGTGTCCTCCTGAGCCATTACTACCCCAATCATACCCCGTTGGCAGGGCAACATCGGGAGCAGTCAGCCCTCGGCACCGGCAGCGACGGCACACTCAGTACCGGAACAGATACGAGATCTTCATGAAGATCGCGCGGTTGGTCCGGCGGTACCGCTGCGTGAAGTAGCGCAGCGGGTCCAGCCGATCCTCCTGCTGGTAGTGGCCGTCGTAGCCCAGGTAGAACACCGTCCCGGAGTTGACGCGGTAGGTCAGCAGCAGGTTGCCGTCGAGCGTCCGGTCGAACGAGTTGTGCTCGAGGATGTTGCGGAGCAGCAGCCGTTCGGTGAACTGGAAGGTCGTCAGCGCGCGCAGCACCTGGATGTCGAACACGAGCGTGCGGGTCCGGGGGTCCTCCAGGCGGCTCAGCTCGACGTTGAGTTGCGACTGCAGCCGCGACACGGGCCGGAAAATCGCCGTCAGGCTGCCGAGGCGGCCGCGGCCGAGGAACGGCATCCCGCCGTAGCGGATCGACTCGCCCCAGGACACGCTGCCGACCAGCGCGACCCGGCGGCTGGCGTTGATGTCGAAGTCGACGCCCTGGTTCCACTTCCAGAAGTCGATCCCGCCGTAGCGCTCCAGCGCCCGCTCGGCGCTCAGGCCCAGGCGCACGTTCCGCGCGAAGGTGAAATCGAGCCCGGGGCCAACGGTCTCGTCCATCAGCACGTTGTCGAACGAGTAGTTCCGACCGTACCGCACCCGCGGCCCCCAGTTGACCAGCCAGTGCTCGGGCCACCAGCGGTAGGACAGGTTGGTGAACATGCGCTTGTCGTCGACCCGTCGAACGAACCCGGTGTCGATGCGGAAGTCGGGACTGGTGCCGCCGTAGAAGGCGGAGAAGTTCACGTTCCGCCCCACGTGGTTGAAGAAGGTCCCCATCGTCTGCCCGACGCGCTCGACCCCCTCCTCGTCGCGGTGCCAGGACTGCGACAGGAAGACGTTCCAGCGGTTGGTGGCCCCGAGCCGCATGTTGGAGTCGAAGGCGGCCATCCGGCTGTAGCCGTCCATGAAGTCGCGGTTCGTGAACGTCGCGCCGACGAACGACTCCGGGTAGAGGTCGAAGCGGGCGCGGCCGACGGCGACGTTGGCGGTCCGGCCGAACGCCGGGTCCGACGGGTCGTCGCGCTTGCCCGGCGCCTCGTCGTCGGCGAAGAGGACCCCGACGGAGCTGCGGCCCACCTTGCCGCTGACCTTGCCGCCGTAGCGCGGGTCGACGATGGTCCGGGTGTGGATCGGCGTGATCGGGGCGAAGACGTTGAAGATCTCCTGCCCCTCCAGGAAGAACGGCCGCAGCTCGGGATAGAAGAGCGGGAAGCGCTGGTTGACGTCGATCTGCGGCAGGTCCGATTCGATCTGCGAGAAGTCGGGGTTGATGGTGAAGTCGGCGGTCAGGTCCGAGGAGATGCCGTACTTCAGGTTGAGCCCCGCCTCGGCGATATCGTCGTCGACGAACGCCCCGGCGGCATCGAGCGCGCCGAGACGGAACGCGGTGACCGTCGGCAGGATCTCCAGGTTGCGGCTGGTCGACAGATCGGACAACCCTTCGATCACCCCCATCTGGGCGAGAAACTGCGCTATGTCCCGCGAGACCGGCGACCAGACGACGGTCTCGTCCTTCCCCTGGATCGCGCGCGAGACCTGGAACCCCCAGCGGTGGGTCTCCCCTTCGTCGACTGCCGGGTAGCGCAGGCTCTTGAAGGGAATCGCCAGCTCCGCGGTCCAGCCGTCCGCCGACGGCACGCCGGCCGAGACGAACAGCGCATCCCACGAGATGTCCCCCTCCGGAATGCCGCTGGGAGGCGCCTCCGACGGGCCCCTCCCCTGCGAGCCGAGGGCCCGCCGCTGCGTCCGGTTGCGCAGGCCGGTCGAGTTCAGGATGGCGTCCCCCTGGACCCCGAAGCCGTTCACCGTGAACTGGTAGGCGCGCTGGCGGTCCCGGAACGGATCGAAGAAGAGGGAGACCGTGTCGTCCTCGGCAATCTGGTCCCGGTCCGAACGGTTGGCCCGCATGAGGCCGGGGCTGGCGTAGCGTGCGCGGATGCCGACGTAGAGGTTCTCGCCGTCGTAGGCGAGGTACACGTCGGTCGGCTCGCTGGCGGCGGCCCCCTCGACCGGCGCCGTCTGCACGAAGTCCGACAGGTGCGCGGCCCGGCGCCAGACGTCGTCGGTGAGCTGCCCGTCGATGTCGGGCGGCTGTTCCACCCGAACCGCGGAAACGATCGGCTGTCCGGCGGCGTTCGCCGCGGCCGCAACCAGCAGAGCCAGCGCCAGGGCGCTCCTGCCGGCCGCTCGCGACGCGCCGGCTCGACCGGGTGCCGCCGCGACACGAGCGGCGGGCGCCGCGCCACAGGCGGCTGCATCTTCGAAGGCGCCTGTCTTGAGGCGGCCCACGATCGGGACACGAGCGGCGGGCGCCGCGCGACCGGCGGCGAGCCGTCCAGCCTCCACGGTCCGCTCGAGCGCACCCACCGGATCGACCGCGTGACGACAATCGTGATCCGCAACGATGCGGCTTGACGACGCGATCATCGTTCCACCGGGCTCATGTCGACGATCCCGGCACCTTCCTCGATCGTGATGCTCTGATTCGCTTCGACCGCCCCGGTCTCGTCGACGCGTCCCCCGGGCCAGATCACGCGTACGGACTCGACGCCGGTCGCGTTGCCAAGACCGACCGTGACAGGCAGCTCGCTCTGCGACGCGTAGCTCGACCCGGTCCGCACCCGGCGCCAGCGGGTCCCGCCCCCGGTGCTCACTTCGACGCGCGCCCCGATGCCGTCACGGTTCGTCGCGGTCCCGACCAGGCGCACCCGCAGCACGTTCCCGGCCGCCGTGTCGTTGCGCAGCAGCCGCGGCGCACCGCCGTTGGCGGTGATCACCACGTCGAGGTCGCCGTCGCCGTCCGCGTCCGCGTAGGCCGCCCCACGCCCGACGAGCGGCGCGTCGAACCCCTCGCCGGCTCCTGTCACCTCCTCGAAGCGGCCGCCGCCGAGGTTGCGGAACAGTTGCGGGCGCTGCGCGTGGCTCACCCGCGTCTGGACCCGGCCGACGTCGTCCGCCACATGGCCGTTCGCGGCGAGGATGTCCAGGCGGCCGTCGAGATCGGCGTCGAAGAAGAAGCAGCCGAACGTCAGCGTCAGCAGCGTCGCCCGGCCGAGCGGCGATCGGGGCGCCTCGTCGATGAACAGCCCGTTGCCCTCGTTGTGGTACAGGGCCAGCATCTCGTTCGAGAAGTTGCCGATGACGAGGCCGGGCAGCCCCGAATCGTCGTAGTCGGCGGCGTCAGCCCCCATGCCCGCGCGGGCCACCCCGGTCTCGCTGAAGGCCACGGCCGCGGTGACCGCGATGTCCTCGAACGTGCCGTCGCCCCGGTTGCGGTACAACTGGTTCGGCTGCGTGTCGTTGGCCACGAACAGGTCCATCCAGCCGTCGGCGTCCGTATCGAGCATCACCACGCCGAGCGCCTTGGCCGACGGCGCCGCCACTCCCGCGGCCGCCGTCACGTCCGCGAAGGTCCCGTCGCCGCGGTTGCGGTACAGCGTGGCGCTCTGCCCGGTGTACGACTCCGGCGTGCAGTACGACTTGGTCTCGCCGTCGAGCGTGCAGAACAGGTCGGTCTCCGTGGTCCACTCGACATAGTTGGCAACGAACAAATCGAGGTGTCCGTCGCGGTCGTAGTCGAACCAGAGCGCGCTCGTGGAGAACCCGGGGTCGCCGACACCGGCGGCGGCGGTCACGTCGGCGAACGTGCCGTCCCCCCTTCCCTTGTAGAGACGATTGGTACCGAGCGCCGTCAGGTAGACGTCGACGTGCCCGTCGTTGTCGTAGTCGGCGGCCGCGCCGCCGATGCCGTAGATCGGATCGTCGAGCCCGGACCCGCCGGTGACGTCGGTGAAGGACCAGCCGCCTTCGTTGCGGTACAACGCCGGCGGCGTGCCGTCGCCTCGCCCCGGCCAGTCGGTCGAATTGACCAGCAGCAGGTCCTGCCGGCCGTCGCCGTCCGCGTCCAGCCAGACGGCGCCGGCCCCGAGCGTCTCCGGCAGGTACTTCTCACCGAACGCCCCGGTATTGTGGGTGAACCGGATGCCCGCCTCGGCGGTGACGTCCGTGAGGGTTATCGGGACCGCGGGATCGGCGGACACGCTCGCGGCGTCCGACGTGCCCGCCAACGACGCCCGTCCCTCGGATTCAGCCTCGCCAGCGCCGCCGCAGCCGGAAGCGACGGCCAACAGGATCAGGAGTCCGCGGCAAACGCTGTGATTGCATGACCTGCGTCTCTGCAACGGCTTGTCAGGCTGAGCCGGCAGGCGTGCACAATTCCGCGCACTATCCACGGATCGATTGTACCGGACCCGTCAGATCCTTCCGCGGAGCCGAGCGCCGCACCGGCCGGACGGGCTTGCATCCGACCTGCCGCTGCCGTGCGCCGAGCGTCCGACAGTCGCGCACCACTGAAGCGCTGCGACGCGGCCGTTGCTACGATTTCAACGTGAGCACCGGCACGAAGTGGACTATCGGAACGGTGATCGGCGCGGTCGTCGCCATGACCGGTGTTGTCGTATCCGTCATGGCGATTCGGGTCACACCCAGAACGAAGCCCTGAGGAATCGAGGCCGCTGACAGCGGCGTCGGATCAGCACGCCCGACGCCCGCGACACGGAAAACAGAAAACAGGCCAACAGCCCGGATTGGCCCACGGTCGATGTCCGCAGTCGACTCATGGAACCGACCCGATCGCGGCGCCGTGCTCGTGGATCGCCTGCCGCTCGTTGTTGTCCTCGGGCGAGGCGCGCCGGAAGGGGCCGGTGATCGCCTGGGCCGCCTCGTCCGCCTTGAAGCGCTCGTACAGCGCCCGTTCGCGGGCGGCCTCGTCCGGGCGGCCCGCCCCTTGGTGGCTCAGCATCAGGTTGTAGTGCGCCTGCAGGTCCTCCGGGTCGATGCGCAGCACCTCTTCGAGAACGGAGACCGCCTGGTCGAACCGACGCTCCAGGAAGTGGATGCGGCCGATCTGGTTCAGCACCACGCGGTCGCGGGGGTACTGCGCCCGCGCCGCCTCGAACTCGGCCAGCGCCTCGTCGTAGCGCCCCAGCGCGCGGAGCGCCGTGCCGAGGAAATAGTGGGCGCGCGCGAGCCCCGGCGCCAGCTCCAGCGCCTGCTCCAGCAGTGGGATCGCTGTCTCGACGTCGCCCTCCTGAAGGCGGGCGCGGGCCACGTTGACCGGCCCGTCCGCGTACTCCGGATCGATCTCCATCACCGTCCGGAAGGCCGCCTCCGCACCGCGCAGGTCGCCCTGCAGCAACAGACCGATGCCGTAGTCGTTCCATCGCTCGCGCAGCGACGGGGCTGCGACGTGCGGGACCTCCGGCAGCGGGGCCTCGGCGTCGATCACCTCGAGCGTTGCCTCCGCTTCCGCCATCACCGTGGTCGGGATGTCCGGGATGGCCTTGATGCCCCCCGAGACGTCGCTCGTGTCGCCGGTGAACCGCCATTCCGCGTCGTCGTGGTCGGCGGCCGGCGGCGGCGCCTTGTCGTCGCGCACCCCGGCGAACGCCCACTGCGTGTTCCACCAGGCGAACTTCCGGTAGTTGACCTTTGCCCGCAGGAAGATGCGGTCTCCCGCGTCCTCCGGTATCCGCAGGCGGTAGTGGACGGTGTCGGCGGCGCCCGGCGGGATCAGACGCACGTAGGCGACGGACCGGGTCATCCAGGCGTTACGCTTGTTGATCGGGTTGCCGCGCGCGTCGAGCTGCAGACTGCGGTAGAAGTGGGCGCCCGGATCCACCGGCCCGCTGCCGCCGTCCGCCGCCGCCCCGCTGTGCAGCAGCACGCGGCCGTTATCGTCGACCGCCTCGAACTCCACCCACACGTCGAACGCGTCGACCGTGCCGCCCGGAAAGAAGTGCCCCACCTTGCGGGTGCGGACCACCACCTCGACCCGCACCGACTCGCCGCGGCGGACCGCGACCGAGGCCAGGTCGAGCGGCGCGACCACCTCGGCGGGCGGCGTCACCACGCCTCCCGCACCGAAGCGGGCCGACTCCTCGCCGACCGCGAACGTGCTTGCCAGTCGCGGCTCGGCGGCGCGCGCGTCCGGCGCCCGCGGCGGCGCGGCTTCCGCCGCCCGCGTGATCCCGAACACGTCGACCGAGATCTGCCCGGCCCGCAGAAAGTCCTGCACGATCCGCAACTGCTCCTCGTCGCCGTTGACGAACGGCAGCGCGGTGTTCGCCCCCGGAAAGCGATGCGACCGGACGTAGCCGTCGTCCGCCGCCGGATCGTCCGAGCGCACCAGCGGCATATGGCAGTCGTTGCAGGTGAGCGGGACCTCCGGGTAGTAGAACGACCGCGCGCCCTGCCCCGACACGCCGGACGCCTGCCAGTTGTCGTACTCGTTGAAGCCGCGGATCCAGCGGTAGCCGTTGACCGGCACGTCCAGGTGCACCTTGTGGCAGATGGAGCAGAACTCGGCGCTGTCCTCGCGGTGGAACGGCTTCAGGAACGTGCGGCGGTGCGGCTCGGGGGCCAGCTCGGTGACCAGATCGTGTGCCCAGCGCAACAGGGGCGCCTCGCTGGCGGCCAGGTCGTGCAGCGGCGGATACTCGACGATGAAGTCCCCCTGCCCCATCGTGCCGCCCACGTGCACGATCGAGTGGCAGGAGGTGCAGCCCAGCCCCGCCTGGGCCTCCGGCGTGTCGATCTGCTCGCGGATCGGGCGGTCGAAGCGCCCGTTGAAGAACACGGCGTGGTCGTGGCAGCCGGCGCACCACTTCGACGGCCGCGTGCCCACCACGTCCTGCATGTACTCGATGGAGCGCCGGTACCACTGGTTGTTGAACGACGAAAAATGGTGCGCGGAGGCGTCCCACTGCTCGTAGATGTCGCGGTGGCACCGCCCGCACGTCTCGCTCGTCAGGAAGAAATCGGCGGGAATCACGTCGCCGGTGTTCGTGCGGGCGGAAGAGGGAAAGAACGGGCTGTCCGGACCGGCCCCTTCGTCCTCCATGGTCGCGGGCGGACGCAGGGGGTTCACGATGCGGTGCCCATCGCGCCAGCCGGCGTCCCACGCCGCCCGCAGCGCAGGGGTCATCAACGCCGCAGCCGCCAGCGCAAGCAGAGAGCCCCGCATCGCCCACGATCCCGGCGCCGCCCGGAAGGCCGGCGCACGGCGCCACAGGTGCACGGCGACGAGAACCGCACCGGCCACCGACACCGCCACGTGGAGATCCAGCAGCCATTGGTACGGTCGCGTCGCGCCGAGAACCAGCACGCCGCCGCCGAGCAGCAACCCGACGCCGAGGAGACCGAGACCCGCGGCCGGGAGCCGTTCGAGGGGCTCCGCACGGCGTCCGACCCACAGAGCAGCCGCCGCCGCGAGCGCCAGTCCGAGCAGCGGATGCGCCACGACCTGGAGTACGTAGCCGAGCCGCGCACTCGGCGCGGCGACCAGCCACATGGTGTTCAGCAGCAGCGCGGCGGAGCCGGCGAGAAGCAGGCCCGACAGGCGGCCGGGCGAATCCGGCCGGGAAGGCCGCCGACGGGTGTCGCTCGATTCTCGACTCGTGCCAGTCATCCTGCCCAACCACGATTATGGGGGCCTGGATTCGAGCTGCACCGCATCGCGGATCCGTCCGGCGAGCTAAACGGTCTCCAATGTCCTGCGGGGCATGCGATACCACGCAATCCGGCCGGACTCGATCAGCTCCGCGATCCGATCGTCGACGTGCAGGCTCGCCACGGCGGGACGGCAGGAAACCCCTGTGAAGCGGGTCAGCAACTCGGCGTTGCGCATCGCCCGCGCCGTATCCCGGTCGTCCGCGGTGTAGGACACCTCCATGGCCACGTACCGCGTCTCGCCCCCATCGTCCTCCGCCTCGAACACCAGGTCGGCCTGCAGGTAGCTCTGGACCGCGCCGGCGCTCATGTCGGCTCCGGCCCCCCTGGCGAGATCGAACAGCTCATCGCCGTCGAGCACCCGGCGCCGCCGCAACCCCAACGACCGCGCGATCAGCCCGAGGTTCCGTTCTGCCACGTTTCGGGCATGGGCGCCCTTGAGAACCCCCAGATCGTCCCGTATCGACTTGAACTGCCGGTTCGTGTCTGCAACGAACCGGTTCATCTCCTCGACGAACCTCTTCATCTCTTCGACGAACCTGTTCGTCTTCTCGACGAACCTGTTCATCTCCTCGACGAATCTGTTCATCTTCTCGACGAATCTGTCCGTCTTCTCGACGAATCTGTCCGTCTTCTCGACGAACCTGTTCATCTTCTCGACGAAGATCGAGAACTTCGACGGCAACTCCAGCAGTTCCCGCGACAGCAGTCGGGCGCGCACCGCCTCGAGCCAATCCGGATGATCGTCGAGAACGCGAACGAGGTCTTCGATGGTGTCTATGCGAATCATGACTCCAGAGCAAGCAAGTTCCGCGCCAACGAGTGGCACTGCCCTCGCCCCGGCCTTTCCGGAATGGTACCAGCAACCCGACACCGCGTCGACCATCGATCGGCGCCGCGAATGGAAACCGGCGTTGCACCCCGGGCCCGCGAGATACCAGCCCGCCGGCCCGACCGAGGGACGCCTCGGCCACTGTCGCCCCAGGCTGGAACGCTGCCCGCCGCCGGTATGCGTGACTGGTAGGATCCGCTCCGAGACGATCTCGTCATGGCGCTCAGCACCATCACCGAACGCTCGGTTCACCGAATAGCCAACCTCGTTCCGGACGAAGATCCCCGGGAGGCGGTGGCCGTCATCGAGGACTACAAGCCGCTCGACGTCGAGTGCGCCACCGTCGGCCTGGCCCTGCTGGCCGGCATCCGGGCCCGCCACCCGCAGTGGCGCTGGCTCTTCGACGGCGACGGCGGCGACGAGAACCTGAAGGACTACCCGATCGAGGAGAACGCGGAGCTCACCATCCGCAGCGTCGTCTCCAACCGGATGTTGTACCAGGAGGGCTGGGGCGTGGACGCCATCAAGCACTCGCTGATGTACAGCGGCGGCCTGAGCCGGGGCTGCGTGCGCGGCCATGCGCCGGCCCGCCGGTACGGCTTCCACCTGATCAGCCCCTACACGGCGCCGGGCGTGATCGCGGTGGCGGAGGGCATTCCGTTCGCGTCGCTCAGCCGTGAGTCGCACGAAAGCCTGTACGCCCTGAAGGGAGAGGTGCTGAGCCGCGGCGTGCGGCAGGTCCTGGGCCGCGAACTGCCCGTCTTCCCGAAGCGCCGCTTTCAGCAGGGGGCCATGCGGGACGAGGCGTTCGGCGCGGTGTTCGCCGGCGAGACCGACCGCTACCGCGGCTATTTCCTTGCGCGATACGCGCCGCGTGCCTGAACCCTCAGCGCCCCCGGATGCCGGGCGCGGAGCCGCAACCGGACCCGCTGACGCCACCGCCGGGCGCCACGCGGGCCGCGGCCCGGGCGCCCTGGCGAGGCTCCGGGGCGGAGACCGCGACGCGGCCGCTCGCGATGGCCCAGGTTCGGCGGCATCGGCATCGTCCACGGCGGGGCCCCACGGCGGAGACCGCGACGCGGCCGCCCGGATACAGTCGCGGCGGGGTCCGAAGCTGCATCCGGACCCCGAGCGTCCGATCGCCCACTTCCGGGAACGGGAGCGCCGGCTCGACGGGTCGCTCGCGCCGGTGCTGACCGTGCTGCTCGCCGGCGCGGAGTGCCCCTTCACCTGCGCCTTCTGCGACCTGTGGCGACGGACGCTCGACGGCCCGACGCCGCCCGGCGCGATCCCGCGTCAGTTGAAGGCCGCGCTCCGGGAAACCGGACCGCTGCCGGCGACCTGCGCTGCGAAGCTCTACAACGCGAGCAACTTCTTCGACCCGCGCGCCGTCCCGCCCGAGGACGACGCGGCCATCGCTGCGCTGCTCCAGCCGTTCGACCGCGTCACGGTCGAGTGCCATCCCCGACTGGTCGCGGCGCGCCGGCGCCTCTACCCTGCCGACGCGGAGACCATCGTGGCCGCCGCGGACGTCGTCGGCCTGGCGCCCCACGAGATGCGGGCGCAACTCCCGCGACTGCGCGGTGAGCCGGCTCCCAGGAGCCCGTGGTGAAACCCCGCGTCGCACCGAGAGCGGCGAGGCGCCCGCGTGGCAAGGCGCGACGAGGAAGCATATTGGGCATATTCGACCGAGAAGCGACGCCGTCCACGCGGGATGCATCGCCGCTCGAATGCAGCGGGGATTTCGCCACGGGCTCCCGAGGACTGGGGGGAGGTCGAACGGACGCACTCGGGAGTCAGGCGGCTTCGGGCGCCTCGCGCGCCATGCGGTACCAGAGGATGCGTCCCGACTTGACGAGATCCGCTACGCAATCGTCGACCTGCAGGCTCGCCACGACCGGCTGGCAGGGGCACCCGGTGAAACGGATCAGAAATACCGAGTTCCGCAACGCCCGTCCGGTATCCGCACCGTTCGCGGTATAGGAGACCTCGACCGCCGCGTAACAGGTCTCACCCCGCGCATCCGCGGCTTCGAACACGAGGTCGGCCTGCACGTAGCTCTGCACTGCACTCGAGCTCGTGTCGGCGCCTGCACCCGCCGCGAGATCGAACAGGTCCGCAGCGCTGAGGACGCGTGGATCCCGGAGTCCCAGCGAGCGTGCGATCAAGCCGACGTCGCGCTCGGCGACGTTCCGCGCATGGGCGCCCTTCAGCACGTCCAGCGCCTCCTCCATCCGGTCGAGACGCTCCGCCAGCGGCTCCACGCGGTCCGCAAGGAGCGCCAGCTTCCCGTGCAGCTCCAGGAGCTCGCGGGGCAGGATCCGGTCTCGCAACGCCTCGCGCAGCGCCGGATTCTCATCGAGTGCCCGAACGATGTCGTCAACGGTTCGTGGACGCGACATGCCGCAACAGATCCCTCGAGCGGGCCGCGGGGGGCGATCCCGCCCGCGGTTCGCTGTCCGATGGTAGCAGCGTTCGCATCGGCCGGCAGCCTGCGCCCCTCGCCGCGGACTGCTGGTCCGAGACCCCTGGGAATGAAGGCGGGGCCTCGTTCAGACCCCGAATCATGCCACGTCGCGGCGGATGGCGCCTCTCCTCGAAGGCCATGCTCGGCGCGGACCCGCGGCCGAGGGCGGCCGAGGCTCCAAGGGTTGACTTCACCCGGTGTTAACTGTAATAGATGACGGGTACTCGTTCGTTCGCGCGGAGCCTGTCACACGAGGAGGGAAGAGCATGCATTCCCGGTCGCTTCTCTCGGTCGTCGTCGGAGGCTTCCTGTTGCTGCCCGCCGGCGCGGCGGCCCAGAGCCGCATCGCCGGGCAGGTAACGGACAACACCGGCGGCGTGCTGCCGGGGGTTACCATAGAGGCGGCAAGCCCCGCTCTCATCGAGGGCTCGCGCGTCGCCATCAGCGACGGCGCAGGCCAGTACGCGATCATCGACCTGCGGCCCGGAACCTATACGGTCACGTATACGCTGCCCGGCTTCGGCACCCAGGTGCGCGACCAGATCGAACTGCTCGGCGACGTGACGCTGAACCTCGACGTCGCCATGTCGGTCGGCGGCATCGAGGAGACGGTCACCGTTTCCGGCGCCGCGCCGGTCGTCGACGTGCAGCAGGTGCAGCGCATCGAGGTGCTGACCAAGGAGGTCCAGGAGGCGATCCCGACCGGCCGCAGCTCGTGGTCCTACGCCCTGCTCATCCCCGGCGTCAAGGTCCACAAGGCGGACGTCGGCGGCTCCGCCGGGGCGCAGCAGTCCGAGATGATGGGCCGCGGGCTCGACGCCGCCCACAACTCGATCGAGATCGACGGCATGAACGTCAGCCCGATCTTCCAGGACGGCCGCTACCAGGCCTACCTGAACCCGCTGCTGGCGGCCGAGACCTCGTACACCACGACCGGCAACTCCGCCGAGACGCAGCAGGGCGGCCTGCGCCTGAACATGATCCCCGCCGAAGGCGGCAACAACTACAGCGGCAAGATCTTCGCCGGGCAGACGCCGTCGTTCTTCCAGTCCGACAACTGGAACGAGCGGCTCGGCGACGTGGGCGTCACCGAGGTGCCGCGGATCGACCTGATCTACGACTACAACGTCGCCGTCGGCGGCCCCTTCGCCCGCGACCGGCTGTGGTTCTACGCGGCGGCGCGGCGCAACGTCGTCAACGCCGGCGTGACCAACAGCATCTACCGGGACGGCAGCCCCGGCATCGACGACAACAGCATCACGAACGGCAACCTGCGGCTCACCTGGCAGATCAGCACGCGGAACAAGTTCTCCGCCATGTTCGACAAGGTCCGCAAGCGCCGGTTCCACCAGCACGGCTTCGGCACCGACATCGAGACCGCGTCGGCGTCCTGGACCTCGCCGCACTACGACACGGGAACCGCCAAGTGGACCTCGACGATCAGCAATCGGACCCTGGTCGAGGCCGGCTTCTCGATGAACTACACCGACTGGGACCCCGGCTACCAGCCGGGCATCGAGCAGCCGCGGCCGGGCGTGGGCGAGATGGCCACCTGCTTCTCCACGCCCTGCTTCCCGACGGTCGGCTCGCCGCAGCATCTCGCCCAGCTTCCCGGGGGCGACCCCTGGTACAACGTCGTCCACCGCAACGACGACTGGCTCGACTTCCGCTACGGCGCGAAGAACTACATCGAGAACAACTACATGCGCCGCTGGTCGTGGATCGGCGCGATTTCGTACGTCACCGGCTCCCACAACTTCAAGTTCGGGACCAACTTCACGCACGGCCACAGCCGGTACTCCTTCGGCAGCAACGGCGATCTCGATCAGCGCTACTCCGCGGCCCCGAGCCCGCTCGGCCGGAGCCTCGACTTCATCGACGGCAACTGCAACCACTACGCGGCGGCCGTGAACCTGGCCGCCGGCCTCCCTTGCGGCACCGTCGGCACCCCGAACGCGGTCGGCGTGTACAACCACCCCGCGTTTTCCCGGGCCAACCTGAACTACAACGGCGGCTTCTACGCGCAGGACTCGTGGACGATCGACCGGCTGACCATCAACTACGGGATACGCCTGGACTTCGCCTCCATAGCGGTCCCCCCGACGCCGAAGCCGCTCGGACGCTTCGTGGGCGTCTACAGCTACCCCGGGAACGACAACCTGCCGTACTTCGGACCGGACTGGGCGCCGCGGTTCAGCGTGGCCTACGATCTGTTCGGGGATGCGCGGACGGCGCTGAAGTTCGGCTGGAACAAGTACGTCAGTGACGTGGGCGTCTACCTGCCGGAACGCTACTCGATCGCCACCCGCGCCACGGACGTGCGCGACTGGTTCGACTGCCACCTCAACCCCGCCGGCACCGCCTGCTCGGGCCTCAACCCGTACGGCGGCAACGGCGACGACATCGCCCAGAACTGGGAGATCGGCCCGGGGCAGGAGATCTTCGGGATCCGCTCGCCCAACACGCCCGACCTCGACAACTTCGCGCGGGAGTACAACCACATCTGGACCGCCGGCCTGCAGCAGGAGCTGGTGGATGGGCTGTCGATCGGCATGGAGTTCCGGCGGCGGTCGTTCCACAACACCTGGTCGGCCGACAACCGGGAATACAATCTCGCCGATTTCGGGGCGCTCTCCGACGGCAGCCCCGACCCGGCGATGGCCGGCACGGGACGCTACTTCGAGCTCGCCCGGCCCTATCCGCTGGTCGGGTCGGTCACGGTCTTCAACATCGATCCGGACGTGCGCGTGCTGACCGACAACATCGACCGGACGCGCGGCCCGGGCTTCTCGAACGTGTACCACGGGTTCGAGCTGAGCATCCAGGGCCGCTTCCCCGGCGGCGGCTCGCTGTTCGGCGGCTGGACCGTGGAGGACACCGGCCGCACCACGATCTACAACTACGACCGGTCGACCGGCGGCACGCGCTACGGCGGCGAGGTGGACGACTGCGCCGACGTTCTCGCCCGCGGCGACAACCCGAACGAGCTGCGCTTCTGCAACTCGGGCGGCTATCCGCGTCCGTTCCGGCACGAGTTCAAGCTGTCGGGAGCGTTGCCGTTCTCGCTGCCGGGGCTCGGCGACATGCAGATGGGCGGCTCGATCCAGGCCTACCCGGGCGGCGCGGGCGACTGGGGCGGCCTGCAGGAAGGCATGTACGTGCACCGCACGTCCAGCAACGAGCTGCTCGGGACCTACTCCGAGAGGCTTTACGGGCAGCCCGGGCACTGCGTGGCGCCCTGCTCCCTCGGCGGCCGGCTGGTCCCGGAGGAAGCGACGACGATCAGCACCAGCACGACCGCCTACTGGGTACCGATGATCCCGCTGAACAGCGTCAAGTTCGTGCCCTACTGGACGCAACTCGACGTCAACGTCCAGAAGGTGTTCAACATCGGGTCGTGGCGCTACGACGCCCGGCTCGAGTTCTTCAACGCGCTCAACGCGGGCGTGGAGATCTGGCAGACCGGCTCCCGCAACGCGCGCGGCAGCACCGGGGCCGGCTACCAGGCCCTGTCGCAATGGGAACGCGCGGACAAGCTGCTCGAAGGGAGGGTCATCCGCGTCGCGGTCACCGCGAGCTTCTAGGAGTCTGCGCGCGAGCAGGACCCGCGCCGGGCGGCCTTCTCCCAGCCAATGCCCGGAGCCGGCGGCGGCCCTCCGCCGGCTCCGGGCACTCGTCCCCTCGGCCGGATTACACTCGGAGCGGATGCGTACCCCGCCCCTGCCCTGCCTGCTGCTGCTGTCGGTCCTGCCCGCCTGCGGTCCGGGGAGCGGCCCGGCGCTACTGCCGGTGACGCTGCCCGACCTGAGCGACATGCACCCGGCCGTGCAGTCGCAACTACGAGGCGCGGAGGAAGCGCTGACCGGCGGGGGTCGGGCGGAGCGCGCCGCGGCCTACGGCGCCCTCGGCATGCTGCTGATGGCCGGGGACTACCTGGAGACGGCAGAGCCCAGCCTGCGCAACGCCCGCCGGCTCGCGCCGGAGGAGTTCCGCTGGACGTACTACCTGGCGCAGCTCCTCTGGAAACAGGGCGATTTGCCCGCAGCCGCGCTCGCCTTCGAGGAGGCCCGGCGCCTGCGGGCCGACGACTTTCCCTCCCTGATCTGGCTCGCGAGCACGTACCTGAACCTCGGGCGGCCCGAAGAGGCCCTGCCCGTGCTGGCGCACGCGCGATCGGTGCAGCCGGGCGCCGCCGTGGTGCGCTACCACGAGGGCGGGGCCGCGGCGGCGGTCGGGGACCACGCGCGCGCGGTGGAACACTTCGACGCTGCTCTGCGCCTGGAGCCGGGCGCCGCCGTGGTGCACTATCCGCTGGCCATGTCGCATCGGGCGCTGGGCAACGTCGAGCTGGCCGAGCTCCATCTGCAGCGCGGCGGCCCCGGCGCGGCGGACGCCGCCGCGGGCAGGGCCAGCCTGGCGCTGGCGGACCCGCTGATGGCCGATCTCTCCACCGTCCTGCGCAGCCCGCGGGTCCACCGCGAGCTCGCCATTGCGGCCGACGCCAGGGGGGACTTCGCCGAGGCCGCCAGGCAGTTCCGGCAGGCGCTCGAACTCGAACCGTCGGATCCGCTCCTGCACCTGAGCCTGGCAATGGCGCTCGACCGCGCCGGAAACCCGCGCGCCTCGCTGCCGGCGCTCTACGAGGCGTTGCGCCTCGACCCGGATCTCGCCCAAGCGCACTACGTCCTGGGCACGCTGCTGGAACGCGCCGGCCGCGACGCCGAGGCGATCGAACGCTTCACGACCGCCGCCGCCCGCAATCCGGCGTCCCCCGAGATCCGGTTGCGGCTCGCCGACGCCCTGCGGCGCGCGGGCCGCTTCGAGGCATCGCTGGAGCCGTACCGCCGGCTCATCGCCGGCGCCGGGCAGGCCGCTGGCGCACGCTTCGGCGAAGCGATGGCGCTCGTGCGGCTCGGACGCCACCGCGAGGCGCGCTCCCGGCTGGCGGACGCCGCCCGCGTCCATCCCGACCAGCCGGCGTTCCCGATTGCCCTCGCGCGGCTGCTGGCCGCGTCGCCGGACGCCGGGGTCCGGGACGGCCGGCGGGCGCTCGTGCTGATCCAGGCCCTGGTGGCCGACCACAAGACCACCGGCGTCGCCGAGACGATGGCGATGGCCCTGGCGGAGGTGGGCGAGTTCCGGGGGGCCGTCGAGTGGCAGCAGGTCGCCATCGACGTGGCGCGCGACGCGGGACGGCCGGATCTGGCGAACCAGATGACTGCCAACCTGGCCATCTACCGGCAGGGCCGGCCGTGCCGCACTCCGTGGCGCGACGACGAGCCCGAGCAACGGCCGGGGCCGCCGGTCCAGCCGGGCCTGCTGGGGTAGCGCGCGTCAGCCCAGCTCGGCCGCGTGCCAGGGCGTGCGGCACGGCTGCCCGCGCAGATACAGGGAGAGGTTGGCGGACATTCTGCGCACGGCCTCGACCTGCCCCGCCTCGGTCGCGACCGACATGGCCAGCCGTTGCCACTCGACCGCCTCGGCGAACTGCCCCAGCTCGGCGTGCGCCATGGCCATCGTCTCGGCCACCGCCGTGGTGCGCACGGCCTCGGCCAACGCCTGCACGACCTCCAGCGCCCGGCTGCCGTCGCGCACTGCGTCGTCGGGAGCGGCGGCCAACAGGCGGGCCAGCGCGAGCGGGAACGCGGCCTCCCAGGGATGGCGTTCGATGCCGGCGGCCAGCAGGTCCCGGGCCTCGCGGTACCGCCGGAGCTGGACCAGGGCCAGGGCCAGTCCGAATCGCGCGTCGCTGCGCCCGCTGATCCGCTCGTAGTACGGCAACGATTCCTCGAAGCGGCCCGATCGGCGCAGGATTCGAGCCAGCCGAAAGGCCGCCTCGTCTCCGCCCGGTCCGCCGTCCGCCGCCCACCTGAAGTAGTCGATCGCCTCGACCGGACGTCCGCTCGCCTCCAGCAGCGAGCCTATCGCGAAGCGCGCCTGGCCGAGTTGCGGGTCGAGCCGGAGCGCGTTGCCCAGGTGGCCGATGGCCGTGTCCGGGTCGCCCCCCATCAGCTTGGCCGCCATGCCGAGCTGAAGATGCAGCGTGGCGTCGTCCGGCGCAAGCACGAGTGCCCGGCGGAGCTCGCCGGTCGCGACGGACCAGTCGCCGACGGCGGCGGCGTCGAGTGCCCGTTCCCGATGCACGTCGGCCTCCGCCCGATCCGAATCGCCCGACGGGACGGCGGAACGCAGGTTCAGCCGCGGAACCGCGACCGGCGTCAACGCGGCGTCCCCTTCCCGGACGCGGAACGTACGGTTGACCACGACGTTGCGGTACACGTCGGTCCGCCCGCCCGCCGGCCAGGTGATCGCCAGGGCGCGGATCCGGGTCGCGTTGCCGAGGCCGATCTCCTGCTGCAGGCTCGATCCGCCGAAGCTGCCACCGCTGCCGACCGTGACGTGGACGTCCCTGTCGCCCGCCGGGGTCTCGGCCGTGACGCGCACCCGGGCGCCGATGGCCCTCCGGTTCGACCCGACGCCCACGAGCCGCAGGGTGATCCAGTTGTTGCCATGGCCCGGGTTCAGGTAGAGCGCGTTCGGAAACGTGTCGCCCTCGAAGGCCCCGCCGAGCACGTGGTACACGTCCTGGTCGCCGTCGCCGTCGACGTCGCCGAACGAGACGCCGTGCCCCTTCTGCAGATGCCCGAACCCGCCCGACGAGGTCACGTCCTGGAAGAAGGCCCCGCCGGCGTTGCGGAACATCAGATTCGGGACGAGCATGCGGTAGTCCGGGTCGCCCGTGCCGAGGTACATGTCGAGGAATCCGTCGTTGTCCAGATCCCCGAAGTTCGACCCCATGCCCACCATGATCCGGTCGAGCCGGGCCGCGCGCGTGAGGTCGGAGAACGTGCCGTCGCGGTTGTTGCGGTAGAGCCGCGGGAGCTGCCCGCGGTGCGGTTGGCCGAGCCGCTCGAGGACGACGTCCGACAGCCCTCCGCTGAACCCGCTGACGAACAGATCCTCCCAGCCGTCGTTGTCGAAGTCGAAGAACCAGGTCGGGAAGCTCACCGGCGGTCCCTGCACGCCTGCCTCGGCCGCCGTATCGCGAAACGACCACGCGCGGTCCGGCCTCGGCCCTTCGTTGCGGAACAGGCGGTTCGGCTCGTCGGGGCGCAGCAGCGTCACGTAGAGATCGAGGCGGCCGTCGTTGTCGTAGTCCCCCCACACGACGCCCTTGATGAAGCCGACGACGGCCACGCCGGCCTCGAACGCCACGTCGGTGAACGTGCCGTCGCGGTTGTTGCGGAACAGGTTGGCGGGATGCGCGGTCCCCTCCGCCGACTCGTTGCCGATGTAGAGATCGACCCAGCCGTCGTTGTCGAAGTCGCCCCACGCCCCGGCCTGCGTCGGGGCGGGAATCGACAACCCCGCCCGCTCGGTGACGTCCGAGAACGTCCCGTCGCCGTTGTTGCGCAGCAGCGAGTTGGGGTGCGGGGCGTTCAGCCACGCACCGCGCAGCACCAGCAGGTCGAGAAACCCGTCGTTGTCGTAGTCGGCCTGCACGAGGTTCAGGCCGCTGACGAGCCCCTCGAGCCCGGCTTCCGCCGTCCGGTCGGTGAACGTCCCGTCGCCCTCGTTGCGGAAATAGCGGAGCTGGTTGGGATTGTCCCCGGCGGCGACGGCGAACAGGCCGGCCGACGAGATGAAGAGGTCGAGGTCGCCGTCGCCGTCGAAGTCGTCCATGACGCTGCCCCCCTTGCGGCCGGCCACGTCGAGGCCCAGCCGGGGAGCGACGTCGACGAACCTCCCGACGTCGTAGTCCGAGCGGAAGGCGCCGGGAGGCACGAGCCACTCTTCCGGCACGCCCAGCGGATACTCGCCGGCCGCCATGTAGGCGAGGTTCAGCAGCCAGCGGGCGCCGAACAGGGTGGACTCGTCCGGCGCGTCCCGCAGGACGCGCGCGTACTCCTCGATGGCGCGGCGCGCCGCGTCGACCGCGGAAGGAACGTCGGCGCGCCGCGGCGGCGCGGAGCAACGGCCGGCCGCCGCCTCCCGCACGCAGTTCTCCTGCATGGACGCGCGCAGCCACGACAGGGCGAGGAGCTGCCGCACCGCGCTCACGAAGGTGCGCGACACCGACGGCTGACCCTCCGCCTCGCGCAGGATGTCCTCGAGCGTTGCGGCAGCTTCCCGGCTCTGCCCCGCGTTGAGCAGCCAGCGGGCGATCTGCGAGCGATACCGCAACCGATCGGGCAGCGCGGCCGGCGGGCTCTCCGCGGCGAGAGCCCGCGCCCGCAACGAGGCGGCGTAGGGATTGGAGTACACCGACTCCCAGGCCAGCGCGTCGAGACGGCGCACCATGTCCGCGGTGCCCGGGTCGCGTCCCGCCCCCCGCTGCCCCTCCGCGGACGGCGCCCACAGCACCGCCGCCAGCGCGGCGGCCACCACGGACGCCCCGCTGCGCGACGTCGTGCGACCCACGCCTCGCTTCTCCCGGCTCGACGGCTCCCCCGACCCGGCCCGACTCACCGGATCCCTCCCTGCACGCCGCGTCCGGTTCCCTCCGTCAGTGTCGTCCAGCTTCGAACCGGCACGCCGTCCCACTCCTCGACCCGGCCGCTCGGCCACTCCACCCGGACGCCGCTCACCGCGTCCGCCTCGCCGAGTCCCACGACCACCCGCGGGTCGCCAGCCGAGGCGTAGCTGCCGTCGGCCCGCGCACGGCGCCACAGGACCGGGCCCCCGGCGCGGAACACGCCGACCCGCGCTCCGGTCGCGTCCCGCGCCCCGGCGGCCGCGACAAGCCGCAGGCCGAGCCACGGATTCCGCTGCCCCACCTCGTTGATCAGCAGGCGCGCCGGACCGTTGTTGTTGGCCACCAGGACATCCACGTCCCCGTCGTTGTCGACATCGCCGAACGCGGCCCCGCGGCTGACCTCCGACAACGCGAACGCGGGGCCGGCCCGATCGGAGAGATCCTCGAAGCCGCGGCCCGCCAGGTTCCGGAACAACTGGTTGCGCTGATGCAGCGGGAACGGATCGGCGGCCAGCACGAGGCGCTCGACGACCTGCACCTCCCCGTTGACCACCAGCAGATCCAGCCAGCCGTCGTTGTCGAAGTCCACCCACGCGGTGCCGAACCCGGTATAGGGCAGGCTCGGGGCGCCGAGGCCGACCATGGCGCCGCGATCCTCGAAGAACCCGTCTCCCGCGTTGGCGTACAGGGTGTTCGTCTCTGTGGTCACGTGGGTCATGAACAGGTCGTCGTCGCCGTCGGCGTCGAAGTCGCCCAGATCGACCCCCATGCTCGCCTCGCTGGCCCCTCCCCCGTTCACCGCCACGCCGTTGAGCAGCGCCCGGTCGGTGAACGTCCCGTCCCGCCCGTTGATCCACAACTGGTTGGGCCGCCCGTCGTTGGCGACGTAGACGTCGACCCAACCGTCACCGTCGAAATCCGCGGCCAGCACACCGAGGGCCGGTCCGTACGCGCGGCCGACGCCCGCGCTCGCCGTCACGTCCTCGAAGACGCCGTCGCCGCGGTTGCGGTACAGCCGATCCGGGGCCGGCACATAGCTCTTCGGCGCGCAGTAGTCCCGTTCGCCGGTGAGCGTGAAACAGCGCTCCTCGTTCGCAAGGTCGTACACGACGTAGTTGCCGACGTACAGGTCGAGCCGGCCGTCCCGGTCGAAGTCGAAGAACGAAGCCGACACGCCCCAGCCCGCGTCGTCGACGCCAGCCCGCCCCGCAACATCGCTGAACGTGCCGTCGCCGTTGTTGCGAAACAAGTGATTCGCGCCCAGCGCGGTGCGGTAGAGGTCGACCCGGCCGTCGCCGTCGAAGTCTGCGGCCGCGACTCCCATCCCGTAGGAGCTCGCGCCGAGGCCGCTCCCCGCGGTCACGTCGGTGAACCGCAGCGTCCGCGCGCCGTCCTCCGCGATCTGCAGGTCGTTGCGGTAGAGGCGGTCGGTCAGGGGTAGCGGGACATGGGCCGGAGGCGGCGTCAGGGCGTCGTCGAGCGTCCGTCCGGCCCCGAGCATCCGGCCCTGGACGAGGTACGCGTCGAGGTCGCCGTCGCCGTCCATGTCGAACAGCGCGGCGCCCGGCGCCATGATCTCGGCAAGGTGGAACTCGCCGGACATGCCGTTGAAGTGCACGAAGTCGATGCCCGCCTCCCGCGCGCGTTCGGTGAACCACGCCTCGGAAGGGGCGGCGCCCGGCGCCGCCGCCGCGTCGCCGGACCCTGCCGCCGGCCCCGCGCCGGCCGGCGCGGCGCCGGGCTCGGCCGGCCCGCAACCCGCAACGGCGGCGCAGAGGAGCAGCAGCGGCGCCGCGCGCATCCAGTCCGGTCGAACGCGGAACGCCGCGGTCGGCGCACGATGCAGCGACGCTCGAATGCGGCACGCTGCGGTCCGCGCGCGACAAGGCGACGCTCGGGCGCGGCGCGCCTTGCGCCGCAGGTTGCCGGGCACACGACATTATCCGCCGGGCCGCCGCACTGCTTCAACCGCCGGAACGCCCGCGCAGTGGCCGGCGCGGGCGCGCCATCAGGGTCGGGACGGATCCAGCAGCGCGGGGTCGACGGCCGGGCCCGGATTGTGCTCCGGCTCGTCGTCGCGCCACGGCGTGCGGCTGGGTTCGCCGCGCAGGTAGCGCGTGAGGTTGTCGGCCATCGCCCGGGTCACGTCGGACAGCCCGGCATCGGAGACGACGGCCATGGCGAGCCGTTGCCACTCCGCCGCCTCGGCGAAGCGCCCCAGCTCGGCCAGGGCCATTGCCATGGTCTCGGCCACCGGCGCCGTCCTGTACTCGGCCGCCAGCGCCTGGACGAGCTCCAGGGCCCGCGCGCCGTCCCGCACCCGATCGTCGGGCGCCGAGGCCAGCAACCGCGCCAGGGCATGCGCGAAACCCGGCTGCTCCGGGTACCGCGCCAGGGCCTCGGTCAGCCGCGCCCTGGCCTCCGGATAGCGTCCCAGGCGGACCAGGGCCATCGCCTCGCCGAACCGGGCCTGGTCGCCCTCGCCGGCCTGCCGGTAGTAGTCCAGCGATTCCTCGACGCGGTCGTTGCGCCGCAACGCGTCGGCCAACCGCAGGCGCGCCGCGGCCAGCGTCGCGTCGTGGGCGACAGCCGAACCGAAGTGCTCGATGGCCTCGGCGTCGCGTCCGGCGCGCTCCAGCAGCGTCCCGAGCAGGAAGTGCGCTGCCGCCAGCCGCGGGTCGATCGCGACCGCGGCATCGAGCGCGGCCGCCGCGGCGCGCGCGTCACCGACGCGGATCAGGGCCGTACCCAGGTTCAGCCGCATCACCGCGTTGGCGGGGGCCATCTCGGCTCCCGCTCGGAACTGGCGCACCGCCTCGGGCCAGTCCTCCCGCGCGCTGGCCTGCATTCCCAGGTCGCGGTGGACCTGCGGACTCCGCAACGCCGTCGTCACCGCCGCCATCAACGGGTCCGCCATCGGCACCGCGGCGCCGGCCGTGTAGCCGGCCGGCCCCGGCCGGCCGCGCCGGCCCAGCAGCTCGCGGGCCCGATCGAGGTCGCCGAGCCCCCGGTAGGCCAGCGCCAGCGGATAGTGGATCACGGTCGCCGACGGATCCTGCGCCAAGGCCGCCTCGAAGCGCTCCACCGCGCGCGAGTGGTTTCCGGCCGCGAGCGCCGCCCGCCCGCCCTGGTACAGCAGCGGCTGCGCGTCCGGATACAGCGTCAGGCCCCGGGCGACCAGAGGCTCGGCCGCCTCCGGCCGATCCAGGTCGACGTAGGCGTGGGCCAGCCAGACCAGGGTCGCAAAGTCGGCGGGCTCGATCCGCAGCGCCTGCTCGAACCACGCCGCCGCCCGCGCCAGGTCCCCGCCGCGCAGGGCGGCGTGGGCCAGGTAGTAGGGCCAGCGCCGATCGTCGGGGGCCAGCGCCTGCGCGCGCTGGTAGCAGGCGGCGGCGGCCTCGGGATAGTCGCCGGCGAGCAGCAGCGTCCCCAGCGCGCCGTGCGCCTCGGCCCGCTCCCGGGGACGGGCGTCGGTCGCCGCGCCGCCGCCCGGACCCGCGGGCGGCGGCGCGCCCGCCAGCTCGGCGTAGGCGGCGCCGAGCTGCTCCTGCACTGCCGGGTGCATGCGGCCGAGATCGGGCAGCACGCACGACGCCGGCGCCGGCTGCGCGCCGGCGGCCCGCGCCGGGGCCGCGTGCAGCCCCGGCGCACCCCACGCGGCAAGGTGGGCGAACGCCGCCAGGCCGCCGGCGAGCACGCGGCGCGTCATCCTACTGCACGCTCCGGCCGGTCCCCTCGACCAGCGTCGTCCAGCGGTTCACGGCGACGCCCGACCACTCCTCCGCTCCGCCGCCGGGCCAGACGACGCGCACCCGCTCGATGGGCGCAGCCCCGCCGAGGCCGAAGAGGACGCGCGGATCGTTCGCCGACACGTAGCTGCCGTCCGTGCGCGCCCGCCGCCACAGCACCCGGCGCCCGGCGCGGTAGACGGCCGCGCGGGCCCCGAGCAAGTCGCGGCGGCCGTCGCTGCCGACCAGACGCAACCCGACCCACGGATTGCGGCTGCCGACCCGGTTGAGCAGCAGGCGCACCGGCCCGTTGTTGTTCGTCAGGAGCACGTCCATGTCGCCGTCGTTGTCCACGTCGCCGAACGCCGCCCCGCGGCTGACCTCCGAGGTCCGGAACGCGCCACCGGCGGTGCCGCCGACCTCCTCGAAGCGGCCGTCGCCGAGGTTGCGGAACAACTGGTTGCGCTGGTGCAGCGGGAACGGATCGTTCGCCCGCACCAGCGCCTCCTGGGTGCGGATCTCGCCGTTGGCGACGAGCAGGTCCAGCCAGCCGTCGTTGTCGAGATCGAACCACGCGGTGCCGAAGCCGGTGTACGGCAGGCTGGGCGCCCCGAGCCCGGCCTGCGCGGTGCGGTCCTCGAAGAGCCCGGCGCCCTGGTTGACGTAGAGCGTGTTGGTCTCGGTGGCGATGTGGGTCATGAACAGGTCGTCGTCGCCGTCGCCGTCGAAGTCGCCCGCGTCGACGCCCATGCTGCCCTCGGCGTTCCCGTCGCGATTGACCGCCACCCCGGCCAGCCAGGCGCCGTCGAGGAACGTGCCGTCGCGCTGGTTGAGCCAGAGCTGGTTGGGCTCGCCGTCGTTGGCGACGTACAGGTCCTGCCAGCCGTCGCCGTCGAGGTCGGCCGCGATGACCCCGAGGGCCGGGCCGTACTCGCCCCCCCGCAGCGCCTCCGCAGTGACGTCGGCGAACGTCCCGTCGCCGCGGTTGCGCAGCAGCCGGTCGGGAACCGGCACGTAGCGTTGCGGCCCGCAGTAGTCCTTCTCGCCGGTGCGGTTGAAGCACTCGATCCGATCCTCCAGGCGGGGATCGACGTAGTTGCCGACGTAGAGGTCGAGCCAGCCGTCCCGGTCGTAGTCGACGAAGGAGGCCGACACGCTCCAGCGCGGATCGCCCGCGCCGGCGCGCGCCGTCACGTCGGTGAACGTGCCGTCGCCGTTGTTGCGCAGAAGATGGTTGGCGCCGAGTCCGGTCCGGTAGACGTCGATCCAGCCGTCGTTGTCGATGTCCCCGGTGGCCGCTCCCATGCCGTAGCCGCGGATGCCCAGGCCGCTCCCGGCGGTCACGTCGGTGAAGCGCAACGTGCGCGTCCCGTCCGCGCGCACCTGCAGATCGTTCCGGTACAACCGGTCGCCCGCCCGCGACGCGGCCCCGGCGGGCGGACCGAACAACGCGTCCCGCAGGGTCTTGCCGGGACCGAGCATCTCGCCCTGCACGAGGTAGACGTCGAGGTCCCCGTCGTTGTCGAAATCGAACAGGGCGCCGCCCGGCCCCATGATCTCGGCCGAGTAGTACTCCCCCGACATGCCGTTGAAGTGCATGAAGTCGAGCCCCGCGGCGGGCGCGCCGTCGGCGAGCCAGTCGCCCGGCGCGAGCGCGGAACCCGTCTGCGACGTCGCCGCGGCGTGACCCAGGGCCGCCGACGCCAGCAGTCCGACGACCAGACGAGGAGCCATCGTGCGCACCGTCGATCCTACCTGGGGTCCCCGAGCCCGGCCAGCGCCGCGTCGATCCGGGCTTGCAGCTCCCCGGCCGCCGGGTCGAGGCGGAGCGCCTCGCGGTACTGCGCGACCGCCTGCTCCATATCGCCCTGCAGGTGGTATACCGTACCCAGGTTGGCGTGCGCCTCGGCCGAGCCCGGATCGACGGCCAGCGCGCGCCGGAACTCGACGGCGGCCTCGTCGAGCCGCTCCTGCGACGCCAGCGCCACCCCCAGCAGGTTGAGGATCTCCACCGTGGGGGGGCCGAGATCGCGCGCTCGGCGCAGATGCCCGACCGCCTCCTCCGAGCGACCCTCTGCGTGCAGGGCCATGCCGAGCGCCGCGTGGGCCTCGACTGAGCCCGGGTCGATGGCGAGCGCGCGCCGGTAGCTCTCGACGGCCGCGTCGATCCGGTCCAGCGCGACCAGCGCGTTGCCCAGGTTCGAGTGCGAATCGGCGTCCTCGGGCGCCAGCGCCAGGGCCCTCTCGTAGTGTTCGACGGCCTCGGCGGGCCTGCCCAGGGCGGCGAGCGCGGTCCCCAGGTTGCTGTGGGCCAGCGCGTCGTCCGGGTCGCGCGCCAGCACGCGCCGGTACTCTGCCGCCGCCTCGTCCACGCGTCCCCGCGCCTGCAGCTCCGTGCCCACGTTGAGGGCGGTGACTGCCCGCATGTCCTCCATGGAGAGCACCGGCCAGTTGCAGAAGACCAGCGCGCCCGCCGCGGCCGCGCCGGCCCACCCCACGCGCCGGTCCCACGCCTGCGCGGCCAGCCGCGGGATCTCCACTGCCGCCGCCGCCGCGAACGGGATCAGCAACGGGACGAGGGGGAACCGGTAGCGCGCCATGACGGCGAACAGCACCACGCTCGCCGTGTAGCCGCCGAGCATGCAGTACAACAGCAGGAGCTCCCGGCGGCGGCGCCACGTCAGGCACAGGCCGGCAGCGGCCAGCGGGGCGAGGACGCCGAAGTGCCAGAAGTAGCCGGCGATGCGCAGCGGAGCGGACCAGTCGGCATGGCTGAGCTGATCCTCGGTGTCGGCCACCTCGGACGCGTTGAACGCCAGGACGGCCTTGCGCCCGGTCAGCAGGAGCCAGTCCACCGGATCCGCCCGCACGTATTCGAGCGCTTCGCCCGCCCAGTAGCGGGAAACCTCGGCCGGGCTCAGCGCGGCCCCCAGTTCGCGCTCGGCGACCCGGGTGGCATCCTGCCGCTCGAAGCGCGGATCTCCCCGCCCGAACACCAGCGGCCGGTAGGTACCGTCGGCCGCGGGGTTGTTCCCGATGTAGAAGTTGGGGCCGAACTGCGCGGTCGTGAGCACGAACCCGCCCCCCACCGCCGCGTTGCGCGCGGCGACGGGCAGAATCACCAGCGCGAGCCCCAGTACGAGCGCGCCGGCCCGCGCGAGGCCGTCGCGGCGGCGGCGGACAGACACCGCCACCCAGCCGAGCACGACGGCGACGAACACCAGCGCGTGCTCGCGCGTCAGCAGCAGCGCCCCGAGCGCCAGCCCCGGCCATAGCCACTCTCGAACCGGCGCGGGCCGCGTGGCCAGCCGGGCGAGGAGCGCCAGGACGGCGCACAGCAGAAACAGGCCCGGCGACGCCTTCTGCACCAGGCCGTCGAAGAAGATCGCCGGCGCGTAGACCGCGAGCATGACGCCGGCCGCGATGCCGGCGGGACGGGAGAAGAACCGGCCCGCGGCCACCGCCAGCAGGACGCACGACGCCGCCCCGAGCACGCCCTGCACGACGCGCAGCGCCAGCAGGTCGGGGCCGAACAGCGCGTAGACGGCGCCCAGGAAGTACGGGTACAGCGGCGCCTGGTAGAAGACCTCGCGCCCCAGCCAGTCGCCCGCCAGTATCTGCAGGGCCCAAGCGTGATAGCTCTGCGCATCGCCCATCGTCAGCCCGAAGAAAGGCGCCGGGCGCAACTGCCAGACGTGCACAAGCCGCACGGCGAACGCGAACGCGAAGACGGCGAGCAGGTAGTGCCAGCCGAGATCCGCGGCCCCCGACCCGCCGGCGGCGAGCCCGGGGCGGGCGCCGGCCGGCGCCCGGCGGGCAGGGCGGGAACCGGGGCGACGCGGGCGGCGGCGCGCGGTCATCGCCCTACCTCGGGCGCGCCGCCGCGCGCTCTCGCCGGTAGCCCTCCAGCCGCGCGCGGATGGCGGCGGCCACGTCGTCGCGGCCGCGTGGCACGTGCTCGAGAGCGGCCTCCGCGGCGGCCACAGCCCGGTCCAGCGCCCCCGCGGCGGCGTAGGCCCCGGCGAGCACGTCCAGCACGCCCGGCTGCACGCGGCCGGTCAACTCCGCCGCGCGCTCGGCGAGCCGCACCGCCCGGGCCGCATCGCGCCGGGCCGGGTCCGGGTGGATCAGCAGCAGCAGCGCCAACTCCGCGTGCGGCTCGGCGGCGTCGGGACGCGCCGCAATCGCGCGCCCGTACAGCGTCATCGCCTCGTCCGGCGCCCCGCTCGCCATCAGGGCGTTGGCCAGGTTGTAGAGCGCCTCGCCGTCGCCGGGCCGCAGCCGCACCGCCTCGCGGTAGTGAACCGTCGCCCGCAAGAGGTCGCCGCGCAGCTTCAGGGCCGCACCGAGGTTGTTGTGCGCCAGCGCGTACGCCGGATCGAGTCGCAGGGCCCGCTCGAGCTCGACGATTGCCTCGCCGAGCTCGCCGAGCTGCAGCAGCCCGGTCCCCAGGTTGTACGCCGCGGCGGAAGAATCCGGGGCCAGCCGCACCGATTCCCGGTAGTGCCGCACCGCCTCCGGTACCCGCCCGAACTGCGTGTACAGGAGCGCGACGTCGTCGTGGACCATCCGCTGATTCGGATCGGCGGCGAGTACCATCTCGAAGCCGACGATATCCTCGGCCAGCTCGATCGGCCGCCGGTCGCGCACCAGTAGATCGAGGTCGGCGGCGTTGCGCGGCACCACCTGGATCCACAGGTCGCCCATCTCGTTGGCCGAGAGCTGCCCCCAGGTCACCCGGCGCGGGGGCGCATGCGGGTTGGCGGGATTCGCGATCGAGTTGTCGTAGACGAACTCCATCGCCAGCTCCGTCCCCCGCGGCAGCACGAAGGGCTCGGCGTAGCGGTACGAGTCCTGCCAGTGGAAGTCCCAGTCGTCGATGGCGATCAACGGCCGCCGGGTGCCGTCGGGCAGCGTGGCGTGCCCTCGCACGCGCCGGGCGAGGTAGTGCGCATGCGGCTGAATCCCGTGCACCTCGACGTCGACCGGCAGGACGTAGCGGTCCTCGCTCCGGTACTCGTCGACCCCGGGCGGGATGTCCAGGTCCTGCTTCCCGAGACGAATCGTGAACGGGATCCGGTCCGGCGGCCCGGCGGCGAAGAAGAAGCCGATGCGGGACTGCACGGTCTCCGGCTCCCCGCTCGGCGTCAGGTGCAGCTCGAGAAGCAGGTCCGAGCCCGGATCGAGTGTCCAGGCCATTCCCTCGGCGGCCGGCGGCCGGACCTGACCGGGCGTCCAGCCCAGGAACCAGCCGAACGGGAAGCGGGCCGAAAACGGGGTGACGCCCTCGTAGCCCGGTTCCGGATCCGCCGCATCGAGCTGCCGGGAGGCGGGCGTCGGGTCGATCTTCATGTTGGCGTGGTGGACGACCCGCGGGTTTCCCGGCTGGAACTCCACGGCCCGGACGTAGCGCCGTTTCCCCACCGGAACCGGGAGCGCGAATTTGCGCAGGACATCGATTCCCTCGGCCTGCAGCGCGTACGGCGCCTGCATCTCGACGACCAGATCCGGCTCCCCGAGCCGCCAGCCGCCGTAGTCCACCGGCGGTGGGGCGGCGGCGGCGCGATCTCCCTCCGGCGCTCCCGCGTCCACCCAGGCCGCGATCAGGTCGATCTCGGCGTCGCTCAGGCGCTGCTCGCCGACGAACGGTCCCCCGTACCCGGGCACGGGCTTCCACGGCGGCATCGAGCGCGTCCGCACGGCGTTGCGGATGGCGCGCGCCCAGGGACGGACGTCCGGGTAGGCGAGGACACTGAAGGGGGCGACTCCGCCGGGGCGGTGGCAGGCCCCGCAACGGTCGCGCAGGAGCGGCGCGACTCCGTCGGCGAACGTGACCGCCTGGCCGGTGGCCGGCGACGCGGGTGCTCGGTTCCCGGCGAGGCCCACGCACAAGACCACCGCCGTCACGCTCCACGCAAGCCTTCGCCCGCGGGCGGCACGAGCACATCCGCGCATCCACCGCAGTGTAGCAAAGCGCGCGCGGGTCGTCCGCGCCGGCGCCCGGACCCGGATCGTCCCCGGCGGCCAGCCCAGGGCCTGGCACGACACGTGCTTGCATTCGATCGCACGCAGGGCCTGAACGGTGGTGGCCGGGCGCAGCGTGTGGTAGCTTGGAAACGTCGTGCGCGCCGTCGCGCCCGCTGGGAGAAGCTCCGCGATGATCCGACCCGCGCTTGCCGCCGTTCCAATCGAGTACCCGAGCTCGGACGGCAAGCCGATGGCGGAGAACGACGCCCAACGCAACGCCATCACGTACGGAATCGGAGCGCTTGCTCGCCACTTCAGGAACCGGCACGACGTATACGTTTCCGGGAACCTCCTGATCTACTATCAGGAGGGCAATCCGCGGGTGTCCGTGGCCCCGGACGTCTTCGTGGTCTTCGGCGTGGAGAATCGCGAGCGGCCCAACTACAAGGTGTGGGAGGAACGCCACGCGCCCGCCTTCGTGCTGGAAGTGGCCTCGCCCAGCACCTGGCGGGACGATCTCGGGTGGAAGCGCTCGGTGTACGCCCGTCTCGGCGTGCGCGAGTACTGCCGGTACGACCCGACAGGCGACCACTTGCCTGCGCGCCTGCAGGGAGAGCGGTTGACGCCGTCGGGCTACGTTCGTCAACCCGTGGAGACGGCGCCCGACGGCACGTTGACGCTCCGTAGCCGGACGCTCGGCCTGGATCTGCGGGCGGCGCCCGGCCGCCGGATGCGCTTTCGGGATCCGGTGAACGGTTCCGACCTGCGCAGCCACGACGAGGAAGCCGAGGGCCGTCTGGCGGAAGCCGCCGCCCGGCGGAGGGAGGCCGCCGCCCGGCGGAGGGAAGCCGTCGCCCGACAAGCCGCCGAGACACGGGCCGCTGCCGCGGAAGCACGAGTGGCGGAACTCGAGGAGATCCTGCGCGGGCGGTCGGACTGAGGAGCAGGAGAGAGCCGGGACAGGACCTCCTCCCCCAACGGCAAAAGAAGCGCACGCCGCGGAAGCGGCTGGAATCGCAGGGTCATCGGCGAAACGGATGACCCGTCCATCAAGCGCGCGGGCCGTCGGCGGCCTGCTACTCGCGGCGGGCGCCGAGGTTGAAGACGAAACCGAACGACAGCTTGAAGTCCCTGAAGTCCACCCCGTCGTTGCTGACCAGCGTCGACTGGGAGCCGGGATCGGCTTGGTTCGGCAGTGGGAAGAACGTCATGCGGTAGTCGGCCTGGATCCGGAACGCCGTGTTGGGCGTCATGGAGATGTCGACCCCGCCGCCCGGCTGGACCGCCCAGTGCGTGGCGGTGTGCGCGAAGAACCCGATCTTGCGCAGGGAGCGCGAAACGCCGAACAGCGCGTGGAAGTACGGCCGCGCGCCGCCGGCCTGGACGTGGAACCGCGGCCCCGCCACGGCGCCCACCGTCTGGATGTGCACCTCGCACTTCGCCAGGACGGGCGAGCAGTACTCGTCCTCGGGCCGATTGAAGGAGAACACCTGGAAGTCCTGGTCATCCAGGGGGCGGACCGGCATGTCGGCGGGACCGCCCGCGTACGTGCGGCTGGCCTCTATGCCGCGCCGGAAATGGCCGTTGACGTCCATCGCGATGGACAGGAAGTCGTTCACCTGCAGCGACGAGTCGAAGAAGAACCCCGCCGGCAGGTTGGTGGCGTTCGCGGCCAGCTCCTGGTTCGTCAGGTAGCTGTACCCGATCGCAACGTCGCCGCCCGCCTGCGCCGCTGCCGGTTGGGCCGCCAGCGACAGCGACGCCGCGAGCAGGCACCCGACAGTGAAGGACTCACGCATGATCACGCACCTCCTCCAGCAAACGAGCCGTGGAATCCTCCACTGCTCCTGATCCGCGGCTGGCGGACGAACGTCCGGAAGCCACGCACGCCGACGACGGAGCCGAAGACGCTCGATCAACGGGCGCCGTCCAGCCCTTATACCAAACGAAACGGCAACGTGCAACGGCGCGCGCGGAGTTGCCGCAATGCCGGGAAGCGCCCAGCGCTTGCGCCGCCGGCACCCGCGGGCACGCACGCCGCGCGGGCGCGCAGATGCTCCGTATAATGACCGGCAGGATCTGGCCCGAGCACCGAACCATGTCACGACGTGCCGGACGGCTCACCCGCAGGGCGGCTCGCGGCGCCGCGATCCCGTGCCTGCTGGCCGCCTTGCCGGCAGTGGCGCAACCGTCGCCGGCGCAGCCCGCGTTCACGCCGACCTTCGCCGGCGACATCGCACCGCTCGTCATCGAGCACTGCGCCCCCTGTCACCGGCCCGGCGAGGTGGGCCCGTTCCCGCTGCTGACGTACGACGACGTCCGGCGCCGGGCGCGGCAGATCGCCGAGGTGACGGCCAGCCGCTTCATGCCCCCGTGGAAGCCGGAGCCCGGGTTCGGCGGCCCGTTCATCGGCTCGCGGCGGCTCCCGGACGCCGACGTGGCCCTCTTCCGGCGCTGGGCCGACGCCGGGACGCCGGCCGGGGACCTCGGCCGCCTGCCGCCGCAACCCGACTGGCCGGAAGGCTGGCGGCTCGGCACGCCGGACGTCATCGTCACGATGCCGGAGCCGTACACGGTGCCGGCCGACGCCCCCGACACGTTCCGCAACTTCGTCCTGCCGATTCCGGTCGCGCGGACGGCATTCGTGGCCGGCATCGAGTTCCGCCCCGGCAACGCCCGGGTGGCGCACCACGCCAACCTGCGGCTCGACCGGACGCGCTCGTCCCGGCAGCTCGACGAGCAGGATCCGGCGCCCGGTTACGAGGGCCCCATCAGCCCGCAGGCGCATTATCCTGACGGGCACTTCCTGGGCTGGACGCCGGGCCAGCTCCCGCCGCTGGCCGAGCCGGGAATGGCGTGGCGCCTCGAGCCGGGCAGCGACTTCGTCGTTCAGCTCCACATGCAATCGACCGGCCGGCCGGAGTCGATCCAGGCCAGCGTCGGGCTCTACTTCACCGGCGATCCGCCCGTGCGCACCCCGCTGATGCTGCGCCTCGGCCGCCAGAGCATCGACATTCCGCCCGGCGAGCCGCGCTACGTCATCCGCGATCGGTTCACGCTGCCGGTCGGGGCCGAGCTGATCGGCGTCCAGCCGCACGCCCACTTCCGCGCCACCGAGATCAACGGCTTCGCCACGTTTCCGGACGGCCGGACCGAGCCGCTGATTCGCATCGCCGACTGGGACTTCAACTGGCAGGACGTCTACCGCTACGAGACGCGGCCCTTCCTGCCCGCGGGCACGACGGTCGCGATGGAGTACGTCTACGACAACTCCGCCGCCAACCCGCGCAACCCGGACCATCCACCGCGCCGGGTGCGGTTCGGGCAGTTCTCGAACGACGAGATGGGGGACCTGTGGCTGCAGCTCCTGCCCCGGTCGGAGGCGGATCGCCGGACTCTCACCCAGGCGTTCATGCCGAAGGTGCTCAACGAGGACATCGTCGGCTACGAATCGATGCTGGCCTCCGATCCGGACAACGCGGTGCTGCATCGCGACGTCGCGGTGCTGTACATGACGGCCAACCGCACGGCCGCCGCCATTCGCCACTACCGGCGCTCGCTCGAGCGGGATCCGGCGTCGGCCACGGCCCACTACAACCTGGCGACGCTGCTCGCCGCCGGAGGAACGCTCGACGAAGCGGTGCGGCACTTCCGGCGGGCGGTCGCGCTGCGACCGGCGCACGCCGCGGCCCACAACAATCTCGGTGCGGTCCTGAGGGCGCTGGGACGAGTCGCGGAGGCGACCCCGTACTTCGAGCGCGCGGTGGCCCTGGACGCGAGCAACGCCGCGGCGCACAACAACCTCGCCAGCGTCCTGGCCTCCACCGGCCGGGCCGCGGACGCCGTCCGACACTACCGCCGCGCGCTGGCGCTGGAGCCGGACGGTGTCGAGTCGCTGATGTCGCTCGCCTGGATCCTCGCGACGGCCGGCGACGCGCGGCTGCGGGCGCCCGGCGAAGCCGTGGCGCTTGCCGAAAGGGCGGCCGCGCTGACGGCCCGCAGCGACGTCAACGTCCTGGCCGCGCTGGCCGCCGCGTACGCCGCGGCCGGTCGCTTCGACGAGGCGGTGGATGCGCAACGGCGGGCGATCGCCCTGGCCCGCCCGATCGCGGGCCCCGATCTGATGGCGGAGCTGCAACGCCGGTTGACGGTCTATCTGCAGCGACAGCCGCTCCGGTCGGTGCGATAATGGTGAATCGACATGGCATGCGACGTGCACCACGATCGACCATGATGAAGAAGCTCTCCGGCGAGTCGATCGCGATCCTGGCCGTCGGGGCCACCGTCGCCGGCGTCACGCTCGCGAGCCAAGCGGGATTCCATTCCCGCATGGATCGCATGGAAGCGCGTATCGATGCACGGATGGAGGACCTCGGCGCACAGTTGACAAGGCGGATCGATGACCTCGACGCACAGTTGACAGGGCAGATCGAGGACCTCAACGCACAGTTGACAAGGCGGATCGATGACCTCGACGCACGGTTGACAGGGCGGATCGATGACCTCGACGTACGGTCGACAGGGCGGATCGATGACCTCGACGCGCGCCTGATCTCGGTGGAGGAGAAGGTCACGCGGCTCGACGCTCTCGACATCGGTCCTCGCCTGCGGGCGCTCGAGGCCGGACAGGCGGCCCTGCGAGAGAGCGTGGCCCGCATCGAGGGCCTGGTGAGAGGCCTGCTGGAACGCCTCGCGCGCGAAGACGCGCCGGCCGGCTGATTCGACGGCCGACCGCGCGGCCCCCCTGAGAGATGCCGCGTAACGAACGGCCCGCCTCGCGCGTCGCCATTGCAGCGGTCGTCGCCGTCGGCGTTTCCGCCGCCTGCACGGTCGACGCCGCGGGCGCCGCCGTCGAACAAGCCGGCGGTCCGGTGACATTCGCCCGCCATGTCGCGCCGATCCTCCACACGCACTGCGCCGGCTGCCACCGTCCCGACGGCATCGGCCCGTTCAGCCTGACCGCCTACGCGGACGCCCGTGAGCGAGCGGCGCGGATTGCCGCGGTCACCGCCGAGCGGCGGATGCCGCCCTGGAAGCCGGTCCCCGGGCACGGCAACTTCCGGAACCAGCGGCGCCTGTCGGACCGGGAGATCGCGCTGCTGTCCCGGTGGGCGGCAACCGGCGCGGCGCAGGGAGACCCGGCCGACCTGCCCGCACCCCCCGGGACCGGCAACGGCTGGCAGCTCGGCTTGCCGGACCTCGTCGTGCCCATGGCGGCGCCGTTCCCGCTACCCGCCGGCGGCGCCGATGTCTATCGCAACTTCGTGCTGCCGGTCGCGCTGGATGCCCGGCGCTGGGTGCGTGCCGTAGAGTTGCGGCCGGGCGCCGGCGGGGGGCGTGCGATCCACCATGCCCGCATCCTGCTGGATGGGACTGGTGCAGCGCGAGCCCTCGATGCCGAAGACTCCGATCCGGGCTACGACGGTCTGATGCTCGACCACGCGCGATTCCCCGCGGGCCATTTCCTGGGCTGGGCGCCCGGCAAGACCCCGGCGGCGCTCCCGGACGCCATCTCCTGGCCGCTCGATCCCGGCACCGATCTGGTGCTGCAGCTCCACCTGCTGCCCGGTCGCGAGCCGGTCGACGTGCAGGCGGAGGTCGGGCTCCACTTCGCGGACCGGCCCGCGACGTTGACGCCGGTCTCGGTACTGCTCACGTCGAAGGTCATCCGCATTCCCGCGGGCGCGCCGGCCCACGTCATCGAGGACCGCTACCGCCTGCCGATCGCGGTGGACGTGCTGGGGATCGCGCCCCACATGCACTACCTGGGAAAACGGGTCGAGGCGACGGCCACGCTGCCGGATGGGCGCGAAGAGCCGCTGCTGCGGATCGACGACTGGGACTTCGACTGGCAGGACGAGTACCGCTACCTGGAGCCGGTCCACCTGCCGGCAGGGACGCGGCTCCGGGTGCGCTTCACCTTCGACAACTCGACCGCCAACCCGCGCAACCCGCACGATCCGCCGGTCACGGTAGGCTTCGGGCCACAGGCCACCGACGAGATGGCGGAGCTGATGCTGCAGGTGCTTCCGGTGGGCGACACGGACACGCTGGCGAGCAGTCTCGCCGTCAAGCAGGCACGCGACGACATACTCGGCTACCAGTCACTGCTGCGCGCCAATCCGACCGACCACGTGAACCACGCGGCGCTCGCGGTGCGCTACTTCGACGTCGGTCAGGTGACGCTCGCGCGCGAGCATCTGGAGGAGGCCATCGCCCTCGCCCCGGATTTCCCGGACGCGCACTACAACCTGGGCAGCGTGGCCCTGGCCGAAGGGGACCCGGCGTCGGCCATCGCCGCCTACCGCCGCGCCGTCGCGCTGCGGCCCGACTACCCGGAAGCGCACAACAACC
>WTFV01000020.1 GCA_011523845.1 Acidobacteriota bacterium | reverse complement strand
CGGAGACAGTTACTATGTCAGGCTGAGGCCAAAGGAAGACAGTGAAGATGTATGTGCACTGCAGAGTTGTTGGGTTTACCAAGGCAGAGAGAGGGATTTCCCCCTGTCGAATCTGGTGGTCCGGTAGCTCGGCAGCGTCCTGGGCGGATTCTCTCTCAACCGACGAACTCGAGGTCGTAAGGCATGCCTGGAACCGATGTTCTGGACGATCCCTTTGTTTCAACTGCAATCAGGGATATCGTGTTCTTGTTCGCTCTCACCATACCATTTGTGGCTCTTGGCCGCCTCATGTTGGAGATGAAGAGGCGTGGATCGGGTTTTCGCGGCCTGGTGTCCGATTTCTTTACGCCGTCTGTCCTTGCCGACCTGCTCGCCGTATCCTTGATCTTTGCTCTGCCGTATGCGTACAGCGCTTTTGCCGTTTGGCGAGAGACCCGTAGCGGCTTCATTGTAATCTCAGCCATGATTGTGATGTTTCAAATGGGACTCGCCTCGGAAGCATATGCAAACGTCGCCCTTGCAAGAAAGGAACGTTCCGAGGGCGAAAACAATGGCAAGTAGCGGGTAATCCCGGATCGAATCTGCCGGACTGCCATGCACGGTTTCCATTCCCTCACCGCCGCGTGGTTCGAGCAGCGCTTCGCCGCCGCGACCGCCGCACAGCTCGAGGCGTGGCCGCGGATCCGGGCCGGCGGCGACGTGCTCATCTCCGCGCCGACCGGGTCCGGCAAGACGCTGGCGGCGTTTCTGAGCTGTCTCGATCGGCTCGTGGCGCTCGCGGCGGGCGATGCGCTCGAGGACCGCACGGCGGTCGTCTACGTCTCGCCGCTGAAGGCGCTGAGCACCGACATCCACCGGAACCTGCAGGTGCCGCTCGGTGAGATAGCGGAGCTGGCCGCGGGCAGGGGGCGGGCGTATCCGGAGATTCGCGCCGCGATCCGGACCGGTGACACCCCCACCTGGGATCGCGAGCAGATGGTGCGCCGTCCGCCGCACATCGTCGTCACCACGCCGGAATCGCTGTTCATCCTGTTGACGGCCGACCGCAGCCGGCGGATGCTGTCGACGGCCGAGACCGTGATCGTCGACGAGATTCATGCGCTCATCGACGACAAGCGGGGCTCCCATCTCGGGCTGAGCCTGGCGCGCCTCGACGACCTGGTGGTCAGGTCCGGGGGCGCGAAGCCGCAGCGCATCGGGTTGTCCGCGACGGTCAAGCCGATCGGCGAGGTGGCGCGGTTCCTGACCGGGACGTCGGGGGCCGGGCCGGCCGCGGTCGGCGCAGGCGGGACGGACGCCCCGCACGGGGTGGTGGAAGCCCGGGCGGTCGGGGATCCGACGTTGCCAGCGGCGTGCGGCGTCGCCGGCGGGGCGTCGCCTCCTGTCGCCATCGTCGATTCGGGTCACCGCCGCGGGCTCGACCTCGCCGTGGAGGTGCCGCAGGAGGAGCTCGGCGTGGTCGCGACGAACGAGATGTGGGGCGAGATCTACGATCGCATCGCCGATCTCGTCCGCGCGCACCGGACCACCATCGTCTTCGTCAACACCCGGCGTCTGTCCGAGCGGGTCGCGCACCACCTTGCGGAGCGGCTCGGGGAGGAGGCGGTGCTGGCGCATCACGGCAGCCTCTCACGCCAGCTCCGGCAGGCGGCCGAGGCGGCGCTCAAGGAGGGCCGGCTGCGGGCCGTGGTCGCCACCGCCTCACTCGAGCTGGGGATCGACGTGGGCTCGGTCGATCTGGTGTGCCAGATCGGCACGCCGCGGTCGATCGCGGTGGCGCTGCAGCGGACCGGCCGATCGGGTCACAAGGTGGATCCGTCGTTCGTGCCCAAGGGCCGCTTCTTCGCGACGACGCGTGACGAGCTGGTCGAGTGCGCCGCGCTCGTGCGCGCGATCCGGCGCGGCTTGCTCGACGAGCGGCGGCAACGCCCGTGGCCGCGCGACGTGCTCGCCCAGCAGATCGTGGCCGCCGTCGCAACCGAGGCGTGGCCCGAGGACGACCTGTTCGCGCTGGTGCGGACCACGGCGTCCTATAGCGACCTGCCGCGCCCCGAGTTCGACGCGATCATCGCGATGCTGTCGGACGGCATCGCCTCGCCCCGGGGGCGGCACGGCACGTGGCTGCACCGCGACCGGGTGAACGGCGTCGTGCGCGCGCGGCGCGGCGCGCGGCTTGCGGCCATCACGTCGGGGGGGGCGATTCCGGACAACGCCAACTACCTGGTCGTCGCCGAGCCGGAGAATACGACGGTCGGCACCGTCGACGAGGATTTCGCCGTCGAGAGCATGGCCGGCGACATCTTTCTGCTGGGCACGACCTCGTGGCGCATCCGGCGCGTCGAGTCCGGACGCCTGCGGGTCGAGGATGCGCACGGCGCGGCGCCCTCGGTGCCGTTCTGGCGTGGCGAGGCGCCGGGGCGCACGCGCGAGCTGTCGGAGGAGGTGTCGGACCTGCGGGAGCGGCTGGCGGTCCCCGACGACGCGCGTCGCGGCGGTGACGACGCGATGACGTTCCTGGCCCGGGAATGCGGCCTGGACCGTTCGGGGGCGGAGCAGGCGGCGGCCTACGTCCGGGCCGGGGCCGCCGCGCTGGGCGCGGTGCCGTCGGGACGGATGCTGGTGGCCGAACGCTTCTTCGACGAGGGGGGCGGCATGCAGTTGGTGCTGCACGCCCCGCTCGGGGCGCGCATCAACCGCGCCTGGGGCCTGGCGCTGCGCAAGCGCTTCTGCCGCAGCTTCAACGTCGAGCTGCAGGCGGCGGCGACCGACAACGGCATCGTGATCTCCCTCTCCGAGCAGCACAGCTTTCCGCTCGAGGTCGTGTTCCGCTTCCTGCACCCGGAGACGGTCGAGGAGGTGCTGACGCAGGCGATGCTGCCGGCGCCGATGTTCGGGGCGCGCTGGCGGTGGAACGCCACGCGGGCGCTGGCGGTGCTCCGTTTCGCCGGCGGACGCAAGGTGCCGCCGCCGATCCTGCGGATGCGCTCGGACGACCTGCTCGCCGCGGTGTTCCCGGATCAGGTGGCGTGCCAGGAGAACCTGACCGGCGACATCCGGATTCCCGATCACCCGCTGGTCGACGAGACCATCCGCGACTGTCTGCACGAGGCGATGGACATCGACGGGCTGCGGGCGATCATCGAGGGAATCGAGCAGGGAACGATCGCGACCCGGGCAGTCGACACGGCCGAGCCGTCGCCGCTCGGGCACGAGATCCTGAACGCCAACCCTCACGCGTTTCTGGACGACGCGCCGCTGGAGGAGCGCCGGGCGCGGGCGGTGCAGCTCCGCCGCACCCTGGGGGACGACGGCAGCGAGATGGGCGCGCTCGATCCGGAGGCGATCGCAGAGGTGGCTGCCGAGTCGTGGCCGGTGGTGCGCGACGCCGAGGAGTTGCACGACGCCCTCCTGACGCTGGGCCTGATTCCCCCGCGCGAGGAGTGGCGGACGTGGTTCGAGCGGCTCGTCGAGACCCGCCGGGCGGCGTCGGTGCACGCCGGCGAGTCGGTCTTCTGGATGGCGACCGAGCGCAGTCGCACGGCGTTGCTGGTGCATCCGGATGGTCGAATCGATCCCATCGTGCCGGAGGTCGATCAACCGACGCCGGACGGTCCCGGCGCGGCGGTGACGGAGGTGCTCCGCGGCTGGCTCGATTCCAGCGGTCCGCTCCGCGCGTCGGATCTGGCGGTGTTGCTGGCCGTCCCGGCCGAGCGCGTGACCGCAGGTCTGGCCCGTCTGGAGGGCGAAGGACAGGTGCTGCGGGGGCGCTTCAGCGCCGCGGCCCGCGCCCCGGACGCCGAAACGGAGTGGTGCAACCGGCGGGTGCTCGCCCGTATCCACCGGTTGACGTTGGGACGGCTGCGCCGGGAGATCGCGCCGGTGTCGACCGGGGACCTCGTGCGGTTCCTGGCCCGCTGGCAGTGCATCGCGGCCGGGACCCGGATGCACGGGGCGAGCGGGCTGCTGCAGGTGGTCCGACAGCTCCAGGGCTGCGAGGTCTCGGCCGCGGCATGGGAGCGACACGTGCTGCCCGCCCGCGTCGAAGGCTACGAGCCGGAGATGCTCGATCGGCTCTGTCTTTCCGGCGAGGTGATGTGGGGACGTCTGTCTCCCCACCCGGCCTTCGACGGCGGAGAGGCGGATGTCGGGGCCGGCCCCGAACGGCCCGCGGCTCGCCGGCGGCGCGTGCGGCCGACCCGGGTAGCCCCGGTCGCGCTGTTCCTGCGCGAAGACCTCGAATGGCTCATGCCGGCCGCGGGCGACGCGGGGAGCGGCGAGGGGGGTGGCTGCGTGCTGTCCCATCCGGCCGAGGCGGTTCTGGATGCGCTCCGCCGGCGCGGCGCGTCGTTCCTGCGCGAGCTGGTGCAGGCGACCGGACGCCTGCCGAGCGAGGTGGAGGACGGGTTGTGGGAGCTCGTGGCGGCCGGGCTGGTCACCGCCGACGGCTTCGACAACCTGCGGGCGCTGATCGATCCGAAGCGGCGCCGGGGCGAGGGGCGGTTCCGCGCCGCGCGGCCGCGCCACGCGGCGGGCAGGTGGGCGCTGCTGACCCCGGCGCGCGGGGAGGGCGCCGGGTCCGCCGAGGACGGCCGCCGCCGGGAGCGTGCCGACGCCTTCGCCCGCCAGTTGCTGGCGCGCTGGGGGGTCGTTTTCCGGGATCTCCTGCGGCGCGAGTCGCTCATGCCCCCGTGGCGCGACGTGCTCGGCTCCCTGCGGCGCATGGAGGCGCGCGGCGAGGTGCGCGGCGGCCGGTTCGTCTCCGGCTTCGTCGGGGAGCAGTTCGCACGCCCGGACGCGGTCGAGTTGCTGCGGATCGTGCGCCGGGACGAGGACCGCGCCTGCAGCGTGCGCGTGGCCGCGGCCGACCCGCTGAATCTGGCCGGCATCGTCACGCCGGGACAACGCATCAGCGCACTGTCCGGTGAGATGGTCGAGCTGCTGCAGCCGGCGAGTGCGCCGGCCGACGCCGCGGCGTCCTGATTCCGGCGGTGAAGAGGCACTGCCGGGACGCATCGGGTAGAGTGGGAGCATGCGTCCGCGAGTCCGGCCCCTCGTGCGTCCAGACGTCGCCGGGATTCTCCTGGCGCTGGCGTCCGCGTCGGTCCTGGCCGGTCCTGCCCAGCCGCCGCCGCACGGCGCCGATCGTCCGGACGGCGGGCCGGGGACGCACCGCGCCGATTCTGCAGACCGTGCTTTCGGGACGCACCGCGCCGATCGTCCGGACGGTGCGGGGACGCCGACCGTCCCCCCGGGCGCGCTGCGTGTCGTCGAGGTCGCCTGGCACGCGGGGCGGGCCGCCATCTGCGCCGAGGAGCCGGGAGGAGCCATCGTGCAGGCGGGACGGCCCGTTCCCCGCACGCGGGTCTGGGTGCGGGACGGCACGATCACCCGGCAGGTGGCGCTCGGTCCCGGCGCCTGCGATCCGGCCTGGTCGCCGGATGGAGACCGGCTGGCCGTGGTCACGCCGGGCGGGCTCTGGGTGCTGTCGGCCGACCTCCGCCGGACGATCCATCTCGTGGACCTGCGTCACGTGGACGGGCCGCGGAACCGGTTCGAGCACCGGGCGCTGAGCGGACCGCGTTGGGCGCCGGACGCCTCGGCCCTGGCGTTCGTCGTCTCCAACGGCAGGACGACGTGGGTCGAAGCGGTGGACGGCCGCACCGGAGCATCCCGCTACGTGTCGGACCCGGAAACGGACGAATTCGCCTGGGAAGCCGATTCCCGCTCCCTGCGCTTCGGATCACGCGTGGTCCGGCTCCCGTGAGCCGGTCGCGCCGGAGAGCCGATACCGAGGAAACACCGAGGTCATACCAGACCGCCGAGCTGGAGAAGCTGACCGGCGAGCCCGGAGAAGCCGATACCGAGGAAACACCGATGCCATCGACCCTGACGCGTACTGCTCTCCTGTTCCTGCTGATGTCGCTCGTGGCCGGCGGAAGCGCACCGGCGCAGGAGCCGGCGTCGCTCGACACCCGGGCGATCGTCGAGTACCTGGCCGACGACGAGCTCGAAGGACGGCTGACCGGATCGCCGGGCATCCGCATGGCGGCCGACTACATCATCGAGCAGCTCGATGCCATCGGGGCCGAGCCGCTGCCGGGCGTCGGCGGCTTCCGGCAGGCGTTCTCCTACACGGCGGGCGTGACGGACGTCGGGACGTCCCTCCATATCGAGGGCACCGACGGCGGAGCGACGACCAGCATTACGGTATCGTCCAGCTCCACGGCGTCGTCCAGCTCCACGGCATCGTCCAGCGGAGACTCGGCGCCCGTGCCGCCTGCTCCCCCCGCGTCACCGCCGACCGGGTCCGGCGCCCCCGCGCCTCCTGCGCCCCCGGATCCCGACACGCCGTCCATCCGGGCGCTGTCGTTCTCGGACACGGGCAGGGCGGAGGGGCAGTTCGTCTTCGCCGGCTACGGCCTGTCGGTCCCCGAAACGGACGACTTCAGCTACGACAGCTTTGCCACGCTGGACGTCACGGACAAGATCGTCGTCGTGTTCCGCTACTTTCCCGAGGACACGGAGGGAGAGCTGCGGGCGACGCTGGCGCGCTACGCGGGGCTGCGCTACAAGGCGCTCGCCGCGCGCGAGCGGGGGGCGGCGGGGCTGATCGTCGTCACCGGGCCGCGCTCGCCCAATGCCGGCGCGCTGGTCCCGTTGACCTTCGACACCGCGGTCAGCGACTCCGGCATCGTGGCCGCCACGGTGAACGGCGCGCTGGGCGCGGCCATCATCGAGAGCGCCGGGGAGTCGATCGAGGCGGTGCAGGCGTCGCTCGACACGGCCAATCCGCACGTCACCGGCTTCGACCTGCCGCTCGAGGGTTCCCTGGACGTACGACTCGAGAGGCAGGAAGCGACCGGCTACAACGTCATCGGCTACCTGCCGCCCCCCGGCGCCGCGGCCCTCGACGAACCGTACGTGCTGCTGGGCGCCCACCACGATCACCTCGGGCGCGGGCGCGGCGGCGATTCGCTGGCGCGCGGCGACGAGGCGGGACAGATCCACAACGGGGCCGACGACAACGCCTCCGGGGTGGCCGCGGTGCTGTCGACCGGCGCCAGGCTGGCGGGGGCCGAGCGCGGCCGGGGCGTCATCCTCGCGTTCTGGTCCGGGGAGGAGCTCGGGCTGCTCGGTTCCGCGGATTTCGTCCAGCAGGCGCCGGTGCCGATGGATCAGGTCGCCGCGTATCTCAACTTCGACATGGTCGGCCGGCTGGAGGACAACCCGCTCAACCTGCAGGCGGTCGGCAGCAGCTCCATCTGGACCGGGCTCGCCGAGGAGCTGAACGAGCCGATCGGGCTCGACCTCTCGTTCGTCGCCGATCCCTACCTGCCGACCGACGTCGGCAGCCTGAACGCGGCCGAGGTGCCGAGCCTGAACTTCTTCACCGGCAGTCACGAGGACTACCACCGGCCGACCGACGACGCCCATACGCTCGACTACGAGGGGATCGACCGCATCGTCGATCTCGCCACGGCCGTGGCTTCGAATCTCGTGACCCGGCCCGACGCGCCGGACTTCATCCGGGTGGAGCGCGTGCAGCAGCGGGGCGGCGGCGCGACGATGCGCATCTTCACCGGCACCATTCCCGACTACACGCAGGAGGTCGAGGGCCTGTCGATATCGGGCGTCATCGGCGGCGGCCCGGCCGAGGCGGCCGGCCTGCAGGGCGGGGACGTCATCGTGGGCCTCGCCGGGCAGTCCGTCACGAACATCTACGACTACATGTACGCGCTCGACCTGCTGAAGGTCGGCGAGCCGGCCGAGGTCGTCTTCCTCCGCGCCGGCGAGCGGTTGACGACGGAGCTGATTCCGAGGGTTCGCGAGTAGGAGGGTGCGCCAGCAGCGTGTCTCTCGTCAGTTGAACAGTGGGATGTGGCGGGCGGCGGCAGCCTGACCCAGGCGCCGGTCGAGTGACGCCATCGGGAGCCCGCGCCGCAGCGCAACCTCAAGGTAGGCGGCGTCGTAGACCGACAGGGCATGCTGGCGCGCCAGTGACAGGATTAACACGTCGTCGTGCTCCCGGTCGACCTCGATGGACATCTCGCCAAGGTCGGTCAGGATTGCGACAGTATCCGCCGCATCGAGTCGCCCCCGCCGTTCGTTGACGATCAAAGCGTTGCGCAGTTCGTACCACCAGATGCCGGGTACGACGGCGCCGTCATCCATGATGCGACGCATGGCCCTGTCTGCAATCGGGTCCGATTCATCCGCGAGACACCAGCAGACCACGATGGAATTGTCGATGACGATGGGCGTCAATACCGGTGTCCTTCGTGCAGGGAATCGATCAACTCGGCCAGTGGAGCGCACTTCAGACGGCCGCGACGCTCGACGATGCGCCGCGCAGCCTGCCGGGCGCGTTCGCGGTCGTCGTCTTCTACCGGCACCAACCGCGCAACCGGACGGCCGCGGCGAGTGATGGTGAGGCTCTCGCCCCGAGCAATCCGGTTCAGCAGGCGTGGCAGATGCGTCTTTGCTTCGTAAGCTCCGATACTGTCCATCGCGAATCCCTCTGATTAGACTGGTTGCACCAACTAGTCTACCACTGATCAGCCCTGGCCGGGGTTGGCCCGAGCTGGCCCGGCAAGTTGGCGGTAGTGTACTGATCAGGGCGCCATACAGGAGACACTCGAGTCGGCGCCACGCGGAGGGACGCAGTGACCGCCAGCTACCCGAAGTAATCGGGCTCGTTGCCCGGCTTCCACTTGATGTTGCAGCCTATGCTCGGTTTCTGTTCGCCCGTGGGCGCCTGGCCGGCGACGACGGTGTCGACGGCCGCGCGCAGGTCGCGGCCGGTCACCGGGGCGTCGCTCTCGGGCCGGCTGTCGTCGAACTGGCCCCGGTAGACGAGCTTCAACTCCGCATCGAAGACGTAGAAGTCAGGGGTGCACGCCGCGCGGTAGGCCTTGGCGACCTCCTGCGTGGCGTCGAGCAGGTAAGGGAAGGCGTAGCCGAACTCGGCGATGTCCTTGACCATCGCCTCGCGGTCGTCCTCGGGATGCGTCTCGGCGTCGTTCGCGTTGATGCCGATGACGGCGACCTCGCGCGTCGCGTACTCGTGCCCGAACTCCGCCAGGGCGGTCTTCAGGTGCTTCACGTACGGGCAGTGGTTGCACATGAAGACGACGACGGTGGCCGGCGCGCCGGCGAACTCCGCCAGCGCGACCGGGTTCCCGTAGGCGTCGGGCAGCGTGAAGTCGGGCGCCCGCGTCCCGAGATCGAGCATCGTCGACGGCGTCAGGACCATCAGAACGGCTCGGACTGCGCGCCCTCCTGGAACGCCCAGAGGCGGTTCCGGGTCAGGATGTAGAGCACCCCGTCCTTCGTGACCGGCGTGCAGTAGACGGCGGCGCCGAGGTTGTACTCGCCGATGAGCTCCATCTCGCGTCCGGCCCGCAGGACCACCACGTCGCCGTCCTCGTCGCCGAGGAAGACCTTGCCGTCGACCACGAAGGGCGAGCCCCAGACGGCGGCGAAGGTATCGTAGGTCCAGAAGTGCTCGCCGGTCTGCGGGTCGAGCGCGTGCAGGAAGCCGGAGAGGCTGGAGATGTAGAGCACGCCGTCGGCGATGGCGGCGGTCGACATGGTGCGGTAGAAGTCCTCGCCGCCGCGGTGCCAGACCATGTGCGTGTCGGTCACGTCGCCGGTCCCGGTGGCGTCTATCGCGTAGAAGTGGCCGGGCGCTTCGCCGTGCTCCGGATCCTGTCCGACGCCGATGTAGACCTTGTCGTCGTAGACCACCGGGGTCGACAGGATGTTGTTGCGCGTGCCGCGGCCGCCGAGGATCCACTCGGAGTCCTCCGGGTTGCAGTCGAACTCCCAGATGAGCTCGCCGGTCTCGGCGTCGAGGCTGTAGACCACCCCGTTGCCGCCGGCGAAGATGACCTGCCCGCGGCCGTCGATCTCCGCGTAGGCGGGGTTCGTCCAGGCGCCGTGCAGGACGTTCTCGCCGACCGGATTGCTCTCCCACAGCAGCTCGCCGGTGTTCTTGTCGAGCGCGATGAAGTCGGGCGAGAACGGCGACGGGATGTTGACGTGCCCCTCGTCGACGCCGTTGCTCGTTACCGTGTAGAGCACGTCGCCGATGACGAGCGGCGACCCGGTGGCGAGGTTGTGCGGGAAGACGTCGAGCTCGTTGATCATGTCGTACGACCAGATGATGTCGCCCGCCAGCGGTCCGGTCTCGATCTCGTCCATGAAGGGGCCGTCGTTGCCGTCGGCCAGCCCCTTGGCGTCCAGGCAGACGACGTGCGCCTCGTTCGACACGTAGTAGATGCGGTCGCCCTCCATGAAGGCGGTCGAGCAGACGCCCTGCAGCGGCCAGTCGTTGACGCGGCCGGACGACAGCTTCGGGTGCACCATCTGCCAGATGAAGTCGCCGGTCGTGGCGTCGAACGCCATGACGACGCCCTTGTCGCCCTCGACCGACGGGTCGCGGCGCCCCTCGTTGTTGGTGCCGACGTAGACGCGGCCGTTGGCGACGACCGGGCCGCCGTAGGCCTGCGAGCCGACCGGCTGCGACCAGAGCACGTTGCTGCCGGTGTCGACGTCCCATTCGCTGACGATGCCGGTGTCGTCGGACACCATGTTCCGGGACGGCGTGTTGCCGAACATCGCGACCTCCTGGGCCGTCGCGGTGGCGGCGACGGCGAGCAGGAGGGCGGTGGTGAGGATGAAAGCCTGTCGAGTCATGGGTTCTCCATCACGCGGACGTTGTCGTAGTAGATGTCGATCGGCGAGTAGCCGATGAGACCGGGGCTTCCCTCGCGCACCGGCTCCGGGTCCTCGACGGTCACCGTCCAGTCGTCCGGCTCGGCCTCGTCGCGCGGCCAGACCTTCCCGCGGATCAGCGCCCGCTCGGCGTCGGTGTCGACGCGCAGCTTTATCGTGTACCAGACGTTCGGCTCCCACGCAAACGGGAAGCGCTGGGCCATGCGCAGCTCCGCCGCCCACGAGCGGACCTCGATCCGCTGGTGGTTGCCCTGCATGTCCATCGTGTAGCCGCTGTTGATGAGCCCGATGTCCGGGCGCCGGCGGCCCCGCTGGGTGGACATCACGTCGGCCTGCACCGTGTAGTTCGACAGGTACGACGGGCCGACGTAGATGGCGTGCCGGTGGATGCCGGTGCGCGACGCGCCCTTGCGGAAGACCTGGTCGCCGTCGAGCTCGACCGCGGCCAGGCTGCCGCCGCCGCCGATCCAGTGCGGCGGTCGCCCGTTCTCGAAGTTCTCGCTCCAGGGCAGCGGGGAGAAGACGCGCACGCGCGCCGCGGCGGAAACCTCCCCGACTCTCGCGACCACCTGCCCGGCCTGGTTGGAGGACTGCGGGCTCGACTGGAACTCGCCGTTGACGCGCAGCCGCGATCCCGTCAGACCGTCGAGGGTCCAGATCGCGTTCGGGACGGACGCCGGCTGCCCGTTCTCGTCGAACGCCAGCAGGCGGAAGTTGATGGTCTCGCCGGCGGCGGCGATCACCTCGGCCGGCACCACCTGCAGGCTCGCCACCGTGCCGGTCGGCGCGGTCTCGGCGCCCAGCGCGGGGCTCGGGGCCGGCGTGGCCGTGAACGGGGCATTCGGATCGCCGATGCAGTAGACGCCCGACTCGGCGGTGACGTAGAGCCGCCCGTAGGCGGGGGCGAACGAGCCGTAGATCTCGGCGTACCGGCCGTCGGCCACCGCGAGCTCGTCGTGGTCGAGCGCGGTCGGGCCGTCCGGACCCGGCCGCAGGATGTGCACGTTCCCGTTGGTTTCGGTCAGGTAGAGCTTGCCGTCGGCCCAGACCGGCGACGCCTTGCCCACGTTCCCGATGCTGTACTCCCACTGGATCCCGCCGCTCCCGGCGTCGATGGCGACCAGGTTCGCGGAGTTGTCGATGACGTACAGGGTGCCGTCGTGGATGAGCGGCGACGGGAACCCGACGGCCAGGTCGTCGATGCGCCACAGCTCGCCGGTGGACGTGATGTCGCCGCTGCCGGTCGCGTCGATGGCCACCACGCGGCCCATCGTGCCCCGGTCGATGTTCTCCTCGCTGTGGGCGACATAGACGGTGGTGCCGTCGATGACCGGCGACACGTTGATGCCGCGCTGGCTGAGGTGGAACTCCCAGACCTTGACGCCGGTGCGGGCCTGCAGCGCATAGATGTGGCCGTCGGCGTTCCCGTCGATGATCAGCCGCCGGCCGTCGACCACGGCGACGATCGGCACCGACTGCGTGTTCATGTCGGCCGGCTGGCCGCCCGGCGTCGATGCCCAGCGCACGCGGCCGGTCAGCTTGTCGAACGCGACGTAGCGGTGCCGCGGCGGCCCGCCGAGGCTGCCCCAGGCCGAGCCGATAACGCTGAGAATCAGCCGATCCTCGTCGATGATCGGCGTCGAGGTCCGCCCGCCGTAGCCGGACGCGCGCCCGAGGTCTTCCGCCAGGCGCCAGCTCCAGACGATGTCGCCGTCGCGGTCCAAGCAGTGCAGGTGGCCGTCGACGTTCAGCGCGTAGAGGTGCCCGGTTTCCGGATCCCCGGTCACGCTGCCCCAGCCGACCCGGTTGAAGGGGACGGTGGTGTTGAGGACGCTGAAGGTGTGCTCCCACAGCTTCGAGCCGTTCTCGGCGTTCCAGCAGGTGACGATCTCCTTCTTCTCGACGCCGTCACCGGTGCGGCCGTTGGCGCACACGCGCCCGTCGAAGACGGCCGGGGTCGAGCGGCCGATGTACTCCTGGAACCAGATCAGGTTCTCGCCGTCGACCGACCAGCTCGACACGAGTCCGGTCTGATCGGATACGCCGGTCTGCGCGCGCCCGCGCCAGCTCGGCCAGTCCTGGGCCGCCGCGGCGGCCAGGAACACCAGGCAGGGAACGAGGACGGTCAGGGCTCCCGGGCGCAGGGCGACGCCGTGAGCAGTCTTGGTCATCCGGCAGTCCTTCATGGAAGTGGATTGTTCAATCTGCGGCGGACGCAGATTTTATCACGCCGTCCGGTCTGCGCCGGCCGCTCCGGTCGGGTATAGTTCGTCACGGTTGACTGATTACGCCGGATTCGGATTCGCGCGGGGTGCGGTTCGGTGAGCATCTTCGAACGGATGAGGGCGCGTTGGGGGGTCGGCTTCTGGGGCATGATCGCCGTCCTCACGGCGTTCGCCCTCGCCGGACTGACGACACTCCGTCTGAAGGGGTTCGTGATCGGGTACATCCTGCCCGAGACGGCGCCCGGGTGGGTGCAGTGGACGGTCTACCTGATCGTGATGCTGCCCATCTACCAGGTGCTGTTGCTCGGCTACGGTACGCTCCTCGGACAGTTCGACTTCTTCTGGAGCAAGATGAAGGCGGTGGGGCGTCTCGTCAGCGGCCGGCCCGTCGGCGCGTCCGGGTGACGACGAGCCCGACCGACCCGGCCGGTCAGGCGAAGACACGCTCCACGGCCCAGATCAGGCCGACCAGGGCGATGCCGGACGAGGCCGGCACGACCAGTCGCGCCCGGTACCACGGCGCCGACCGGAACCAGCCGCACGCCAGCGCCGCCCCTGCGATCACCGCGAGCTGACCCAGCTCGATCCCGGCGTTGAAGCCGATCAGCGCGAGCAGGCGTTCCTGCTCGGGGAGCCCCAGCGCGCCGAGCACGCCGGCGAAGCCCAGCCCGTGCAGCAGGCCGAATCCGAAAACGACGGGCGGCCGCCAGCGCGTCATGCGATCCGTCAGGACGTTCTCGACCGCCACGTAGACGATCGACAGCGCGATGAGCGGCTCGACGAGCCGCGGCGACAGGGTCACGACACCGAGCGCCGCCAGGGTCAGGGTGACCGCGTGGGCCACCGTGAACGCCGTCACCTGCCAGACGAGCGGCCGGAGCCGCGCGCTCAGCAGGAACAGCCCCAGCACGAACAGGATGTGATCGAGTCCCTCCGGCACGATGTGGACGAACCCGAGGCGCAGGTAGTCTCGCGCCACGTCCAGGCGGCCGGGCGGGGCGGCCGGCACGGTCAGGTCCAGGGGATCGCTGCGGGCGCCGGGCTCGAGCACCGAGCGCACGTCGATGCCGCGCGCCGGGTCGCGGATCGTCAGGTGCACCTCGCCGAACGCCCGCGACGCGAAGAACCCGACGGTGGCGGCCCCTTCCGGCACCGTGCCGCCGAGGCGCGCCGTCAGGCCGAGCAGCGTCGGAATCTCCGCCTCGGTCGCGCGGGGCGTGCCCTGGTCGGGAAACGACACGCTGAACGGGACCGGATCGCCGTCGAACCGGACCCGCACGCGGCGCTCGAACAGGCGGCGCAAGCGGGCGAGACGCGTCTCGAGCGCGTCCGGGGAGAGGCGCTCCAGCGCCGCCACCAGCTCCGCGTCGTCGGTGTCGAGGGGAACGCCGAGCGCGAGGGCGTCGAGATCGTAGACGAGGTCCACCTCGAAGGCGCCGCCGGCGCGCAGCGTCAGCGTCACTTCGGTGAACGAGAGCGGGTGTGCGACGGCGCGGGGCGTCTCGACCGGCCACAGCACGGCCGCCAGCAGCACGACCCGGGAGAGCGCGGTGCGGAGACGGCCCACGACGGGGAGGATACCGTGAGGAGTACCGGGATCACGACCGCAGGGTGTGCGACGGCAGGGCATATGGTCGACCGCGCCGGCCTCCAGCGCCCTGGCGATGGTTTCGCCCTGTCCGTGGCCGGAGATGATTCCATGCAAGAACACACCAAAACAACACCATAGCTACATACAAACGACATGAACCATGTGGCACGATCGACTACAGGGGAGTGTGGCGGTTTCTGGCCCCATCCCCTCGATCAGGCAGTTCGGGACGGGACACCGGACCCGATCAGCGAGGCAAACCGTGGCCAACGACGACATCCGGGGCCGGCTCCACGCTGCCCCGCCGCCCGCGTTCGAAGGAAGAGACCGGTCTCGGCTTCCCGGACCCGCTTGCTCGAGCCTGGATGCCCCGCAGCCCGCACCCGACCGATTCGCCGGGAGGCACCGCGACAGTGGCTGAGCCGGCGGAGCTCCGCGCGCTGGCTGCCCTGGTCGATACACGTGACGACGAAGACACGTTGCGCGCGGCCAGCGTGGACTCCGGGCGCATCGTGACCAGGAAGCCGCGTGCGCTCGCCGCCCCGAGGTCGGTGCCGGATGTCGTGGAGATCGTGCGCTGGGCGAACCGGATCGGGTTGCCCGTGGCCCTGCGCGGGAGGGGCCACACCCAGGGCGGGCAGTCCCTGACCAGCGGAGGCGTCCAAATCGACATGCAGGGCCTGGACCGGATCGGACCTGTCGACGAGGAGCGGCAGACGCTGCGGGTGCAGGCGGGCGCCACCTGGCGCGAGGTGGTCGCCTATGCGCTCCAGCGCGGCTGGATGCCGATGGTGCTGACCAACAACCTGGACACCACGGTGGGCGGCACGCTCTCGACGGGTGGTGTCGGGCAGTCCTCGCACCTCCACGGCACGCAGGCCAACAACGTCGACGAACTGGAGGCGGTGACCGGAGACGGGCGCCTGCTGCGCTGCTCCGCAACGGAGAACAGGCCCCTGTTCGACGCGACCCGGGCGGGGCTGGGCCAGTTCTCGGCGATAACCGAGGCGCGCATCCGCATCCGCCGGGCGCTGCCGCGCGTGCGGACGTTCCGACTCCTCTACGACGATCTGGGAGTCTTGATGCGCGATCAGGCGCAGATGCGGTTGCGGCGCCGGTTTCAGTATCTCCGCGCCTGGTGCCGCCACCGGGACCATCGGTTCCTTGGGGAGGATGACGACTGGTCGGCGGCCGGGGAGTGGTCCTACCCCATGGACGTGAGCGTCGAGTGCGACGCCGAGCCCGACGAGGCCGGGTTGCTGGCCGGCCTGCACCACCGCCGCCTGCTCTCGACGGTCGACCGTGACATCGCCGACTTCGCCGACCTGCCCGAGCCGGTGCCGTTGCCGGCGGCCCGACACGCGCCCCTGTCGCTGTCCCTGCCGGTCACGGAAGCCTATCTGCCCTGGCCCGCGGCGGCAGCGTGCGTGGCGCGTGTCCTGGAGCGGTTCCCCCGGGCCCTGCTGGCGAGCACCAACGTCATGCTGCGGCCGCTCGGTCCCGAACCGACGCCGATGCTCATGCTGCCGGCGACGGGACACATCCTGGGATTCGGCCTGATCCCTTACATCCCGTCATCCGTGCTGCCTTTCGCGCTGCCGGTCATCGAGCACGCGGGGCGACTGCTCGTGGCCGCCGGCGGCAAGCGCTATCTCACGGGCTGGGTAAGACGAGACCACGACGAGTGGCAGGCTCATTACGGACCGCAATGGATGACGATTCTGCGGTGGAAGGAGACATTCGATCCGAACGGCATTCTCAGCAACGAGTTCATCCGCTATCGTCCCGCGGCATGACGCACGGCGGCGGCGCGGCGACTGGTGCGCCGGACGCCGGACGCATCGCTCAGGAGGGCGGTTTCCGGCGCACCGTTTCGGGCGGGAGAGCGGTATTTCGCGAAATGACAGGGCCCCGCATGGTGTGACGCCCACGACATGATGCAACGCCCGAGCGAGTGGTTCGCCAGGAATCCGGTGGCCGCCAACCTGCTGATGGTGTTCATCATCATCGGGGGCCTGATCGGCATGTACCGCGTGCGCGGCGAGACCTTCCCCGACGTCGCGCTCGACAGGCTGAACATCGAGGTGCCGTATCCGGGTGCTGCGCCGGAAGAGGTCGAGACGGCGGTCTGCATCCGCATCGAGGAAGCCATCCAGGGCATCGAAGACATCGAGGAGATCGCCTCCGGGGCGTACGAGAACTTCTGCATCGTGCGCGTCCAGGTCGCCCTGCACGCCGACAGCCGCAGCGTGCTCGATGACGTCAAGACCCGGGTCGACGCGATAGAGGCGTTTCCGGCGAGGGCCGAGAGGCCGATCATCAGCGAAGTGCGGACGCAGATTCGCGTGGTCGATATCGTGGTGTCGGGACAGTCCGACGAACTTGCCCTCAGAAGGGTCGCCGAGCGCGTGCGGGACGATCTGCTCAACCTGCCGGAAATCACTCAGGTCCAGTTCGCCAGCGTACGTCCGTACGAAATCTCGATCGAAGTATCGGAGTCGGCGCTGCGGCGTCACGGATTGACGTTCGACGACGTGGCCCGCGCCGTGCGCCGGTCGTCGGTCGACCTTCCGGGCGGGGCGGTCCGCAGCGAGGACGGCGAGATCCGGCTGCGCACCGTGGGGCAGGCATACCGGGGGGCGGGGTTCGAGGACCTGGTCCTGCTCGCGCGCACCGACGGCACGCGGCTTCGCGTGGGCGACGTGGCGACGGTGGTCGACGGGTTTGCCGAAACCGATCAGTTCGGGCGCCTGGACGGAGAGCCCGCGGTGATCCTCTCGGTCCTGCGCACCGGGGCGCAGAGCGACATGGAGATCTCGCGCGCGGTGAACGAGTACCTGGAACGTACCGCTCCCACCCTTCCGGAGGGGATGCGGCTGACGAGCTGGATGAACCAGGCGGACGCGCTGGTCGACCGGCTGGGACTCATGCTGCGAAACGGCGTCGCGGGCCTCGCGCTCGTGTTCGCCCTGCTCGCCGTCTTCCTCGAGCTGCGCCTCGCGTTCTGGGTGAGTCTGGGTATCCCCATCTCGTTCCTGGGCACGTTCATGCTCATGCCGGGGCTCGACGTGACGGCGAACATCGTGTCGACGTTCGCATTCATCATGGTGCTCGGCATCGTGGTGGACGACGCCATCATCGTCGGGGAAAACGTCTACCGCCACCAGCGGCACGGCCGCGCGCCGCTGGAGGACGCGCTGGCGGGAGTACGGGAAGTGGCGACGCCGGTCTTCTTCGCCGTCCTGACCACGGTAGCGGCGTTCGCTCCGTTGCTGTTCGTGCCCGGCCTGGTGGGCAAGATGATGCGCTACGTGCCGCTGGTCGTCATCCCCTGCCTGCTGTTCTCGCTGGTCGAATCGCTCAACATCCTGCCCGCGCACCTGACGCGCGCGCGGACGCAGCGGCGGGGTCGGTGGTCGCGGTTCCAGCGCACCCTGGCGGACGGGATTGAAGCGGTCGTCGAGCGCGTGTACCGCCCTGCGCTGGTGGTGAGCCTGCGCTGGCGCTATCTGTCGCTGGCTGCCGGGGTGTCGGTACTCGTGCTGACGGTTGGACTGTTGGCGGGCGGCCGCGTCGCGTTCCAGTTCTTCCCGGCCCCGGAAGCGGATGTCATCTACGCCACGCTGGCGATGCCGCCGGGCACGGGGCCGGCGGTCACCGCGGCCGTGGCACAACGCCTGGAGGACAGCGCGGAGCGGTTGCGGCGCGAGGTGCTGGAGCAGGCCGGGTCCGATCCCCTGCGGCACGTCCTGACCGCCGTCGGCAACCAGCCGCTGGGGCAGGCGCCCGGGCCGTTGTGGGGCGCGCCCAACGAAGCGACCGGACACCTCGCCCAGGTCATGCTGGAGCTTGTGCCCGCGGGCGAGCGCGGCGTGCGGGCGGACGAACTGGGCCGGCGCTGGCGTGAGTTGACCGGTCCGATTCCCGAAGCGCTGGAGCTCGGGTTCTCGGCGTCGGACCTGCTGCCGGGCGAAGACGTCAACGTGCAGTTGGTCGGCGCGGACCCGGTGCAGTTGCGGTCGGCCGTGGAGCGGGTGAAGGATCGTCTGCGCGGCTATGCCGGCGTGCACGACGTCACCGACTCTTTCGAGGGCGGTCCGCGCGAGATGCGGATCGGGATCAAGGCGGCCGCCGAGTCGCTCGGGCTCGCGCTGGAGGACGTCGGCCGGCAGGTGCGGCAGGCATTCTACGGCGAGGAGGCGCAACGCATCCAGCGCGGCGCCGACGACATCCGCGTCATGGTTCGCTATCCGGCCGAACAGCGCCGGTCGCTCGGCCATCTCGAGAGCATGCGCATCCGGACCCCGGACGGCGGCGAGGTCCCGTTCAGCTACGTGGCGTCGGTCGAGACCGGCCGGGGCGCGTCGTCGATCACGCGCGTGAACCGCCGCCGCGCGATACACGTGACGGCGACACTCGATGAGAGCGTCACTTCCGCCGGTGCCGTCCTCGCCGCGCTCGCGGCCGACGTCATGCCCGCCGTGGTGCGGGACCATGCCGGCGTACGCTATTCCTTCGAAGGGTCACAGGCGGACCAGGAGGCCGTGATCGGCAGCCTGCAGGTGGGGTTTCCGCTCGCGCTGTTCGTGATTTTCGCGCTGCTGGCGATTCCCCTCGAGTCGTACGTTCAGCCGCTGATCATCATGGGCGCGATTCCATTCGGATTCGTCGGCGCCGTAGGCGGCCACATCGTGATGGACGAGAACGTGACGATGCTGTCGATCATGGGCATCGTGGCCCTGTCGGGCGTCGTCGTCAACGACAGTCTCGTGATGGTCGACTTCATCAACCGCAGGCGCCGGCAGGGCGGCAGCCTGCTGGCGGCCGTGCAGGAAGCGGGCGCGGCACGGTTCCGACCCATTCTGCTGACCTCGATCACCACGTTCGCGGGCCTGGCGCCCCTGCTGCTGGAACAGGGCGCGCAAGCCGATTGGCTGAAGCCGATGGCCGTCTCGCTGGCGTTCGGGGTGTTGTTCGCCACGTTCATCACGTTGGTGATGGTGCCGGCCGCCTACCTCGTGCTGGATGACGTCGAACGGCTGCTGCGGCTCCCGTTCCGCCGGCGGGATTAGCAGCCCGCAGCGAAAGCCCCGCTGCATTCGAGCGGTGATGCATCCCGCGTGGACTGCGTTGCTCCTCGGTCGCATATGCCCACTATGCTCCCTCGTCGCGCCTTGCCACGCGGGCGCCTCGCCGCTCTCGGTTCCACGCGGGGGTACCGTAACAACAACCTGTTCGAGCGGCGCGTCCCGCTGATGGACGACCGGATGCACCACCTGATCCAAGGGGCGGCCGGGCTACGGACTCGGCGGCGAGGGACTGAACCGACAGTGAGCCCGCAAGCGTCAACCCGTCCACGGGATCGGGGCCACCTCAAAAATGCGAAACATCAACGTGCTTCTTGGCTTCTGTTGCCTCCTCTTCGAGGGTGCTTGCGCCAGCGACCCACCCAGCAGCCCGACACCTGTTCCTGCGGAGCAGGGCTTCACGCTTAGCGGCACAGTCGTCGACAGCCGCCTGTCGGCCATCCCCATCGCCGGGGCGAGCGTGCGTGCCGCGCGGGGCACTGCGGCGCAGACCAACGCCGACGGCATCTACGAGCTGCGTGGGCTCTCGGGCGAGGTCACCGTCACGGCTTGGGGACCGCACCACAGTGCAGCTTCGCAAAGCGTGACGCTCGACCGAGACCGCACCCTCGACTTCAGCCTCGAGCACACTGGCGTGCCGCCCTTCGACGGCACTGCCTACATCTCGCCAGACGTGATCGACAGCAGCGACCCGACGGCTCTTCGAGATGTCGCCTACGCGGGCCGCGGCGAGCGGGGCATCTACGACGCGCGGGTCGACACCGTCGTCAGGATCAACGCCTACCTCTTCGACGTTCGCTACGCCTGGGGCTCGATGGAGTTCCAAGTGAATCCCGAGTTCGGCTCTCGTGCTGCGGCGCGAGCCGAGGTCGACCGCTTCGCGCCCGCGCTCGGGCGCGTGCCGACGTTCATGATGGCAGGGGCCGAAACGGCAGAGATCAGCGCCGGAGACGAGCGGTTCGCAGGGGGCAGCGGGACCTTCACGATCCACACCGGGCGCGGCCAGGTTCTCGTCAGCGGTGGCTACCTTGAAGAGGTCTTCTTCCACGAAGCTGCGCACGTGACGCTCGACCACCTGCATTCCGGCACGCCGGCGTGGGTCGCGGCTCAGGAAGCCGACGGAGTATTCATCTCCACCTACGCCCGCGACTACCCGCGGGGCGAGGATGTCGCGGAAAGCAGCCTTGCGTGGTTCGCTGCACGCCGCAGAGCGGAGCGTCTCGCAGAGGCAGATCGCGCAGCGATCCTCGCCTCAATCCCGAGTCGGTTGACTTACTTTGATGAGAGATTGCCGCGCTGACGTTGCCACGTCTGCGAAATCCGCCACTGCACGGCGAACCGCCGCCAGCGCCAACAAGACGGAGACGACATACGCCACAAGGGCCAGCAGCGGCAAGAGGTGTCATCAGTTTCCACTCATCATCCACATGAACGGCCCGACCACGACAGCCGAGACAGCGCGAGCCCCTCCCAGGTGCCGACTCCGAGGAGCAGACAAGGCCGAACGATGGCGAAGACGATGAGATAGAGGTCGGCAGAGTCAAAGGACCGCCACGCAGGGCGCTTGCTGGTCGCGTGTCGCGAATGCACATCCAACCCGGCGCATCGAAGGATGCAAGACTTCCAATCCATCACCGCCAGATCGCAAGGACGCTGGCGCGGAGTCCGCAGATACGAAATCTACTGGGCGCGCTCACCGGAAAATCCGGTCTCGAAATACGGTTGCTCGGGGCACTCCGGGTCCAACTGTGGCACGGGCTCTCGGCAGCAGTCAGCAACCGACGTCTGTGCCAGCGTCCAGCTTCACACCGTATCCCAGGTTTCATCCCATGCGCGGGTCCGCTCTGCCGAGCAGCAAATAGAGGCGTACGCGCTTCCGCGTAGCGCGGATTGTGCAGGATGGCGAGCACACGGTCACGCTCCAACTTGCCGAAGACCAGTGCCCCGGGACAGGGTTCAAGGACAGGGGCCTGGACCGGGGTCCAGGCAGGCTCCCTGCCTTCAGCATCGAGCGAATCAGACGAAGGACCCGACCATCGGAGCGGCAGGACCACCGGTGCTGGACAATCGCACATGACGGTCGCACGGCAGACGTTGTCGCGAAGGTTGCGTGACTGTCACTCTGGTGATATAGTACACGCACAGTGTTGCTTTCACCGCTACGTGTTGGCAATCTTGGTTTGGAGGTCGAGCCGATGACGACAGCGTCTCCAAGCGCGAACCATATTGTAAATTGCCGCTTCTGTGGGGGGAAAGGCACGCCGCACTTCTGCGGCACGTGCGGACTACCACTAGGTGATGTCTCCACTTCCTTGTTTGCGTATATTTATGATCGACTCCGCGCGATTCTCATGCCCGTCCCTCGGTTTGTCTGGACCACCGCCTTGCTACTACGTTGCCCCCGGCTCTTCTTCAGCAAGTTAAACGAGGACGGCTTCGGACTTCATCAAATCACCATTGGGGGAGCAGTTGACAGTTCTGCACGGTTCAGTCATTGCAGAAGACCCACAACACCCCAGAACTATTTCCTGTACGCAACCACCTTCGTCGCTCTCTACATTCTCGCTGTCCGACCATCTGGATCTGAGAGTCGGGATGACATCGTGGGCAGAGTAGTCGACGCTGGCACGACAGGCGGGTGGAAGTTCTTGATTGAAATCCTCGCCATTCCGATGGTGTTCTCCTTGTACTATGCATATCGGCGGATCCTGTGCGCACATGATAAACGTGCCTTGATTGAGTATGTCCTCTACATCGTAGGTCTGTTGCAAACAGCCGGCGTCGCGTTCTTTTCTTTGCTTCTACTTGCCCCACGGCAGTTGGGACTCTTCGCGGCAGTAGGAGGGATGGTACTACTGGTTTTTTTGCACATATACTACTGCATGGTCGTGCCATGGAAGCTCTTTCCGGGCTTCTTGACTGACAGTAAAGCGCGCGTAGTGTTCTCTATGCCACTGATGCTGTTATTTCCGTCGTTTTGGCTTCCTGTATCGCTTGGCTTGCTTCTGAGCTTGGTGATCGCGGAGTTGTTATCAAGGCTTGCCGGCCTCGTCAGCGGAATCTGGGTTTTCCTGAAAGAGGTGTGGGTGGGTTGAGGTCGGTCCGCGGGACGACCGGATAGAGGCCCTCTATCAGCCCGTGGAAGAAGTCTGTTTGGGTGTGGCTCTTTTCCGTCGCCGGCCGCAAGGGGTCGCTGTCGCGGGAAAGGCATGACGAGAAGAGCTACTTGACCCGCCGGAGGCGTTTCGGGGACGGGGGTTCGGGGATGGGGTT
>WTFV01000140.1 GCA_011523845.1 Acidobacteriota bacterium | reverse complement strand
CCACCCCCGCGCGCCCGCGCGCCCGCGCGCGTCGAAGCGCGGCGAAGGAAACGGCCTGTGTATACTCGGCGGGCGTCGCGAGCTGACGCGAGCGACAGGGCACCGGCGGTCGCGAGACCAACAGGAGGCCCGGGCGCGCCGGGCCGTGGAGGTTCCAGATCATGCGGTACTTCACTTCGGTGGGCGGGTTGGTGCTGGCGGGATTCTTCGCTGGATCTACCCCGGCCCAGGATCTGGGCCCAACCGGTCCAAGTCCCTACGACGTGGTCGAAGGCTGGCACAAGCCGTTCGCCGGCGAAGGCTTCGCGTTCGGCGGCAACTCCGGCGTGTTCGCCGAATCGCCGGACCGCATCCTCATCTCGCAGCGGGGCGAGACGCGCCTGCCCGATCCGGTTCCTCCGGCGTTCGCCGGCTGGGTCGGCTCGATCGGCATCAACGCCCTGCGCGACGCCGAGCTGCGCACCTGGCAGAACTGCCTGATGGTGGTCGACGGCGACGGCAACCTGATCGAGGTCTGGAACCAGTGGGACCACCTGTGCGACGAGTCCGACGGGCCGGGGCCCCACCGCATCCGCATCAGCCCCTACGATCCGGAACGCCGCGTCTGGGTGATCAACGAGAGCCGCCACCAGATCTTCGTCTTCTCGAACGACGGCAGCGAGCTGCTGATGACGCTGGGCGAGAAGAACGTCCGCGGCAGCGACGAGACCCACTTCGGCCGGCCGCAGGACGTGGCGTTCCTGCCCGACGGCCGCGTGCTGGTCGCGGACGGGCTCGACAACCATCGCATCATGATCCTGGATGCGGAGGGCCGCTACCAGTCGGAGTTCGGCGGGTTCGGCACGGAACCCGGCCGCTTCAACGGCATCCATGCCCTGGGCGTGGGACCCGACGGGCTGATCTTCGCCCTCGACCGGGCGAACGGCCGCGTGCAGAAGTTCCGCATCTCCAGCGAGGCTTCCGGCGCGTATCACCCTGAGGTCGACCATCTCGCCACCTGGTCCGGCTTCGGCCTGCCGCTCGATCTCATCGTCAACGAGGACCACCTGTGGGTCTCCGACCTGCGGCCGCTCAAGATGGTGAAGCTCGACTTCGACGGCAACCGGCTGTACACCTGGAACGTCTCCAACGACGGCCCGACCGGGTTCCTCGAGGTGCACGCCATCTCGGTCGACTCCGAGGGCAACCTGTACGGCGGCGACAACCAGCACGGGCGCACGCAGAAGCTGGTGCCGAAGGCGGACGCGGATCCGGCGCTGCTCATCGGGCCGCCGTACGTCGCGCGCTGACGGCCCGCCCCGGTGCTTCGGCAAGAGCCTCCTGGAGCCGTGCAAGGAGCTGTTCGAGGCAAGCGAGCCGCGGCTCGAGGGTCTGGCCATCCACGACCAGTGGGACGGGTCGATGCGGCTGCCCCCTGCCCGCCGGCGACCAGGGCCGGCGCGCGCGTTCGCCCCGGCCATCCGGTTCAGAGTCTGCCCAGCAGGATCAGCAGCATCCGCCGCAGCGGCTCCGCGGCTCCCCACAGGAGCTGATCGCCGACGGTGAAGCAGGTGAGGTACTCCTCGCCGAACGTCGTCTTGCGAATGCGCCCTACCGGTATGTGCAGATGCCCGGAGACGGTGGCCGGGGTGAGCCGTTCGTAGGTCGCTTCGCGCTCGTTCGGCACCACTTCGACCCAGTCGTTGGCGCCGGCGATGGCGGCCTCGATGTCCGTGATCGGGACGTCCGAGGTCAGCTTGACGGTCAGCGCCTGGCTGTGGCACCGCATCGCTCCGATCCGGACGCATTGCCCGTCGATGGGAATGAACCGGCGGCTTCCCAGGATCTTGTTGGCCTCGTTCGCCGCCTTCCACTCCTCCCGCGTCTGGCCGTTGTCCATGGGCCCCGCGATCCAGGGGATCAGGCTGCCGGCCAGCGGCACGCCGAAGTGGCCGGTGGGAAGGTTGCCGTTCGTCATGCGCCCGGTGACGAGGCGGTCGAGCTCCAGGGCCGTCTGGCCCGGCGCCTGACAGCTCGCCAGGTCGCCCATCTGGCGGACCAGCTCGATCATGTGCCGCGCGCCGGCGCCGGACGCGGACTGATAGGTCATGCAGGTCATCCACTCGACCCAGCCGCGGTCGAACAGCCCCTGCAGGCCCATCAACATGAGGCTGACCGTGCAGTTGCCGCCGATGAAGTCCTTCGTGCCGGCGTCGAGCGCCGCGTCGATGACGCCGCGGTTCACCGGGTCGAGGATGACGACGCTCGTGTCGTTCATGCGCAGGGCGGACGCCGCGTCGATCCAGTAGCCGTCCCAGCCCCTGTCCCGCAGCGCGCCATGCACCGACTTCGTGTAGTCGCCGCCCTGGCAGGTCACGACGATGTCGGTCTCCGCGAGGGCCCGCACGTCGTTGGCGTCCCGCAACGGCTCTCCGCCGCCGATTTCGGGACCCCGCAGACCCACCTGGGAGGTCGAGAAGAACAGCGGATCGCAGCCGCCGAAGTCGCCCTCGGACTGCATGCGGTCCAGCAGTACCGAGCCGACCATGCCGCGCCAGCCGACGAATCCTACCGTCTTCTTCATGGCAGCCGCCCCACCCGCTTCATGGCAGCCGCCCCACCCGCAGGTCGGCCTGCACGGCGCTCCGGCCGGGCGAGCCGCCGGCCACGTAGAACCCTCCGGCGGCGGTCGCGGTGGCCAGCAGCGTCAGGGTCCGCGCCGTGGCGAGCGCGGTCGGTGTGCGCAGGCGGCTTCGCAGTCGATTGGCGGTCGATACCTTGGCGGCGTGCATGCTCGGCGGTCCTTTCCCCGGTGCCCCGGCCGGGGCGATGAACCAATAATGATAGCAGTCGGCCGGCACGTCAGCGGCCGGCGGGATGCGTCATCGCAGACGCCGTGTAGATGAAGTCGCCGAACTCGGAGGCGTCGTCGTTCGCGGCGTTGGCTGCCGCGTGGAAGGCGACCGCTGCCGTCCCGTCGGCAGGCGGCCGCCATTCGAAGGTCCAGGAAGTCGATTGCGGGCCGGTGAGCGCGGTTCCCGCCGCGGTGTGCTGCGCGTAGCTCACGCCGTCGGCCCCGGCGACTACCTGCACGCGTTCGTCGCCGTCGAGCGCCTGCAGCGCGCCGGCCGGGTCGCCGGCGCCGTCCCCTTCGCGCACGCGCGCCGCCAACTGGAAGCCGGCGCTACCCATTCCCGGTCGCTCCAGGGACACCGTGATGCGGTAGCTCACCGACGGGTCGAACGCGTCCGGCACGCCGCCGATCGCGAGCGATCCGCCGGAGGCGTCGAGGTCGTTCTCGAAATGGCAGTTGTGGCACGTGTCGTTCCCGAACCCGCCGGTGTGGGCCGGGGGCGGGCCGTCCAGATAGGCCGCCTCCGGCAGGGGAGCGGCGGCCGGCAGCGCCAGCGTCAGGGCGCCGGCAACGATGGCGGTGCGGCAGGCGCCGGATGCGGAGATCCCGCCTCCGGGCTCCGCCGAGGCGGACGAGGCGTCACCCGCCGCGGGGAATTCGCGTTGGTTTGCTTGCGGCCTGCTGCGCATGCGCCACCTGTGTGTATCCATTCGGAGAGACGAAAGCTATCCCGCGAGGCCGAGTATCCGGGCCATCTGGACGGTCGCGAGTCCGAAGATCACGAGCACCACGGCCACGCCGAGGGCGTTGGCGAGATGCGAATTGCGGTACTTGCCCATGATGCCGCTGCGGTTTGCCACGATGAGCAGAAGAATCGGCGTCAGCGGCAGCAGGATGGCGTTGCCGGCCTGCGCCAGCAGGATGATCTGGTACGGCGATGCGCCCAGGAAGATCCCGCAGAACATGCCGGTCAGCAGCACGAAGCCCCAGAGCAGGCGGAAGCGGGGGCTCTTGAGGTCCGAGCCCCAGCCCAGCGCGCCGCCGGCGGCATAGGCGGCGGCCAGCGGTGCAGTGATCGCCGAGGTCACGCCGGCGGAGAAGAGTCCGATCCCGAAGAACACCGGCGCCGCGCGCCCGAGCAGCGGCTCGAGGCGCGCCGCCACAGTCGCCGCGTCGGCGGCGTCCGCGCCCTGCCCGAGCAACGGTGAGGCGGCAATCACTACCGCCGCCGTGATCAGGCCCCCGAGCGCCACCGAGAACAGCGTGTCGTGCCGGCATTCGCGAATGTTCCGTTCGTTGCTGTCCGCGTCCGGCCACCGTTCGAGGACCGCGCTGGCATGCAGGAACAGGTTGTAGGGGATGACGGTGGTGCCGATGAGCGCCAGCACGGTGAGCAGTGCTCCCGGCGGGACCCGCGGAACGAAAAAGCCGGAAAGAAGGTCGCCCGGTGCGGGCGCGGTGAGGACGGCGACGAGAAAGAAGACCACGCTCATCAGCCCGACGAGGGCGACCAGCGCGTTCTGGATGATCTTGTAGGTGCCGGTCATCAGCAGGGAGCCGGCGAGCCCGCCGACAATCGCCACCAGCAGCCACTGGGGAAGTCCGGTGAGCAGGTTCAGCCCCAGCGACGCGCCGAGCAGGTTGCCGGTCTGAAAGGCCGCGTTGCCGATCAGGATGCTCAGCGCGATGAGTCCCAGCGCGCCTGTGCGGACCAGCGGGTTCGCCAGGCTGTCGCGTATGGCCTCGGCGAGTCCGCGCCGTCCGGCGAGGCCCACGCGGGCCGCCATGTCCTGCAGGATGGCGGTGGTGACCACCGAGAACAGGACCGCCCAGAGCAGGGCCATTCCGTATCCCGCGCCCGCGCGGCTCGCGGTGACCAGGGTTCCGGGGCCGATGAAGGCGGCGGCGACCAGGAAGCCCGGCCCGAAGCGAAAACGGCTCATCTTCTCGATCCTCCGAGGGTACGGATCCTTGCCGACCGCACCCCTTCCGGGCAGGTCGCATGGTCAAGTCTACGACAGGCTCGTGCGCGAGCCGGCCGGCCTCTCACTTCGTCGCCGCGTACGCAATCACGGGAGGGTTGTCGAGGAAGTCGTCCCAGAAGGGGTTGTTCCGCTCGCCGGGCTCCAGCGAGACGCCGAGCCAGCGGAAGCCGCGGAATCCGGCTTCCCGGAAGGCGTCGTCGTAGGTTTCCGGCTTCAGGAAGAAATTGTGGAACTCGAACTGCCCGCCGTCGGGGTTGGTGAACCGGTAGTGGATGGGATCTCCTTCGTTCGGGGCCGACAGGGGACCGGTCTTCTCGAGGCCGTACTTGCGCCACGATACGGTTCCCCGCGGCGGCCGCATGACGTTGTCGTTGAAGCCGACGAGCCGGCCGCCGGGCTCCAGCGCATCGCGGCAGACCCGCAGAAAGCGCAGCAGCTTGTCCCGCGTGCCGGCGTAGTGCAGCAGGTACATGGCCACGACGAGATCCGCCGTGCCCGGTTCCGGCTCGAGGTCGGCCACGTCCCGGCACACGTAGGAGCAGCCGAGCGGGTTTCGCGCTTCTTCCCGCTCGGCCAGGCGGATCATCTCCGCCGAGACATCGATCCCGGTGACGGCGGCGGCGCCGGCTCTCTTCAGCAGGCGGGTGTAGAAGCCCGCGCCGCAGGCCATATCCAGCACCTTCAGCCCGCGAACGTCTCCCAGCGCCTCGAACAGCGTGTAGCGCTCGATGGCCTTCCGAAACGGGAGCTGCTTCGAGTCCTGATACGCCTCGGCGATCGCGTCGTACTGGGCCACGCGTCTTCCATCCTATCGCTACACACGACTCCTCGACGCGTTCAGTCGCGCGCTCGCCGAGGCTGGCGCGGGCCGGAGCCGGCGCCGAGGTCGGCAGACCCGCTCGCCGCGTCGAGGCGGGCCGGTCCGCTACATTGTCCCTTGAGGGGTCGGCGCCGAAGTCGGCAGACCCGCTCGCGGCAGGGCATGCTCCTCTGCAGCCGGTGCTGGTCGGATGCGGGTGACCGATGGCGAGCGCTCGGGCGAGGTCGTCCCCCAGAGTCTACCGGGCGCGCGGCGGTTGATGCCCGTGCCCGATGGCCCGAGCGCCCGTGGTCAGCGCCCGGTTTACCGGTCGGCCTGTCCGGCGCGGGGTCGCCGGCTGGCCGCTCCGAAATCATCGACCGGAGAGCGCGGTTTACGGATTCCGACGTGTTGAAGACGGCGGCAACGTCCGGTTCCAGGGCGACGGCGACCACATTACCGCGCGTCTCGGCTGCGAACCGGTTGGGTCGACTCCGGGTGTAGTCCAGGTCGTACTCCGCCCGCAGGTCGTCGGAGGTGTCAGTGGACGACGGTGCCTTGTTCGTAGCCATGTCGTTCTCGTCTCGTGGCGCGGCGGGCGCTGACGATCCGAACCGCGCGACCGCGCTGCGTGAAGCTGACGATCAACAACCGCTGCCGGGTAGAGTGTCCGACAATGAGCTCCCGTGACTCGTCGATCGAGTGGTCGGGATCGTCGAAGATCCGCGCCAGCGGATCGGCGAAGACGGTGAGCGCTGCGGATTCGAGAAGATGGCTGCCAGCAGGCTGCTCGCGTCGACCACGACCATCGGTCGGCGACGCCCGTATGCGTCGCGCAGGTGGTGCAGAACCGGCTTGGTATGCTGGGAGCCGAATGAGCCGGGATGGAAGAGAGGGCAGGATGAGGACGGCATCCATCTTCGTACGGGCGACCTGGGACGGCGATGCGAGCGTGTGGGTAGCGACAAGCACCGATATCGATGGGCTGGCGGTGGAGGCAGAGACGCATGAGGCGCTGACCGAGAAGGTCGTGGCCGCGGTCGCCGATCTCATCGAGCTCAACGGCATCGATAGCGACCTGCCGGAGATCCCGGTTCGCGTCCTGTCGGAGGACCTGCGCCGCGTCGCCAACCCCCACTGCTGAGACACGACGAGGGTGCAGGAGCTCGGGGGCGCTGAGACTGCGGACGGTGACCTGCGCTCGATGGCCTTGCGGAAGGGCAGAGGGAGTCGGTACCGTAGCACGGCACCGACTCCCGGAGCGTGTTGGCAGCGCGGCAATCGCAGCCGCGAGGGACGATTGCCAGGCTACGGCACGCGCGCGCGGCCGATGTTGTTCGTGTCGGTCCCGAACCAGATCTCGCGCGCCGGCGCGTGATAGTACATGTGGCGTACGGTCCCGCCCCCGCTCGCGATCGCGGTCGATGCGAAGAACTCCTCGGTCGCCGGGTCGAAGCCGATGAACCGGTTCGGCATGGTCCCCGATTCCACGAAGTACAGCCGGTCCTCGTCGTCGACCGACATGCCGTACGGCCGCGCCGAGGCGCCGCCCGGGACGGCCCATTCCTGGACCTCGCCGGTCGCCGGATCGAAGCGCCCGAGGTTGCCGCCCGCGTAGTCGACGTACCAGAGGTGTCCCTCCGACGTCAGGGCCAGCCGGCGCGGCCGGGCCTCGGCGCGCGGCAGGTCGAACTCCTCGAGTTCCATCGTCTCCGGATCGACGGTGGCGAGCTTGTTCGTGCCGAACTGGCAGAACCAGGCGCGGTTGTTCGCGTCGACGACGATGCCGTAGGGGCGCCGGCCGCGGCCCTCGATCGGGATCAGCTCCACGGTGCGTGTCCGCGTGCCGAGCTTGCCGACGAAGCTGCCGCCCTGCACCGAGAACCAGATGTCGCCGTTGTGGTCGAAGGTGAGCGTATGCGGATCGCGCGCCTCGGGCGTCGGCATCATGATCTTCTCGATCTCGCCGGTCTCGGGATCGAGCCGGCCGATGTGCATCGCCCGGTTGCCCGCGTACCACACGAACCCGTCGTCGTCGACGATCAGGTTGTGCGGGCCGGTGCCGGGGTCGAGCTCGTAGCGGCGGAAGTCGCCCGTCGCCGGGTCGAGATAGGCGAGGTAGTCGCCCCGCTGGCCGACGAACCAGACCCGCCCCTGGCCGTCCACGTAGGGGTCGCGCGGCCGGGTGTTCTCCCAGGGCACGACCCACTCGGTGATCTCGATATCCTCGGCCGCGGCCGGGGTCGGACCCAAGGCACCGAATGCTCCGAACGCGATGACCGCCGCGAGCAACGCCGACATCTCTTTTCTCATGGTGCACCTCACTCGGGAATACTAGCCCGACAATCGTCGCCTGCGGCTCCGCCTGCCGCACAACCGGGCCTGATCACGAGTCTACGCCGTTCTACGGCGCAGACACCTGGCGAAAAAGGTCCCAATGCAGACGACTCCGAGCGGCGACTGCGCGTTTACCAGGGGCGGCACGGCGCGCCGGGCTTCGAGCACGTCCTCTGCCGCCATATGATGTCCACGGGTCGTTCCCGCCGCGAGCACCCGGCGGGGACGCTGAGAATCCGGATCGGTGGATTGCGGAACGACCGGACGCCCGTTCAGGTCGGGCCGCAGGAATGCGAAGGAGGAAACGATGCAGGCAGTCCGTCACCCGGCCGGTCTCGTCCCGACGCTCGCGGTCGCGCTCTTGCTCGCGGCCGGGGCCGCAGCGGATCTGCTGGCGCAGCGCGAGGCACGGGACGACGAGTACGCCGTCAACGACCCGCGCGTCCAGCATCGTTCGTACGTGATGGAGGAGACCGGCGAGACCATCCCGTACGCGCTCTTCGTGCCCTCGAGCTACGACCCGGCGATTCCCGCGCCGCTGATGGTCTCGTTGCACGGGGCCGGGCGCCAGTACGACTGGCTGATGAACTACGCGGGCTTTCTCGACCTGGCGGAGCACCACGGCTACGTCGTGGTGACGCCGCTGGGCTACACGCGGCGGGGCGGATACGGCTACCGCGGAGACACGGAACAGGACCGCCGCGCCGAGCAGGACGTGATGAACGTCTTCCGGCTGGTCACCGAAGAGCTCAACATCGACGCGAACCGGATCTACCTGTGGGGCCATTCCATGGGCGGCGCCGGCACGTACTACCTCGCCAGCCGCTACCCGGACATCTGGGCCGGACTGGCCGCGGTGGCCGGCGGCAGCATGAACGCCGGCTACGTCGATGCTGCGGCCATCCGCCACATCCCGTTCCTCGTGCTCCAGGGTTCCGACGACCGTGTCGTCCCCACCGCGGGCGTGCGCGAATCGGTGGCGAGAATGAGCGAACTGGGCATGCGGCACCTCTACGTCGAGATCCCGGGCGGCGACCACTCGCTGTTCATCTCGAGAAATCCGAAGGTGGTCGAGCACCTCTTCTCGTTCTTCAACCTCGTCTCGAAGCGGCACGCCGGGAAGTAGCGCCACGTCGGGAAGTAGTGCCCTGGGCAGGGAGGCAGCCGGTGGTGCCGGTCGGCGCGCCGCCGTTGCGGGTCGCTGCGCCGCCGGCTGCCGGTCGTTGCGCCGCCGCGGGTCGCCTCCGGCGCGACCGTGTAGCGGGTCGCGCCGCCGCCGCCGCGGCGGCTCAGTGGCTCATCGCGTAGAGCAGTACGTTGACGCCCAGCGAGTAGCCGTCCGGCGCGAAGTGTTCGAAGAAGCGCGGGTCGTCCGCCTCGCGCTCCCAGGCGTCCTGGATGTCCGTGTTGTGCGTCATCGCGACCATGATGCGCCCGCGCTCGTCGAAGATCACCCGGAAGTGCGGTTCGGCGCTGTCGCGGCCGCGCTCGGACGTGCGTCCCCCGGAGCGCCGCCAGAAGCCGATGTTGGCAATCTGCGGCACCTCCCAGATCTGGAACAGCGTGCTGAACAGCGCGTGGTCGAGCGGCAGGTCGACGATCGGGTACTGTCCCGCCGGCAGCACCTTGTGGATCTGGCTCACCCACTGCGCCCATTCCCAGCTTCCCCAGAAGTCGTCGACCCACAGGAAGCCGCCCTTCAGCAGGTACTCCCGCAACCGGTCGGCGTCCTCGGCGGAGAGCACCATCGAGCCGACGGCCGAGGCGATGATGAAGGGACACCCGAAGATGGTGTCGTTGGTGACCGGCACCACCCAGTGGATCGGCTCGTCGTCGGCGTCGAAGTTCACGTCGGTCGTCGACAGCTCCGACAGCCGGATCATGAAGTTGATGTCGGCGAAGGGGTAGTCGGTGGACCAGCGGCCCATGCCCCGGCCCGTGTACTCGCTGGAGTACATGAGCCGGCAGAACGAGAAGCCGGCGTCCCGTTGCTCGGGGGGCCGGATGCGGGGCGGATAGCGGGTCCGCCAGCCCCACTGGCCGAACGCGGCGTTGGCGGCGAGGGCCACGAGTGCGGTCAACGCGGCGCCGACGAGGGCCGACCGCTTCATTGCACCATTCTGCCACAGCGTGGCGCATCCCAGCGGAGTTTTCTGCCGGAATGCCACGTTCAGTCGTCGACGCCCGTGCCGCCGAACGGATCGAGAACGGTAGCAGGAAGTCTCTTCTGCCGGCACGCCGCGTTCAGCCGTCGACAGGCGGAGGAGCGCGCCGTGGCGCACGCTTCCACCGTGCGTGGCAGAACTACCGGCGGACCGCGTTGCGAGGCTCGTTGGCCGCGACCTCGCCGATCAGCCTGCGCGCCTGCCCGACGAGATACAGGGGCAGCGACAACAGGTCGTAGCGCACCGTCGTTCCATCCGGCAGTTTCCGCGATTCCCGCAACAGGCTCGGCGGATCGGCGTTGAAACGGAGGGCGAGGCCGCAGGACTTCTCACGAACGAACTGCTGGAGCGATCGGAGAGATCCGGTAGCGCCCGCTTTCACTTCTACCGGTACGACGCGGCTTCCCACGGCGACGACGTAGTCGAGCTCGGCTGCCGCGTTTCTGGCCTCCCGAGCCCAGTAGTGCAGCGCCGGCGTGACGTACGGCGCCTCGTCGTACAGCAGATGCTGGCCCACGAACTGCTCGGCGACGGCGCCGCGGTTGACGAGCGTCGGGTCCGTGTGGCGTTCCAGATCGAGCAGGTCGAGTCCCAGGGCGGCGCACATCAGGCCAACGTCCACCTGCAGACACTTGAAGAACCGCTGGTTGGTCTCGGCCGCAAGCGGCACCCCGTTGGCAGCCGTGCGGAACACCCTGCAGGCGACGCGGGCCATGCACAGGTGATCGAGCGCAGCAGCGATCTCGGCAGGGCGATGGTCTCGGCTGACCTCCGCGTACTTGAACTTGCGGGCCACCAGGTGCGGCAGTCTGTCGAAGACCATGCGAATGCGGTCGCGAGACCGGCCGTACTTGCCGAAGTCGTCGCGGTATGTCGCAACGACGCTCTGCAGTATGCGGGAGACCGCTTCGAAGTCGGTTCCACGGCCCGGGGCGCTGACGAACGCCGCAACCGCTTCCGGGAGTCCGCCCACGACCCAGTAGCGGCGAAGCAGATCGAGACACTTGCGGTGCAATGCCGGCGGGAAGGTTCTCTCCTCGATGCGGCTCAGCGGGAGGCGACGCAGATGGTCCGCCAGATCCGCCTCGCCCATCGCGATCACGAAGTCCTCGAAGTGCAGCGGTCCGAGGTGCATGTACTCCACGCGGCCGACCGGCATGGGGAAGCGTGTCTGCGCGAGTGCGAACTCGAGCAGCGAGCCCGCCGCGAGCACGTGCAGGTCGGGCATCTCCTCGTGGAAGTAGCGCAGCGCCGCGAGCGCTTCGGGCGCGGCCTGAATCTCGTCCAGAAAAAGCAGGTCCGTACCCGCTGCCGCCGTCTTCCCGGTCAGCAGCCTGAGCAGTGCCAGATGCGTACGGGGTCCCGGTCGCTGAAGGCTTCGCGCAACTCGGGGTTGCGTTCGAAGTCGACCGTCACCGGGGTCAGACCCGCGGCGCGGGCGAACTCGCGCACCAGAGTGGACTTGCCGACCTGCCGCGCCCCGCGAATGACGATCGGCTTGTGCGGCCGGCGTGCCGCCCAGGTCTCCAGGTAGCCGATCTCGCGACGTGGGAGCATATCCGGCACGAGCCCCACCCGTGATGAAAGAGCATGTATTTTTATCACTAGATGCAACAAAACACAATGCTTTCTGTTGAGCGTGCTGTATTGGGGCCAAGACCGCCCGCCCTGTATTCGGCTTGGTAAGGATGAGTACGGGAGGCGGCAGACCGGAGCCGTCGGGAGGCGGCAGACCGGAGCCGTCGGGAGGCGGCGGACCGGAACCGTCAGGAGGCGGCAGGCCCTCTCGCGGGAAGCACCAGGGCAGGTCGCCGGCGGAGCCCCGTGGGCAAGTGTCGCGGTGGGACACTGCCCACGGGGCCGGGCTCGAAAGCGGGCCGTCGGGCCGCGCTGCGTCAGTGCAGCGTCGTCTGCCCCGGCATGTCAGCGAGCGCGCAGACGCCTCGCCGCCCGTGGCAAAGTCCCCGCTGCATTCGAGCGGCGATGCATCCCGCCTGACGGCGTTGTTCGTCGGTTACATATGCCCAATATGCGCCCTCCTCACGCCGTGTACCGGTGTCGGGGCGCCCGCCGCTCTCGGTGCGACGCGCGGTTTCACCACGGGCTGCTAGTTGGCCAGCGGGTGCGGCCGCACCTGGAATTTCAGCATCCCCGGCTTCACGCCCAGGCCGCCCTCGATGTGCCAGGTGACCGCCGCGCCGTAGGTGGCCCAGACGCCGCGTCCCTTCCAGCCGGCGTCCGGGTCGTCGATGCGCCCGTCGAGCCCGCGCGTGAAGAAGCCCTGCGGATAGGGCACCCGCAGCACGACCCATTCGCCGCTGTCCGGGTCGAGCGCCAGCAGCGAATCCGAGTTCGAGCCGGCCGCGATCGGCACGTCCCTGCCCAGTCCGAGCGTGTCCCACTGGTCGACCCAGTTGTAGTAGTGGTAGTCGGCCCGCACAGGCGGATCCGTGCCGGGAATGGTCGGCCCGGGAGTGGGGTAGAGGGTCCAGCCCTCCACGCAGTGCCGCCCCTCGGCGGTGGTCGGGCCGTTGAGCACGGCGCACTTCGTGCGGTCGAAGCTGGCCATGTGGCTCGATCCGGACAGGGCGGTCCAGACCACGCCGTCCCGGTCGATGTCGATCCCGCGCGAGCCGAACCCGCGCTGCTCCGGCGGCACGTTCGGGTCGAGCACGGACGGCACCTCGTACATCTCCGTCACGCAGCTCTCCGGCGGGTTGTCGCCGACGTGCAGCCGGGCGAGCTTGCCCGGGAAGCGGGTCGAGCTGATCCAGACCGCCTTCTCGTCGGTCGGATCGGCGATGACGCCGTAGCTGCCGATGGACACGCGCGTGTCGAGCGCCGAGTCGTGCTCCACCTCCCGGCCGCGCAGCGCCGGCTCGTTCCACGGCTTCGTGATCACGCCGTCGCCGTTGGTGTCGAGCACGGTGGGGCACCAGCCCTGCGACATCTGCTCGTTGGCGGTCTCGTCGTAGAGCTTGGTGTCGATCCAGCCGATGACCTGCCCGCCGCCGCTGAAGTAGAGCGTGTCGTTCTCGTCCTCGGCGAACTGCAGGTGGTGGGTCCCGAAACAGGTGTCGACCAGCACGAACTGTTCCTGGTCCGGCTCGTAGAACACCGCCGACCGGAAGCCGTTCGCCAGCGGGAAGTACTGCGCGTAGGGATGGTCGGAGCCCTCCCGGCAGTAGTCCGGGTTGGCGCGGTTGCGGATGGCGGAGGTCATCCAGACCCGACCCTTCTGGTCCATCATCGGGTTGTGCGGGTTGGCGGGGTCGTTCCAGATCAGCTCGTCCCCGAAGAACCGCGAGGGCGCCGGCATGGACATGGCGATCATCCCCGGCACCGTGTCCGGATCGACGCGCAGCGGCACGTCCAGGCTGGACGCCGTGTGGGTCACCGGGTCGAGGATCGTCAGCGCGTCGTTGGAGATGTTCACGCCGTAGACCGGACCGTCGGCGTTGACGGTCGGATCGCGCTTGTCGGTGGTGATCTCGTCGTGGATGTAGTCGATGTCGGTGCCCCACTCCCACATCGAGACCACGACGTTGCGCTCGACGCCCTGCGGCCGCGGCGGCGCCTCGGGCACCGCGCCGGCGGCGATCCGGTCGCTCCAGTCGGCGAACATCTGCAGGCCGCGCTCGCGCCCGAAGCGGTTCATGACGTTGGTCATCTGCCCGCCGCGCTGGCCCATGCGGACGCGGTGGTCCCAGGCCTCGAGGCTGGAGTCGAACTGGTCGATGTTGTCGATCTCGCGGATGATCCGGCTGCCGAGCTGGTGGCACAGCATGCAGCCCTGCTTCTGGACGTCGACCCACTGGTCCTGATTCTGCAAGGTGGCGGCGATGCCGTTGCCGTCCTCGCCGGTGCCGGGGAACTCGGCCGTTGCCGGCGGCCGGATCAGCGAGTACCAGTAGTTGGCCGGGTAGACCTTCGCCGCGTCGGCCGGCGTCGGGGCGACGGTCGCCTCCAGATCCACCGTGTCGCCCGGCATCGCGGTCACCGGCTCCGAGTCCACCAGCCCGTAGCCGCGCACCCACACGTCGTAGGTGGCGTCCGGCAGGTCCGGAATCAGGTACCGGCCGCCGTCGCCGGTCACCACGCTCTTGACGAACTTCGTCGGCAGGGAAGTGGTCTCGGCGATGACCCAGACCCCTTCCTCGGGGCCGTTGGCGCTCGTGACCACGCCGCCGATGTCGGCCTCGGCGGCCTGCACCCCGCTCGCGGCGAGGCCGGATGCCGAGAGGGAGATCAACGCCGCGGCGGCGAGCATGGCGGCGACCGACGCTCCTGCGAAACGCTTGCTCATGGAGGTCCTCCGGTATAAGCGGTGCGGCCGGCGCTCGGCGGCGACGAATGGCGGCGGCCGTTCGTGCCGAGCATGCCCCCGCGGAGCATGGACGTCAAGGCCCGGCTGGCGGTGGCCCTGCGCAGGACGGAAGGCCGACGCTGATCCTCCCGATGAAACATCGAACATCGGCGCCGCCGTTTCCGCGAGCCGACAGACCGCGCCGCCGGCAGCCTGAACGCGCTCGACGACCTCGAACATCGGCCCCGGCGTTTCCGCGAGGCCACAGGCATTGCGCGCGGACGGAAGGTAATCGAGCCGCCGCAATCAGTCGGCGGGCTCGATGGCGTCGATGATCGGCGCACGCAACTCGCGGAGTGCTTGCGTCGTCGAGCGCGAGGAGTATAGTGAGGCATCGACCGGGCCGCGGCCCCTGTCCGGTGGCCGCGGCGCGGGTCGTTCGCCGTCGAGCTCGCGTCGTCGGTAGTTGGCGTTCACCCGGAGAGCGGAAGCGATGCTGGGGCGAACCTCTACAACACCGGTCGGTGCCGGCGCTCGCGCCTCGCTCCCTGCCGCGTACGGTCGTTTCCTGCCTCGCCTCCCGTCTCTCCGGAACGCCGCGTTCGGTCGCAACACTCTCGGAACGGAGGTGGAATCGTGCAGTGCGTCCGTAAGACCCAGTACGTCTGGCTGCTCTTCGCGGGCCTGGCGCTGTGGCCGGCGTCGGCCGCGGCCCAGAGCGCGATCGGCGGCCAGGTCACCGACAACACCGGCGGCATCCTTCCGGGTGTCACGGTGGAAGCGTCCAGTCCGGAGCTCATCGAGGGCAGCCGCGTCGCAGTCACCGACGGCCAGGGGCGGTACAGCATCGTCAACCTGCGTCCCGGCATCTACAGCCTGACCTTCTCGCTCGCCGGCTTCGGAACCGTCGTGCAGGAGAACTTCGACCTGCCGTCGGAGTTCACGGCCGAGCTCGACGTGCAGTTGTCGGTCGGCGCCCTCGAGGAGACGGTGACCGTCTCCGGCGCGGCGCCGGTCGTCGACGTGCAGCAGGCGGCCCGCGTCCAGGTGCTCTCCCGCGAGGTGCTCGACAACGTCATCAACACCGGCAGCCCCTGGACCCAGGCGATGATGGTGCCGGGCGTGTCGATGGCGGGGGTCGACGTCGGCGGGTCGCGCTACGTCAACGACCTGCAGCTCGAGGCGCGCGGCGCCAACGCCAAGCACACCACCGTCATGCAGGAAGGCATGGCCCTCGACCTGCTGGCCCTCGAGGGCGTCCCGGTCATGTACAACCAGGATCTGGCGACCCAGGAGATGGCGGTGCAGGCGGGCGGCGGCGGCGGCAACGCCGAGATGCAGGCCGGCGGCGTCGTGATGAACATCATCCCCAAGGAGGGCGGCAACACGTTCAGCGGCCAGGGCTACCTCGGCCACACCGCCGGGGGCTGGATATCCAACAACTACTCCGATCGGCTGCAGCAGGCGGGCACGACCGAGGCCGCGGAGTTCAACAAGCTGTTCGACTACTCCGGGTCCATCGGGGGGCCGATCCTTGTGGACAAGCTGTGGTTCCACGAGTCGGTCCGCTACTGGGGCGCGTGGACGCCCGAGCCGGGCTGGCTGTTCGACGACCGGAGCCAGTTCTTCAACGAAGAGGACATCATCTCCAGCGTCACCCGGCTCACCTGGCAGGCGAACCCGAACAATAAGTTCAGCGCCACCCTCGACCGGCTGAACAAGCGGCGCGGGCCGTTCATCGACCTGCCGCACGAGGCGCGCTACCGCGGCACGTGGCGCGCCTCGCCCGAATCGGCGTACATCCAGTCCGCGTACCTGCTCGACGACCAGCGCGGTCCCGACCCGGAGACCGCCCGCAACTACCAGAACAAGGGGCAGGGGTGGCACCACGCGCCCTACTGGCAGGGTCAGGCCAAGTGGACGTCGACGATCAGCAGCCGGCTGCTGTTCGAGGCGGGCTACGGCAGCTCCGGCGTCGCCGACTGCTGCAGCGACCCGCAGCCGAACACCGTGTTTCCGCGCTGGTCCGACAACTGGCTGCAGTTCGTGCACAAGCGCGACCTCGATCGGAACATCCAGTTCGATTCGGTGGAGGACTTCTCGTGGAACCTCCCCGGCGAGCGGATAATGACCAACGTGTCCTACGTGACCGGGTCGCACAACTTCAAGACCGGCTTCTCCTACGCCTGGGGCACGGCCGAGCAGCACCGCTTCAACAACGGCGACATCAGCCGGATCAACATCCGCGACGGGCGCGCCTACGAGGTGCTGGCGGGCAACTACCCGTTCATCCGGTTGAACTCGGTGAAGGAGACCGGCTGGTTCGTTCAGGACGCCTGGACCATCGACCGCGTCACGATTACCGGCGGCCTGCGCGCCGACTGGCTCAACGGGTCGGTGCCGCCGCAGCGCGTCCCGGACGGCCGCTTCGCCAAGGGGCGCGACTTCGCCGAGGTGACCTGCGTGCCCTGTTGGGGTCCGGAGTGGTCGCCGCGCATCGGCGTCGCCTGGGACGTGTTCGGGGACGCGCGGACCGCGCTGAAGTTCAGCACCGGCAAGTACCTGACTCCCACCACCACGGCGCTGCCCAACCGGGTCAATCCGATGGCCCTCACCACGTTTGCCCTGCCCTGGAGCGACCCGAACGGGGACAGCATCGTCCAGGACCACGAGCTCGACTTCAACCGGCTGCCCGCGAACTTCGGCACGCGCCGGCTCGACGACATCGACCCCGACCTGGTCCGGGAGTGGAACGTCGAGACGTCGGTCAGCGTGGAGCGGGAGCTCACGCGCAACGTCTCGCTGAGCGTCGGCTGGTACCGCCGGTCGTTCCACGACATCCTGTTCACCGACACCGGCTACGAGGGGATGTTCATCTACAACCAGAACTGGGAGGCGCCGGGCTCCTTCCGGGCGGTCGAGGTGGTCAACCCGCTCAACGGCGAGGTCTTCAACGTGTACGACCTCGCCAGCGCGGACCTCGCGGGGCAGGTGGACAACCTGGTCACCAACCCCATCGGCCACACCGGGGTCTACAACGGGATCGAGGTCGCGCTGAACGCGCGGTTGCCGGGCGGAGGACAGCTCATCTCCAGCCTGACGACGCAGCGCAAGATCACGAGCGAGTGCGACAACCGGGGCGACCCGAACGGAGACCGCTTCTGCGACCGCACCGACATGAACCGCTACAACGTCGGCCTGCCGGGCGGCGCGGCGATCGCCTACGACGGGGTCGACTTCAAGAACGACTTCAAGCTCGGCGGCTACTTCCCGCTGCCCGGCGGGGCGCAGTTCAGCCTGGTGCTGAACAGCGTGACGGGCCGGTTGACGGGGGACATCCAGCGCGTGGACGAGCTGCTGCCGGTCAACTGGGTCATCACCCGCAATACGGTGTACGCCGCCGACGGCGGATCGCACGGCCGCGCCCCGACGTGCCAGGGCGCAACCATCAACGGCGCGCCCTGCATGCCCGGGATGCCGGTCATCCCGGACATGGTGCAGTCGTCGATCACGGTGCCGGTCGCGCCGGCCGGCACCTTCCACCAGTTGCCCCGGACCAACATGCTGAACTTCAGCTTCCAGCGGATCTTCAACGCCGGCGGCGTCGAGTTCCGCCCGCAGCTCGAGATCTACAACGTGACCAACACCGACGTCTGGTACGCGGAGGCGTCGACCAACTACACGTCCGGCGTCTGGGCGCAGCCGAGCCGCTACGTGCTCGGCCGGATGCTGCGCCTGTCCACGCAGTTGAGCTGGTAGCTCTCGGGGGCGCGGCTTCCGCCCAGAGGTGGAGCCGCGCCCGCCGCGCGCCCTTCCTTCCAGGACCGCGGGTCCCCGCGCAAGACTCTGTCGGCATTTTTCTCACGCGCCTGCGCGCGGCAGCCGGGACGCTCGACATCGCGGAGCAGGAACGAATCGTGCGCCTCATCGTCAAGGAGATCAAGGGCGCGGGGTCGCGCCTTTGGTCAGAGACTTGGCGCCTGGACGACGAAGCGTACGACGGCCGGTGTCAGGCTTCCGACCCGCCGCTGTAACCTGCCGACCAATTCATACTCCTTGGTACGCAGAAACTGCACGACTCGGCGCTCGCTGACATAGAGGCCCTCGATCGAGACCTTCCCGGTTCTCAAGAAGCGTATCGACTGCTTGGCATGGCTCGATGCAGCGCTGTTCGTCGGGACACTGCTCACAGCGTGGCTGAGTGCTGTAATGGCGGCGCAGTCGGGTGAGTGTGTCCTGGCCCCGCGTGCTACGATCCGATCATGACGGTGCACGCGACCCTGCGCTGTGCGCCATGCGACCGCGAGACCTGACGATGTTCGAGCTGCACCTCATGGCCCAGGCCACGCCGTCCACCCAACCGATCACGCTGCTGCAGCTCGCAACCGGGGTCGTGGCGGTAATCCTCGCGGTCGCCGGGATCGCGTGGAAGGCCGGCCGCGCGCTCGCCACCAAGGGCGACCTGGCGACGATGGCCACCAAGGGCGACCTGGCGACGATGGCCACCAAGGGCGACCTGGCGACGATGGCCACCAAGGGCGACCTGGCGGCGATGGCCAGCAAGGACGACCTGGCGACGACGTTCTCATAGGCAACGGGGACGCGCAGGACCTACCGGTTTGGTCCCGGCTTGGTCACTGGCAGTGGCGGCACCTCGTCCAATTCGTTCTCGCGTAGTCCGGCGTTCCGAAGGTACGTCCGGATTTCGATCAGGAATGCGGTGGCCCGGGTGCACTGCTCGTGCGCTTGGCTTTCCGACACGTCTCTGGAGACGTCGTAGTCCGCGCTCGTGCGTCGGTGCTGGCCTTGCGTGAGGTCTCGTCCCCGCTGTTTGTCGACGTTCCCTGGACGTACCAGGTGTTCGTTGAACAGCGCCTGCGTGCCGCTGTGCGTCTTTGGCTTCAGGCCCTTCAGGGCCAGCGTCGCGTTCGCCCCGTGCATCATGGCGTAGTAGGCGCGTGACACGGCGTTTCGGGCATCGTGGCTCAGGGCATCTCGGTTTGCCGCTTTCAGGGCGTTGGTCGCCCATTGCCAGTGCCGCTTGGCGATCTCCCGGCTCATAACAGCGTGATCCCCTCCTGCTCGACCGTCTCGTGGAACCCGGATTCCCACTTCAGGCCCCTGGCCCACTCCGACTCGGTCCTCGTCAGCACTGACGGCGCAGCTTTCCAGCAGCCGGCTTCGTACAGGACGTCGTAGGCCATGCCCGAGATGCTCTCCTCCGCCTCGGCGGCCTCGTCCTTGACTATCACCATCACGTCGATGTCGCTCTCCTCCCGCCAGTCCCCGCGTGCTCTCGACCCGAACAGCAGGGCCCTCTTGACCACATTTCCGTAGTCGGCGGCCAGGGCTTCGCGAAATCGCTCGAGCCAGCGGCGTTCGTCTTCGTGCCAGCCTTCGGTCCGTTCCCGGGGGATTGCTCTCCGGTTCGCCATTGCCCTTCATCCTAGCGTAGCGGGTCCGTCGCGTATCTGCAGCGCGCGGCGTGGCGTTGTGCCCCGATCTTGCCAGCGGCGCTCGACCGCTGGCTTGTCCCCGCGCGTGCGGTGGCCCGTCGGCCCCGGCCAGCAGATCGGACGCGTGGAGGTTGATCGCCGCGCGGGCCGGGCAGACCTTGACGATGAGCGGCGCCGCCGTCTTGCCGTAGGTTGATCCTCGCATGAGTGGGGAAGAGCGCGTCCGAGCGGTGGCACTCGAGACCGCTGTTTCGCGGTCCTCGTCGTCACTTGAGCTTGAAGAGCGGGTAGTGCGGGTGCCGCGGCGTTAGCGTCTGGTTGACGCGGGCGGCGATCGGGTCGAGTCGCTCGAGCACCACTGGCCGATCGGGGCTCACTCAGCGGCAGGCCGACGATGTACTCGGCGACCGAGTTCCGGCCGGAGATGACAGCGCACGTCGACATTCGGGTCGGCGAGCGGCCGGGCGTCGTGCCGTTGCCGGTGAGCGCGGTCTTCGAGCGCACGCCGGCCTGACTGTCGTCAGCATGCGGGACGGTGGCCGGGTCGAAGTGCGACAGGTGGAGCTCGGGGGAGCAGAACCAGCGGTTCGTCGAGGTGGTGGCGGGTGTCGCGGCGGGCGTGCGGTTGATGCTTGCCGGCGGGCCGGCAGCGGCGACGCCCCTCGGGCCGATGCCGACTCCGCGGGCTGGATCGACGTGCGGGTATGGCGTTTCCTCACGCCGCTCGACCGCGCTACATGTCATCGACATGAGATATTCAATAGAATCGACATGGTTGATCCCGTGCCCTGCGGTCAGCCTCGAGGCGTTGGGGCGGTATCGGTTCCGCGCCGCGCCGAGCACGCTCGGCATCGTGCTCGCCCGTGCCTCTTGCGTCGGGTGGCGCCTGTTCGGTTTCCGCCGGCGTGACGTTCGTACGGAGCATGGGGGGGAGTAACGATGCGCTGCCTGCAAGTCCGTACCGTTGCCGTGCACCTGCTGGTGGCGCTGCTGACCATCGGCGGCGACGCCGCCGCTCAGCGCCGGAACCCGTCTTTGGATTTCAGAATTCCGTTTCAAGTTGATTGTTGCGCAGGGGCGCTATGGACCGACGGCACAACGATGTTCGCCAGTGTCGGAGTCCTTATGGCCTTCGATCTCGCCACCGGGAAGCGCGACCCCGCCAAGGAAGCATTGATTTCGGCTCGCGGGATCTGGTCGGACGGCGCCACGTTGTGGGCCAGCGGCTTCCGGAGCATCCGCGCCTACGATATGTCGACGTGGGCTCGCGATCCCGCCAAGGATATCATTGACGACGACATGGATGCAGGGTACATATGGTCCGACGGCACAACCATGTGGCTGACGCCGCTGTCGACCTACGAAGCCGGCGTGTTGCGTGCCTACGACCTGCACTCCGGAGCCCGCCACTCCGCCAGGGATATAGCTCTGGACTCTGGAGGAGGAGAAGGCCTCTGGTCCGACGGCACAACCATCTGGGTGCTGTACTCGGGCGCCGTAGCAGAGGCATACGACTTGGCGACCGGCGCGCGCGAAGCCGGCCGGGATTGGGATGTCGGCTCTCCGTGGTCATCATATTGGGACGAGCCGCGACCGGGGCCGTTAGCGGGTCTCGGTAGTGCGTGGGGTCTCGCGTCGGACGGTATCACCTTCTGGGTGGGAACTCACTGGGGAGGTGGGGCGTACGCCTTCAGTGTGGCCACCCAAGTCCGCGAACCCGAGAAGGACCTTGGGTACCTTCTGCCCTCCGTGGGCAGCGTTGACAGAATGTGGTCCGACGGTACCACCATGTGGGTACCGGGCCGCCCTTATTACCCGGTTTGGGAAGCCTTCGACATGTCTACCCGGACCTACGACCCCAAGAAGCGGTTGTGGCATGTTGGCGGTGCCGATGTCTGGTCCGACGGCGCCACGATGTTGCTTGCTCCCGGCCTTGCTACGGCTTGCTACTATTTTCCTGGCGATCCGAGGTTTCGCTCTCCGGTGTATTCCTACGACCTGACCGCCCGCGCGGTGGACCTGACCAAGAGATTCGAGCCCTTGCTGACGGCGGACGGACGCTGCTCGGCCGGGAACGACATCGCGTCGGACGGCACCACCGTGTGGGTATCCTCCTATTACGAGAACAAGCTGGCCGCTTTCGATGTGGGCACCGGCGCGCGCGACCCGTCGAGGGATCTCGACAACCTGCTGACCACCTTTCCGCACGCTCTCTGGACGGACGGCGTCACCTTGTGGGCGACCGGGGCTGGTGACGACGACGTCGCGGATGACCTGTACGCCTACGACCTGGCCACCCGGACCCGCCAGTCTGGGAAGGATTTCGTTGACTTGCGTTACTTCAGCAAGTGGACAGGCCGTGATGAGCCCTTTGCTCCCAGCAGTCTCTGGTCGGACGGCACCACCATGTGGATGGCCAATGGCGTTCCGTTTCGCCCCTATGGCGGCGGCATACCCGCGTACGACGTGGCGACTCGTACCCCGGACCCCTCCAGAACGATCAGCGGGCACGAGTTGGACCCTGCGGCTATGCCGCGCGGGGTGAGGGGCATGGCTTCGGACGGTACCACCTTGTGGGTGGGGGGCGGCGAGCTATTTGCTTTCGATTTGGCCACCCGAAGGCGGGACCACCTCAAAGATGTTACTCTCGACCGCCATAGTGCCGACTTGGAGAGACTGCCGTACTTGGCAACAATCGACATGTGGACCGATGGCGCCACCATGTGGGTGCTTGAGCACCAGGGTTCTGAGCGCCGCCTGCGTCTGCATCCCTTCGAAATGGCCACCGGCGGATCTCTTGGTCCTTGGCCTTACATGGAACTCGGCCGCGACGAGTCCTACACGGGTATGTGGTCCGACGGTACGACCATGTGGCTCTCGCACGTCAGCGGTGACAGGCTCAGCACCGAGGAGGAGCTGCATGCCTTCAACCTGGCGGCTCGAAGCCGCGACCACGGCACAGACATTGTCCTGCGGCGCGGCCATGGCAGAAGGACCGGTAGCATGTGGTCCGATGGCATCACCATCTGGCAGCCTGTGGCAAAAGTCGCGGATTCGGCCTGGCCCCGGCGCGGCCGAACCCGT
>WTFV01000221.1 GCA_011523845.1 Acidobacteriota bacterium | reverse complement strand
CCGAGGGCGCGGAAGTGCGGATCGTCACCGATTCGACGGACGTCGTAAACCTCGTCCTGCCGCCGGCCGGCGAGACGCCGGCGCGATGACTTCCCGCTCCGGCGCAGGTGGGCCGCGGGCATGGTGACCGCAGTGGGCCGGCCGCCGGCCGTCGGCGGTATCCGGCGCGGGCTGCAGGGCCTGCGGCACGTCACGGCTGCCGACCGAAGCCTCGTGGCCGTCCCGATGCTGGCGCCGCATCTGCGCTTCGGTATCCTGCCGGGGGTCGGTGTGCTGTTGGCTTCGGAGGAGACCACCGTCGAGCTCAGGGGGAGGTGTTTCGGCGATCTCCTGCCGCTGCTCGACGGCAGCCGCACGCGCCAGGCGATTGTCGCCGAGCTCGAAGGCCGTCACCCGCCGGTCGAGGTGCAGACCGCCCTGGTCCGGCTGGCTTCGGCCGGCTTCGCGGTGTCGGCGGAGTTCGACATGGCGCCCGGGGTGGCGGCGTTCTGGAGCGCGCTGGGCGCTTCGCCCCGCCACGCGCAGGAGCGCCTTGCCGCGACCCCGGTCGAGCTCGGCGGCGACGGCCATGGCGCGCTCGCCGCGTGTCTGGCCGGTTTCGGCGCCGTGGTGGTCACGGGCGCCGACGCGAACTCCCCGGCGCTGCGGGCCGTCGTCACCGGCGACTATCTCTCCGAGCGTCACGCGGCGTTCCATGCGGGCGGCGCGAACGCCGTGCCCTGGGTGCTGATCCAGCCGACGGGCGTGCGGGCGCTGTTCGGCCCGGTCTTTCGGCCGGACGGCCCGTGCTGGCGCTGCCTGGCGCGGCGGATGTCCGCCACGCGGCCGGTGGATTCGGTGCTGCGCGCGCAAGCCGCGGACTCCTCCACGGAACCCGATGCGCCCGGCGCCGCCGGCGAGCCGCTCGCCGCGATGGTCTGCGGCCTGGCGGCGGCGGAGATCGCCAAGTGGATCGTCCTGGGCGACGAGGCGCCGATCCACGACCGGGTGATGTCCTTCGACGCCGCCACCTCTCGAACCGGCCTGCATCACGTTCCGCGGCGGCCGCGGTGCGCCGACTGCGGTGCGGGGAACGACCTCGCACCGGCGCCCGCGCCGCTGCGTCTGGCGCCCAGTCCGAAAACGTTGCGCAACAGCGGCGGGACACGGTCGGTTCACCCCGAAGCAACGCTGCGGCGTTTCCGTCACCTGATCGATCCGGTGACCGGCGTCGTCACCGACCTGGAGCGGGCCGGCGACCCGGACGATCCGTGGTTCTTCGTCTATCGGGCGAGCATCGCCCCGCCCCTCCCGCCTTCGAGCCATGGGGAGCTGCGCCGTGCGATCGAGCACGGGGGAAGCGCCGGCAAGGGCAGCACGCCCGCGCAGGCCGAAGCCAGCGCACTCTGCGAGGCGATCGAGCGGTATTCCGGCATCCTCCAGGGCGGAGAGACCGTGCTGCGGCGCCGGATGGCCGACTTCCCGGACGGCGAAGCGCTCCATCCGAATGCGATCGAGCTCTTCAGCGCCAGCCAGTTCGAACGGGCGCCCGCCCGCGCCGGCCGCCGGTCGCCGCCGGTGCGGTTCGACGCCTCGCAGGCGCTCGACTGGACGCCGGTCTGGTCCTTCACCGCGGATGCCTGGCGCTACGTCCCGACCCGGCTGCTCTACTACGCCCCGCCGGCCGGCGGAGAGGTCAATCAGTTCTGCGCCAACTCCAACGGCTGCGCATCCGGCAATACGCTGGAGGAGGCGATTCTGCAGGGCTTCTTCGAGCTGGTCGAGCGCGACGCGTTCGCCTGCTGGTGGTACAACCGCATCCGGATGCCGGCAGTGGATCCGGCGAGTTTCGGCAGCCCGTATCTGGCCGAAGCGTCCGTGCGCTACGAACGCCTGGGACGAGAGCTGTGGATGCTCGACCTCACCCACGATCTCGGCATTCCGGTGTTCGTCGCGATCTCGCGCTGCGCTTCCGGCGCGGAAGAACGCATCACGTACGGGGCGGGCTGCCATTTCGACCCGCTGGTGGCCGCGATGCGCGCGCTCTGCGAGCTCAACCAGATGATCCTGGCGTGGAATGACGACGCGGCGGAACCGAACGGCGACACCACGGCGCAGGTCACCCGCGAATGGCTGCGCGCGGCGAAGCTCGCCGACCGTCCTTACCTCGCGCCCGACCCGGACGCCCCGCTTCGCGCGGCGCCGGCCGGCCGCGCGCCCGACAGCGGCGACCACCGCGACGATATCGCTCTCTGCCGCCGCATCGTGGAGGACGCCGGCATGGAGTTCCTGGTGCTCGACCAGACCCGCGCCGACGTCGGCCTGTCCGTCGCGCGCGTCCTGGTCCCCGGGCTGAGGCATTTCTGGCCGCGCTTCGCGCCCGGCCGGCTCTACGACGTCCCGGTGGCCATGGGGTGGCGCGCCGCGCCGCTGCACGAAGCCGCGATCGACCCCGAAGGGCCGGTTTTCTGAGCCCGCTGTCCGGAACGCATGCCGAGCCCCGCGACCCACGGGAGGAACGATGAAGACACTCGACGGGATTCGAACACACCAGGACCTCGCCTTGCGGACCCGGCCGCCGGCGGAACGGCAGTCCGCGGCGGCATGAGCGGCGGCCCGGCGCCTGCGGACGACGATGGCGATGCGGTCCGCGTCGACGGCGACGATCGTCACGGCATGAGCGGCGGCCCGGTGCCTGCGGACAGCTTCCGCGCGTTTCTGCCGGGGCTGGGCCGCCTCATGCCGCCGTCGCTGCTCGGCGCGGCGGGATGCGAACGCCTGCTGGACCGGACCGGCGACCTGCCGGGGCTCGCGACCGCCGCCCACTTCGGCCTGGAGTTCCGGCTGGACGAGGCGGCGGCGGTCGCGGACATCGCGGTTCCGCTCGAGCCGGGAAGAGAGCTCGCGGACCATTTCGTTCGGGTGGGCGAAGCGGCTGCACCGCGCTCGCCCGCGGCGGCGCTCGCCCGGCGTCTGCGGGGGACCGACGGTTTCGGATCGGTCTTCGAGGACTACGCGATACTCGAATACGACGTCGCCAGCGCCAAGCCGGGAACCGGGGCGCCGCCCGGCGTCTTTCTGAAGCCGCGAAGCGCATCGGGGCCGGACACGGACGCATCGCCGGGTCGGGTTGCGGACGCTCTCGCGGCGCTCGCGGGCCGCGAGCCGCACCGCGACGAGCGACAGTCCGTGGAACGGGCGTTCGCCGCGCTGCCGGACGAGGCGCGCATGGTCCAGGCCGGCGTGCTGCCGGCTCGCACGCCGGGCGCGATCCGGCTCGTGGTGCGGGATGCCCATGCCGCGGCGATAGCGGACTATCTGACGCGCATGGGACATCCGGATCCGGCAGCGGTCCAGACCAGGATTCCGTCCGCCCTGCGCGCCCTCTGCGACCCGCGTCCCTGGCTCGGACTCGACGTCTCCGCCCGCGGCATGTCGCCGCGCATCGGTCTGGAGTTCTGGCCGCCGGAGGACGGGCAGGACCGCGGTCCCGGCCGCTGGGTGCGGATCGCGGCCCTGCGGTGGTGGCCGGTGATCGACGTGCTGGAACAGACCGGGTTGTGCCTGCCCCGGAAAGCGAGCGGGCTGCGGAGGTGGCCCGGAAAGGAAACCGTGTTCCGTGGACGGCGCGCGTTTCTTCTGTACCGGGGGATCAACCACATCAAGATCGTGATCGATGGCGCGGCGGTGCACGCGAAAGCCTATGTCGGCATGACATGCGTCCCGGTGTCGGGCGGGAGCGGCGCACCCCGGGGATGACGAAACCGCCCCGGAAGCGTCCGCGCAGCGAGTGTGGGGTGTGGTCGCCAATCCCGACGATGCCGGGCCTGACGGACCCGCTTTGCGGGACTGAACCACGTCGACCCGCTTCTGCGCGCGGCAGGCCGTCCGGGGCGAATAAGCTCGCTACAGCGCGCCGTCGGCCCAGGGCCCGGTCACCGCGAACGTGATCCCCGGCGTCTGGGCGTTGAAGAAGAGCCAGCGGCCGTCCGGGCTGTAGGCGGCGCCGGCGAACTCACGGGCGCGGAAGTCGCCCGCGAAGCCGTTCCGCTCGCCGTCGAGGACGATGGCGTTCTTCGCGAACGGAAAGATCTCGCCGTCGAGAGTGAGACCGCGGACGAAGTTGTCCGTGGGGCCGTCCTCGCACAGCACCAGCCCGCCGCGCGGGCTCACGCAGAGGTTGTCGGGCATGTCCAGCACGTCCCTGCCCGGCGATTCGAAGATCAGCCGCAGGCGCTCGCGGCCCGGATCGTACTCCCAGACCTGACCGGCTTCGGCCTCGCCGCCGTCGGTCGACACGATGAAGATCCGACCGTCGCCGTACCACGTGCCTTCCAGCCGCGCGAACGTCGCGCCCCCGCCGGCGGCGCCCTGTTCGAAGACGCTGTGCTCGGTAATCTCGGCCGGATCCGGATCTTCGATCGGCACCCAGGACACCGGCCGCCAGGTATCCGCCGTCTGGCCCTTGCGCAGGTCGCTCCGTGGCGCGCCGGCAATGGCCAGCGTCTCGAGGCGGCCGCCGGCCGCGAGATTCCCGGCTTCGTTCGGCAGGAAGCGGTAGAAGCCCGCCGCACCCCGATCCTCGGTCTCGTACACGATGCCGGTCGCCGGGTCGACCGCGACCGCCTCGTGAACGAACCGGCCCATCGCCCGAAGCGGCTCGGCCCCCGCCTCGCCGTCGGCCGGGACCTCGAAGACGTACCCGTGCGGCTCCCCGTAGTCGGGGATCTGTTGCTGAAGCAGCGCCTGAAACAACGACGGGTCGAAGCCCGGCCCGTGCACCGTCTCCTCGCAGGTGAGCCAGGAACCCCACGGGGTCGGTCCACCGGCGCAGTTGACCGCGGTGCCCGCGAGGCTGGTCCACGCGTCGTGGACCGTCCCGTTCGCCGTGTCGAACTCGACGGTCGTCGTACCGCCCCCGCCGACCGCGTCGTACAGCGGACGCTCTGCGAACGCCCCGCCGCTCCGCACCTCGTGATTGCGGATCAGCCGGATGCGGCTGCCGCCGGCGGCGAACGCGGCCATGCCGTCATGCGCGGGCGGCGTCGGCAGTCCGTCGGCCAGCGGATCCCCGGTCCAACCGAACGTCAGATAGCGGAAACCCGCGGGGAGGCGCAGCAGCGGCAGGCCCGTGGTCTCGTCGCGGACGGGTCGCAGCGGGCCGTAGCCCGCTTCGCCCCGCGTCCGCCCGCCGCCCGGCGCCTGGCCGCGGGGCGCCGCGGCCCGCTTCGCGAGCGCGTGCAATGGAGCCGCGCCCAGCGCGGCGCCCGTGAGGGACAGGAAAGTCCGGCGACCGAGGCGGGGCGAAATCGCAGGCATGCCCCAGTGTAGCAGCCCGTTGCGGAACCCCGCGTGGCACCGGGAGCGGCGAGGCGCCCGCGTGGCAAGGCGCGACGAGGGAGCATGTCCGCATGGCCTCCTTGCGCTCGTCGATACTGCGGGGGCGCCCGCGTGGCAAGGCGCGACGAGGGAGCATATTGGGCGTGTTCGACCGGGGAGCAACGCCGCCCACGCGGGGATGCACTACCGCTCGAATGCAGCGGGTCGCCACGGGCTGCTTGGCAAGTACCTGTTTCAGGGGCGTGACAGGCGCTTCAAAGACGGTGTGAACGCGCGTCAGCGGCGCAGCTTGATGCGATACGGACGGCCTCGCCGCAGGAAGTTGATCTGCGTGTCGCTGTCCGTTGCTACGGCGGCTAGGCCCACGCCGGCATCTTCCGCCCCGGGGACGTCGACGCCCGCGACGCGGTAGATCATGTCCCCCGGCTGCACGCCCGCGATGGCCGCGACGCCGCCGTCGTCGACCTCGACGACGAGTGCGCCGTCACGGGTCTGCAGGTTGTCCGGTTCGGCGCGCTCGGCCAGCCGCGGGGTCGGCGCCGCGTCGCACAGGTCGAGCCCCAGGACGGCCACCGCGACCGTCGTGCCGTCCGCGCAGCGGTACAGCGCCGCCTCCGCCGGCTGGGCGCCGAACGCAACGGTGGACGGTCCCAGGATGCCGCCTGCGACCAGCAACGCGACCGCGCCACGCATGTGCATGACCGAGAGTATATGCGGCCGACCGCCCCCCGCGACGCGTGTGTGCGGCGCCCGGACGAGGGCTTCCAGTCGGGCCGAGCCGCCGGCCCGTCCGCCCGCGGGCCACGCATCGCGCGGAGAGGGGCGGCCGAGCCGGCGCACGTCGTGGATGGACTACGACTCCAGGACGGCGTTCAGCGAGATCTCGGCGTTCATCAGTTTCGAGATCGGACAGCCGACCTTGGCGCCGTTGGCCGTCTCGTCGAACGCGGCCTGGCTGATGCCGGGCACCCGGGCCGAGCACTCGAGGTGGATCTTCGTGACCGCCACCCCGCCCTCGACCGGCTCGAGCGTCACCGTGGCGGTGGTGCTCACCTGATCCGGCGTGTTGCCGCCCTTGGCGAGCTCGTTCGACAGGGCCATCGAGTAGCAGCCGGCATGCGCCGCGGCAATCAGCTCCTCGGGGTTCGTCCCCGGGCTGCCCTCGAACCGCGTCGCGAACGTGTAGGCCGCGCCGGACAGGACGCCGCTGTTGGCCGAGATCGTGCCGTTGCCACCCTTCAGGTCGCCCTTCCAGACCGCTGATGCCTTGCTGTCCATGCTTCCTCCTGGTTGCCCGGCCGCCGCCCGCGCGGCCCCTGGCCGGGCATCGTCTGTCGTCAACTGTGTGTGTGCGGTGCACCCGGAGCGCGGGAGCCGAAGTGCACAGGACTCTAGATCGACCCGTTCGCAGGGCGCAACCGCGAGGGATGGCCGCCGCGCCTCGCTGCCCGAGCCGACAGTGATTGGGTTGCGTTGGAGCACATGGTGTGAAGCCATAGCATCTGCTAGCATCTGCCGCGCAAGGAGGGATCGGGATGCCGACTGTGCAGGTGAGCGCGCGAATCGACGCGGCAATCAAGAAGGCACTCGACGACTACTGCCGGAGGCACGGCGTCGTCATGAGTCACTTCATCCAGGAGGCGATCCTCGACCGGCTCGAGGAGCTGGAGGACATCGAGGAGCTCAAGAAGATCCGCCACGAGCCGACGCGGCCCTTCAGCGAGGTCCTCGCCGAGCTCGATCTCGATGACAAGGTATAGGATTCAGGTTTCCCGCACGGCCGAGCGTCAGATCAAGAAGCTGCCGCTCGATGCGCGCGCCCAGGTCGTTCGCACCGTGCAAGGCCTCGCAGTCGACCCTTTCCCAACCGGTTGTCGCAAGCTCACCGGTTACGACGACGTCTTCCGCGTCCGCGCAGGGCCGTTTCGCATCCTCTACAGCGTGAATGGTGGCACGCTCATCGTCATCGTCCTGAAGGTCGGCCACCGCCGGAATGTGTATCGTTGATTCGACGGTCCGGCACCGGCATCTCGCGGGCGAAGCGGCCTCGAAAACGCCCCGGTGCGGGATGTGTGGAATAATCACTCGTTCGGCCCCGCTCCGGAGTGGCGCCACCACCTGGGTTCGTTCCGGTCGCGCCACCGGGCCCGTCTGCCGATGCTCGTCAGCCTGTCCATCAAGAACTTCAAGAGCATCCGGGAAGCGCACGTTCGCTTCGGGCCATTCACCTGCTTCATCGGCCACAACGGCGTCGGCAAGAGCAACCTGTTCGACGCGATCCACTTCCTCAGCGCGCTGACCGACCGGGACATCTCCGAAGCGGCGACCGAGGTGCGGCGCACGAGTGACGGCGGCTATTCGCCCCTCGACCTGGTGTTCGGCCGGGATCCCGACCGCCGGATCGAGCTGTGCGCGGACATGGTGGCGCCGCCGGAGGTCGAAGACGACTTCGGGCAGGCGACGAAGCCGAGCACCACGCTTCTCACCTACCGGATCAGGCTGCGGTATCAGTCGACTTCGGATCGCCTGCTCGTGGAGCACGAGAGCCTGACGCACGCAAGGATGGAGGACTACAGGAAATTCATCGGCTTCCGGTCCTCCCCGGATTTCAAGCGGTCGGTCGCGCAGGGGGTGCGCAGGGGCGGGCCGCTGATCTCCACCACGGGAGACAGGATTCAGCTTCACGGGGACGGCGGCAGCCGGGGAAGGCCCGCGCCGGTCGGCCGCTCTCCGCTGACCGTCGTCGGGGGCACGAACACCTACGACTACCCGACCGTGCTCGCCGCGAAGCGCGAGATGGCGTCCTGGCGCATCCTCCACCTCGAGCCGAGCGCGATGCGGACTCCCGACAGCCGGTCGGCGCCCACGCACGTCTCCGCCGCGGGCGGCCACATCCCGGCCACGCTCCACGCGCTGGTGACGAGAGAGCCGGCCGCGCAGACCGAAATCCTCTACAGGCTCCGCCAGCTCAACTCGGACATCGCGGAACTCGGGGTCTACGCGGACGACGTGCGCGACCAGCTCGCTCTGCGGGCCCGCGTCCCCGGAGTGGACAACTGGCTCTACGGTCGCTCCCTCTCGGACGGGACGCTGCGCTACATCGCCCTGGTCCTGATGTTGGTGGACGTTCAGGATTGCGCCGTGCTGTGCATCGAGGAACCCGAGAACGGCATCCATCCCTCGCGGGTGCCCAACCTGGCGGAGCTGCTGCGGGACTACGCCGTCGATGTAAACGATGCGGTCGGCGCCGACAATCCGTTGCGGCAGGTCGTGCTCAACACGCATTCGCCCGAAGTGGCGCGGCAGCTCTCCTTCGACGAGCTCGTGTTCGTCGAGCGCGCGCTCACGAAGCAGGACGGGCCGATCAGCACGTTTCGGCCGATCACGGGTGCGTGGCGGGCGAATCTGTCGAACGGAACGGAATCGGCCGAGCAGCCGATCGACCGGCAGGCGGTCGTCGACTTCATCGGCGGCTCGCCGGTCAACCACGAGCTCGGTCAGTTGGCTCCGGCGGCATGCTCGCGTGCGATAATGGGTTCCGGAGCCCCAGCGAAACGGCGTCGATCGGCCGCCGAAGGAAGGCCCATGACCGAAAACGCCACCGCCGTCCCCGACAACCACCTCCTCCAGAGGCTCGTCGAAACCGTGGTGCGAACGGCTGATCCCGACCGACTGATCCTCTTCGGCTCCGGGGCCCGCGGAGAGATGACCGAAGAAAGCGACCTGGACATCCTCGTCGTCAAGGACCAGTGCCAACCGCTGGAACTCGCCGGCGACATCCAGGTGGCTCTGCCCCCGGAGCTGCACCCCGTCGACGTCGTCGTCGTCTGGCCGGAGGACCTCGAAATCTACGAGGACACTCCCTGGCGGCCCATCGCCAGCGCGTTGCGCGAGGGCCGAACACTGTATGTCAAGGGCACCCAAAACGACGTGACACCGACGACGCTCACCTGTGGATTAGCGAAGCCTGGGACAAGCTGGCCACCGCCAAGGAATACAGCGACCAGAATCCCGCGCTGAACACACGCTGCGCCTTGGCGCTCGACGCGGCGGAGCTGGCCGCAAAGGCGGTCATCATCGCGCGCAACCACGGCTACCGCGACACCCACGATGTCGTCGAGTTGCTGACAGCCGCCCAACGCTTGGGCGAGCACATTCCGCCCGAGGCGAAACAAGCGGGACGGCTGAACCCCTACGGTGGCGCCGACCGGTACGGCCACCTTGAAGCCAGAAGCCGGCCGACCACCAAGCGTCAGTACGACCGCGTGATCCACATTGCCGAAGCAATCGTCCAGTGGGCCCACGAGCGCGTACAAGAGCTCGCTCCAGCCGACGGCCAACAGCAGCGGTGACCATGAATCGTTATCTGGAAGGCGGTCGCGCCGGGCCCGCCGGCCGGGGGCGCGCCGGAGCCGCCGGCCGCACCGGGCTCAGGCATTGATGAGCCCGTTGCCGAATTCCCGCGCCAGATCGTTGATCAGCATGCGTTCCCTCTCGGTTGCGCCGGAGAGATCGACGAAGCGCCAGTTGCGGTCGGCGACAGCGGCGCATCGGAACGAGCATCGACGAAATCCTCGCTGCGATTCACGAAGGCCGTCGGTGACGACCCGGGCAGTGGCGGCGCTTCGCTGCGGCTTGACCCTCATGCGGCGTGACGGCCGTCGGGACCACCGAGTTTGGCCAGACTCAGCCGCAGCCGGAGCGGCTTCAGCAGCCGGTTCAACGTGGCCTGGGTCGGGTTGTGCCGCGGGTGAATCGCTCGGAGCACGTTCGGACCCGCCATCTGCGCCTGCTCGGCGAACTCCTTGACGCCCATCGCCCGAATCACCTTCCCGAGGGCGGTCTGGATTGGGACGCCCTCGTCCATGGCCGCGAGGAGGAAATCGCGCGCGAACTCGGGGTCGCGAAGGTCCTGCGCCAGTCCCTCGTTCCAGTCCCGGCTGCGTCGTGCCATGTCACGTCCTCTGCAGGTAGTCTCGCCAGTAATCCTGAGCGCGGCGAATGTCCTTCCGCTGCGACGCCTTCGTCCCGCCGGCGAGGAGCAGCACGAGCGATGCGCCGTCTCGGGCGAAGTAGATCCGGTAGCCCGAGCCGGTCATGACGCGCGCCTCGAGGACGCCGGCTCCCACGCTCTTGTGGTCGCCGACGTTCCCGGCCTCGAAGCGAAGCACGCGCGCCTGGATCCGGGCCCTGACTGAACGGTCGAGCGTCCACAACCATCGGCGGAACGGGCTCTCTCCGTCGGCAGTCTGGTACTCACGGACGCTCACCGACATCGCGGACCACTGAGCGTATATATCACAAATGATAATTCACGAGCGGCCGGGAACGCCGGACCGCTATCCCCGGCCGCGTCACCCCGGGGCGACAGCGCTCTGTCGCGGCGCCCGGTCGCATCCTCGCGCCGAACAGCCACGCATGGTACTCTGCCCGGTCGCAACAATCGGTTCAGTTCGGATAGCTTCATGCCTCCGAAGACGACCGGCTGGGACGAGCTACACCTCGCGGAGAATCCCGCGATCGAGCTCCTGGAATCACTGGGATACACGTACGTCCCGCCCGAAGGCCTCGAGGCAGAACGCGCGAGCTTCAAGAAGACCATCCTCACCGATCGCCTTGCGGCTGCCGTGAAGCGGCTGAACCCGTGGCGAGCGCGCGGGTGCGTATCGATTACTGCATCGATCAACACGTCGTCGGTCTCGATCGTGGCCTCGAGAATCGACATCGTCCGCTCGACGGCAGAATCGACAGGAGACCACTCAGGGTACCGCGCCACCGGGCGACACAGGCCGGGCATGGCGACACGCCGTGCTACAGTGAGCGAGGTGGAAGCGCACGGCGAACGCACGGAGGCGGTTGCCCGGATCGTGCGCCGCCGCCGGCGCACCAGCGTCCGTGTGCGCGATGACGGCGGCGCCGGCCGGGCCGCGACGGTATAGCGCGCGCGGCCAGGTGTCGCAGGGTCTCGATCAGTCCATCGATCCAGCGCGCTCCACGGTCAAGGGCCGCCGGGTTGCGGCAGGCGGTGTCCGGCCAGGTCGGCGTCACACTTCCTGCCCGGCCCCCGCCAGTTCCGGCTCGGGCGCAACATCGCCCCCGGTACCGCCCGGACGCAGCATCCGCAGCCCGTTGAAGGTGACCAGCAGCGACGCGCCCATGTCGGCGGCCACCGCCATCCAGAGGGTGGCGGCCCCGGCCGCCATGAAGGCGAGGAAGAGCGCCTTGGCGCCGAGCGCCACGGTGACGTTCTGGATGATCAACCGCCGCGCGCGGCGGGCGTGGTCCACCAGGAAGGGCAGCTTCCGAAGGTCGTCCTGCATCAACACCACGTCGGCCGACTCGGCGGCGACGTCGGTCGCGTTGCCGCCCATCGCGATGCCGACCGAGGCGGCCAGCAGCGCCTGGCTGTCGTTGATGCCGTCGCCGACCATGGCGGTTGGCCCGTGCCGTGCGACGAGCTCGCGGACGGCGTCCGCCTTGCCGTCCGGCAGCAACTCGGCGCGCACGTCGGCCACCTGCACACGGGCGCCGACGCTGCGGGCCGTCGCTACGTTGTCGCCGGTCAGCAGGGCCGACCGGAGTCCCTGGCCGTGGATCTGCGCCACGCTGGCGGGTGCTTCCGAACGGACCGGATCCGTCACCGCGAGGAGCGCCCACACGTCGTCCCCGGCGCCGCAGACGACGATAGTCTCGTCGCTGCGCTGCATCTGTGCAAGCTCCGACTCGAACGGTCCGAGGGCGGACTGCTCCCGTGCGAAACGCGTGCTCCCGACCCAGAAACGCTTGCCGTCGATAACCGCCTCGGCGCCGCGTCCCTCGATGGCGGCGAAGGCCGTCAACTCGGCCGGCTCGACTCCGCGCCCGCGGGCGTAGCGGACGATCGCGCGTGACAGCGGATGCTCGCTGCGCAACTCGATGGAGAGCAGCCGGGCCAGCACCTCGCTCTCCGAGCGGCCGTTCACGGGCCGGAGTTCGCGCACGTCCGGCTCGCCGCGGGTGATGATGCCGGTCTTGTCGAACGCCACCGCGCGCAGCCGTCCCATCTCCTCCAGGTGGGAGCCGCCCTTGATCAGCACGCCATGGCGCGTGGCCGACGTGATGGCGGCGGCAATTGTGACCGGCGTCGAAATCACGAGCCCGCACGGACACGAGATCAGCAGGATGAGCATCGCCTGGTAGAACCAGTGCTCCCAATCGCCGCCGAGCACCAGCGGGGGAACGGCCCCCACCGCGAACGCCACCGCGAACATCAGCGGCGTGTAGTAGCGCGCGAACTGGTCGATGAAGCGCTCGGTCGGCGCGCGATGGTGGTGACTCTCGCCGACCATGCGGGTGATGCGGGCCAGCATGGTGTCGGCGGCGGCCCGCGTGGTGCGCAGCTCGACCACGCCGTGGCCGTTCACGGTCCCCGCGAACACCTCGTCGCCGGCCGACTTCCAGGCCGGCACGGATTCCCCGGTGACCAGCGCCTGGTCGACGTAGGAGCTGCCGTCTGTCACCACGCCGTCGCACGGGATCCGCTCCCCCGGCCGCACGCGCACTTGCGCCCCGACCGCGACGCGGTCCACCGGCATCCGGTGCTCGTGGTCGCCGTGCACGACCGCCGCCGTAGCCGGGGTGATGCGCAGCAGCGAGCCGATGGCGTTGCGCGCCCGCCGCGCGCTCCAGTTCTCGAGGAGCCCCGACAACCCGTAGAGGAAGGCCAGCACCGCGGCCTCGGCCCACTCCGCCAGGAACAGCGCGCCGATGACCGACACCAGGACCAGCGCGTTCATGTCCGGCCGCAGGCGCGCGAGCGACGCCGCCGCCTTCGGGGCGGAGTGGAAGAGTCCCGTGACGATACCGACGAGCAGCAGCAGTACGACGGAACGGTCGATGCCGTGGGCCCCGTGCGCGTGTGCGAACAGGGTCTCCAGCACGCCGCCGCCGGCCACCACGATATGCAGGACGAGGCCGGAGACCAGCGCGAGCCCGCTCGTCGCCACCAACGCGTGGCGCCCGTGCGCCTCCCACCACGACTCGACGCGCGGCGCCGCGTCCCATCGCTCGGCGCGCATCCCCAGCCGGGAGACCGCCTCGGCAACCTGCTCGGGGCCGAAGATGTCTGTGTCGGCATCGACGGTCATGCGGCCGTCGACGACGTGGAACGAGACGCCGCGGACGCCGTCACGGTGCGCCAGCGCGTCGCGGAGCAACGCGGCTTCTTCGTTGCAGTCGAGACCCTCTACGCGGAAATCCAGTTGTTGCCGAATGGTGTGCTCCCGGTTGCGGCGAGTATCCGCCAGTGCCTACCATCATGACCCGAACGGCGGCTGTGCGTCGATGCCGCGAGAGATTCTCGAGGCGGGTTCGCGGCGCGCGGGACCGTCAGGGAGCCGGCCTGCGGGTGCGTCGATGATCTCGTCGACCGCCCCCCGGATCGGAGCCCATTCCTGCTGGCCTCCCGCACCGTACTTGCCGCCGATGATCTCCCCCAGCGTGTAGCCCCGGCCGATGCCGTGCAGGAACCGGAAGGCGTCCCGCAGGTTGCTCTTGCCGCTTGCGTTGGCGCCCACGATGACGGTCAGCGGGCCCATGTGGAGCGTCTCGTCGCGGAAGTTCTTGAAGTCGACGAGGCGGAGCGAAGTCAGCATGCGAGAACGCCTGCGACGTGCTCAGTAGCGGAACAGGTACGACAGCTTCCCGAAGAACGCGCGGTTGGTCCGCTGCAGCGCGGTGAACGGGAACAGCAGGCTGTCGATGCTCGTGCCGCGCTGGAAGCGGTCGTCGTAGCCGAGGAACAGGACCGTACCGGCGTTGATGCGGTAGGTGAAGAGGACGTTGTTGCCCACCGTCACCGACTGCGTGTTGTGCTCGGCGATGTGGCGTACGAGCAGCCGGTCGGTGAACTGGTAGGTGGAGCGCGTGCGGAAGATCTTGACGTGGAAGATGCCCGCGCCGTCGAGCGGATTGACGAAGTCGCTCGAGACCATGTTGAACTCGGTGCGCAGGCGCGCGGTGGGCTGGAAGCGGAAGTTCACGTTGCCGACGGTCGAGCGGCCCAGGTAGGGGTCGTCCGCGTAGAGGATGCCGTCGCCCCAGTTGTAGCCGCCGTAGATCGAGATGATTCGCGCGCTGATGACCCCGAAGAAGCCGTAGCCGGTCTTGCGGAAGTCGATCCGCCCGTAGCGCTCCAGGTCGCGGTTGACCATGCCGGTGATGGCCATGTTGTTGCGGAACGCGAAGTTCGCCATGCCCTGCATCTGCTCGTCCTGCAGCACGCCGGCGTGGTCGTAGAGGCGCAGGTAGGTCAGCGACGGGCCCCATGTCATCAGGTTCGATTCGGGCCACCAGCGGTACGACACGGTGCCGCTGGTCTGCTGCAGGTCGACGCGCGGCAGGAACCCGGTGCCGGTGTGGAACCCCGGATCGATGCTGCTGTAGGCGACGTTGTAGCTGAGATTGCGTCCCTGCTTCGAGAAGTCCGCCTCGAGCGCGCTGCCCGCGAGCGAGCCGAGCGCCTCGTCCTGCGTTTCGGATCCGGCGGCCAGGAAGCTGATGCGGTGGGTCCGCCCGAGCCGGAAGCGCCCGTCGACCCCGGCCACCCGGTTGTAGTCGGTCCCGAACTCGCGCGCCGTGGCGATGGCGCCGAGGTACGACTCGGCGTAGAAGTCGTAGCGGGCGCGTCCCAGAACCGTCTGCGCGCTGGCCCCGTACTGCGGATGCGTCGAGTCGTCGAGGAAGCCCGCCGCCTGATCGTCGGCCACCACGACGCCCAGCGTCGAGTTGCCCACCTTGCCGGTCAGCTTCCCGCCGAAGCGCGGATCGATGATCGTGCGCGTGTGGACCAGGGTCAGCGGCGTCGCCGTCTGGAAGATCTCCTGTCCCTCGAGGAAGAACGGGCGCTGCTCCGGGTAGAAGAGGGCGAAGCGCTGGTTGGTCTCGATCTGCGGCCGATCGGATTCGATCTGGGAGAAGTCGGGATTGAAGGTGATGTCGGCGGTCAGGTTGGGCGTGATGCCGTACTTGACGCCGACGCCCAGCTCGCCCTTCGGATCGCCCCGGTTGAACGCACCGGTGTCGGTGTCGAGCGATCCGAGCCGGAAGCCGGTCAGCTCGGGGAGGAACTCCAGGTTGCGGCTCCGGGACATGTCCGACAGGCCTTCGAGTACCCCGAACTGCGTGAGCTGGCCCGCCACGCCGCGCGAGATCGGCGACCACGACTGCGCCTCCGACTTGTCGCGGATGATGCGGGTGATCTGGAAGCCCCAGCGGTGTGCTTCGCCTCCGGCGCGCGACGGGTAGCGCAGGCTCTTGAACGGGATGCGCATCTCGGCCGTCCAGCCGTCCGCGACCACCTGCCCGCCGCTGTCGAACAGGGCGTTCCACGAATCGTCGCCGCGAATCCCGAACTGTCCGGCGCTGCTCATGCCGCTGCCGCCGCCCCGGCGCGGTCCGCTGCCCCGCGAGGCCGACGAGCTGGCGCTGGACCGCGAGAAGCCGGTGCTGCCGTCGGCGTTGACGAGCGAGTCCGACTGCACGCCGTAGCCGTTCACCTCGAACTGGTAGGCGCGCTGCTGGTCCATGAACGGGTCGAACAGCACCGACATCCGGTCGTCGCCGCGGATCTCCTCGCGGTCGGCCCGGTTGATCCGCATAACCTCGGGCCGCGTGTAGTGGGCGTAGAACGCGAAGTAGAGATGGTCGTTGTCGTACGCCATCCACACCTCGGTCTCCTCGGTGCCCGGCGCGCCTTCCACCGGGGCGATCTGGATGAAGTCGTTGATGTAGGTGGCGGTCTCCCACACCGAATCGTCGAGCCGGCCGTCGATCGCCGGCGGGTTGGCGGTCCGCCCGATGATCACCGTCGGCCGTTCCCTGGGCGTCGGGGTGAAGCCGCCGCCTCTCGCCGGTCGCCGAGGCCGAGGTTGGGGCGGCCGCGCGCCGTCGCCGCCGGATTCGCCGAACGAGAGCGCGCCGGTCACGGCCGTCCGCGCCGGCGCGGAAGGTCCGGGCCGGGTGCGCTCCGGGCGCGGTTCCGGCCCGGCCGCGAATGCGCCGGATGGCGCGGCCGATGCGATGGCGGCGGGCTGTGGATTGGACTCCGCCGGTGCGATGGCGGGTGGAGGCGGAACCCCGGCCCGCGCTGCGGCCGGCCCCGCCGTCCCGGGGGACAACCGCGCAGCCAGGGCGGCGCCCACCGCATCCTGGATGTCGAAGAGCTCGCCGAGGGCGCCGTCGACGCGCGTGCTGAACGCGATGGCGCCGGTCGCGACCTCCAGGATGCGGGTCGTGATCCGCAGCCGGTCGCCCATCCGCTGCAACGTGCCGTCGACGAGCCAGGCTGCCCCCCGCCGGCGCCAGGCCTCCAGCGCGCCGCCGCCGTCCGACCAGGCGTAGCCGTCTCCGTTTCCGTTGCCGTAGCCGTCTCCGTTCCCGTTCCCGGCGAGCAGGGAATCGAGGCCGCCGCCCATGCGGTGGCCGACGACGCGCAGCCCGGCGCTCCGCAGGTCCGCGGCGACGGCCTCGGCGACGCCGGCGCCGATCCAGTCGTCGGCCGGCTGCCGGCTCACGTTCGTGAACGGTACGACCGCGACGGCGCCCGTCGTCTGCGCCGGCGCCGGCAGGGCGCTCAGGGCCAGGCCGATAGCGACCGGCGCGACCAGGAGCCGGATGGGTCTCTTGGGCATGCGACTGCTAGTCTACCGGCGTTCGGTCGCCGGTGCCGGCCGAGGAGCCCGTGGCGAAAGCCCCGCTGCATTCGAGCGGCGATGCATCCCGATGGACTGCGTTGCTCCTCGGTCGAATATGCCCAATGTGCTCCCTCGTCGCGCCTTGCCACGCGGGCGCCTCACCGCTCTCGGTGCCACGCGGCGTTCCACGACGGGCTCCTGTGCGCCCGTGTCGGGACGCGTCGGGGGGCGCGAGAACCGCTCTTCCCCGGGCAGGGATTGCCGCGCCCCCGCTACCAGCCGACCCCGATACCGGCGAGGCTCGAGGCCCGCTGGCGCCAGAACTCGGGCGTCGCGGCGTTCACCATCTCGTTGTGGGTGGGCGAGCCGAAGGCGATCCCGCCTCCCGTCCTGCCGCCCAGCGCCGACGTCCAGCTCTCGACGTTGAAGCCCTCGAGCACCTGGACGGCCTGCGCGCGGGCGTAGACGTTGATGCGCGCGGTCAGCCGCAGCAGCAACCGGTCCTCGTCGGCGGGCCCGGTCGCCAGGCGTCGACCGATCCGGTCGAGCGAGACGGGAAGCGTTGCGCCGTCCCGCATCGCCGCGCCGGCGGCGGCAGGTTCCTGACCGGCGGCGACCGGGGCGGCGATGCCGGCCGCGAGCAGGGCGAAGCAGGTCGTCAGCACCAGCCGCATGGCAACCTCCCGTGCATGTCCTCACGCTACGGCGGCGCACGCAGGCTGTCAACCCGGATCGTGCGCCGATCTCAAACTGGAGTAAGCCGAACCGGATCGCAGGTAACGTGGGCGCGGCCGTCATCGCGACGTGCGAGCGGCTCGGGAAGAGGAAGGTGGCCACGCTCGATCGGCGCCATTCTCGGCGTGGTCCGGCCGCGCGCTGCGACGCGTTCGAGCTGCTGCCCGCACTCGACGGTTGACATCGTCGGGATTCGGTCGTAAGGATAGGACGATGCTGCAATGCGTCGCGCACGTGCTGCTGGTCGGGGTGGTGGCGTCGTCGAGCGTCTCCGCGCCGTTCCTGCACGTGCATGCGCACGGATCCCACTCCGGGGTGTCGTCGCATGGAGAAGGGGTCGACGAGCACTGTGCGCACCATCATGCCGAGGGCGCGCACTGGCATGTGGCTGAAGGCCGCGTTTCCGGCGCGGACGCGCTTGCGGGGGCCGTTGCGGGGCACCGGCATGCCGCGGTCACGCTGCCGGCGGTCGCGATAGAAGCCGCACCCGTCTGCCTCGATGCGTCGGTCGCACCGCTCGAGACGCCCGAGGCCGGCCCTCCGCCGGTCTCCCGCGGCGCGCACAGGCACGTCGATTCGACCGCGGGCCCCGATCCGCCGCCCCGAGCCGTCAACGCTGCCCGCGCCCCTCCCGTCCGCTCCTGACGTTTCGTCCGCCGCGGCGTACGGGTCACCGTCGCCCGCGCGTGGACGTTCGGGAACAGGAGACCCGTCCGCCCGCCGGCGGGGCGGGTGTCGCGAAAGGGCACACCATGCGTCGATCGCTGCTGCTACTGGCCGGGTTGCTGGGAACGTCGGCGGCTGCCGCCTCCGGCCAGCCGCTGACCGAGAGGCAGGCGCTGGAACGGATGCGCGCGGAGCACCCCTACCTGCAGGCCCTGCGTCTCGGTGTCCGGGAGGTCGAGGCGGACGCCCGCGAGCGGAGCCTGCTCGCCAATCCGACCGTCGGCTACACGCGCGAGGACACCGGCCTCGGCGTCGATGATTTCCTCCTGGTGTCCCAGGAGCTGCCGCTCCGCGGGCGAGCGCGTCTGCTCCGTGAGGCCGCAGCGCAGTCCGTCACCACCGCGGCGGCCCGCGCCGACGCTTCCCGACTGGATTTCGAGGCGTACCTCCGCCTCGCCTTCACGGATCTGCTGCTCGCCCAGGAGCGCGCGGCGGTGCTGGAGACGGGCGTGGCCGAGCTCCGGCGCCTGGTCGACGTCCTGCGCGCCCGCGAGCGGGAAGGGGAGGGATCGCGGTTCGACCGGCTGCGCACCGAGCGCGAGGTGGCGGACATCGAGACGGACCTGCAGGCGGCCGAGATCGATCGCGTTGCCGCGCAGGCGCGGCTGGCTTCCTTTCTGGGGCCGACTGCGGACCCGGAGACCCTGTCGGCCGCGGGCCGACTGCTGGAGGGTGCAGCCATCGCGAGCGCGGGCGAGTTGCGGGAACAGGCGCTGGCGCAGCGGTCGGACTATCGCGCCCTGGTCCTGGGCGAGACCCGCTGGACGACCGAGCGGCGCGCGGCCGAGCGCCTGCGCCTGCCGGCGACAGCGGTCACCGCGGGCTTGAAGCGGAGCGCCGTCGCGCTGGCGCGCGAGTCCGGCTACGTCGTTGCGGCGACTTTGGCCGTCCCGCTCTTCAATCGGGGCCAGCAGCAGGTGGCGCGGGCCGAGGCGGCGCGCGCCAGAACCGTCGCCGAGCGGGATGCGCTGCGGACCCGCATCGAGAGCGAGGTCCGCGCGGCGCACGCGGAGGCATCGCGGTACCGCGCGCTGGCGGAGCGCTATCGGCGCGAATCGGTGGGGCCGGCGGCGGAGCTGGCCGAGATTGCCACGGCGGCGTACGAGGAAGGCGAATACGGCATTCTGGAGCTGCTCGACGCGCACCGGGTGGTGCTGGACGCGGAGCTCCGCCTGCTGGAGCTGAGCGCGGCGGCGCGTCGGGCAGCCGTCAATCTCGACCTGGCGGTGGGAAGGGAGGTGACCCCATGACGCTCACAAGCCGGATATGGATCTGCACCGGGACTGCGTTGCCGGCCTGCCTCTCGCTCGCGTGCGGCGGCGGTGCGGGCGCTATCGAGGCGGTCGACGCGGCGGGGATTCCGCCGGTCGTCGAGACCCGCTGGACCGGCCGCAGCGAGCTGTTCATGGAGTATCCGCCCCTCGTCGAGGGCGAGACGAGCCGGTTCGCGATCCACTTCACCGATCTGGACACCTTCGAGCCGTTGCGGGCCGGGCGCGCGGAGGTCCGGCTCGACGGCGCCCCGGGGGAGGCGTTCATCGTGGACGCCCCGGGGCGCCCGGGCATCTTCGGCGTCGACGTCACGCCGTCGCGGTCGGGCCGCTACCGCCTCTCCATCGTGCTGGACGCGCCGGGACTGGCGGACCGTCACGACCTGGGCGAGGTCACCGTGCTCACCCCCGCCGACGCCGAGGCGCTCCACGCGCACGAGGAAGAGGAGGACGGCTCCATTCCGTTCCTCAAGGAGCAGCAGTGGACGCTGGATTTCGCCACGGCGGCGGCCGGCGAGCGGCAGATTGCCGAGAGCCTGGTGATCGCGGCCGAGATCGAACCGCGGACCGGCGGCCGCGCCGACGTGACGACCCCGGTCGCGGGGCGGCTGGCGGACGACCTGCCGGCGCATCCGGTCGGCACGCGCGTGTCCCGCGGCGACCCGCTGGCGGAGGTCATTCCCCACAGCGGGCACGGCGAGGATCGGCCGGCGCTGGAGCTCGCCGTCGCCGAGGCGCGCAACGTGCTGGAGCTGGAGCGGGCCGAGCGGGCGCGGGTGGAACGGCTGGTCGCGGCCGGCGCCCTCCCCGAGCGGCGGCGGCTCGAGACGCGGGTGGCCGAGCAGACCGCCGAGGCGCGGGTTGCGGCGGCCGAGGCGCACCTGGCGCAGCTCGACCTCACGCGCACCGGCGAGGGGCAAGGCGGGCGCGACACCCGCTTCGTGCTGCGAGCCCCCATCGGCGGCGTCGTGGCCGTCTCCGACGCGACGCCGGGGGCCAGCGTCGAGGAGGGGACGCGGCTGTTCCGGCTGATTGCCCTCGACAGCGTGCACGTGGTCGGGGCGTTGCCCGAGGCGGCGCTGGCGAGAATCGACGAGCTGACCGGGGCCGAGCTCGATGTCCCGGGGTTCGACGCACCCATCGCGCTAGACCGCCTGGTGGCGGTAGGCCGCGTGCTGGAGCCCGCGGCGCGCACCGTCCCGATCATCTACGAGCTGCGCGATCCCGATCGCCGGCTGGCCGTCGGACAGGCCGTTTCGCTGCGCGTCTTCGCCTCCGCCGCGACCGAGGCGGTGACCGTGCCCGAGAGCGCGGTCGTCGACGACGCCGGGCAGTCGGTCGTCTTCGTGCAGGTGGGAGGCGAGAGCTTCGAGCGGCGGCCGGTCCGGCTCGGCAACCGCGAAGCGGGCCACGTGCAGATCACCGGTGACATCGCACCGGGAGAGCGGGTCGTCGTTCGCGGGGCGCCGCTCATCCGCCTGGCGGCGCTGTCGCCGCAGGCGCCGGCCCACGGGCATACGCACTGAACCGCCGCCGGCGCGCGGCGCGGAGGCGCCCGCCGACCGGCTGCTCTGGTTGCCATGGAAGCATACGACACGATCGCCGAGGAGTACCGGGATTCCAAGCGCCTCTCGTTTCGGGAGCACGTCGAGCGCTACACGCTGTTCGAGATGGTGGGAGACGTGCGTGGGAAGAGGGTGCTGGACATGGCCTGCGGGGACGGCTTCTATACGCGCCTGCTCAAGCGGGCCGGCGCGTCCGCGGTCACGGGCGTCGACATCTCGGCGGCGATGATCGACCTTGCGGACGGCGAGGAGCGGCGGAGCCCGCTCGGTTGCGAATACGTGCAGGCGGACGCCGGGGCGTTCGAGCCCGCCGAACCCGTCGATCTCGTGGTGGCCGCGTACCTGCTCAACTATGCCGCAACGAGGGAGCAGCTCCTTAGATTCTGCCGCGTCTGTCATGACGCGCTGCGACCGGCCGGACGGTTCGTCGGGGTCAACGACAACGTCCGCAACCCGCCCGCGCCAGGCGTCTCATGGAAGATGTACGGCCTCGAGAAGTCGTGCGCGAATCCCCCGGCCGAGGGAGACGTCATCCGTTACGCCGTCACCAACCCCGACGGGCGGCGATTCGAGTTCGACAACTTCTATCTCAGGCCCGAGACCTATGCGGAGGCGTTCCGGGAGGCCGGGTTCCAGCGATTCCGGTGGGTCGACGTCTCGCTGCACCCCGCCCAGCGGGGCGATTCCTTCTGGGACGACTTCATGACACATCCGCCCATCGTTGCCTTCGAGGCGTCGAGATGAAGCGCACGGAAGCACCGTCGTCGAGGTCAGGATGCCCAAGCGGCGGTGGATCGAATCCGAGTCGATGCCGGACGGTTGATCGGAGGTCGGAACCATGCTGCTCGACGAGCTGATCCGCTGGTCGTTGCGCAACCGCCTGGCGGTGGTCGCCGCCGCCGCCGCCTTCCTGGCCTGGGGCGCCTACGTGGCGGTGCGGATGCCGGTCGACGTCCTGCCGGATCTGACCGCGCCGACGGTGACGGTGCTGGTAGAGGGGCACGGGATGGCGCCGACCGACATGGAGGCGCTGGTCACCTTCCCCATCGAGGCGGGCCTGAACGGCGCGTCCGGCGTGCGCCGGGTGCGCTCGTCGACCGCGGTCGGCATCGCGGTCGTCTGGGTCGACTTCGACTGGGGCGCCGACGTGCTGCGCGCGCGGCAGACCGTGAGCGAGAGGCTGGCCACGGTTACGGCGACGCTGCCCGACGACATCGACCCACCCGTGATGGCGCCCCTGTCGTCGATCATGGGCGAGATCATGTTCGTCGCCCTGCAGTCGGATGCGCACACCCCTCTGGAGTTGCGGACGACGGCCGAGACGGTGGTCCGCCGGCGGGTGCTGGCGACGCCGGGCGTCGCGCAGGTGACGGTCATCGGCGGCGAGCGCCGGCAGTTCGAGGTGCTGGTCGATCCGGGGCGGCTGGCCAACTACGGGATTCCGCTGAGCGCGGTCGAGGCCGCGCTGCAGCGCGCCAGCCGCAACACCTCCGCCGGGTTCCGCCGCGCCGGCGGGCAGGAGTACCTGATCCAGGGGGCCGGCCGCGCGCACGACGTCGAGGGCATCGGCGCCACCGTCATCGCGACCCGCGACACCCGTCCGATCCGGGTGCGGGACGTGGCGGACGTGCGGGTGGGGGAGTCGCTCAAGCGGGGCGAGGGTTCCCGCAACGGGGATCCGGCGGTGATTCTCGGCATCCAGCGGCAGCCGGACGTGAACACGCTGGTGCTCACCGCCGAACTGGACCGGGTGCTGGACGAGATCCAGGCGGCGCTCCCGGCGGGCATGCAGCTCGATGCGCGGCTGTTCCGGCAGGCGGACTTCATCGAGCTGGCGCTGGCGAACCTGAACG
>WTFV01000269.1:12238-23273 GCA_011523845.1 Acidobacteriota bacterium | reverse complement strand
ACCAGCTCGCGGCGCAGGAGATGGTCTACGAGACGAGCGGCATCTCGGCCGAGACATCCACCGGCGGCGTGCGCATCAGCATGATCCCGCGCGAGGGCGGGAACACCCACAGCGGGCAGAACTACTTCGGCTTCACCGAGAGCACGCTGCAGGCGAACAATCATCACCAGCGGCTGATCGATCGCGATCTGGCCTCGGTCGAATCGGTCGACTACGTCTACGACCTGAACGTGGCGCACGGCGGCCCGATAATCCGCGACAAGCTGTGGTTCTTCGGCAGCGGCCGGCGGTTCAGCATCAACGTGCCGGTGACCGACAGCTACTACAAGAACGACGATGGGACGGCGCCCCGCTACATGCAGGCCGTCAAGTATCCGAACGGAACCGACGGCCTCCGGCCGGGCATCAACGACGACCGCATCACCAGCGGTTTGCTGCGCCTGACGTACCAGGTGAGCCAGAACAACAAGTTCTCGGCCTACCTGGACCGCATCATCAAGCAGCGCTTCCACGACTACGACGCGCGCGTCGACGTCGGCACGGCGTCGCGGCATCACGGCTCGCCGATCTACTACGTCGGGTCGGCCAAGTGGACGTCCACCATCAGCAGCCGGCTACTGCTCGAGGTGGGCTACTCGACCAACGTCGAGAACTGGAGCAACGTCGACCAGGAGGCCGACGTGCCGAACGGGCCGGGCCTCGGGCTGCGGGGCGGCAACGTCGGCGCCCACACGCAGCTCTTCGATCCGAGCTGGCCAACCTGCGTGGCGACACCCTGCTATCCGGGCGTCGATGGATATCCGTCCCTGGGCAGTGCGGCCCTGATGGCCCAGCTTCCGGGCAGCGGCCTGGACGGCGGCGGCATCCATCCGTACTATGCCAACACCCTTCGGCGGGATACGGTCAACGACTTCGCGGACCGGTACCACTGGGGCAACCGGTACGCCTACGTAGAGCGGTTCAACACCAACTCCTCCCTGTCGTACGTCACCGGGTCGCACAACCTGAAGGTCGGGATCATGAACAGTTGGGGGCCGTTCCGTCTCACCGAGCTCGAGAACGGTGCTCTCCGACAGCGCTATCGCGACGCGGTCCCGTACCAGGTCGGCCGGACCAACCACTTCGTCGACTACTCGCTCGGGTACCAGGACATCGCGGCGTACGTGCAGGACACCTGGACCATCGACCGTCTGACCCTCAACCTCGGGCTGCGCTGGGAGACGGTCAACGGCACCGTCGATCCGACGAACCGGCTGTACGCGACGCGCTGGACGGCGCCGGCCACCATCCCGGGCAAGCAGAACATCCCGGACTGGACGAACATCGCACCGCGGGTAGGCTTGGCGTACGACCTGTTCGGTGACGCCTCGACGGCGCTGAAGTTCTCGTGGGGACGTTACAACGCCTCGGTCACTCACAGTCTGGCCGACCGGCTGCACACGGGGAAGATCCAGCGTCAGAGTCTGGCGTGGTTCGACTGCGCGATGATCACGGTTCGGCACGGCAGCGCGTCCAACCGTTGCGCCACGATGGCCGAGCTCGAGACCCTCTCGCCGGGTCTCGGCGCCGTTGCGTACGGCAATTCGGGTCTCACCGACTGGGGAGACGCAAGAGTGGCCGGGTCGGTGCCGGGTCATGGCACCAACGGCGACGACTACGTGCAGGACTGGGAGGTCGGCTTCGCGACTGCGGACTTCGGCCAGGAGGTCGCGACCCCCGTTCTCGATCCGAACCTGCAGCGTCCCTGGGTCGCCCTGACCAATATCGGCATCGAGCGCGAGCTCTGGCCGGGGCTGTCGGCGAGCTTCAACTACTACCGCCGGGACAGCCATGGCGCGCTGCTGGAGGTGAACCGGGCGCTGTCGGCCACCGACTTCACGCTGTTCCAGCTCGCGAACCCGTGCGCCCGCGATGCGACCCCCGGTCCGGGCGGCTTCGGCTGCACGACGAACGGCTCGGCCATTCCGGCGACCCTGCCGGTCTACGTACTGAAGCCCGAGGCGCAGGGACGAACGCCCGACCGGGTCTACACGAACACGGACGCCGACAGCGGATACAGCGAGGCCTACAACGGTTACGAGGCCGGCTTCAATGCGCGGCTGCCGAACGGGACCACGCTGTTCGGTGCGTACACCATCGAGCGGAACATCCTGACCCGTTGCGACTCGCAGGACAACCCGAACCGCTGGCTGTTCTGCGACCGATCGGGGCAGCATGCGCTGACCGGACAGGACGTCGGGCCGTCGTACGACATGCCGTGGCTGCACGAGTTCAAGCTGTCGGGCACGGTGCCGCTGCCCGGCGACTTCCAGTTCAGCGCCACCCTGCAGTCGTACACCCCGCGCGAGCTGCTCGCCACCACCAGCTTCGCCGGCGACAGCGCGTCGGGGCTCAACGGTGGCGGCGGATTGTGGGGCGGTCTGCTGGCCCTCGGCAACGTCGGCTACTCGGTGCCCAGCGCGGCGATCCAGGACGCCGGCGTGGCCTTCACGGGCAGCCCGTTCATTCCGCTGATGCCGCCCGGCTCGACGTACCTCGACCGCCTGAATCAGTTCGACATCTCGTTCCGCAAGGTGTTCGAGCTGGCCGGCGGCCGCCGCCTCAACATACAGGCGGACGTCTACAACATGCTCAACGGCGGCCCCGTGCTCGAGGCCGTCAACGGCTACGGCGGCAGCACGGGCCGGCCGCGCCGGACCATCCAGGGGCGGTTCCTGCAGATCGCGACGCACCTCTTCTGGTAGGGGATTCATCCGACCCCGGCCGCGCGTGACGCACGCGCGGCCGGTCGATTCTCGAGGGCCGGGAAGCCACGTGGCTTCCCGGCCCGTTTCTCTTCGTGGCCGATCGCGATCGATTCGGATCTTCGTCCCGCGCCTGCCGTTCACCTGCTCCGGATCGTTGAACGCCGGACGACCATTCCCGGCCCGTTGTCCGTGCCGTCGTCGGGGCGGCGGCCCCTGACGATGGGCCGTCGTTCCTGACGGTTGCCGGGCTCGGAATCCGAAGTCTTGGAGATTCGGGGACGCAGAATCCAAGTTGTTGGATGGGTGTTCGGCGGTCATGTTGCGTCACGGGCGGCCGCAGGCGGGACCAAACGATTGCGAAACAGTGACTTGGAGATGCCGTCGGAGCATTCGGGGTGGAACACACGCACGGAATGATTCTTGCGTTGAACACGGCCATTCGTGCATGGATCGCGCACGACAATGACGCGGCGGTTTCGCGCCTGCGAGCGGGTACAGGGTGAGTTCGTCGCAACACGTCAGAGGAGGACAACCGATGAGACGTTCGTTGACGGCCGTCGCTGCGTTGGCGGCTCTGACACTGGCGCCGGCCGCGGCGTTCGGCCAGGCGGGCAGCCAGATTATCGGGGAGGTCACCGACAACACCGGTGGCATCCTGCCCGGCGTCACCGTCGAGGCGTCCAGCCCGGCGCTGATCGAGGGCAGCCGCGTCGCGATCACCGACGGGGCAGGTCGGTTCACCATCGTCGACCTGCGTCCCGGCACGTACACCGTGACCTTCACGTTGCCCGGATTCTCGGTCGTCGTGGTCGAGGACCAGGAGCTGCCGGCGGGCTTCGTGGCCACGGTCGACGCCGTGCTGTCGGTCGGCGCTCTGGAGGAGACGGTGACCGTTTCCGGTGAGGCGCCGGTCGTGGACGTGGCGACCACCCGCCGCGTCGAGGTGCTCGACCGCGAGGTGCTCGACGCCATCCCGACGGGCAACAACCTGCAGTCGACCGCGCAGTTGATTCCGGGCATCAAGCTCAACCGGCCGGAGGTGGGTCTGACCACCGCGGCGCAGCAGACCTACATGTCGGTGCACGGCATGAGCGTCCGCCAGACCACGGTCGCCGTCGACGGCCAGCTCGTCATGAGCTCGGGCTACGACGGGGCGAACCAGAACTACAACAACCATCTCGCGAACCAGGAGATGGTCTACGAGACGAGCGGCATCTCGGCCGAGACCTCGGCCGGCGGCGTGCGGATCAACATGATCGGCCGCGAGGGCGGCAACACGTTCAGCGGGCAGCAGTACTTCGGCTACAGCCAGTCCGGGCTGCAGCAGGACAAGCTCACTCAGCGGCTCCGGGATCGCGGCGCCAGTTCGCGCGAGTCGATCGACGTGATGTACGACTTCAACAACGCCCTGGGCGGTCCCATCGTCCGCGACCGGTTCTGGTTCTTCGGCAGCTTCCGCCGGTTCGAGATCGACAAGCCGACCACCAACAGCTTCACCCGGAGCGACGACGGGTCGGTGCCCCGCTACTTCCTGCACAGCCGGTACGGCATCGACGCGATGGGCCAGGACTTCACCGAGAAGCTGCCAGGGGTCGACGACAACAGCGTCACCAGCGGCCTGTTGCGCCTGACCGCGCAGTTGAGCCAGAACAACAAGTTCTCGGTGTACATGGACCGCATCATCAAGCAGCGGTTCCACAACCACGGCTCGGTGCAGGACGTCGCGACCGCCGCCCGCCATCACGGCTCGCCCCTCTACTACGTCGGGTCGGCGAAGTGGACGTCGACGCTCAGCAGCCGGCTGCTGCTCGAGGTGGGCTACTCGACCAACGTCGAGAACTGGAGCAACATCGACTCCGAGGACGACGTGCCGTTCGCCCCGGGAACGTCGTTGACGCCGAACGGCGTGCACACGCAGGCGCTGCCGCCCGGTCTCGCCACCTGCCAGTTCACGCCCTGCTACCCGGGTGTGGGCGGCTACCCCGGCCTGAACATGCAGGGGTCGATGAACCAGTACGGCTCGGGCATCCATCCGTGGTACACGATCACCAGCCGGCGCGAGAAGAGCAACAGCTTCGAGGACCGCTACCACTGGGGCGACAGCCACGCGTACGTGGAGCGGTTCAACACGAACTCGTCGGTGTCGTACGTCACCGGCTCGCACAACGTCAAGGTCGGCATGATGACCAGTTGGGGGCCGTTCCTCGAGGACCTGAAGAAGAACGGCGCCCTGCGGCAGGAGTACCGCGACGGCGTGCCGGTGACCGCGCTGGTCACGAACCACCCGACCTACTTCAAGATGTCGTTCCGGGACGTCGGGGCCTACGTGCAGGACACCTGGACGATCGACCGGTTGACCCTGAACCTCGGTCTCCGCTGGGAGACCTTCGCCTCGCACATCGAGGAGACGCCGGCGACGCTGCGGCGGTTCACGAACTGGGACACGGCGTTCCCGCAGCAGCGGAACGTGCCCAGGTGGTCCGATTGGGCGCCGCGCCTCGGGATGGCCTATGACCTCTTCGGCGACGCGTCGACCGCGCTGAAGCTCTCGTGGGGGCGCTACAACGCGTCGAACATCTTCAACTACGCGCGCGACTTCCATCCCGGCGGGTGGCAGTTCCACGAGCGCGACTGGTTCGACTGCGCGCTCAGCCCGACCACCCGCAACACGTGCGCGACGTTCGCCGAGCTCGAGGCCATCTCCCCGGGTCTCGGCGGCGTTGCCTACGGATCCCGTGACCCGAACGTCACCTACGAGAAGGGCGTCGCCGGGTACACCGGGCACCAGCAGCACGGCGGCACCAACGGCGACGACTACGTGCAGGACTGGGAGGTCGGCGTGACTTCCGATCCGGAGTTCGGCGGCCCGATCGGGCGGCCGCGGCAGGACCCGGACGGCGTGAAGCGACCGTGGGCTTCGCTGTTCAACGCCGGCATCCAGCGCGAGCTCATACCGGGGCTGTCGGCGAGCTTCAACTGGTACCGCCGGGACAGCTTCGACGGCATCCTGCAGCGTAACGCGGCCATCGGGCTGAACGACTACGTCGCTTTCGACATTCCCAATCCCTGCGGTCCGATGTCGCTGGAGGGGAATGCGCTCGGGATGGCCCCCAGCGCGTTCCCGTGCTCGACGACCGGCGTTGCCGCCCAACCGATGCTGACGGTCTACAGCCTCACCGACGAGGCCCGCGCCCGGACGCCGGACCACCTCGTCATCAACACCTACGGCGACGACGGCTACTCCGACGTCTACAACGGCTTCGAGACGTCGTTCAACGCCCGGCTCCCGAACGGGACGAACATCTTCGGCGGCTGGACGATGGAGCGGAACCTGCTCACCCGCTGCGACACGCGGGACAATCCCAACGAGTTGATGTTCTGCGACCCGACGGGCGCGTGGGGTGCGGACTCGTACGGGGGCTACGACGTGCCGTGGCTGAACGAGTTCAAGCTGTCGGGCACGTTGCCCCTGCCGGGCGGCTTCACGTTCAGCGGCTCGCTCCAGTCCTACAACCCGCGCGAGCTTCACATCGGCGGCGGCACCGGGCAGAGCGCGGGCGGCCTGAACGGCGGCGGCGAGCTCGAGGGCAGCCTCACCCGTACGGGCAACGTGCGCTGGGACGTGCCGAAGAACGACATGTACTATCCGGAGGGCGTTCCCCGGACGCAGACCATCACCATTCCGTTGATGGCGCCGGGCTCCGCGTTCCTCGATCGCCTGAACCAGGTCGACATCTCGGTCCGGAAGGTGTTCGAGGTACCCAACGGCATGCGCTTCGACGTGCAGCTCGACGTCTTCAACATCATCAACGGCGGCCCGATCATCGAGGGGACCAACTTCTTCGGCGGCTCCATGGGCAACGTCACCCGGACGGTCCAGGGGCGTTTCCTGCAGTTGGCGACGAACATCCACTGGTAGGGGAGTCCTCCGACCCCGGTCGCGCGTGATCGGCGCGGCCGGTCGATTTCAAGGGCCGGGAAGCCATGCCGCTTCCCGGCCCGTTTTTCGTGGGCGAGGGATAATGGTCGAAGAGTCTTGATGACCCGACGCAGGCTGCCAATCGGCATGCAGACCTTCCGCGAGATCCGGGAGGAGCACTGCTATTACGTCGACAAGACCGCGTTCATCGGACGGTTGCTCGACGAGGGCAAGCACTACTTCCTGTCGCGCCCGCGGCGGTTCGGCAAGAGCCTGTTCCTGGATACCTGCAAGGAGCTGTTCGAGGGCAGCGAGGCGCTGTTCGAAGGGCTGGCGATCCACGACGAGTGGGACTGGTCGGTACGGCACCCGATTCTGCGCCTGAGTTTCGGGAGCGGCAACTTCAAGCAGCCGGACCACTTGGCGCTGAACGTCATGGAGCAGCTCGCCGCGGCGGAGCGCAGGGCCGGGTTGGCCACGGAGTACCGCACCGCCCCCGGCATCTCACCATCGCGGCGACGGAGTCGCGGTCGACGGTTCCTGCTTGTCGGCGCCCCAGGCGGCAGCGGCGCTATACTGCCTGCACCGCGGGTTCCGCCCGCCACCGGCCGCTTCGGAGGTCGTTCGTTCGCCTCGCGCACCCACTTGTGAGGAGGACCGATATGAGACGTCGCTGTTCGGCCGCCGTCGCGCTGGCGATCCTGGCCCTCGCGCCCGCGGCGGCGCACGCCCAGGGCACCAGCCAGTTCACCGGGGAGGTCACCGACAACACCGGCGGCATCCTGCCGGGGGTCACCGTCGAGGCGTCCAGCCCCGCGCTCATCGAGGGGAGCCGCGTCGCCATCACCGACGGCACGGGACGCTACCTGCTGGTCGACCTGCGCCCCGGCACGTACACCATCACGTTCACGCTGCCCGGCTTCTCGACGGTCCTCGTCGAGAACCAGGAGCTGCCGGGCGGCTTCACCGCGACGGTCGACGCGGTGCTGTCGGTCGGCGCCCTCGAGGAGACGGTGACCGTCTCCGGCGAGGCCCCGGTGGTCGACGTGCAGTCGATCAGCCAGGCCGAGGTGCTCGACCGCGAGGTGCTCGACGCCATTCCGACCGGGCGCAACCTGCAGTCGACGGCGCAGCTCATTCCGGGCGTCAAGATGAACCGCCCGGAGGTCGGCCTGACGACCGCGGCGCAGCAGACCTACATGTCCGTGCACGGCATGAGCAACCGGCAGACCACCGTCATGGTCGACGGCCAGCTCGTCATGAGCTCCGGCGGCGACGGGGCGGTGCAGAACTACAACAACCAGCTCGCGGCGCAGGAGATGGTCTACGAGACGAGCGGCATCTCGGCCGAGACCTCGACCGGCGGCGTGCGCATCAGCATGATCCCGCGCGAGGGCGGGAACACGCACAGCGGGCAGAACTACTTCGGCTTCGCGGACGGGGCGTTCCAGGGGGACAACTTCTCGCAGCGGCTCATGGATCGGGGACTCAACTCGACCGAGTCGATCGACTATGTCTACGACCTGAACGTCGCCCACGGCGGACCCCTCATCCGCGACAAGTTCTGGTTCTTCGGCAGCGCCCGGCGGTTCAGCATCAACGTGCCGGTCACCGACAGCTACTACAAGAACGAGGACGGCACGGCGCCCCGCTACATGGCGAACGCCAAGTACCCCGGCGGCACCGGGGGCCTGCGGCCGGGCGTCAACGACGACCGCATCACCAGCGGGCTGCTGCGCCTGACCTACCAGGTGACCCAGAACAACAAGTTCTCGGCCTACATCGACCGGATCATCAAGCAGCGCTTCCACGACTACGACGCGCGCGCCGACGTCGCGACCGCGTCGCGCCACCACGGCTCGCCCCTCTACTACATCGGAGCGGCGAAGTGGACGTCCACGCTGAGCAGCCGGCTCCTGCTCGAGGCGGGCTACTCGACCAACGTCGCCAACTGGAGCAACGTCGACCAGGAGCAGGAGGCGCCGAACGGGCCGGGCCTCGGTCTGCGCGGCGGCGCCGTCGGCACGCAGACGCAGAAGTTCGATCAGTCCTGGCCGACCTGCGTGGCGACGCCCTGTTATCCGGGGGTCGGCGGCTATCCGGGCCTGGGCGATCCGGGCCTGGCGGCGCAGCTTCCGGGCAGCGGCGTCGACGGGGGCGGCATCCACCCGTTCTACGCGAACACCCTGCGGCGCGACACGACCAACGACTTCATCGACCGCTACCACTGGGGCAACCGGCTGGCCTACGTCGAGCGGTTCAACACCAACGTCTCGATGTCGTACGTCACCGGGTCGCACAACCTCAAGGTCGGCCTCATGACCAGTTGGGCGCCGTTCCGGCTGACCGAGCAGTGGAACGGCTCGCTGCGGCAGCGCTACCGGACCGGCGTGCCGTACCAGATAGGCCGCACCAACACCGACGTCGACTACTCCCTCTTCTACCGGGACGTTTCGGGGTACGTGCAGGACACCTGGACGATAGACCGGCTGACGCTGAACCTCGGTCTCCGGCTGGAGAACATCGTGGGGACGGTCGAGCCGACGGAACGCCTGTTGCGGACGCGGTTCACGGCGCCGGCCATGCTGCCCGGAAAGGACAGCATCCCGAACTGGACGAACATCGCGCCCCGGCTCGGTCTGGCCTACGACCTGTTCGGCGACGCGTCGACGGCGTTGAAGTTCTCGTGGGGACGCTACAACTCGTCCATCACCCACAGCCTGGCCGACGCACTGGCCACCGGCAGGATCGCCTCGCAGTCACTGGCCTGGTTCGACTGCGCGATGATCACGAGCCGGCACGGGAGCGCCTCGAACCGTTGCGCCACGCTCGACGAGCTGAACATGATCTCGCCCGGGCTCGGTGGGGTCGCGTACGGCGACTCGGGCCTGACCGACTGGGGCGGGGCGCGTGAAGCCGGGTCGGTGCCGAACCACGGCACCAACGGCGACGACTACGTGCAGGACTGGGAGATCGGCCTCGCCAGCGCGGACTTCGGCCAGGGGGTCTCGACACCCGTCCTCGACCCGAACCTGAGCCGTCCCTGGTCGGCGCTGACCAACATCGGGATCGAGCGCGAGCTCGTGCCGGGGCTGTCGACGAGCTTCAACTACTATCGCCGCGACACCCAGAGTGCGATCCTGCTCGTCAACCGGGCGCTCTCGCTGTCGGACTACACGCTGTTCCAGTTCGCGAATCCGTGCGCCGCGGCCGGCACTCCCGGTTCCGGCGGCTTCGGCTGCACGACGAACGGCAGCGCCGTGCCGGGGAGCCTGCCGGTGTATGTCCTGAATCCGGAGGCGCAGGGCCGGACGCCCGACCGCGTCTATACCAACACCAACTCGAGCACGGGGTACGACGAGACCTACGAGGGCTTCGAGAGCGGCTTCAACGCCCGGCTGCCGAACGGCACCACCGTCTTCGGCGCGTGGACGCTCGAGCGGAACGTCATCACCCGTTGCGATTCGCAGGACGACCCGAACAAGCTGCTGTTCTGCGACCGGTCGGGCACCAGCCCGCTGACCGGCCAGGACGTCGGACCGGCGTACAACGTGCCGTGGCTGAACGAGTTCAAGCTGTCGGGCACGGTGCCGCTGCCCGGCGACTTCCAGTTCAGCGCCACCTTCCAGTCGTACAACCCGCGCGAGCTGCTCGCCACCACCAGCTTCTCCGGCGACAGCGCGTCGGGCCTCAACGGGGGCGGCAACCTGTGGGGCAGTCTCCTGGCGCTCGGCAACGTCGGCTATTCGGTGCCCAGCGCGGCGATCCAGGACGCGGGCGTGGCATTCACGCAAAGTCCGTTCATCCCGCTCATGCCGCCCGGATCGACGTATCTCGACCGGCTGCAGCAGTTCGATATCTCGATCCGCAAGGTGTTCGAGATGGGGGGCGGCCGGCGGCTCAACGTGCAGGCTGACATCTACAACATGCTCAATGCCGGTCCGGTCCTCGAGGCGACCAACCGTTACGGCGGCGGGCTCGGCAGGCCGCGCCGGACCATCCAGGGCCGGTTCCTGCAGTTCGCGACCCACCTGTACTGGTAGGCGAGTCGTTCGTGCAGGATCGACCGCCATCGGAGGTGGATCGTGGAACTTCCGGGCCGGGAAGCTGCGCTGCTTCCCGGCCCGTTTTTCTGGAGGGGCCGGGCGGTGGCCGTGGACCGGCCCGAGAGAGTGTGTGTCAACGGGCGTTGGCGTGATCTTCGAGATGGTCGACGACGACCGGCCACGCTTCGCGCACGAACTTCATGGTGCGATGCCTGTCAACGGGCGTTGGCGTGGTCGTCGAGATGCTCGACGACGTGTCGGCGCAACTCGGCCAACCGTGTCGTCAGACGTGCTTCGACATCCGCGATCTGCGCGGTGAGCCG
>WTFV01000269.1:0-12138 GCA_011523845.1 Acidobacteriota bacterium | reverse complement strand
CTCGTCGGTCGCCGCGATCTGCGCGGTGAGCCGCTCGTCGGTCGCCGCGATCTGCGCGGTGAGCCGCTCGTCGGTCGCCGCGATCTGCACGGTGAGCCGCTCGTCGGTCGCCACGATCCGCGCAGTGAGTCGGGCTTCAGTCGCCGCGACCTGTGCCGCGAGGCGCGTTTCGCTTCCAGCGATCTCCGCCCGCAGGAAATCCCTGACGTTCCACGCCGCGGTCCAGGCGGCGCCGGCGATGGCGCCGACGATGACGACTACAGGCCAAGCGTTACGGAGAAAGTCCATCACGTAGTGCTTCATGATCGCACACCTTCGTCGGGACGACAATGCGTGTCGGCGCGACGTGCACCCTCGGACAAAGCACGATGCGTGCCGGCGGTCTGCTTGCGACGGGTCGGGCTGGTCGATCTACCATTCCACGATGACCGTACGGTGGGCGGAGAGAATGGGGGGGATGGCCCTCGCGGGATTGCTGTCCGCCTGTGCGCCCGAGACGGTTCCCGACGCATCGGAATCGGCGAACACCGCGGCGGTTCTGCCGATCGAGCACGACGGCGACTGGTTCGTCGACCGGGCCGGCGCGACGGGGCTCGACTTCGTCCACGCCAACGGCATGACGGGCAGCTTCTACCAGCCGGAGATGATGGGCCCCGGCGTCGGGCTGCTCGACTACGACAACGACGGCGATCTCGACGTCTACCTGGTGCAGGGAGGACCGTTGGGGGACGGCGAGGCGCTTCTGGCCCCGCCCCCGGAACAGCCGCCCGGCGACCGGCTCTTCCGCAACGATCTCGAAACCGGATCCGGCGGCGCGCGCCGGCTGCGGTTCACCGACGTGACCGGCGAGGCCGGCATCGCATCCCGCGGGTACGGCATGGGGGTGGCCGCCGGGGACTACGACAACGACGGCTGGATCGACATCTACACCACGCGGTTCGGGCCGAACCAGATGTTGCGCAACCGGGGCGACGGGACCTTCGCCGACGTCACGGCCGCGACCGGGACCGGCGACCCGGGCCTGAGCGTGCCCGCCACCTTCTTCGACTACGACCGCGACGGCTGGCTCGACCTGTTCGTCGGGAACTACCTGAACTACAGCATCGAGACCCACTGGCAGTGCTACGCGCAGTCGGGCCCGGCCGACTACTGCCCGCCGGAGGTCAGCCCGCCGCAGCCGGACCGGCTCTACCGCAACCGCGGCGACGGCACGTTCGCCGACGTGACGTTCGAGGCGGGGATGGGACGCGAGTACGGGCCGGGGCTCGGCGTCTCGGCGGCGGACTACGATAACGACGGCTGGCTCGACCTGTTCGTCGCCAACGACCAGCAGGACAACCAGTTGTGGATCAACCAGCGCGACGGCACCTTCCGGAACCGTGCGCTGCTGTGGGGCGCCGCCTTCGGGGCCACCGGCGTGGCCAAGGCCGACATGGGCGTCGACGCCGGCGACTTCGACAACGACGGCGACGAGGACCTGTTCATCACGGAGCTGACGGGCCAGGGGAGCACCCTGTACGTCAACGACGGCGGCATGTTCAGGGACCAGAGCGCGGGCCGGGGCATCCGCGCCGCCAGCCTGCCCTACACCGGCTTCGGCGCCGGGTGGCTCGACATCGACAACGACGGCTGGCTGGACGTGGTGGCCGTCAACGGGACCGTGACGCTGGATCTGGAGGCGTACGGACCGGACAACCCGTTCGCCCTGCACCAGCGCAACCAGGTGTTCCGCAACCGCGGCGGGGAGCGGTTCGACGACGTGACGGACCGCGCCGGCGCGGCGTTCGCGCTGTCGGAGGTGAGCCGGGGGGCGGCGTTCGGCGACGTCGACAACGACGGCGACACCGACGTGCTGATTGCCAATGGCGCCGGTCCGGTGCGCCTGCTCGTCAACGAGGTGGGCCAGCGGCGCCACTGGATCGGTCTCCGGCTCGTGGGGCGCCCCGCCCCGCGCGACATGCTCGGGGCGCGCGTGGAGGTGGTCCTGCCGGATGGCTCGAGCCGCTGGCGCCGCGCCCGCGCCGACGGGAGCTACGCCTCGGCCAACGATCCGCGGGTGATCGTGGGGCTCGGCGAGTCGGGCGGCTCGCCCCGCGTGCGCGTGACCTGGCCGGACGGTACCGTGGAAGAATGGACCGACCTGTCGATCGACACCTATACGACCCTCACGGCAGGAGAGGGGCGGCGGCCATGAGTGCGTTGGCCGCTACATCTGCCCGTATCCGGAGTCTGGCACCCGCGTTGCGAGCCGGTCTGTTGGTTGCGACGTCGATTACCGCGGCCGGCTGTACGGCATCCGACAAGACGGCGTCCGGCGGGGACGGACCTGGCGCGGGTGCGGCGCCCCCACCGGTCGTCCTGCCCGGACTGGTCGGCCTCGAGCCGGCGGTGCAGGATCAGGTCCGCGCGCGGCACGCGGCGGTCGTTGCGCTGGACGGCGACGCGGGATCCTCTCCGGCGGCCCTCGCGGACGCCTACGGCGGGCTCGGTCTGGTCCTGCAGGCCGCCGGGTTCTACGAAGCGGCGGAGCACGCCTACCTGCACGCGCAGGCGCGGGCGCCCGACGCGGCGCGCTGGCCTTACTACCTGGCGCACCTGTATCAGGTGACCGGGCAGCGCGGCCGGGCGCTCGATCGCTTCCGGCGGGTCGTCGCCCTCGATCCGGACTACCTGCCCGCGCTGGTGTGGCTGGGCGAGATGCATCTGGATCAGGGAGAGCCGGCGGAAGCCGAGCGGATCTACGAACAGGCGCTCGCCCTCGAACCCGCGTCGCCCGCCGTGCTGGCCGGGATCGGTCAGGCCGCCCTCGCGCGCGGGGACGCGGCGCGGGCCGTCACCTATCTGGAGCGCGCGCTGGCAGTGGACCCGGGCGCGACGAGCCTTCACTACAGCCTGGGCATGGCCTACCGGGACCTCGGCCGGTTGGAGCTGGCGGAACAGTACCTGCGGCAGCGAGGCGGCGGGGCTCCCCGGCTGCCCGACCCGTTGCTCCAGCAGTCGACCGGCCTCCTGGACAGCGCCCTGGCCCACGAGCGGCGCGGATCGCGTGCCCTGAGCGCCGGACGGCACGCCGAGGCAGCGGCGGCGTTTCGGGCCGGTCTCGCCCTGACCCCGGACGATCCGACGCTCCGGCACCGTCTGGGCGTGGCCCTGCACATGGCGGGCGATGCGCGCGCCGCGGCGGCGCAGTTCGAATCGGCGCTGGCCGTGGCGCCGGACTTCGCGGACGCCCATTTCAGCCTCGGCGAGCTGCTGTCGGCCCAGGGCCGCTACGCCGAGGCGGTCGCGCGCTACGAGGCCGCGGTCCGCCGTCGGCCCAGCTACGTCGATGCCCGGATGGGTCTGGCCGATTCGCTGAGCCTCGCCGGACGGCTCGCCGATGCCGAGGCGGAGTTCGAGCGGGTGGCCGGGATCGATCCGGCTTCCGACCAGGCGTGGATGGGAAGGGGCGTGGCGCTGATTCAGCTCGGGCGCCATCGGGAGGTGCGCGACTGGCTGGAGCGCGCGCAACTCGTGCATCCCGGCCATCCGCTGCTGACCAACCTGCTGCTGCGGGTGCTGGCGGCGGCCCCGGACGCTGCGGCGCGGGACGGGGAGCGGGCGCTGGCGCTCATGAACGAGCGGCTCCGCGGAGATACCAGCATCGAGACCTACGAGACGAGGGCGATGGTATACGCCGAGGTGGGGCGCTACGGCGAAGCGGTCACCTGGCAGCGGCGGGCCATTGCGGCCGCGCAGCAGGCCGGGCAGGCGCCCCGCGCCCGGGGTCTGGCCGCGAACCTGGCCCGCTACGAGCAGGGGCGTCCCAGCCGGTCGCCGTTGTGATCCGCCGTGTCCCGCGTGTGAAGCGCCACCGGAGCCGCGTGCTAGACTCCAGGGTGGCCGTGAGGATCCGGACCGCGTGGTTGGGAGTGTGCCTTGCGCTGGCCGCTGGCTGCGGCGGGTCGGGGGAGGTGGCGGAGACCCCCTCCGGTGACGCGGCGCGCAACGACGCGGAGTGGTTCGTCGATCGCGCGAGCGCCAGCGGTATCGACTTCATCCATTTCAACGGCGCCTCGGGAGCGTTCTACTACCCGGAGATCCTGCCGCCCGGCGTCGGCCTGCTCGACTACGACAACGACGGCGACCTCGACGTCTATCTCGTCCAGGGCCGCGTGCTCCACGAAGCAGGGGCTCCGGCTGAAGCACCGGTACCGCCGAAACAGGCGCTGCCGCTGACGGGGCGCCTCTACCGCAACGACCTGCGGGTGGGGGCGGACGGGTCGCGGACGCTGCGCTTCACCGACGTCACGGCCGACAGCGGGATCGACGCCGACGGATTCGGTCTCGGGGTGGCCGCGGGCGACGTGAACAACGACGGCTGGACCGACCTGTTGCTGACCAACTTCGGTCCGAGCGGCCTGTATCTCAACCAGGGCGACGGGACGTTTCGCGACGCGTCGGCGACCAGCGGCATCGACGGGACGCCCGGCTTCGGCGTCTCGGCCGCGTTCGTCGACTACGATCGGGACGGCTGGCTCGATCTCTACGTGGGCCACAACGTCAACTACGCGCTCGACAACACGATCAAGTGCTCGAACGTGACCGGCGCCAGCGACTACTGTCCGCCGGAGACCTACGGCGGAACGCCCGATCATCTCTACCGCAACACCGGCGACGGGCGCTTCGTCGACGTCAGCGACACGGCACTCGCGGGCGGTCAGTTCGGGCCGGCCCTCGGCGTCGCGGTGGCCGACTACGACGGCGACGGCTGGATCGACATCTACGTGGCCAACGACGCCACCGAGAACATGCTGTGGCTGAATCAGCGGGACGGGACGTTCCGCGACGTCGCCCTGCTGTCCGGCGCGGCCCTGAGCGGGATGGGGCTGGCCGAGGCCAGCATGGGGGTCGACGCCGGCGACTTCGACAACGACGGCGACGAAGACCTCTTCATGACGCACATCACGAACGAGGGCAACAATCTCTACGTGAACGACGGGACCGCTTCGTTCCGGGATCGGAGCACGCTGTCGGGCCTCGGCGCCGGCAGCCTGCCGTACACCGGGTGGGGGACGACCTGGTTCGACTACGACAACGACGGCTGGCTCGATCTGCTCGCCGTCAACGGCACCGTCATCGCGAGCCCCGGACCGGCGGATCGCCCGTTCCCGTACGACCAGCGCAAGTCGCTGTTCCGCAACCTGGGCGACGGCACCTTCGCGGACGTCACCGGAAGCGCCGGCGCGGTGTTCGAGCTGTCCGAGACCGGGCGGGGGGCCGCCTTCGGCGACGTGGACAACGACGGCGACGTGGACGTGCTGGTGGGAAACGATACCGGCCCGGCGCGGCTGCTGATCAACCAGGTCGGCAACCGGCGGCACTGGCTCGGGCTGCGGCTGGTCGGCGCCGGCGGCCGGGACATGCTGGGGGCGCGGGTGGCGATACGCCGCCCCGGCGAGCCCGTGCTGTGGCGTCGCGCCCGTTCGGACGGCAGCTACGCTTCGGCCAACGATCCGCGCGTGATCGCCGGGCTCGGGGAGTCGGATGTCCGCCCCGCCGTGGAGGTGCACTGGCCGGACGGGCGGACGGAGAGCTGGGAGAACGTGGAGGTCGACCGCTGGACGACGCTGGAGCAGGGGGCGGGGAGTTCCTGATGCGGGTGCAACGAACGAACCGCCTGCGGTGGTGGGTGTCGACCCGCGTCGTCGCCGCGGCGTGCGTGCTGGTCGCCGGCTGCACGACGCCCGAGGAGACCGCATCGGATGACCCGCCGCAGGTCGCCGACGCGCAGTCCGTCTCGGACGTGACGGCCGGGTGCGGGGACACGCTGCCGGATCTCTCCCGGATCGGCGAGTCCGTGCAGGTGCAGATTCGCGAGCGTCACGCCGCGTTGCCGCCGCGCGAGGCGCGGGCCGGCCTCCCCGCCGGGGTGCAGGCCGAGGTGGTCGGGGGGATGGGGATGATCCTGATGGCCTCCTGGTTCACCGAAGCGGCCGAGCCCTGCCTGCGCGAGGCGGCGGCGCTGGCGCCGGACGATGTCCGCTGGCCGTACTACCTCGCACAGTTGCATCGCGATCGCGGCGCGTTGGAGGAAGCGGCCGGGTTCTTCGACGAGGTGCTCCGGATTCGACCGGAGGATCCCACGACGCTGTTCTGGCTCGGGGACATCCGGCTGGAGCAGGGACGACCCGGCGACGCCGAGGCGCTCTTCGCGGCGGCGCTCGCGCTGTTTCCGGGGTCGCTCTCGGCGCGGTACGGGCTGGCGCAGACGGCGCTGCTGGCCGAGGATTACCGCCGGGCGGCCGACCTGCTGGAGGAGATCCTGCAGAGGGACCCGAACATCGGCGCCGTGCATTATCCACTGGGGATGGCCTACCGCGGGTTGGGAGACGACGCGAAGGCCGAGGAGCACCTGCGGCTGCGGGAGAACGCCGAGATTCGCCCGGCCGACCCGCTGATGGAGGCGCTGGACTCGCTGCTCGACACGGCGAGCACGTACGAGAGCGGCGGCCTCGCGGCGCTCGACCGGGAGGAGTGGCCGGCCGCGATCGAGCAGTTCCGGCAGGGGCTCGAGCTGGATCCCGACGATCCCGGGTTGCGGCACCGTCTCGCCACCGCGCTGTTCATGACCGGCGATCTCGACGGCGCGATGGCCGAGTTCCAGCGGGTCGTACGGACCACCCCAGACTACTATCCCTCGCACTACAGCATCGGCGTGCTGCTGCAGGAGACCGGCCGGCATGCGGAGGCGGTCGAGCGGTTCCGGACGGCGCTGCGCCACCGGCCGGGAGACGACGCGGCGCGCTTGCGCATGGCGATCAGCCTGCGCCGCTCGGGGGATCCCGAGGCGTCACTGTCGTACTACGAGCTGGTATTGCGCGCGAACCCGAACGCGGTCGAGGCGCGATTCGGTTACGTGATGGCGCTGGTGCAGCTCGGACGCTATCGCGAGGCCCACGACCGGCTGGTCACCGCGATGGACGCGTTTCCGAACGAGACGTCCTTCCCGCACGCCCTGGCCCGGCTGCTGGCCGCCGCGCCCGATCCGGCGATCCGCAACGGCCGGCGGGCGATGACGCTGGTCGAGCGGGTCATGGCCGCGGAGCCGGAGCCGACCATCGATCTCGGCGAGACGATGGCGATGACCCTCGCCGAGCTGGGCCGCTTCGCGGAGGCCGCCGAGGTGCAGCGCGCACTGATCGGCGCGGCCGAGCTCGCGCAGATACCGGGCGTGGTCCGGCGCCTGACCGCGAATCTGCGGCGCTACGAACGGGGGGAGCCCTGCCGCACGCCGTGGCCCGCGGACGCCATGCCCTGACTTCTCTGCCCGCCTCGTATCCGCGTCTGCTGGTGGCGATGCGATTCGGATTGTCACTAATCATGCCCTGACTTATCTGCCCGCCTCGTATCTGCGTCGGTGCGTCGCCGCCGGTTTCCGATCTTCGGGCTGGCGTGACAGCGGCTTCCTCGCGCCTGACGATGGACCCGAGATGCCGTCGGCCCACCGGTCCCACCGGCCCCACCGGCGTCCGTCCGCCCGAGTTTGGCGTATAGTGGGATTGACTCGGCAGCCCAAGGAGAACCGCCATGGCGATGTCAACGCGGTCGCGTCGTTCGTCGCGCCTACGGCCGTTCGCCGCCGCCGTTGCCGTCGCCGCCCTCTGGTCGGCCCTGGGCGCGATCCTGCCCGCGCAGTCGGCACAACAGCTCTATTTGACCGTGCTCGACGACGACGGCCAGCCGGTGGTCGACCTGCGTGCGCACGAGGTCTCGGTGGCGGAGAACGGCGTGCCGTGCGAGATTCTGTACCTGGCCAGGCCGCGCGGGTTGGCCGACGTCTCGATCCTGGTCGACACCAGCGAGGCCGTGGTGCCGGCCACCACGCACGTGCGCCGGGCGCTGAGGGACTTCGTCGACGCCCTCGACGGCTACGCGCGCATGTCGCTGATGACGTTCGGCGACCTGCCCGTGCGGGTGGTGCCGCCGACGACGCGTCTCAGCGCGATGCAGGACGCGATAGAGCGCCTGTTCCCCTCGGTCGGCACCATTCCACGTTTCCAGGACGCGCTGATCCAGACGGTGGGCGACATCCAGAATCGCCTGCCGAGCCGGCCCGCCCTGGTGATAATCACCTCCGACCAGGTGCCCGGCGCGTTCGCCGTCGAGTCGCCCAACACGTCGGCCCGGCCGGTGGAGCAGGTCATCGGGGTGCTGCAGGCGATCGGTGCGCCCGTACACATCGTGGCGCTCCGCAGCGCAGCTTCCTTCGACATCGTCGGGCGCGGCGTCTTCGATCGGGCGTCGGCCTTCAGCGGCACCGCCGACAACAACATGCGCAACTCGATCATGGCCCGCGAGACCCGTGACTGGCTGGCCGCCCTGGAGACCGCGTCGCAGCGTACCGGCGGCAGGCTCGTCAACAGCTACGCCAGCGCGGGTCTGGCGACGCCCCTGCTGGAGATAGCCAGCGAGATCGCCGGCCAGTACGTGCTGACGTATTCCCGCGCCGCGCTCCCGCTCGACACCGACACGCTGGAGATCCAGATCGGCATCGCGCGCGAGGACGTCACCGTGCGCGTGACGCCGGTCATCTGATCGCACGATGGCGATCGTCGATGGCTTCGGCGGCCGGCGCGGACCGTGGAGAGGCCTGACGCGCTCGGCGCCGGTCTTCGCGTCGTGAGGCGATCGCTGCCGGCGTGGTGGGCGGCCGGGTTGCTGGCCGGCTGCGGCCCGGCGGACCCCGGGTCATCGGGGGCGCCCGCAACGGAGGCGGTGGTCGCCCCGCTCGACCCCGCGATCGAACTGTTCGTCGATCGTGCGGCCGAGACCGGCCTCGATTTCATCCACTTCAACGGGATGTCGGGCAGCTTCTATCAGCCGGAGATGATGGGGCCGGGCGTGGGGCTCCTCGACTACGACAACGACGGCGATCTCGACGTCTATCTGGTGCAGGGCGAGTTGCTCGGGAACGGGACGCCGCTGATGCCGCTGCCGGAAGGGCAGCCGGCGGGCGATCGGCTCTACCGGAACGACCTCGTCGTGCGGCCGGACGGGACGCGGACGCTGCGGTTCACCGACGTGAGCGCGGAGAGCGGCCTGCCGGCCGAGGGTTACGGCATGGGGGTGGCGACGGGCGACTACGACAACGACGGCCGGGTCGATCTGTACCTGACGCGCTTCGGGCGGAACCGGATGCTGCGCAACCTCGGCGACGGAACGTTCGCCGACGTATCCGCGGCGACCGGCACCGACGAGCCCTCCTGGGGCGTGCCGGCCTCGTTTCTCGACGTCGACCGTGACGGCTGGCTGGATCTGTTCGTGGGCAACTACCTGAACTACACGCTGGACACGCATACGCAGTGCTACCACCGGTCCGGGCCGCCCGACTACTGCCCGCCGGAGGTGAGCCCGCCGGCGCCGAGCCGGCTGTATCGCAACCTCGGCGACGGGACGTTCGCCGACGTCACCGCGGCGGCCGGCCTGGGCCGCGAGTTCGGACCCGCCCTGGGCGCCGCGGCGGCCGATTTCGACAACGACGGCTGGATGGACCTGTTCGTCGCCAACGATCAGCAGGAGAACCAGCTCTGGATGAACCAGGGCGACGGCGGATTCCGCAATCTGGCACTGCTGCGCGGGGTTGCGCTCGGCGCGGCCGGGGACGCGAAGGCGGACATGGGGGTGGACGCCGGCGATTTCGACAACGACGGAGACGAGGACCTGTTCATCACGGAGCTGACCGGTCAGGGAAGCACCCTCTACGTCAACGACGGCGCGGGCCTGTTCGAGGACCTGAGCGCGGCCTTCGGCATCCGCGCCGCGAGCCTGCCGTACACCGGGTTCGGGGCGGGCTGGATCGACATCGACAACGACGGCTGGCTCGACCTCGTGGCGGTCAACGGCGCGGTGACCCAGCGTCTCGAATCGCTGGGGCCCGACAATCCCTTCCCCCTCGATCAACGCAATCAGGTGTTTCGCAATCTCGGCGGCACGCGGTTCGAGGACGTGACCGACCGGGCCGGCGCGCCGTTCGGCCGCTCCGAGGTGAGCCGCGGCCTGGCGTTCGGCGACGTCGACAACGACGGGGATACGGACGTGGTGGTGGCGAACGCCGCCGGTCGCGTGGAGCTGCTGGTCAACCGGGTGGGTCACCGCCGCGACTGGATCGGCCTGCGTCTGGTGGGCGGCACCGGCCCGCGCGACATGCCGGGCGCGCGCGTGACCGTCGGCGGTTCGGACGGGCTGACGCGCCGCCGGCGCGCGCGGGTCGACGGCAGCTACGCGTCGGCCCACGATCCGCGCGTGCTGATCGGGCTGGGGGACGAGGCGGCGGAGGCGCTCGCCGTGCAGGTCGTCTGGCCGGACGGACGGGCGGAGACATGGTCCGACGTGCCGGTCGGGCGCTACAGCACGCTGGCGGCGGGAGAGGGGCGGGCGCGATGACCCCGCCTCGGCGCGCGGGGCGGCGGCGATGAGGATGGCGGCAGGCTGGACGCGGGGAGGCGCCCGGACCGCGGGGCTGCTGGCGGCGGTCGCCGTAGCCGCGGCCTGCGGCGGCGCCGGGTCATCCGGTGCGAACGGTGCGGCGGCGCCCGGTCCATCCGCGCTCGAGTGGTCGGGACCGCGGCCCGTCGATCAGCCGGATCTGTCGCGGCTGGCGCCGCCGGTGCAGGCACAGGTGCGGGAGCGTTTCGACGCGGTGTCGCGCGCGGCCGGCGATCCCGGTGCGTCACCCGCGGTGCTGGGGGACGCCTACGGAGAGCTCGGCCTGATCCTGATGGCCGCCGGCTACCGCGACCAGGCCGCCATCGCGTTCCTGAACGCCCACGGGCTGGCGCCCCGCAGGATGCGGTGGCCCTACTATCTCGCACACCTGTATCGCCAGGAGGGGGACCGGGAGCGGGCGGCCGATTTCTTCGCCCGCGCGCTCGCGCTCGAGCCGGCCCACCTGGCGGGGCTGGTCTGGTTGGGGCGCATGGAGCTCGACTACGGGCGCCCCGCTCGGGCGGCGGCGGCGTTCGAGCGGGCGCTGGCGGTCGACCCGGCTTCCGCCGCCGCGCTGGCCGGCGCCGGCCGGGCGGCGCTCGCGGCGCGCGACGCGGGCCGGGCCGTCGGCTACCTCGATCGGGCGTTGGCGCTGGAGCCGTCGGCGGGCAGCCTGCACTATGCCCTGGGCATGGCGCACCGGGCCCTGGGCAATCTCGATGCCGCGCAGTCGCACCTGGAGCGCCGCGGCGAAGGCGTGCCGGCGCCGCCCGACCCGTTGATGCGAGCCTACAACGGCCTGCTGCGGAGCGCGCTCGCCTACGAGATCAGGGGCATGCGGGCCATGGACGGCCGCCGGTTCGACGAGGCGGCCGCGATCTTCCGGGAAGGACTCGTCGAGACCCCGGACGATCCGTCGCTGCGGCATCGCCTGGGGACCGCCCTGATGATGGCGGGCGATGCCGAGGGCGCCGTCCGGGAGTTCGAGGCGACGCTGCGCATCGCGCCCGACTTCGAGAAGGCGCAGTTCGGGCTCGGTGTGATCCTGGGCATGAGCGGACGGCATGCCGAGGCGGCCGAGCGCTACGCCGCCGCGGTCGAGTTGCGGCCGAACTACCTGGAGGCGCGGCTCGGGCTGGCGGAAGCGCTCCGGCTCGGCGGCCGGCTGCAGGAGGCCGCGGCGCAGTTCGCCGAGGCGATCCGCATCGATCCGGCGTTCGCCGAGGCCTGGATGGTGCGGGCCGTCATCCTCCTGCAACTGGGGCGCTCCGGCGAGGCCCGCGAGTGGCTGCGGGAGGCGCTGCTGGTGCATCCCGGCCATCCCGACTTGACGGCGCTTCTGGCCCAGGTCGAGGAAGGCTGACTTCAGCGCGGCGCGCGGTCGCCCGCGGCGGCGGCCCGCGCCCGCTCGAGACCGCTCAGTACCTCGGGGTCGTCCGGGGCGGCCTCCAGCGCCAGCCGGTAATGCCGGATCGCTCCTTCCGTGTCGCCGCGGGCCAGCAGCACGTTCGCGATGTTGTAGTGTGCGGCGGAGTGGCCGGGGTCGAATTGCACGGCCAGCCGGTAGTGGACGAGGGCCTCGTCGAGGGCGCCGGTCGCGGCGAGCAGCCCGCCGAGGTTGTTGTGCGCTTCCGGGTAGTCGGGCCGCAGCGCGACGGCGCGGCGGTAGGC
>WTFV01000226.1 GCA_011523845.1 Acidobacteriota bacterium | reverse complement strand
GTGAGCGACCCCGGTTCCGGGGTCGCTCACCCAATGTTTTTCCCTGCGGGAAGGCCGTTTCGAGGATCACGCTGTCACGGTGAAGTGCAATGTCACTGATCGGCCGAAGGCATGGCCACAGTGCGCTTCGGCGCCATGGCCCCAGTTCAGTCCGTTCGATGGCCCAGTTCTCGATTCAGCGGGTGAAGCGCCCCCGAGCCGTTGAACAGATGCGGGCCGCTGAGCAGGTGCAGCGCGTGAGGCTTCGTCCGCCCCCATCGTCGGCGCGGCATGCGTGGTCGCCCTTCCCCGAGCGAGGCGGAGCGTCGACGTGCTCAGGCTCAAAAGTACGGCGGGGCGAACACCACCGGATTGCCGGCCGGATCGCACTCGGGGATCGGCGCAGCCGGCCGGTCCTTGTTGCGCCTGCCCTGGTTGAAGAGGTTGCGCACGGTGCGCACGTTCTTCATCGTGTAGCGGGTGCGCGCATTGGGGGATTCAGCCTGCCACAGCAGCGCCAGCTGCTCGTCGGTCAGCCTCCACCGCGCGCTGGAGGCGAGCGTCCGTTTCTGGAACTCCATCACGCGGCGGCCGAAGAACCGCCCGGTGCGGGCCTTGTCCGGGACCGGGGGATGCCGTCGGCGTCGATGAAGCCGGCCGAAGCCCGGGTCCCAGCCCCGGCAGGATGACGAGCGGCAGCACGGTTGCGGAGGCCGCGGCCGTGCCGCTCCTGGGGAGCCGCTCGACGGCGTCGAGCAGTTGCACGAGGCGCTTGCGCTCGCCGGCCGTCAGCCGCTTGCGCTGGTCGGCGGGCCGCCGCCGGGTCACCGCCTCCAGTTCCACGAGCCGTTCCAGGTCGCTGCGCATCTGCCCCTCGGCCAACTGCACGGCCTGCTCCCACTTACCCGCGGCGCGCCAGTTGTGCAACGCGTCGGCCGGCATCTCGGCCACCTCATAGGTTTCGGACGGCGTCCTCCAGGCAACCCTGCGCTTCGCGCAGCCGCCCCAGCCGCGCCAGGTCCGGCGGCTTCACGGCCACAAGGACCTGCACGGCGTCCAGCGTCTCACGCGCCTCGGTCAGAGTATCGACGGCCGGGCAGCGCAGCGCCCGGGGCCTTCACCGCGGCGTCGCCCGCATACCCGGGCAGACTGCAGCCAGTCCTCGACGTCGCTGGCGTAGGCGCCGGCCGCGGCCGCCTCGCCGGCGAACGCTCTACGGCGGCGCGCAGACGCTGCGCCACCGGCGGCAGCGCCTGCTGCAGCCAGTCCCGGGGCCGGCCGCGGCAGTGGGTATGGTCCGTGTTTCCGTCGCTGGGACTGGCGGTTCGCGTGGCGCGCGGCTATGCGGCGTGCGCTGGCGGCGTCCGGTGGCGAGTCTACGGCACGCGGGCTACCGCCGTTCGGCGACGGCCCGGTCGAGCTGGTCCTGGACACCGGCTGGCCGAGGGGCTCCAGACGCATCGACAAGACTGATGCCCGAGCAGAAGCTCGAGGTTCCGCCGTGCCCGCGGCGCGGGAATGGCCATCTGTGGCGGTTCGACCGGGAGCGTTCGACGCGGGATTGCCAGGCGGACGTGTGTCAGGCGTGCGGGCTGGTGCAGACTGACGTCGTATCGGACGGGGCAGGTGGTGCGCTACGTGGGAGCGAATGACGGCAACGGCTGAACGATCTCCGGACCACGCGCGGGACACAAACCGGCGATCGTGAAGGCCGAACTGGAAGGCAGGAGCTGACCGCCGAGGATGCGGCCCGACGAGCAACCCGCCGGCCCACGATCGACCGCGCCGACGAGCTGTGCAGGGCGCTCCGGATCACGATGACGCTCGGGGCCGACGAACCAGCGGCGAACGAGTGGCGAATGGATCCGACGAGCCACAGCCAACGCCCGAGGGCCGATGCGAAAGAGGACCGGGCAGCAGCCGGCTGATGGACACGATACCGGCCACGGTGGTCAGGTGGACTGCACGGTGGACCGGCAACGAGCGCGGTACCGAGGGAAGCGTTGGCCCAACGCGTTGGGCCGTGCAACAGTCCTGGAGACACTGGTCGGCGAAACGTGGTTCGAGACGGAAGCGTCGAGCCCGGGCTCGACGGAAAGCACCTGGAGGACAATACGCTGGACCGGCTGCCGGCGATGACCTGCAACGTCTCGGCGCGATCGCGTACGATCAAAGCTGTCGCCATGCGAGCACCACGGACCCTAGCGAAAGGCCAGATCCTGTCCGGCCCGCTTTTCAACGAGCCGATGCGGGTGGAAACCGTCGCCGAGGCGGGGCCGAGCAGCTGGACGCTCGGCTTGGTCGGCACGCGGTCGGAACGGTTCCGGAAGGTCTCGCTGGGCGCGGCAGAGCTGGACGGCCTGACGGTTCTCGACAGCGGTTTCCGCTACGACGGAGACGGCGCGTTGCTGCGGCCGCTGAGTTACCTGTGGCTGGACGCGACGTGCCACAAGGTGCGGGTCGACGGGCGTGTGGTCAGTCAGGCGACGGCGGTGGCGATTGGGGTGACCGCCGACGGGGAGCGTGGGCCGCGAGCGATGGAGCACGGCGGGGAAGTCCTCCAGGAAGTCCTCCCGGATGGGAACAGACGGCCGTAGACGGGCGGCGGCTCCATCCGGAAACGCGAGACCTGCAGATCCGGCAGCGACGCGCGGCTGGCGAGTTGATCCGGACCATCGCACAGGCGTTCGGCTGCGGCGTGGGGACCGTACACCGGGCCATCCGCGCGGGAGAGTGAAAATTGGGCGACCGGGACGTCTACGAGCAGCTCATCCGAGGGTTGGTGACCTGCCTCCTGCTGGCTGCCGAGGCGTCGCAAAGGCTGATGGCAGCCCACCTGCTCTTATTGATCCCGTTGGCCCTTGCCCTGGACGTCTGGGTTATCCGGGACCTTTGGCCGCTTTTTCTTTACTGCTCCGTGTTCTGGGCGGTCGGTCCTGTAGCTGTTCGGCTGCTCGGATACGACTTCGAGTCCGTCGATGATGCCCGCAGGCTAGGTTGCGACCACCCGGCACTGCATCTTCCTGGCTGGTTGATTCCCTTGGGAACGCGGCACACGGATGTTGGGATGCTTGGATTGCGTTTCGTGCTGTTGAGCATTATCGCGCTTTCGTGACGGTGATGATGACCTACGAGAAGCACTTGCTGATGTCGAATGCGTTGCCGGGTGCCCCCCATGTGCGGGGCGTCGAGGCGGGGGAGGAGTCGGGCTGTGACAGCCGACCAGGTAGACCGGGCGGGTATACCGGCGCTCGACGGCTGCCGGCACCTGGAGTGCTCGTGCGGGGGCGGCCGCCCTCGCTGGTGGGCACAGGCGCATTGCGCGGTGGCGGCCATCGAGGGTCAGCCCGTCGCTGACCGATGTCGTGCCGTCGCCCCAATAGTCGGGCGGCGTCGAGGCGGGAGATACCACCATGACGATGGCGGCGAGTGCTGCGCGCTGGTTCTCCTCGACGAGCCGCCAGTCGCTGACGTTCTTGAGCCTCCGGTAGGCGATGTCAGGGGCGACCTTCTCCATGGTGTAGAGGCCGAGGTTGCAGCCGTGGGCGAGGATCGCGG
>WTFV01000072.1 GCA_011523845.1 Acidobacteriota bacterium | reverse complement strand
GGCGGCTTGGCCGGCCCGCTCCGCGTCCTCGCGGCGGGGTTCAGCCAGCCGGGCGGCGAGGGCGCGGCGGACCTCGCGGAAGACGCCTGCCCAGTCGTTGGGCGCGGCCCGCCAGCAGGTTGGTGCGGGCGCGATGATACCGGGCTACATGGTGATCGGGGTTGATCGCCAGGGCGGCATTGCAGTACTCCAGCGCTTGGTCGAGGCGACCCTGGCCGATGAGCGCATGCGCCAGTGCCGCGAGTACCTCCGTCGAGCCCGCGTCCCGCGCCAACGCAGCGCGCAATACACCGTAGAGGGTGTCGTCGCCGGCGCCGCCGTAGAGGGTGTCGTTGCCGGCGCCGTTGCCGCCGTACAGGTAGTCGTTACCGGCATCGCCGTAGAGGAAATCGTCGTCGCCCTGACTGGAGCCGTGGAGAGTGTCGTCGCCGGCGCCGCCGTAGGCGGTGTCGTTGCGTCAGAATCTCGTCGTTGCCGAAGCCGCCGTAGGTCCTGTCGTCTTGTCGTTTCCCGCGCCGGCGCGGAGGGTATCGTCGCCGAAGCCGCCGTAGACCGTGTCGGCGTCGTCGCCGGCCCGGGCAGAAGTCATCGCCGGGGCCGCCGTCGAGGGTGTCGTTGCCTTGCCACCCGACGAGCTTGTCGTCGCCGTCGCCGCCGTAGATCTCGTCGTCCCCTCCGCCGCCGTAGACCGTGTCGTCACCGGCGTAGCCAAGAATGATGTCGTCCTCGTCGCTGCCGTCGATCCGGTCGTCGCCGTCTGTGCCTTCGTAGGTGGCCATCGCTGCTCTCCTTCGCCGGCCGTGTCGTCTTGCGTACCCAGCGGGAGGAACGCATGCGAACAGGACGCCATCAACGCGATCCAGAGCCACCAATCACGCCTGGTGACGTCTTGCATCGTGCGCAGCGTCGCGCTGCCACGGTTTTGGCACTGACCGCGCGGCTCGGCGTCACATTCGGTGGGCCAGACTGGCTGGTGGACTTCGACCCGGCGACGACCCGGCGGGCGGACCCTTGACTCCGGGCGTGGCAGTTTGTCGGAATTGGGCGAGGTGCGTCTGGTGTTGGCGGAGCTTTCTGGTGCTGCCTGGGGTGCGGGTTCGGCACTTGGCGTCGCACGTGTTGGGGCGTGCGACGGCGCGTTTGGCGTCGGATTGGGAATCGCGGCACGGCGTGCGTCCGGTGCTGGTGGAGACGTGTGTGGAGTCTTCGTGTCGGCGCCGTTGCGGTTGGGTCCTCGCGACGCGCACTTGGGTTGGGACGGGCGCACGCGGGGTTTTCACATCGAGCAGGTGGTCTCGAACGAACTCCGGGCGATACTCTGGTTCATGATCGACGAATCCCTTGGACTATGGCGATGACTGGGAGCGATGACTCATGACTTCGAGTAGCGCTTGGGCGGTTGAGATTGAACGGATGAGCTCCCGGGACCGCGCACATACGGGGAAGTTTCACCCTTACTGCGTGTCGCCCGACGGGTCCTTGCAGTTGCCGCTGGAAATCCCGCGACTCAACGGGCCTCGGCAGTGGCCAACTGGAGCTTCCCCCGGTTGGGCGGAGCTCACTGTGCCTGGTGAGGGGACGTACTCCGTATGGAGACCGCTACACTCGGAGTTCTATTTTGGTCAGCAGGACGTGCCGGTGAGGGTATGCGTCTCCCCGGAGGACCGTTCGCGGATAGACTGGACGAACGGTCATGAAGAGCTGCTTAGGTTGATCGCGAGTGGGAGGGCTTTTCCCTTTTGCGGTTATGTGTTTGTCCTTCCTGACTGGGAGAAGTTCGTCATGAATTCTTTCAGGTACGACGTTGGTAAGAAGGATGCGCTGAGTGTTTTTGTCGGGTACAGAGGGCAATCGAAACGGTACGAAGAGAAGTTCACGCCGGGACTCTACCGCAAGGGAAGCGACCCATTAAGAGCCAAGCAGTGGCAGGTGCGATCACGGATCGCCGGCAACGTTCTGAAGCAGAGATTCCTGGAACAGAGGAATGAGCCCCTTACGGAAATGGAAGCGATCGGTATCCTTCAACACCACTACATTATCGGACCGACGGATCTCGTGGACTTCAGCCATGACGTGAGTATAGCGAAATGGTTCGCTCTGAACGAGCGTGTGAATGGTACCTATCGGAGGAAGAAGTTCCTTTGCAGTGATCGTCGAGACGCTGACCGGGAGACATGCTACGTCTATACCGTAGCTGTCCGAGCGATTGGGAATACCACGCTCAGTCCAGAGGAGGCCAAGCCCTTTACGTCGGGTGTGGTGTTCCGTTGGTGGGAGGATTTTGGCTCAAAAGAAGGATCGCCGCAACCTGAGGTCCCGCCATACAATCTCGCACCGCTTTGGTCCGAGTATCCGCGGTGGCAGAAAGGGTTCGGTCTTCGCGGGGTGAGGTCGGGCGACGTTGATGTCTATGGTTCCATCTTGAGCGTAACCGAACATGCGTTTCATCCTAGGTTTCGCAAGGACGGTTGGGATCGAATCGGTGGACCTGAGCTCAGCATAGACGGGCAGCGGTTCGGATGCGGTGAAGACTCCTCATGCATGACCAAGTTCCTTTTTCCAGAACTTCCGCGTTGGTTCAAGGACGTGATCTCGGAGATTGAGAAACTGGTCAGATGAGCCGTGAGCACGGTAATCGGTATAGAGTGTCCGCTTTCGGTCTTCGGAATGGAGAATATCAGCCCGTGGAACAAGATTGTCGGCGGCCTGAAAGCGGTTGAGGGGGTGCGGATCTGGAAGTGCAACATGGGGTTTGAGCCGGCCAGCGGCTTTTCCAAGCTCACGCCGCCTCAAGATGAAGCATGGGCGGTTTCAGCCCCCACACCCGCCTCAGGCGCTCCCAGCAGCCCCGCCAGAGCCCGATCAGACCGTAAATCGCCGACAAAGCCCGCCCCTGCAGGCTCCGGGGCGTGCCAACGCCGGTCTGCCGGCGCAGGAGCAACCCGATGTTGTAAGCGGCCGCCTGGAGCAGCACCCGAACGCGCGCCGGTCCGGCGTGCGAGGTAGTCGGCGTGGTGCTCGAGAATGCGCTCGACGGCCGACCGCCCGGCGGTCGACGTACAGATCAGCGCGTCCCAAGGTTCGTCGGCGCGATGAGATACCGCCCCAGGGCGTTCGCGATCACGTTCGAGGAGAAGGTGTGGGTCACACCGCAGAGGCTGTAGTCGCGTTCGTTGCCGAACCGGCGGTTCCATGCCTCGCTTTCCATTCCCGGTCCCGGCAGGAAGACGGTCCCGACGGATCGCAACGTCCTGCCGGTCCAGCGGGCGAGCCCAGACTATCGGGCGCCCGGTACGATCGAGCTTGCTTGCCAGGTCGCGGAAGTCGTCGAAGGCCTCTCGTTCGCTGGTCAGCGCGACGAGCCGGTCGATCCCGCCGTGCTCGACAAGGCCCCTCAAGAACCCGGCGCCGGCGGAAGCCCGTCCCATGACACCCGGAGCGCCGTCGTGACGTTCTCGCCGGCCATGCCGCGGCAGTCGGGCCACATGCGTCTTCAGGATGGCGCGGTACGCGGCGGCGGCGGCGGCTTCGACATCACCGCCGGCATGCAGCCGGACGGCGTCCTGGAAGGCGCGGCGCGCATCCCGC
>WTFV01000199.1:17175-120989 GCA_011523845.1 Acidobacteriota bacterium | reverse complement strand
GGCTGGACGGAGCCGCCGGAGGACCATGTGGTCCAAACAAGTTAGCGCTTATGGGGGAGATGCAGCGGTTCCTGTCGATCTCGGTTCGCGTGCGATTGGGCCGCTCCTGCTGGACGGGTTGAGGGTATCCCTGGGCAATCGCGAACTGGAAATCTGGAGATACAACATGCCCGGCCGCGTAAGGGTAATCCTGGAATACACCGGGGTGTCGACCGACGACGACGGAGTGCAAACGGTTGACGAGCGGCGCATCACGAGCGCCGTACGTGTATCCCGTTCCGGCGATACGTTCAACGTGCCGGACCAGATGCAGGTCTACAACCGTTGGAGTGGCGAAACACGTCGGGAGCGGTAGGAGTTTTTTAATGCGGAAGGCTGCCGACTTGCTCACCATCGGATTGTGCGTCGTGATGCTGGCCTTTTTCGCAAGAGAATACAGCCGCCCGGCCTCGGCGCCCACGCCTACAATACAAGACGTGTACATCGACCGAGCGGTGGCGGACTTTGGCAGAACGTCCAAGACGCTAATCCTGGCGCTGAAAACGGACTGTGTGTTCTGCCAACGGTCGGCGCCGTTCTACAGGCGCTTGATAGAGCATGACAGGCCGGATGTTCAGATAGTGGTTGCCGCCCATCCGAACGATCACGGGATCGAAGCCTATCTTGCATCGGAAGGCGTCAACCCTGATTCGGTCGTGTTCGTTGAGTCCGGCGCACTGCCGGTGCGCGGAACGCCCACTCTTCTGCTGGTGGACGGCGAGGGGCTGGTGACCCACGCTTGGATCGGACTGTTGAATGCCGACGGGGAAGCGGAAGTGCTGGACGCGGTGTTCTGACAAGTAACCGCTGTGGCGCAAGACACAGGGGGCGCGCATTCCTCGCGGACAGGGAGAACTGACGTGGTCCCGGTTGTTTGGACAGTTCGAGGGCTTCGACGAGGTGTATCCCGGTTGCACCGCTAGGCCGCTGTCCGGGCCGGACTCGCGAGACCTACGACGTTTCCTGCAGACGCTCGACGAATGCGGCGTGCTCGTCGGCGTCGAGACCCCGCTGCAACTCGGCGAGCACAGTCGCGACGTCACCTGCCAACAACGCCTCGACAGCGAGCCGCAGGCCGGGGAGGACGGTGCTGTGGAGAATCCCGCCCGCGTCGTGCTCCAGCCGCCGATACTCGTCGGCCACCAGAACGAACCAGTCGATCTGCCGGTCGTGGACCCGCCAGACGACGTACTCGCGAACCCCGTTGCGGCGGTACACGCGGAGCTTGTCGTGCAGATCGTAGCTGGCGCTGCTGACTGCTACCTCGACGACCAGCTCCGGCGCTCCCTCCAAGTAGTCGTCGCTACTCACCTGCGACTGGCCGCCTGCGTCGGGCTCGATGCGCAGGAGTACATCCGGCCGGGGCTCGTTGTCCAGATCCAGACGCACCGTGGCGCTGTCCCCCACCCGCACCCTCGGGGTGTATGTGGAGTAGGTGCTGAGCCAATCGACGATTGCCGCGTGCGGCTCTCCGTGCGTGGTGCAGCAGACGGTTGGCGACAGATAGACGACGCCCTCGATCAACTCCGCCTTTCCGGTGTTCGGGCGGGTGGCGCACCGCCGCTCGAATTCCCGTCGCGTGAGCCGGTCGCCGTTTTCCAGCGGAGGTCGTCGCACGAGTGCAGATGCCGCCGGAATTGCAGGGGTTGCCACGTGTCGTGTCTCCGTCGAATCTCCCGTGATGCACCGGCCGACGGAAGCCGTTGTGATCGGTCTCGTCTCGGATCGACCCACTCCGGGCTCATGCGCCGGCGTTCGCTTCCTCCCGGTCCTTCAGGAAATCCTCGCGCGGCTTGTGGATGCGGTCGTAGCTGCTGGCCGCGACGACGTAGTACCAGCGGGCGAAGCGCGCGGCGAGGCGCTCGGCCTTCTCCCGGCCCTCGGCGACGCGGCGCTCCCATGACGCATGGGCGTCGGTGTCCGCTGCGTCCGGCTCCGGAAGGGCCGCCTCGTCGAACGCCGCGGTGATGAAGACGTAGCGATTCTCGCCCGGCCCGGCCTCCGCGTCGTCGCTCTCGTCGCTGCCTAGCAGGATGGCGTCGCCCCGGCCGTAGACGATCTCGCCGAAGCGCAGCGTGTACAGCACGCCCTCGGTGGTGCGCACCAGCAACTCGCCCTCGTTGGAGAGGAGTCCTCCCTCGGCGGTGGGATAGAAGCCCTTGTTGATCAGATCGATGATGTCCGCCTGGCCGATGCGGCCGGCCATGGCGGCGTCGCGCAGGTTGCCGGTCATTCCCGCCGGCTTGGGACGGACGCCGGCGATGCGCATGCCGATGATGGCGCCGACGAGGCGGTTGACCTCGACGAAGTCGACCTCCTGGTTTTCCGGGACGCCGGAGCCGTTCCAGGTCGTGTCGTCGACCTTGTCCAGCGTGAACTCGCTCGGCGCGGACGCCCGGCGGGTGACCTCGTCGACGGTGTACTCGTTGAGCACGATGTGGTTCACCTGGTCGCGCTCGACCTCCAGCAGGTTGCGCTCGATCCAGTCCTCGAAGCGGGTGGAGATGTTCGCCTCGAAGCGGGCGGTGTAGACCCGCTTCTGCTCGGGCATGCGCACGAACCGCAGCCCGGGCCGGTTGGGGACCGGGTTGCCGACGACGAGGTCGGCGAGGATCTCGGTGTTCGCGTCGCGGACCGTCACGCGCGTGCCGCGGCCGACCAGAGTGGACGTCGTCAGATCGGACGGGTCGATCACCCCGAGCGCTTCGTGGTCGGCCACGTTGTCCGAGCGGAAGTCGTCCTTGACGAGGCTGATGACGTCCGCGGCGATGTTGGCCAGGCGCTCGGCGCCGTCGGCCTGGTAGTCGTGGTGCGACGGGATCGTCCACAGCCCGCCCTGGTTGGTCACCTGGAACGGCGTGGCCGAGGCGGTCTCTTCGTCGAACTCCATCACCTCGAGGGTGGATGCCGCGTCCGGGTCGGTGAACTCGGGGAAGAACGGCTCCCCGACGTCGAAGAACAGGTCGGGCGCCGCCCGGCGCGGGGCGCTGGCGAACGCCACGACGCCGAGGACGAGGGCTATGCCGACGAAGGTGGCCGTCTTGTTCAGCTCGTTCATGGTCTTGTCCCGGATCATACCGCGCACGCTGCGAGACGCCGCGCCCGTGCCGTCGCGCGTGTCCCGTGGAGGGCGCAACCCGACATCTTCCGGCGTCCGCGCCCGTGCACACCGCCGTGCGTCCGCACCCGCGCCGCCGCAACGTCGAGAGGTACCATGCACCATGACTCTGTGTCAAGATTCTTGATTGCAAGCGACATTCGGGGCATATTTGATCGGACGCGCAACATGCACCACGACATCGAAGCGATACAGGAGACCATCCACCGGGAGAGCGCCTTCGTCGAGCGGCTGCTGGGCGAGGTGGGGCGGGTGATCGTCGGGCAGCGCGCCATGGTCGAGCGGCTGGTCATCGGGCTGCTGGCCGACGGCCACGTGCTGATGGAGGGGGTGCCGGGGCTGGCCAAGACCCTGACCGTGAGAACGCTCGCCCGGGCCATCGACACGACGTTCCGGCGGATCCAGTTCACGCCCGACCTGCTGCCGGCCGACCTGATCGGGACCCTCGTCTACGACCCCCGGCACTCGGAGTTCCGGACGAAGAAGGGCCCCATCTTCTCCAACCTGATCCTGGCCGACGAGATCAACCGCTCGCCCGCCAAGGTGCAGTCGGCCCTGCTGGAGGCGATGGCGGAGCGGACGGTGACCATCGGCGACAAGACGTATCCCCTCGATCAACCGTTCCTCGTGCTCGCCACCCAGAACCCGATCGAGCAGGAGGGGACCTACCCGCTGCCCGAGGCGCAGGTCGACCGGTTCATGTTCAAGGTCGTGGTCGGCTATCCGGGCAGGGACGAGGAGATCGAGGTGATGCGCCGGATGGCCACCGGCGACGAGGCGAAGATCGAGCCGGTCGTCCATCCCGACGACATCCGCCGGGCGCGCTCCGCCGTGGAGATGATCTACATGGACCCGCAGGTGGAGCGCTACATCGTCGATCTCGTGTTCGCCACCCGCGAGCCGGCGAGCTGCGGCCTGAAGGACCTGGGCCAGCTCATCGCGTTCGGGGCCTCGCCGCGGGCCACGATCAACCTCGCGCGGGCGGCGCGGGCCCACGCGTTCCTGCGCCGCCGCGGCTACGTGACCCCGGAGGACGTCCGCTCCATCGGCCTCGACGTGCTCCGCCACCGGGTGCTGCTCACCTACGAGGCGGAGGCCGAGGAAGTGACCGCGGACGACGTCGTCAACCGCGTCCTGGGCAAGGTCGAGGTGCCGTAAGCGACCATGATCCCGCGCGAGGTCCTCAAGCAGGTGCGGCGGGTCGAGATCGCCACGCGCGGTCTGGTGAACGACGTGTTCTCCGGGGAGTACCACTCCGTCTTCAAGGGCCGGGGCATGAGCTTCGCCGAGGTGCGCGAGTACCAGTACGGCGACGACATCCGCAACATCGACTGGAACGTCACCGCCCGCGCCGGCGCCCCGTTCGTGAAGGTGTTCGAGGAGGAGCGCGAGCTGACCGTCGTGCTGCTGGTCGACGTCAGCGGCTCGGGGGACTTCGGCTCGGGCGGGCGCATGAAGGAGGAGGTGGCGGCCGAGATCTGTGCGATCCTCGCGTTCAGCGCGATCAGGAACAACGACAAGGTCGGCCTGATCCTGTTCAGCGACCGCATCGAGAAGTTCGTCCCTCCCCGCAAGGGGCGGCGCCACGTCCTGCGGGTGTTGCGCGAGCTGCTCTACACGCGGGCGGCGGGGCGGGGCACGGACGTCGGCGCCGCGCTGGAGTACCTCGCCCGCGTCGTCTCGCGCCGCGCCGTCGTGTTCGTCGTCTCCGACTTCCTCGCCGCCGGGCACGAGCAGGCGCTGGCCGTCGCGGCGCGCCGGCACGACCTGGTCGCCATCCGCATCGGGGACCGGCGCGAGAAGGAGCTGCCCGACATCGGCTTCGTGGACTTCGAGGACGCGGAGTCGGGCGCGCGGGTGACGGTGAACCTGTCCGACCGGGCGTTCCGGGACGTGTTCACGGCGGACGCGCGCGAAGCCGAGGAAGCGCGCACGCAGCTCTTCCGGCGGACGGGGGTGGACGTCGTCGAGGTGTCGGCGGACCGTCCGTACATCGAGCGGCTGATGCGGTTCTTCCGGGAACGGGCGAGGCGGTTCCGATGAGGCTGTTGCTTGGGAGTCCGTGGCAAGAGCCCCGCTGCATTCGAGCGGCGCATCCCCCGTGGACTGCATTGCTCCTCGGTCGAATATGCCCGACATGTTCCCTCATCGCGCCTTGCCGCGCGGGCGGCTCACCGCTCTCGGTGCGACGCGGGGTTTCACCATGGGCGCCTGGCGCCGCGGCGTTGCTGCTCGCCGTCGTCGCCGCCGTGCCCGTCGCGGCCCAGACCGCGGCGCCCCGCGTCAGCTCCACCCTGGAGCCGGCGCGGATCGCGGTCGGAGACCGCGCGCGGCTGACCATTCGGGTGGAGCACGACGCCGGCGCATCGGTGGTCTGGCCCGCTCCCGAGAGCCTGGGGCCCTTCGAGGTGCTGGAGCGGCGCATCGGCGAGCCGCACGTCGAGGGCGAGCGGACGGTGTCGAGCGCCGAGTTCGTCCTCACCGCGTTCGAGCTGGGCGACCTGGAGGCGCCGGCGGTCGAGATCGAGGTGCTCGGCGCGGACGGCAACACGGTGACCCTCGGGACCGATTCGTGGCCGGTCACCGTGGCGAGCGTGGGGCTGGACGCGGGCGGCGACATCCGCGCCATCAAGGGGCCGCTCGCCATCCCCTTGAACGTGCTGGCGTTCCTGCCGTGGCTGGCCGGGGTCGCGCTGCTGGCCGGTATCGCGTACCGGCTCTGGCGCCGCTTCCGCGGACGCACCCCGGACAGCATCCTCGCCCCGGCCGAGCCGCCGCGCCCCCCGCACGAGATTGCCTACGAAGCACTTCGTACTCTGGAAGCGGAGCGGCTGCCGGACCGGGGCGAGATCAAGACGTTCCACATCCGGGCGTCGGACATCGTACGCGCCTATGTCGAGGGGCGCTTCGGCGTGGACGCGCTCGAGATGACGACCGCCGAGGTGCTCGACGGCCTGCGCGGCCGGGAAGTCGACGAGGATGTGCTCCGCGACTTTCGGCGGCTGCTCGAGCGCTGCGATCTGGTCAAGTTCGCCAAGGACCGCCCTGTGCTGGAACGCTGCCGCGAGGTGATCCCGTTGGGGCGGAGCCTGGTGGACGGCACGCGGGTGGCAGCCCCGGCGCCGGAGACGCGTGCCGATCCGGAACCGGTCCCCGCGAAGGTGGGTACGGCGTGATGGACCGGTTCGTCCCGTTCGCCAGTCACATGAGCACCCGTTGCGGCACCGCGAAGGTGGGTACGGCATGATCGACCGGTTCGTGGGCGGCCGTTGCACGCCGCCCGGCGCGCGGTGGCACTCCCTGGAGGCGGGCGCGGCATGATCGACCGGTTCGTGGACCCGTACTATCTGCTCCTGCTGTTCCTGCTGCCGCCGCTGGTCTGGTGGCACGCGACACGCGCGGAGCGGACGCTCGGGGCGGTGCGGTACTCCGCGGTGGATCGGCTGGTGCGGGCGGACCGGCGCCGCACCGGGCGCTGGCGTCACGTGCCGTTCGGACTGCGCCTGCTCGCGCTGGCGTTGCTGCTGGTGGCGTTCGCCCGTCCCCAGACCGGGGTGACGGCCGAGGACGTCGCCACCGACGGCATCGATATCGTGCTGGTGCTCGACCTGTCGAGCTCGATGCTGGCCGAGGACCTGGAGCCGAACCGCATCGGGGCGGCCCGGCAGGCGGCGGCCGACTTCGTGCGCGGCCGGCTGAACGACCGGATAGGACTGGTCGTCTTTGCCGGCGAGGCGTTCACGCAGGCGCCGCTCACCCTCGACCACCGCGTGGTGACCACGCTGATCGAGGAGCTCGAGGTGGGCGTCATCGAGGACGGGACGGCGATCGGCATGGGGCTGGCCACCGCGGTGAAGCGGCTCAGCGATTCGAGTGCGGAGTCGAAGGTGATCGTGCTGCTGACCGACGGACAGAACAACCGGGGCTCCATCGATCCGGCGACCGCGGCCCAACTGGCCCAGGCGCTGGGCGTGCGGATCTACGCGGTGGGCGCCGGCACCCGCGGCGCGGCCCGCGTGCCGGTGGACGATCCGCTGTTCGGCCGGCGTTACGTCTCGATGCAGGTCGACATCGACGACGAGGTGCTGGAGGAGATGGCGGCCCTGACCGGCGGACGCTATTTCCGCGCGACCGACCGGGAGAGCCTGGAGCGCGTCTATGAGGAGATAGACGCCCTGGAGACGACCGAGATCGAGATGACGTCGTTCGCCCGCTACGGCGAGCTGTTCCACCTGCCGCTGGGCGCCGGGCTCGGGCTGCTGCTGCTGGAGGTGGCGCTCGGCCGGACCGTGCTGCGGCGGGTGCCCTAGCAGTCCGTGGTGCAGCCCGCGTCGCACGGAGAGCGGCGAGGCGCCCGCGTGGCAGGGCGTGACGGGGGAGCAGATTGGGCATGTTCGACCGGGGAGCAACACAGTCCAGGCGGGGCGCATCGCCGCTCGAATGCAGCGGGGCCTCTTGCCACGGGCTGCCGGGAGTCTGCTGATGTTCCGTTTCGGCATCGAGAGCCTGCTCTACGCGTATCTGCTGCTGCCGGCGCTGCTGGCGCTGGAGTGGTGGGCCGCCGCCCGCCGGCGCCACGCCCTGGACCGCTTCGGCGAGCGCAAACGGATCGACCGGCTCACCGCTGAAGTCAGCCGTCGGGGCCGGATGACGCGCACGGCGCTGATGCTCGCGGCCGTCGTGCTGCTCGTGACCGCGCTCGCCCGCCCGCAGTTCGGCGACCGCGTCGAGACGGTGCGGCGCGAGGGACAGGACGTGGTGGTCGCGCTGGACCTGTCGGCGTCGATGGAGGCGGAGGACATCGCGCCCAATCGCCTCGCCGCGGCCAGGCTGGCCGTGGGCCGGTTGATCGAGCGGCTGGACGGCGATCGCATCGGGCTCGTGGCGTTCGCCGGCGAGGCGTTCGTGCAGAGCCCGCTGACGCTGGACTACGCGGCGGCCACGCTGTTCCTCAACGCCATGGAGCCGGATCTCGTCCCCGTGCCAGGGACCGATCTCGGCCAGGCGATAGAGGTGGCGCTGGACGGATTCGGCGAGGCGGGAGAACGCAGCCGCCGGCTCGTCGTGATCACCGACGGGGAAGATCACGAAGGCGCGATCGACGCCGCCGTCGAGCGCGCGGTGGACGAAGGTGTGCTGATCTACACGGTCGGGATGGGTTCGACCGAAGGCGTGCCGATTCCGAGCTTCGACGACACCGGCGCCCCGAACGGCTTTCTGCGCGACGAGGAGGGGAGTGTCGTCACGACCCGCCTCGACGACGTCACGCTGCAACGGGTGGCGGATCGCACCGGCGGCGCCTACTATCATGCGGTCGCCGGTTCCGGGGCGGCGTTCGACAGGCTCGTGGACGAGCTGACGGGCGGCGAGGGAGAGACGCTCGAGTCGCGCGAGGTGACCCTCTACGAGGAGCAGTACCAGATATTTCTCGGTCTGGCTCTGCTGCTGCTGGTCGCCGAGGCGCTGGTGCCCGAGCGCCGCCGGGCGGTGGACGCTTGGGCCGGGAGGTTGCGCTGATGCGGGTGTCGTCGGTTGACGCCGCGGTGGTCGTGCTGGCCGTCGCGATGATCGGATTTCCATCGTCCTCGGCCGCGCAGGCGGGGCGGGCCGACGTGCAGGAAGGGAACCGCCTCTACCACGAGGGCCGCTACGACGAGGCCCACGAGAAGTACCTGGAGGCGTTGCGCGCCGCTCCCGACTCGCCGGTGATCCGCTTCAACGACGCCAACGCGCTGTACCAGTCCGACGAGTTCGCGCGGGCGGTGGACGCCTATCGGGGGGCGATCGAGGCCGCCGATCCCGTGCTGGAGGCGCAGGCCTGGTACAACCTCGGGAACGCGCTCTACCGGCAGCAGCAGGTGGAGGGGGCCCTGGAAGCCTACAAGGAGGCGCTGCGCCGAGACCCCGGCGATACCGACGCGAAGCACAACCTCGAAGTGGCGCTGGAGCAGTTGCAACAGCAGCAGCAACAACAACAACAACAACAACGACAACAGCAGCAGTCCGGGGACTCCCGACAGGACCAGGACCAGCAGGAATCGCAGGAGCAGCCGCCCGGAGAGCGGCCGCCGGAGGAAGACCCGGAAGGGCAGCGGGGGCAGGACGAGCAGGAAGAGCGGCCCGGGCAGGACGAGCAGCAGCAGCGGCAGCCGGACACCGAGTCGTCGGAGCCGGACGCCGGCGACGCGGAAGCCCGGCCGCAGCCCGGTGAGATGAGTCGCGAAGAGGTGGAGCGGCTGCTGCAGGCGATCACCGAGGATCCGGGCCAGATCCGGCGGCAGCGTCGTTCCGCCGACCCCGGCCGGCGCACGCGGCGACCATGGTGACCGTGGTGGGCGGAATCGCGGCGGCAATCCTGGCCCTCGGGCTGCCCGCTTCCGCGGCGGCGCAGGACGTGGAGATTCGCGCCTACCTCGATCGCGCCGAGGTGGCGGTAGACCGGCAGTTCGTGCTGAACGTCGAGGTCTCGGGGGGCGGGCGGGCCGAGGAGGATCCTCTCCTGCCGGATCTGTCCGACTTCGCCGTGTACCTGGGCGTCGGCACCCGGACGTCGATGCAGTTCGTCAACGGCCGCACGTCGACGTCGCTCACCTACGAGTACCGCTTCCGGGCGGTCGCCGAAGGGACGCACGAAGTGGGTCCGGTGCGCGTGCGGGCCGGCGGGGAGGACCACGCGACCGAGCCGCTCGCCATCCGGGTGACCCCGGCGGGCACGGCTCCCGCGCGCGGTGCGCCGGGCCGGGCGCGGGGCGGTCCCGACCTCGGGCCGGAGGACCTGTTCGTCGAGGTCTCGGCGAGCACGCGCGCGCCGTGGGTCAACGAGCCGGTGCTCGTCGAGTACCGCCTGTTCACCCGCGTCGAGGTGGAGTCGTACGGCATCACGCGGCTCCCCGCCACGACCGGCTTCTGGGCCGAGGAGATCGCGGCCGCCGGACCTCCGCGAGTGGAGCAGATCGTGCGTGGCGGCGTGCAGTATGCGACCACCGTCATCCGCCGCGCGGCACTGTTTCCGACCGGCGCGGGGCCCCGCACCATCGAGCCGCTGGCGATCGAGGCCCAGGTGCGGGTCCGCTCCAACCGGCTCTTCCGCGATCCGTTCGGCTTCGGCGATCCCTTCGGCGGTGGACTGTTCGGGCGCAGCGTGCCGGTCCCGGTCGAGTCCGAGGCGATCGAGATCGAGGCCCGCCCGCTCCCCGCCGCCGGCCGGCCGGACGCCTTCACCGGACTGGTCGGCAGCCTGGACGTCACGACGTTGGTCGACGCGGCGGAGGGTGCGACGAACGAGGCGATGACGTTCCGGCTCGAGGTGCGCGGCGCCGGCAACCTGCGTACGTTGGCCGACCCGGAGGTGGCGTTTCCGCCGGGCTTCGACGTCTATCCCCCGGAGGTGAGCGACGAGCTCGAAGCCGGCGGCGGCGGCGTCAGGCGCTACGAGTACGTCCTCGTCCCGCGCGCGCCGGGATCGCACACGATTCCCGCGGTCGAGCTGGCCTACTTCGACGCGGCCGGCGCGCGGTACGCGATCGCCGCGTCGAATCCGATTGCGATAGTGGTGACGGGCGACGCCGTGGCCGGCGATCCGGTCCTCATCGGGGGCGGCCGCTCGCGGCCGGCGGCGGCCCGCCGGGACATCCGGTTCATTCGCGTCGCGACCTCGGCGTTCGCGCCGATCGACCGGCAGTTGTTCCGCAGTCCCGTGTTCTGGACGGTCGTGCTGGTTCCCGTGTTCGGCCTGACCGGTGCGCTGGCCCTGCGCCGCCGCCGCGAGCGTCTGGAAGGCAACGTCGCCTACGCCCGCCGGCGCCGGGCGTCGCGGCTGGCCCGCTCGCGGCTGGCGCAGGCGCGGGGGCTGCGCGCACGGGAGCAGCACCAGGCGTTCGTGGCGGGGATCAGTCAGGCGCTGCTCGGCTTCCTCGGCGACTCGCTGAACGTGGCCGAGGCAGGGCTCGTGCGCGACGACATCCGGCAGGAGCTGGCGGCGCGCGGCGTGGCCGGCGACGTGGTCGAGCGGTACCTGGCGTGCCTCGACCGGTGCGACCAGCAGCGGTTCGCGCCGCCGGCGGCGGGCGAGGACGACGGTGAGACGGCGGCGCTCCTCGAAGACGCCGAGCAGGCCATGACCGCTCTGGGGGAGGCGTTGCGGTCATGAGCGGCGGAAGGTCGGCGCGGATCCGTGCGGCTGTTCTTTTCCTCGTCGCCTGGAGCCCCGGGCCGCTCGCGGCGCAGGAGGCGTTCTTCGACGAGGGGAACCGGCGCTACCAGGAAGGCGACTACGCGGGTGCGGTCGAGTTGTACGGGCGGATCCTGGAGAGCGGCGTCGAGAGCGGCGAGCTGCACTACAACCTGGGGAATGCGTGGTTCCGGCTGGGCGAGCTCGGGCCGGCCATCCTCCACTACGAGCGGGCGCGGCGGATCATGCCGCGTGACGACGACCTCGGAGCGAACCTGGAGCTGGCGCGCTCGCTGACGGTGGACCAGGTGACGCCGCTGCCAGGATTCCGGGTCTCTCGCGTCGCCCGCTGGTGGGTCGATCTGCTGTCCCGTCCCGCGCTGCTGGCGGTGGTGACGCTGGCCTGGCTGACCGCGATGACGGCCCTGATCGTGGCCGTCGCGGGACGGGGAGATTCCCTGCTGGTCTGGTCGCGCCGCACGGCGGCGGCGGCCGGGATGGTGACGCTGGTCTTCGGTCTCAGTCTTGCGGCGCGCGAGCTGGAGCTGGGCCGGCCCGACGAGGCGGTTATCATGGCCGATGAGGCGGCTGTGCACAGCGCGCCGTCGGACGACTCGGCACTGCTGATCTTCACCGTGCACGAGGGCACGAAGGTGCGGGTCGAGCGGCGCAGCGACGAGTGGGTCGAGATCGTGCTGGAGGACGGGAAGGTGGGCTGGGTGCGCAGCGGCCAGTTGACCCTCATCTGACGGCCAGGAGAAACGGACCCGGACCATGAGATACGCACGACACGAGAGGCGGACCGGCAGGCGCGGCCCCTCCCTGGCCGTCTCGCTGGCGATGGCCGCCGTCGCCGGCTGCGCGACCGATGCACCGCCGCTGCCCCCCGCATACCGGGTGGCCGCGCCGCTTCCCGCCGCCGGACAGCCGCAACGCCCCCTGCCGCCCATCCCCGCCGATCTCCGGCCGGACGAGCGGGCGACGGTCGAGTTGTTCGAACGGACCAGCCCCTCGGTCGTCTACATCACCACGCTCGCTCGGCGTACCGACTGGTTCGGGCGCCCCATGGGCGGCGAGGTCCCGCAGGGTACCGGCACCGGCTTCGTCTGGGACGACGCCGGGCACGTGATCACCAATGCCCACGTGGTCGGCGGCGCCGACTCCATCGAGGTCGTCATGGCCGACCAGACGACGTACGACGCCGAGTGGGTCGGGCTGTCGGTGTCTCACGACCTGGCGGTGCTGCGCATCGAAGCGCCCTCGGCGGAGCTGCAGCCGGTCGACGTCGGCGACAGCGCCGCACTGCGCGTCGGGCAGAGCGTGTACGCCATCGGCAACCCCTTCGGGCTGAGTGCGACGCTGACGACCGGCATCGTCTCGGCCCTCGGGCGCCGCATCCAGGGACTCGACGGCACGCCGATCGAGGACGTGGTCCAGACCGACGCCGCCATCAATACGGGCAATTCCGGCGGACCGCTTCTCGACAGTGCGGGTCGCCTGATCGGCGTCAACACCCAGATCGCCAGTCCCTCGGGAGCATCGGCCGGGGTCGGTTTCGCCGTGCCCGTCAATACCGTGCGCCGGGTCGTGCCGCAGATCATCGACACCGGCGAATACGTGCCACCCCGCCTCGGCATCCGGATGGATGGGCGCGGCTATCTGAGCCGGTTCGTGCTCGGTCGGCTGCGCGCCGCCGGCGTGCTGGTGGTCGGGGTCGAGCGCGGCAGCGGGGCGGCGGACGCCGGGTTGCGCGGCACGGAGGTGTCTCGCGACGGACGGCAGGTCACACAGGTGGGCGACGTCATTCGAGCCGTCGACGGGGAGCCGATCGGGTCGCAGGGAGAATTGCGCGCCGTCCTCGACAGGTACCGGCCCGGCGACGACGTCACCGTCACGATTCTGCGCGACGGCGACACCCTGGATGTCGTGGTGACACTCTCGTAGGAGTACCGCGCGCACCCGACGGGGCCGGCAGCCTTCAGCGCGTCCGGGGCCGGTACCGGGCGCGGCTCGGCGTTACCGGGCGATCTGACGGGGCGACCGGTCTACGACTCGGCGTCCTCCGGTGCGCGCTGGAGGGGGCGGCGCTTGGTATTGCGCGCCGACAACGAATCGAGCAGTTTGCGCAGCAGCGGGGCCAGCCGTGTCCGCTCGCGTTCGGTCAGCGCCTCCCGGAGCAATTCGTCCTGGTTCTGCAGATAGGCCGCGGTCACCCGGTCGATCAGCTCGCGTCCTTCCCGCGTCAGCTCGAGGAAGACGCCCCGCCGGTCGTCGGGGTTGGGGGCCCGCACGACCAGGCCCGCCGACTCCAGCCGGTCGATGCGGTTGGTCAGCCCGCCCGACGTCACCATCAGCGGCTGCAGCAGCGTGCGCGGCGCGGCACGACAGTCCGGGGCGGTGCGGATGGCGGCGAGCAACTGGAACTCGACCTCGGTCAGGTGGTACTCGTGCAGCGCCGCCGCGGCGTCCTCGTCGATGGCTCGCGCGAGGCGAGTGAGGCGGGCGATGATCCCCAGCGACGACGCGTCCAGATCGGGGCGCTCCCGTGCCCAGCGTTCGATCATGATGTCCACCGGACCGCGCTCCATACGGGGAGTGTAGCGCCATCTGTCTTGTGGTCAAGACTCTTGACATGCACACAGATGGGCGGAATACTCCGGTGGTCGGTTGACACTTCTCTCACAGGGGTAACGTCATGTCTGCATCCGCAGCCGTCGTGAATCGGAATCGGGTCGTCGTCCTCGCTCTGCTCCTGGCGGTCGCCGTCGCTGCGCCGGCCGGTGCGCAGTCCGACGAGCTGGAGACCTTCCGGGGCATCACTACCGGCGCCGTGAGCTCGGAGGACGTGGAACTGCGGATCAACGTCCTCCGCTGGACGGCCGAGGAGGATCGCGGCGCGGTCCTGTCCCTCATCACCCCCGCCCCCGGAGAGACGGCCGGTGAAGGCGAGGACCTGGAGGGCGCGCTCCAGGATCTGCAGACGGTCGGCTTCATCTGGACCGGCGGCAGTCTGGGCTACGCCCTGAAGTACGCGCACCGCACCGAGGACGAGGACGGCGGGGAGCGCATCGTCCTGGTGACCGACCGCCCGCTCGGGCGGTGGGATCGCAACGGGCCGTGGACCGGGAGCGACGGCTCGGGTCCTGCGGCGGCCGCCTTCACCGTGGTCGAGCTGCGCCTCGACGCGGAGGACCAGGGCGAGGGCAAGATGTCGGTGGACGCTCCGATCGAGTTCAACGGGCCGGCGGGCACCGTGGGGCTGGCCGACTATGCGTCGGCGGCGGTGCACCTGGAGAACGTCTACCGCGAGCCGCCCCCGTACTCGGCGCGTTGACGAGTGTCTGCTGCCGGGGGCGCGGAGCCTTCCGCGGCGGGTACCGGGCGTCGAGCACCTGCACGCAGACCGGCGGCCCGCGGCGTGGCGGAGCTCATTTCGCGCATGATCGACGCGCAGTGGCAACGCGTGAGGGGGGCCACGTCCGTCAGGCCGGCGGCGATACCAGGCGTTGCGGAACGTCTGCAGGCAGTCGATGCAGGACAACCCGCACCGGCCGGGACAGGCGCTGGCGACCTCGCGGGCCGCCTGCACGACCTCCCCGAACCGGTCGCACAGTTGGTCGAGCAGGCCGGATCCGCCGGGCATCGGATCCCACAGCAGCGCGTCGAGCTCGTCGCGGTCGACATGGCAGATCACGAGGATCGACGATGGTCGCCGAGGTCGCGACGCACGTCGTGCGGGCCGGGTCGGTCCCGCAGAGCGCGCAGGCGCCGAGGTCTGGAAGCGGGTGGCCTGCGTGATTCATCGGCGAATCGGTCGGCAGTCTGACATCAGCCGATCAGATCCGATGGGTCGGCTGCTGCGGCCCCGGTGGTTCGCAACCGGGCGACCGCTCGGCGATCGAAACTCGCGAAGACGGCTCCACCCAGCGCTTCCCCCTGGTGGGCGATGACGCCGTCGGCAAAGTCTCCACCCGCCCGCAAGGCCGCCAAGCCGGCCTCGACCGCAGGCAGGTCGGTGGTCACCGTATCGATTTCGGTTATGGCCTCGATTGCCGCCGCAACGTCGTCGGCGTCGTGAGCGTACGTTCTCTTCAGCACCCAGACGAGCTCGCAGAGCACCGGGACCGGTACGGCGATGACAGTGGCCTGCTGCAACAGCGCTCCGGCCACGGCAGCCTGCTCCGCGTCGTCCTGCACCACCGTGCGCACGAGGACGTTGGTGTCGGCGGTGATCTTCACTCTTCTCCCGCCCACCCTGCGGCCGCGGCCTCGTTCAGGTCTTCGATGGAGCGCCGCGGCGTTTCCGGTCTCGCGAGCATGCCGAAGATGGTCGTCACCGGCTTGCCGGGTTTCGCCCTGACCCGCAACCGTCCGTCCTTCAGCAGATCGACATCGACCCTGTCGCCGGGTCGCACGCCGAGATGTTCGAGCACTTCCTTGCGCAAGGTGATCTGGCCCTTGGCCGTCACCGTCAACGTGATGGGCATCGCTGGTCTCCGTTGGGGAGCGAGGTCAACGTAAGGCATTATAGCCTTTCTCTCTTCTGCGTCACCACAGCCGCAGCGCGCCGGCTACGTCGGTGCCGTCGAAACGCTCGTAGCGTATCGCAATGACGCCGTTTGGTCCGTCGAGCACCTTTACCGCGTCCCCTCCACAGGCCGTTGCATCATAGGACACGCGGCGCACGCAATCGACGTCGGCCTCGTCAGCAGAATCTGTGGGTGAGTTCTGGTTCGGGCAGGTCGCCAAGCGCATGATACAAAGCGAAAGCTAGCCGCCCGGCAGACCTACCGGAACGCCACGTCCTGCGTGCCGGCCAACCTGCCGGTGCCCCCGCCAACCTGTCGTGTCGGAGCAACGCGCGATGACGACGTTGCGACCATGATCCCAAGCAACCTTGGGCGGCGACTCGACCCACGCGCGCGTGAATCCCGCCGCCAATAGACGTTCGACGATGTCGACGCCGTAGTCGCGGAAGGCAAGGATGCCGGCCCCGCCGCGCAGCGGGTCGCGATGATACGCCGGCGGCTGCAGGTGGACAATGCTGCCAGCGCATGGGCGCGCACGCTCCAATGTTCGCACCCGGCCGTGCAACGGCACGGTAAACAGCATGATTCCATCGGCTCGCAACACGCGGCGCAACTCGGCGAGCGCGCGCCGGTCATCGGGCACGTGCTCCAGCACTTCGGTATGCGTGACAACATCGAAACTCGCGTCGGCGTAGGTCAAGTGCTGCACGTCCTCGCAGCGCACGCCGCCGCGCACCGCCCCGAGCGATATGTCCGTGAAATACTCCGACAATGCAACGCTTCGCGCGTGACGAGCCAGGTGCGCCGCCAGTGGTCCGCGCGCCGACAGTTCGCACACGCTGCAGGCGTCCAGATTCGGCACATGGCTGCGCAGCGCGAATCCGAGCGACATGTGCACCGCCGTAGCAAAGCAACGGATGCAGCGCACGCCGACTGAATCGGCGTACAGGCGTACGAACGCACTCGGTCCACAAAAGGGGCAGCGCCCGAACGCGCATGCAACTTCATCGAGGCTCACTTGCGTCCAAGTGATTCGCAGCCGTTTCATGAGCCGGGTCGCGTTGTCGAGCGCGAGCATGTCTGGACTATATGGCGAGGGCGACTCTACCACCCGGTAACGGTCACGACAAGCGAGCCTGGTCGGATTGGAAGCGACCATGCTGTCCGGACAGATGCCGGGCGAGCGCACCCTCGATCAACGCCGGCAACAGATTCTCCCCGCCGCGAATGATCACGTCCTTGAGGCGGCCGGCCACATCACGTGCAGCAGACGATCCGTTCACGCAACAGGCGACTCAAGGATGATGCGGTCATGGCACCGGTGTTCTACGATGGAAGGAGTGTCTGGAGCAACCATCTTCCCCGGAGGGCAGCATGCAGGGAAGGACTCCGAGCGGCGCACGGCGTTTCCTTCTTGAGCTGGCGGCTGTGGCGGGCTTCGCGACGGTGCTGCTGGTGTTGCTGATCGCGGCCCAGCAGGACGCGGCGCGGTCCGTACCGGGCGGCGAGCCATCGACCCCGGAGTACGCAACGGGGTTCCTGACGCAACCGCCCTCGCCCCTGCCCGGCGACGTGAGTCCCGACTGGGCGGTGGTCCAGGAGTACCGGGACGCCGAACTGGCGTGGAGGGAGCGCAGTCGGGAAGTCGCCATGGCGGGCGGTTCGGCCGAGGAGATGGGGCGTCGCATGCAGGCGTTCTTCGGCGAGCTTCCGGATATCCGCCGTGCCATCGCGGCGGCGACCGGATCATGGTAGCGTCGAAGAGCCGTGACGAGCCAGATCGACCGTGTGCAGTCGGCGTTCACCCGGCAGGCGCCGGGTTTCGGGGATCCCGGTCTCTCACTCGGCCGGGAGGAGCTCCTGCGCTGGGTGGTCCAATCGCTGCCGCTCGGGCCGGAGACCCGTGCGCTCGACGTCGCCGCCGGCACCGGTCACCTGAGCCGCGCGGCGGCTCCGCACGTCCGGTCCGTCGCGGCTGTCGACGTCACGACAGCGATGCTGCAAGAGTTGCGCGCCGAGGCCGCACGGGGAGGACTGGACAACCTGCAGCCGGTGCAGGCGGATGCCGGCCGTCTGCCGTTCGCGGACGGGCAGTTCGATCTCGTCCTGTGCCGTCTTGGGCTCCACCACTTCGCCGATCCCGCGGCGAAGGTCGCTGAAATGGCGCGCGTCGTGCGGGCCTCGGGCACCCTGGCCATCGTGGATCTGCTCTCCCCGGACGATGCGGACCTCGCCGTACGGTACAACACGTTCGAACGGATGCGCGATCCGTCACACACGCGGGCCGTCACCGCCCGTGAACTCCGAAGCCTCATGGACGCCGCGGGGCGGCCGGTCGCCGACTGGTCCGCGCGCGACGTCGAGCTCGCCCTGGACCCGTGGCTCGACCTCACACGCACGCCGGATTCCAATCGGCGGACGATCGTCCAGGCGCTGGAGCGCGAGCTCGATGGCGGACCGCCCACCGGGATGCGGCCGCGCGAGCGCGGCGGCCGGCTGTCGTTCCTGCAGACGTGGGCGCTTGCGCAGGCGGGTCCGACCGATAGACCGGCGCGCGCGTGACCGGCCGGCGCTTCCCGCCAGCGCAGCCTCGATGCTGGCGCCGGGCCGGTCGGACTGCCTCTTGCGGGCCCGGTTGCGGACCGCTGCGGGAGCGATCTGGATCGTCCCGGCGGGAGCCCGTATGATGGCCGGCAGCCGCTGTTCCAGCGGAACGGGACGTCTTGCCGTTCGCCGGTTCGTGGCCGGGCGCGGACCATTGGAGGCTGATGATGAAGAAGATGGCTGCTCTCCTCGTGGTGCTCCTGGGTTGGGGATCCAGCCCGGGGCTGGCCCAGACGGACGAGGATCTGATCAACGACGCGCAGACCCCCGAGGACGTGCTCATTCACAGCATGGGCTACGACCGCAAGAGCTACAGCCCGCTCGAAGAGATCGACAAGTCGAACATCCACCGGCTCGTGCCCATCTGGAGCACGAGCCTGATGAACCAGTCGGGCGAGCTGGCCGCGCCGGCCATCCACGACGGCGTGCTGTACGCCATCAACGGGAGCTGGACCTTCGCCATCGACCTGGAGACCGGCCGCCAGATCTGGCGCACGCCGGTCGTCCTCGAAGAGGGTTCGCGGCGGCGCAGCAGCTTCAACCGGGGCGGCCCGGTGATCTACGAGGGCCGGCTCTTCCGGGTGACCGTCGACAACCACGTGCTCGCGCTCGACATGGAGACCGGCGAGGAGCTCTGGAACCAGAAGTTCGCCGACGGGGCGGAGGGCTACTACGCGACGGGCGCCCCGATGGTGGCCAACGGGGTCCTCATCTCGGGGATGTCCGGCGGCGAGTCCACCACCCGCGGCTTCCTCGACGGCTGGGACCCCGCCACCGGCGAGAAGCTGTGGCGCCGCTACACCATCCCCGGGCCCGGCGAGCCCGGCCACGAGACCTGGCCCGCCGACAGCGACGCGTACCTGTACGGCGGCGCGCCCACGTGGCGGACCGGCTCGTACGACCCCGAGCTCGACCTCGTCTACTGGGGGACCGGCAACGCCGAGCCCTACGACCCGGCGACGCGCGGCGGGCTCGACAGCCTCTACGCGTCGACGGTGCTCGCCATCCGCCCGAAGACGGGCGAGATCCACTGCTACTACCAGTACACCCCCAACGACGTGTACGACGTCGACGGCATCGACGAGCAGGTGCTGGCCGAGCTGGAGGTCGACGGCGAGATGCGCAAGGTGATGATCCAGGCCAACAAGAACGGCTTCCTCTACACCGTCGACCGCACCGACTGCTCGCTCATCGCCGCGCATCCCTACGTCTACGTCAACTGGGCCACCCACATCGACCTGGAGACCGGCCGGCCGGTGCTGACCGACCTCTACCGCGACTTCCTCGCCGGCGAGGAGGTCTACATCTGGCCGTCGCGCGGCACCAATGCGGTCCCCATCGCCTTCAACCCCGACACCGGCCTCATCTACTCTACGACGTGGCACGTGCCGCGCATCCAGCGGCTTCTTCCCGAGCCACAGGAGTTCGTGCTCGGAGCGAGCTCCACCGGGGTCACCAACCGCTTTCCGCAAGTGGAGCCCGGAGACCTGCTCGGGCACATCGTGGCCATCGACCCGCTGACCGGAGAGAAGAAGTGGGAGATCCCGATGCACGATTTCCCCAGCTCGGCCGGGGTGCTGGCGACCGGCGGCGGGCTTCTGTTCACCGGCAGGATCACGGGCGAGTTCGTCGCCCTCGACGAGGAGACGGGCGAGACGCTCTGGGAGTTCCAGACCGGATCCAGCGTCAACGCGACGGCGATCACCTATACGCTGAACGGGCGGCAGCAGATAACGGTTGCGTCCGGGCTCGGGGGCGGACTGGCCAACCGCTACGCGCGCGGCCTGGTGCCGGCCGGCGGCTCGATCTGGACGTTCGCCCTGATGCCCGAGTAGCTGACGCCGCCGTGTTCGATCCGTTCTCCGGGAGCTACGAGGCTGCCCGCCGGCGTTTCCGCGAGGCGGCCCGCGCGGCGGCGGCGCCCCTGGAACGCCATCCGCTGGCCGGTCGAGGCCCGGACGGTGGCGAGCTGACAGTCGACGTGGCGCTGGTCGGGGCGCGGAACCCGCGCCGCGCCGTGGTCGTCTCGTCGGGGCTGCACGGGGTCGAAGGGTTCTTCGGCTCCGCCGTCCAGCTCGCGTGGCTCCGCCGGCTTCGAGACGCCGGCGCAACCGTGCCCGGCGGGACGCTCGTGGTGCTGCTGCATGCCCTCAACCCCTTCGGCTTCGCCTGGCGCAGGCGGACGAACGAGGACAACGTCGACCTGAACCGGAACTTCCTCGCCGACGGCGAGACCTATGCCGGGACGCCCGACCGTTACGACGGTCTCCACCGTCTGCTGAATCCGGGGACGCCGCCGCCGCGGCTGGACGCGTTTCGCCTGCGGGCGGCCTGGGCCGTCCACCGTCACGGACTGTCGGTGCTCCAGAACGCCGTCGCGACCGGCCAGTACGAGCACTCATCGGGTCTGTTCTTCGGGGGGCGCGAGGCCGCGGCGTCGACCCGTCTCGTCCGGGAGCGTTTCTGGAGCTGGACCCGGGCGGCCGAAGAGGTGGTGCACCTGGACCTGCACACCGGGCTCGGCGACTATGCGGACTATCGGCTCCTGATCGAGCCGCCGCACGTGCCGGATCTCGGCTGGTACCGCTCGCGGTTCGATGCCGAGCGCGTCGTTCCGGTAGGGGACGACACCCCCTATGCCGCCCGCGGCGTGATGGGCGCCTGGCTGGCGCGTCACCCCGGCCCGCGCGAATACCGCTTCGCGTGCCTGGAGTTCGGCACGTACTCTCCGTTGCGCGTGCTGGCCGCCCTGCGTGCGGAGAACCGGGCGCACCACCACGCGACGCCCGGCGCGGCCGCGTACGGACGCGCGAAGCGGGAGCTGGTCGAGTGCTTCTGCCCGGCGAGCGGCCTCTGGCGCCGGAAGGCGCTCGGACGCGCGCTGGAGGTCATCGCGCAGGCGGTCGCATCGGGTTAGCGGCTCACGCCGGCTGCACGACGTCAACGAACTCGGCAATCACCTGGATCCGGTCTTCCTCGGCGCCGGTGAATACGATGGGTTCGAAGTCGGGATTGAGCGGCTTCAGCCTGATCGTCGCGTGGCGCCAGGAACCGCCGTCGCGCATTTTCTCGCTCTCGTAGCGCTTGACGGTGTAGCGTGCGCCGGTCTCGGGATCGAGGGCGTCGCGGAGCTGGGCGAGCACGGTCTTTCCGTTCCGCGTGCCGGTGACCGGCGCTGCGAACAGACACCAGGAGCCGTCCGGAATCGCCGGTTCCATCGACCTTCCCACAACGCGAGCCACGAACATCCCGGGGCGCAGGCGCTGTCCGGTGTCGATTTCCACCCAAGTCCGGTCGTCGTCCTCGACGTGTTGGCTGGTTCCGAATGCGCCGGCAGCGGCTTCGAGCGGGACGAGCGGAACGCAGGTGACGTAGCGTTCCGCCGGGTTCGGCTGGACGACTCGGAACGGCAGTACCCCGGCACGCGCGTCGGACGGTCCGGCGTCGTCGTCCGAGTCCGCCCGCAGCTTTCGATACGCCTCCGACGCCATCCAGTCCGTCACCACGCTCTGGAACGACGGGTCGTTCATGAACCGAATGAAGATCTCCTCGTTCTGGTCCATGCGGTCCGCGAAGAGGCGTTCGAGCAGGTTCCCGAACACCAGCTTGAACTTGTCGTCCGGATTTGCCGCCGCGGCCCGGCGCAGGTTCTCGTCGGCCACCGCGGTCTCGACGATCTGATCGAAGAAGAGCTGGTCGCCCTGCGTGAAGTCGGTCCCGAAACGCTCGTTGACGACGTCGATGAGCCGGGAAAGCGGCATGGACTCGGAGCGCACGAGGCCGCTCCCCACCTCGCTGGGACCGTCCAGCGGGCTCGCGTCGCCGTGCCGGAGTGAAATCGACCCCTCGCTGATCTTCTGCAGGCGGTAGTACTCGAGGCGCACGTCGTCGTCGAACTGATAGGCCGGGCCCGGCCGCCGGCGCGGCAGCTTTGCGGCGAGGTGCCGGAGGAACACGTACAGGCGTTCGAGGTCGGAGTCGTGATAGGGGATCACCTGGCTCAGAAACCCGTACAGATTCCGGAACGCCTGTACCTTGCCCCGCCACAGCTCGGCTTCCTCTTCGTCTTCTTCGAGCCGTGCCGCGAAGCGGGACACCGCCGGGTCGAGCGCGGCGTTCATCGCCTGGTGGTCGGCGGCGCTCTGGCGTTGCCTCGGCTTGAAGTAGACGTTGCAGAACCGCTCGACCTCCTCGGCCAGGTAGATGCCCGCGGCGTCGAGCTCGCTCCGGACCCGGTACATGTGGGCCGGATCGACTTCTTCGCCCATCGTCGCGCCTTCGTAGTAGGTCTTGAAGGCTTCGTGGATCTCGCCGCGGTCGTTCACGAAGTCGAGAACGAAGGTGTCCTCCTTGAACGGATGGGTGCGGTTCAGGCGCGACAGCGTCTGCACCGCCTGGATGCCCGCGAGCCGCTTGTTCACGTACATCGTGTGCAGCAGCGGCTGATCGAAGCCCGTCTGGTACTTCTCCGCGACCAGCAGCACCTGGTATTCCTGGGTCGCGAACTTCTCGGGCAGCTCCTTTTCCCGGATGCCGGCGTTCATCGCTTCCTCGGTGTAGGACACGTCGTGCACCTTGTCGTCCTGCACCGTGCCCGAGAAGGCGACGAGCGTCTTGATGGGGTACTGTTTTTCCCGGATGTACCGGTCGAAGCTCTGCTTGAAGCGAACCGCTTCGAGACGTGAGCCGGTCACCACCATCGCCTTGGCCCGCCCATCGATCCGGTGTCGCGTGACGGCGTTGAAGTGCTCGACCATCACCTCGGTCTTCTGGGCGACGTTGTGGGGATGGAGGTTCAGGAACCGGGCGAGCGCCCGCGCGGCGGACTTCCGCTCCACATGCGGGTCGCCCGCGCAGTGCTTCACCAGCTTGAAATAGCTGTCGTACGTCGTGTAGTGGCGGAGCACATCGAGGATGAACCCTTCCTCGATCGCCTGCCGCATGGTGTAGCGGTGGGCGGGCTGTCCGTCGCGGCCGAACACCGCGAACGTCTTGTGCTTCGGGGTCGCCGTGAAGGCGAAGAAGCTCAGGTTCGCCTGCCGCGCGCGCCTGGCCATGCTCCAATAGAGCTCCTCCATATCCTCCCGACCTTCGTCGGCCGCGCGCTCCTTCGCTTCCGCCCGTAACCGTTCCCCGCCGAGCACCCCCTTCAACTCGGTGGCGGTCTCGCCGCCCTGTGAACTGTGCGCTTCGTCGATGATGACAGCGCAGCGCCGGGTGGGGAGGGTACCGGTTCTCTCGACACCCCGCTCTTCCGCCATCGCCAGGAGATGGCGTGACACGAATGGAAACTTCTGTAGCGTCGTGATGATGATCGGCACGCCGCTGTCGAGCGCCTGGGCGAGCTGGCGGGAGTGCTCGTCGATCTGCTGTACTACGCCGCGCCGGTGCTCGAACTGGTACACCGTGTCCTGAAGCTGCTGGTCGAGCACGACGCGATCCGTCACCACGATCACGCTGTCGAAGACGCGCTCGTTCGAAGCGTCGTGGAGCGCCGCGAGCCGGTGCGCGAGCCAGCCGATCGTGTTGCTCTTGCCGCTGCCGGCGGAGTGCTCGACGAGGTAGTTGTGTCCCACGCCGTCGCGCCGGGCCGCGTCGACGAGCAGACGCACGGCCTGAAGCTGGTGGTAGCGCGGGAAGATCAGCGTCTCCTTTCGCACTCTGCGGCCCTGGTCGTGGCGCTTTTCCTCGGTCTGCAGATGCATGAACTGCGCGAGGAGATCGAGCAGGCTGTCGCGCCGAAGCACTTCCTCCCAGAGATAGGCCGTGCGGTAGCCGCGCCCGGCCGGATCGGGCGGGTTGCCGGCGCCGCCGCCGTCACCCTGGTCGAAGGGGAGGAAACGGGTGGTGGCCCCGGCGAGGCGGGTGGTCATCAGCGCCGCCTCGGTATCGACGGCGAAGTGCACCAGCGTGCGCCGCTTGAATGCGAAGATCGGCTCGCGCGGGTCGCGGTCCCGCCGGTACTGCGTGCGCGCGTCCTCGACGGTCTGTCCGGTGAGCGGGTTCTTCAGCTCGAGCGTGACGATCGGGATTCCGTTCAGGCTGAGCGTGACGTCGAGCGACTGCTCCGAGCGGGGCGAGAAGCGGAGCTGTCGGGTGAGTCCCAGACGGTTCGCCGCGTAACGCGCCTCGAGCTCCGGATTCAACTCGTGCGCCGCCTTGAAGAAGGCGATGCGCAGCGTTCGGCCATAGCACTTGAAGCCGTGCCGGAGCGTCGCCAACGCTCCCTCGGCGTCCATCCACTTGCAGAGATCGGTGAGGACCTGCTCGCCCGTCCTGGAACCGTGCAGCGCCTCCAGTCTGGCCCACTCGCGGGGCTGGGTCTCGCGGATGAAGCCGAGCGCCGCGTCCGGGAAGATCGCGCGTTCGCGATCGAACCCGTCTCCCGACAGCGGCACGTAGCCGTTGTCGAGCAGATGCGCTTCGATGACGGTCTCGAATGCCGTTTCGCTGGTGGGCTTTGTCACGTTACGTTCCGGTGGCCGCATGCGAGCTGGGGGAGACCCTCACTCCCGCATCCGGATGCGCGATTCTTCCACGATCCAGAGCTGCCCGTCGAGCGGTGAATCGGCCAGTGACCGGAGAAACCGCGCGCCGACCTCCAGCACGTGATCGCGATCCTGCCGGTCGAGCCGGAACACCACGATCCCCGAATAGACGCCAGGAGGATACGTTCGAATGTCGGAGAAGTCCGTGTCGAGCGTGACGATCGCACGGCCCTCGCGAACGCACGCCGATGCAACGACGGGATCCGCAGACCCGCCGAGAGCCTGATCGAGAACCGTCACCGCGTCATGGCCGGACTGACGGAACAGTTCAGCGAGTTCAGCCGGAAGGTTCTCATCCACCTTGAACCGCATGCGGATCACCTCGACAACGAGACCACCCGTTCTCTAGCCAACTCCGCGGCGTAGCTCACCGCGGCCTGGATGGACTCGTGGGTAATCGACGGGTAGCTCCTTGTGATTTCCTCCGGGCTCAAGCCGGCTGCGAGGTTGTCGAGGATCGTGCTCACGAGCACTCGAGTATTGGTGATGCAGGCCCGTCCGTGGCAGACTTCGGGATCGACGGTGACGTGTTCTCTCCAGTTCATGATGTTCTCCTTGGGTACGTTCTTCCAGCCCGCGCGGAGCGCGGACTTGAGAGAGAACGGACTCTTCAGGCTTGGCGTCACGATGGGTGATCTGGATTGTCGCGGTGTCGCGGGGCCGAATGGCGAGCGCGTGCCGCCCATCGGAGCGTCGATAGTGCGACTCGGCATCGGCGTCAGGAGCTTCCAAGTTCGCGACCTCTTGGCCGTCACTCGCAAGCGCCCATCGTTGTCCGCGACCGTCAACGCGTGTCGAATGGGTCGTTCGCCATCCGGACAGTCGGCGATCACTTCCACGGTCGCCGCGCCGGGAGATTTGTTGCCCTTCAAGAGCCATTCGCAGATGCCGCCCCGTCTCCTGACAAGTTCCGCGAGGTTCCCGGGCGCAGCGCGAAGGAGACCGAGCACTTCCAACAGGTTCGACTTTCCCGAACCGTTGGGTCCGATGAGCACGTCCCGCGGCTCCATCGGTAGATCGATGCCCTTCGGTCCAAACGACAGGAGTCCCGAGACCTTCAGGCTCCAGATCAGCATGGCAGGTGCTCAACAAGTCCCATCTCGTCAAGAAACTGCGAGGGCGCTTTTCGATATCCGTAGTACTGTTCCGCCCGGGTCAACGTCAGCGTCCGCTCGACGCGCGTGATGGCGACGAAACAGTTGCGGCGCTCCTCTTCCAGCTCTCTGCTCTGCGGTCCCTTCCGCAGAGCCTGAAACGACGGAAAGACCTCCTGCGCCATGCCTATCAAATAGACGTGCTTGAACCCCAGCCCCTTCGATCCATGTACGGTCATGCAACGCACGGCGTCAGGTCCCGGGCGCGGCGCCTTCGAAACCAGGTCCATCTGCTGAAGGTAGACGTTCAGGGTCAATCTGCCGCTGCCGTGCTCGCGAAGCAGGTCGCTGTGCAGCTCGCGCCAAGTCTTCAGCTCTTCCGCGAGCAGTTCGTCGTCGGCGTCTCCTGCCCATGACCGCCAGCCCTGCTTCAGGAACCAGTCGACGACCGCCGGAAATGCGATCGAGTCCACCAGATCCGCCCGAATTCTCTCGACCACCATCTCGGTTCGGTGAGAGGCGGTCACCGACGCCGCGTCCGCCCAGGCCCGCAGATAATCGCCGCCCGCGAGTGCAGCCGACGCCGCCACGGCATCCAGTTCGAGAGACTCGTCCGCAAGTCGCTCCCACGCCAGACACAGCCTGCGGAGAATGTCCCGGTCATGGCGTGCATTCGCCAAGCGCAACGCCTCGGTCAGAACGCCCATCGCCGGTGACTCGAAATCGGTCTTACGCTGCGTTACGAACGCCTCGATCCCGGCATCGGCCAGCGCAGCGGCGGCGCGTGCCAGCAGCTTCGCCGTGCGGCCGAGCACCACGCTCTCGGAGCCGTTGAGCCCGCGGCTGGAGATGTCTCTCGGAATGAACGCCGCTTCTTCGTCCGGCGATGCAAAGGTCTCGCATCGCACGCCGTTGGCGTCGCCGTGCTCGCCGGCGCGCGAGGCCCGCAGGGGAGCCTTGTCCGGAAATCGGCTCGCGTTATGGACGATCAGGCGGTTGGCGAGGGCGATGATGGACGCCGGACAACGATAGCACTCCGGAAGTTGTACGACGTGCATGTCGTAATCTCGCCGTAGTTGCGCCAGCCTCTCGGGATTCGCTCCGTTCCATTGGTAGATGATCTGATCTTCATCCCCGACGACGAACAGGCGGGCGCGGCGGCCCGGAGCAATCAGCCGCAGCAAGTCGTACTGCGCCCGGTTCGTGTCCTGGAATTCGTCGACGCACAGGTGCGTCCAACCCAGCCGCACGACTCGCGCCACGCCCGGCCTTTTCGCAAGCAGGCGCCGGGCGAAGTGCAGCAGGCTCCCGAAATCGAGTCGGTTCGCGGTAACGAGCGTCTGGCAGTAGCGTGCGAACAGCCGGGGAACCCAGGGCGGCGTGTCGGCTAACGACGGCGCCGGTGCGCCCCCATCGTAGGAGTCTGCAAACAGACGATCGATCAGCGTCAGGAGATTCCTCCGGTCCGCCGGTACGGCCTCGCCATCATTCTGCAGGCAGGTCGCCGCTTCATCGACCATCGCGATCCGATCCTCGATCTGCGTGATCAGGCTGAAGTCGGGCTGCAGGTCCAGATGGCTTCCATGTTGACGCAGCAGGTCGGCGGCGAACGAATGGAATGTACACAGGTGAGCGCGCTTCGCCCGCCGCCCGAGCAGGCGGTCGACGCGCGCTCTCATCTCGGCGGCGGCCTTCGTCGTGAACGTCAGAGCCAGGACCGACGTGTCATCGCTCTCATCGAGTATCTGGACGACCCTTGAGGTCAGCACGAGCGTCTTGCCGGAACCCGGCCCCGCCAGAACGAGAAGCGGCCCGTCGTTCCACGACACGGCGTCACGTTGATTCGCGTTGAGGGTATCGAAGTCGACTCCCATCATGCATCTCGCGCAAGAGTCTCGACACGGTTCAGCACGCCGCGGATCTCGGCCGTGACTCCATCACCCGCGCGTCCCTCCATCTCTGCAGCCACCGCCGCTGCTGCGCGCGTCTTCGCTCTTTTCGGCAAGGCGTCGAAGTACTTGCTCCAGTAATCCGGCTCACCCGGCGTCCCGGTGATCCCGGCTTTCTTCTGCTCGGGCATGAACTGTTCGTAAACGTCTTCGTACCCGTTCTGGAGGAGATGGATGTCGGTGTTCTCATACGGAAAGACCATCAGATCCGCTTCGTTGGAATCGCCGAGATGGTCCCTCAGGCTCGCTCTCGTCTGGTTTGCCTGGGTTCCACCCCTCGATGTGTCGGCGTCGCCCACACAGTACCAAGCGATGCCGAGCGCGTTCGCGATCTTCGCCAGGAGACCAACGTCCGTCTGTCTGTATTCGACGACCCTGATGCCCTCACGGTGCAGGTCGATGCCCGTCGCGCGCGCCGCGGCGGGATAGATCCAGGCTTCCGTCTCGCCCTCGACGAGCAGCCAGCAACGCGCGAACAACAGCTCGCCGCGAGCCTGCCGAATGTGGTAGTTGAACTTGCGGGTCTCTTCAGGGGAAAGCAGGCCGTCCGAAACTCGAAACGCCCGGATGCCGTCCTGCGTACGGGCCAGCCGCCGAATCTGGTGAACCTCCGTCTCGGCGAGCAAGTCGCCGCTGTGGGTGGAGATCAGCTTCTGGCCGGTGAAGTTCCTTACGAGACCCCACAACGCTCGCACCGCCGATGGATGAAGATGAGCCTCCGGCTCCTCCAGTGCAAGGATCGGTGCGCCCGCCGGCCACGCCTCCAGAAACGCTGTGAACAGCATCAGTACCGACAGGCTCTGCGTGCCTTCACCGTGGCGGTGCAGAGGAATCCTGGCGCCGGTGACGGACCCGAGGTTGATTTGGGCCTTGGCCAGCATGTCGAATATTCGACCTGGAACAGCTTCGATAGAGACGACGTCGCCGGCCGCGAGCGGAACGACCTCCTGTACGTTTTCCAGGCCGTCGTGCACCTGCCGGAAGCTGTCGTGGGAACTGACGACCAGTTCGTTCACTTCCCTGAGCTTCCTTTCGATCTCGGCCCTCTGGTCGGGCGGGAGTCGAGCATCCTTCAGGAACGGACGCCAGAACGGTCCCTTTTCTCCGAAGTGGTGTCTGACGTCGCGTAGCGCCTGCAGGTAGTAGTACGACACCTCTCGTTGAAGCCCGGTCAGCGCCCGCTCGTTCACCCCAACCAGCGGATCGCCGTCCAGATTCAGGAACGACCACTGCTGGTCGAAGTCTCGGCTCTCCGGGTCGTACGCGCACGTCACGCGCAGCTTCACATGGCTGCGGTCGTGGTCATCCACCTGGAGAATGTTGTCCCGATCGAGGCGGCCAATCAGCTCATCGCTCCAGTCACCAGTCGTCTGTTCGGAAAAGGTGATCTCGATCTGGATCGGGTTCGCGGATGCAGGATCCGCGGTGGCATCCGCAAGGTGGAAATCGAGCGCCTCGAAGACGACGCGCCGGCGCGGTCCGAGATCCCGGAGACAAATCCGTAGTGCGTCAAGCACCGCCGTCTTGCCTGAGTTGTTCTCGCCGACAAGAATCGTGATCTCGCCGAGGTCGAGATCGAGCTCCCGGATCCCTCGGAAGTTGCGGATACCGAGCGTGGTGACCCTCATGGGGTACTCCCGACGTCGATCTGTCCGGTCACGGCCGCGGAGATCAGCGCGACGCGACGCTCGTCCAACAATTGCACCGTGTGCGTCGCCGCCGCGCGGGTCTTGTCGAGAGCGGCGCCGGCAGTCGTGACATGATCGACAATCTCGTTCTGCTCATGCACAGGCGGGACGGGAAGTGGAAGTTCGCGAACATTGCTCGCGGAGATCGACGCAAGATTCGTAGCTCTCTTGGCATGAAACCGAAAATAGCTCTTTGCCTGTTCCGAAGACGTCCACAGATTCAGCCATTCGGAGCGTACGCCTCTTGGCCGCACCGCGAATACGTGATTCTGGTGGAGGCACGTTGCTATCTCGCCCCGCCAGATGCAACCCCTCCCGAGCTTGTCGTCGTCCCCGCCCTCGTTCATCAACACGTCACCGGAACGCAGCGCAAAGGACTCTGCCTCGCGCTTCGGCAAGTGAACCGCCTTGACGTTCGAGAGATCGAGATGCCCGTCCTGAACGTTTGCAACACTCAGATAAGGGTATTCCGAGTATTCCGTTGGACTGAACCGACTGGTTCTCTTGCCTAATGCAAGTCCAGTACGAACATCGGCTACGAATTTCAACCGGGTCGCCTTCCAATGCGCGGGAATCTTACCTACCCAGGGAATGCCAGAATCCCGAACGGGTACGTTCGCGTCGAGACCGCGAATGACGGCGCGGGTGAGGAGTGCGCGGCGCTTCTCCGCGAGCAGTCGGATGATGTGTTGTTTTTGCGCTACCAAGCTGTCGAGGCGCGCTGTCTCCCGGTCGAGGTAGTCGACAATCGCGCACTGCTGAGGAGGCGGCGGGACAGGCAATACGATGCCGCCGATGCTCGACTTGGGAAGTCCAAAACGTGTGACGCCATTGGCGGCCAGTTCCAACTGAATTCGTATTGGTCTTGCCTGCAGGCAGCGAAACAGGAACTGTCCGTTAAGCGCGTCTCCGCTCGGACGGAGAAGCGCCAAGTGATAGCCGCACAGGAGATCGTCGGCTGTTTCCGTTACGAGTGAAGGGATGCCAATATCGTCCCAGGATTCAGAATCCTTCGTAATGAGAACGTCGTCCACTGCAAGCCGAAACTTGTCGATCTCTTCTTGGGTTGCAGTCGCTCGCAAGAAATCGAGTCCGAGCGCGATGAACTCGTTATGGTAGACGTCCTTGTAGTTGCATAAGCGGACCGGCGTTTCGTTGTCGATAGATGCCTTGTCGACATTGCTCACCGTGTAGCTGCTGATCGCGCGAAGTGGCTTGGCGTGCCAGGATTCGGGAAGCAGATTGACCCACGAGAGATCGGTCACGCCGTCACCTCCCGCAGCAGCCGCGCAACCTCCGCCTCCGCCTCCTTCAACTCCGCGTCGATCTCCGCCAGCGATCGCGGTGGCGTGTACTTGTAGAAGTGCCGGTTGAAGTTGATCTCGTAGCCGACCTTGTCCCGGCTGCGCTCCATCCATGCGTCGGGCACATGCGGAAGGACCTCGCGTTCGAAGTAGGCGTCGACGTCAACCTTGAGCGGCACGTTCTCCCAATCGCGCAACGCCGGGTCGGGTTCATGATCGGCTTCGTCAATCCGGCCGCGGGCCTTCGTGTCGCGGGCGGTCCTGCTGCGATTCGTCGCGGCGACAGGCTCGGCTTCCGGGTCGGTCTGCGTGAACACGTGGCGGAACAGCTTCTTCTCGTCCACTCTCCAGCGGGACTCGCGCCGTTCCAGCAGTTCTTCGATGCGGCTCCAGACCGCGTTCCAGTCGCGTTGCGGCTCGCGGCCGAGCGCGGTGTCGATGGCCTGCACGTCGTCGAGCAGGTTTGGGCAGGCGTCGAGGAAGCGCACCTTGTCCTCGAAGGTCATCTGGTAGCGCAGGCGTAGCGGGCGTTCGACGGTGACGCGGGTGTAGCCAAAGTCCTCGTTGTCGAAGATCTTCGAATGCTCCCCGTCCGCGAAGTCACCGTAGAGCCGCACGACCTCGGCGATGTGGTCGGGGCCCGGGCGCTCGGGCGGGCCGTCGTCCGGCTCACCGAGCTTGCGCCGCTTGTCACCGAGGCTGCGGCGCATCGGCACGTAGAACTCGCGGACGTCCAGAAGCTGGATCTTGCTCCGGCGGCGCGGCTCTTTGCGGTTGGTAACGATCCAGACGTAGGTGCCGATGCCGGTGTTGTAGAACATCTGCTCGGGCAGGGCGATGATCGCTTCGAGCCAGTCGTTCTCGATGATCCACTTGCGGATGTCGCTCTCGCCGGATCCCGCGCCGCCGGTGAACAGCGGCGAGCCGCTGAAGACGATGGCGAGCCGGGAACCATGCTTGCGCCGGTCGGGCGCGAACGGTTCGAACTTGGCGATCATGTGCTGCAGGAAGAGTAGCGAGCCGTCAGTGATCCGCGGCAACCCGGCGCCAAAGCGGCCGTCGAAGCTCCGCTGGTCCCGCTCACGCCTGATCTCCTTCTGCTGGCGCTTCCAGTCCACCCCGAACGGCGGGTTGGTGAGGAAGTAGTCGAACCTCGTGCCCTCGAACTGGTCCTCGACGAAGCTGTCGCCGAAGCGGATGTTGTCGCCGCCGCCGTTGTGATCCACCTGCTTCATGAGCATGTCGGACGCGGCCGTCGCGAATGCCCGCTTGTTGTAGTCCTGCCCGTAGACGTACAGCCGCGCCTCCGCGTGGTGGTCGCGCAGGTAGTTCTGCGCCTCGGCGAGCATGCCGCCGGTGCCGCACGCCGGATCCAGCAGCGTGCGCACCGTGCCGGGCGTCGACAGCAGCGCATCGTCGTCGATGAACAGGACGTTCACCATCAGCCGGACCACTTCGCGGGGCGTGAAGTGGTCGCCCGCCGTCTCGTTGGCCAGCTCGTTGAAGCGGCGGATCAAGTTTTCGAAGATGAGCCCCATCTGCTCGTTCGGCACCGTGGCGGGGTGCAGATCGACGCTGCGGAACCGGGAGACGACGAGGTAGAGGACGTTCGCCTCGTGCAGCTTCTCGATCTCGCCCGCAAACTCGAAGTACTCGAAGATCTTCCGGACGTTGCGGGAAAAGCCCTCGATATAGCTGACCAGGTGCCGGTCGATGTGATCCGGATCGCCCTGCAGGCGCTCGAAATCGAGCGGGGAGTGGTTGTGAAAGCGCTGCCCGGCCACCCGGTTCAGCGCCTTGTCGAGGGCCTCGTCCGTCCACCGCCCGCCGGCGCGCCGCTTGTGGGCGGCCAGGACCTTGTCCTTGGTCGGTGCGAGCACGCAGTCGAATCGGCGCAGCACCGTCATAGGCAGCATGACGCGCTCGTACTGCGGCGGGCGGTACGGACCGCGCAGCAGGTCGGCGATCTGCCAGATCAGGCTGGCGAAGTAGCGGTGGTCGGGCATGCGGCGCGCGCACCTATGGTGATCAGCATCGCCGATTCTACCCGCCGCGGGGCGTCGGTGAGGGCGCAGGTCAGAGGGTTCGCAGGCGATCCAGGAGCTTCTTCGCGTGAGGGCACGCGTTCTCGACACGCGCGGGGTCCGTCCGCGCCAGCAGTTCGAACGAGACACAGCCCTTGGAGTAGGGCTTCGCGCACCGGGCGGTGGCGCGCTCGAGAGCATCGAGGATGTCTCTCTTCGCTACGTCTTCCAGTGCGGGCCATTGAGGAAGCGCCTTCTCGCGAAACGAGACGCCGAAGTACGCCCGTAACGTATTCCGATCCGCGACGAGCCACGTCTCCATGAGCTGCACCATCAGGAATACTTGGTCGTTGCGGGCTCCGTGCGGTTGATCCCATCCGTCGCGAGCGTTCAGGTGTCGCCACGCCGAACTCTCGGCCGCGACTGTCGTCTCGCTGTCCACGACCAGCACGGGGAGTCGTTCTTCGGTTCGGTCTGCGATCGCCCTCGCGAAAAGACCGAAGGTCCGATTGCGGGAGCCTCCGCGCACGATTCTCGGCATCCGCCCCATCCGCCCCGCAAGTCCCGCGGCCTCGAAGAACCTTGCCCAAGAGCGCCGGAAGAGTCTCTCGAGGCGCTGATCCCCGTTTCCCCCGCCTTCGATGTAGACCACCGGGCTCACCAGCGGTTACCCCCAAGCTCGCCGGAGCCCCAGAGCTCGCCGAGGCTGTACTCGTCCAGCCAGGCTCTCAGTCTCGCGCTGTCCAGTCTCTCGAAGCGCGAGTCTCCCTGTTCCTTCTCACAGACGACGACGCTCGACGGATGGTCCGTCAGCGCGTCGACGAGCATGCGCGAGTGTGTGGTCACGACGATCTGCGTCCGGCTGGATGCCTGGACGAGCAGGTTCGCGACCTCGGCCACGGCGTCCGGATGCAGACCGAGTTCCGGTTCCTCCAAACCGACGAGGGGCGGCGGAGCGAAATGCAACAGGATCGCGAGCAGGCTCAGGTACCGAAGTGTGCCGTCGGACAGGAGCGTCGCGGGGATCTGACGTTCATCGCTCTCTTCCAGGAAGAGTGCGACGGCACCACCGGTCACTGGGCAGGAGATGTCGATGATGCCTTCGTACAGCTCATGCAAGGCCTCGACGAGTCGTCGCTTGGCATCCCCCTTGAAGTGCGAGAGCACAAGCGCGAGGTTGTCCGCGCGGTCGTTCAGAAAATCGGCGGGCCCGTGGGCACTCTGATCCCGGCGAAACGCTGCTGCGGGTCCGAACGACCAGTTCCGGTACAGGCGGATGCGTTCGTACTGTTCCTGCAGCCAACCCAGAGCGGGGTAATCGAGCGGATCGCGAAGCTGCGAGAGAATGGACTCCTCCGGCGCAACGCTGCGCCGTTCAACCGGACTCGCGGTATCGTCGCGGTTTCGGGGGCCGACCGCGTCGAGTTCGGATCGAAGTCTGTAGTACGACTCGGTCTCGGACTCGGCGGCGCCGACGCTGGTGAGTTCCTCTCCGGTGACGTTCACGCGTCCGCCGTTGTCCGTCAACGTCAATGCGTGCTTGAGCGGCGTCGCTCCGCTGGGACGGGCAACGATGGTCTCCAGGCTCGCGACGCGCACCGACTCATGGCCTTTCCATAGCCATTCCCTGATGCCGCCCCTTCTCATGATCGGTTCCGCGAGTTGCCTGGGCGCAGCCCGGAGCAGGGCGAGCACTTCGAGGAGGTTGGATTTGCCCGATCCGTTGGGTCCAATCAGGACGTTCAGCGGCTCAAGCAGCAGATCGATGCCGCGAGGTCCGAAGGACAGGAGTCCGGAAACCTTCAGTCGCTGGACGAGCATGCCGGATCCTTGCGGGTGCGGACTCGCGATCGGAGCAGTCGTCGCAGCGTCGATTCCGTCAGCGGGTAGCTGTAGTCAGGTATCGACGTCCGAGTCTGCCTCCGATCGAGCACCGGCAATTCTACCCGCCGCACGCTCGCGGGTGTAGTCGGTGCTTCCGAGTGGAGAGCCTGTCGCATGCTCCCCATCCCGGCGGGTCGCTATGCCCTGTCGCACTCTGCTACGACCCGACTGCGATTTCCGGCACGTCGCCGCTCGCGATCAGTTCCGGCTCGGTCGCTGCGCGGATCTCGTCGACGGTCACGCCGGGGGCGCGTTCGAGCAGATGCAGGCCGTCCGGTTTCACCTCCAGGACCGCCAGCGACGACACGATCGTGTTGACGACCCCCTTGCCGGTCAGCGGCAGGCTGCACTCGTCGAGGATCTTCCGATCGCCGCGCTTCGAGAGGTGATCCATCACGATCAGGACCCGCTTGGCGCCGGAGACGAGGTCCATCGCGCCGCCCGGCCCCTTGACCATCGCCCCGGGAATCATCCAGTTGGCGAGGTCGCCGGCGGCCGAGACCTGCATCGCGCCGAGGATGGCGAGATCGATGTGGCCGCCGCGGATCATGGCGAAGCTCTGCGCGCTGCTGAAGTAGCTGGCGCCGTCGACGGCGGTCACCGTCTCCTTGCCGGCGTTGATGAGGTCGGCGTCGAGCTCGTCCTCGGTGGGGTAGGGGCCGATGCCGAGCAGGCCGTTCTCGCTCTGCAGCATGATGCGCACGTCCGGCGGGATGAAGCTCGCACAGAGCGTCGGGATGCCGATCCCGAGGTTGACGTAGTCGCCGTCGTGCATCTCTCGCGCGGCGCGGGCCGCCATCTGCTCTCGTGTCAGGGCCACGTCGTCGCTCCTTTGGGGAATCACTGCCCGTGGGCAGGCAAGCCCGAAGATGGTCGCCTTGCGGCTCCCCTTCCGCCCTGGCAGCCCTGCCCGGGAGTCTGACGCCGTTCTACGGTGCAGACGCCTGGGCCGGCCGCGTCCGGCGGCGTTCGATGACCTTGGTCGGATCCTCGCCGACGACGATCCGGTCGACGTAGAGCGCCGGCGTATGGACCAGGTGCGGGTCGAGCTGCCCGGCCGGCACTATCTCCTCGACCTCGGCCACCGTCACCCTGCCCGCCTCGGCCATCGGCGGGTTGAAGTTGCGCGCGGTCATCCGATAGACGAGGTTGCCCGCCTCGTCCGCCTTCCATGCCTTCACCAGGGCCAGGTCGGCGTGCAGCGCCGTCTCCAGCACCTGCCAGCAGCCGTCGAGCCGGCGCGTCTCCTTGCCCTCGGTAAGCGGGGTCCCGTAGCCGGTGGGGGTGAAGAACGCACCGATGCCGGCGCCGCCCGCCCGGATGCGCTCGGCCATCGTGCCCTGCGGGTTCAGCTCGACCTCGAGCGAGCCGTCGAGGAACTGGCTCTCGAACGTCTTGTTCTCGCCCACGTAGCTGGCGACCATCTTCCGGATCTGACGGGTGTCGAGCAGCAGCCCCAGACCCGCGCCGTCGACGCCGGCGTTGTTGCTGATGCAGGTGAGCCCGGTCGCGCCCGAGTCGCGCAGCGCGACGCACAGGTTCTGCGGCACGCCGCACAGGCCGAAGCCGCCGACCATGATCGTCATGCCGTCGTGCAGCAGGCCCTCGAGGGCCGCGGCGGAGCTGGGGTAGACCTTGCCGGGCATTTCCTTCCTCGCCTGGAATCGGGGTTCCGCGGCCGGCGCCTCAGGTCTTCATCGGTCCGTTGGGAACGCCGGCGCCCTCGCGCACGAAGCGCGCCAGATTCGACATGTCCTCGTCGCCGTGGCCCTGCGCGATGAGCGCGTCCTCGATGGTCGCGACGAGACTCGCGATCGGCACCGGCACCTGGAACTCGCGCGCGGTGTCGAGCGCGATCCCGAGGTCCTTGCGGTGCAGCCGGGTTCGGAAGCCGAGCGGGTAGTCGTCGTTCAGCATCCTGTCGGACCGGTTGTTGAGGACCCACGACGCGGCCGCACCGCCGCCGATCGCCGCGGCCACGCGTTCCGGGTTCGCGCCCGCGCGGTAGGCCAGGGTGAGCGCCTCGGCCAGTGCCATGTAGGTTCCGGTAATCGCGACCTGGTTGGCCACCTTCGCGATCTGGCCGCAGCCGACCGGTCCGATCCGCGTCACCTTGGCGCCGATGATCTGCAGCACCGGCTCCGCCCGCTGGAAATCCTCCTCGGTGCCCCCGCACATTATGGTGAGGGTGCCCTTGACGGCGCCCTCCGAGCCGCCCGATACCGGAGCATCGACGTAGCCGATGCCCCGGGCGCGGAACCGTTCGGCGACCCGGCGCGTCGCAGCCGGGGCGATCGACGAGCAGTCGATGACCAGTCCGCGCTCCCGCAGGCCGTGGATGACGCCGGAATCCCTCTCCAGCAGCACGTGCTCGACGTCCGGGGTATCGGACACGCAGCTCAGCACGATGTCGGCCTCGGCCGCCGCCGCTGCCGGGCTGTCGGCGCGGGCCGCGCCCAGCTTCGCGAGCGGCTCCTCGCGGCTCCGCGTCCGGTTGTGGACCGTGACTTCGCAGCCGGCCTTGATCAGGTTGGTCGCCATGGGCGCCCCCATCGTTCCCAGGCCGACCACCGCAATCTTCATCAGCGTCGTTGCTCCTTCGCCGTCGAGGCGGACGAGACGCGCGCGTGCACGATCCCCCGCCCCGACTGCGGGCGGTTGGTCACGAGCGCCACGAACTTCTTCCAGTAGCGAAAAGACGGGGTGTAGACCGTTTCGACTTCGCTGAACCCGACGGATTGTAGCATCTGCTCCAGCGCCGTCAGGGTCGGCATCGCGCACAGCTCGCGCGGCGTCTCCCGTGCGCCCTCGTCGCCGGGGAAGAACGGCACGAGCGGATAGCGCTCGTGGACGAACGGCAGCAGGACGTGGGTCTCGCAGATCAGCAGCCGCCTGGTGACCCGTGCGATCCGTTCGAGCGCGGCCAGCGGGTTGCGCAGGTGGTAGAAGACGCCGAGCAGCAGCACGAGGTCGAACTGGCCGATCTCGTCCGGGTCGAGCTGGTGCACGTCGGCCTGCCGGTGCTCCACCGCCGAGCCGAGCCGCTCGCGCGCGGCCAGGAACTCGTCCATGCCGAAGCGGTCCCAGGCGTAGCGGTCCACTGCGAGCACCCGGTCGGCCCCGCGCCGCTCGCACTCGAACGAGAAGAAGCCGTGCCACGCGCCGATGTCGAGCACGGACCAGCCGGTGAGGTCGTCGGGAATCCCGAGCAGCCGCAGCCGGCGGGCGAAGCGGCGCCGGGTCCGGCCCTCGTAGGAAAACGGCGACCCGCCGCCGTCCGGCCGGCTGATGATCTGGTGCGGGCGTTCGTGCATGGGGAGGGCCTGGGCGAGCGTGGAGAATAGCACGGGGGGCCGCGGCTCGGGCGAGCCCGGCGCCTGTGGATGGCCGCGAGACACGCCCGGCGTTGCCCTGCCGCGCGTCGGTGCGAGCGGGCCGGCGCGGCGTGGTAATCTGGAAGAATGCTCGTGCGGGAACACATGCGGACCGCGCGGGATTTCCTGGCTGCGGCGGACGTGGAATTCGATGCCGGTGACGCGTTGCAGGGGTCGGAGAAGATGTGGGGCGCCGCATCGCACGCCGTCATGGCCGTCGCGCAGCAGCGCGGGTGGCCGTTCGGCAATCACAACGCCCTCAGAACCGTCGCCCGGCGTCTGACGGCCGAGCGCAACGACAGGGCGCTACTGGCCGGATTCACGACGGCGGAGAAGTTTCACGCCAACTTCTACCACGACTTCATGGAGCAGGGCGCGGACTTCGACACTTCCCGGGACGTCGTTCGCGAGTTTGTCACGCGAGTGCTCGACGCCGTCGGCGCGGGCCCCAACGGCTCATCCGGCTGATACACGCCCTCCGTCATTCGTTCCTCTCCCCAAGCTCCAGGCGCTCGCGCAGGTGATGGATGCGGTCGTCGACCGGCGGATGCGTCGACAGGTAGGCGGCGAGGCCCAGCGGATCGGACCCGCGCTCCAGGCGGCCGAAGCGCTCCAGCATCCGGATGCAGCCGTGGGGATCGAACCCGGCCGCGCGCATCAGGCGCCCGCCCAGCTCGTCGGCCTCGAACTCCTGTTCGCGCGAGTAGGCCTTCTCCAGCCACTGCACGCCGACCCGCCGCAGCCAGGGCGCCACGGCGCGTCCCGCGGGGGTGGCCACGGAGACGGCCGACAGCGCCTTCTGGCTCCACTCCAGCTTGATGCGGTCGATCGCGTGCCCGCGGATGACGTGGGCCATCTCGTGGCCGATCGCGAAGGCCAGCTCGTCGCGGTTCCGGCCGGTCATGTCGACCAGGGCCGGCGCCACGAAGATGTAGCCGCCGGGAAGCGCGAAGGCGGTAGGCTGGTCGCCCGCCGCCGCGGCCACCTCGAAGCGGTGGACGGGGTTGCGCACGCGATCCGCCAGCGCCGCCCCCACTTCGTCGAGCAGCCTCTGCACGGTCGGATCGACCGGTCCCGGGGCCTGTTCCCGGACGGCCGCCGCCATCTCGCGGCCGAGCCCCTGCTGGGCGCGGATGGCGTCGTCCTCGGCGCCGGCGACCGAATCCCACATCCACTTCGCCTTGCGGAACTGTCTGCCCGCGAGCCGGCCGAAGAGATATGCGCCGCTTCTGGCCACCAGGGACAGTGTAGCGCGGCAGGTCCGATCGACGGCGCCGTTGCACCACCCTTCATCGTTCAGACCCGTCGTCTCGTAGCCGCGGCCCAAACCGTCGGTATCGCCAGGACATCCGGATCGGAACGCAGACGGGACCGCGTCGTCCGGTAGCCGCGGCCCCGAACCGTCGGTATCATCGACGCAGATGCGCCGCATCTGCCGGAGCTGCAGTCGGGTGGCTGGAAAGCGGGTCGTCGGTAGGGGCGACCCGGGAGGAGGCGCGCGATGAGAATCGGAATCCTGTCGAGCCTGGGCATGGTCGCCGTTGTCGCAAGCGCGGGATCCGTGCAGGCGCAGGACCAGGAGCGGCCGTTCACACCGGTCACCCAGGAGATGCTGCTCGATCCGGCTCCCGCGGACTGGATCAACTGGCGGCGGACCCTGGACGGGTGGGGCTACAGCCCGCTGGATCGGATAGACACCGGGAACGTGCATCGGCTGCAGCTCGCCTGGTCGTGGGCTATCGGGACCGAAGGGCGGCCCGAGCCGAATCCGCTCGTCTACGACGGCGTCCTGTACATCGCCAGCCCGTTCGGCATCGTCGAGGCGCTCGACGCGGCCACCGGGGAGCTGCTCTGGCGCTACCGGCACGATCACGAGGCGGAGGAGCTGACCGGCATCGTCACCACCCGCAATCTCGCCATCTACGACGACAAGATCTATCTCACCACCGTCGACGCGCACATCGTGGCGCTGGATGCGCGGACCGGCGACGTCGTGTGGAACGTGGCGGGCGCCGACTACCGGCTCGGATTCCGCTATACGGCCGGGCCCATCATCGTCGCCGGCAGGGTCGTGGCCAGCACCAACGGCTGCGAGCGCTTCCACGAGGCGAAGGAGATGCCCTGCTTCATCTCCGCGCGGGACGCGCAGACCGGCGAGGAGGTGTGGCGCACCTCCACGGTGGCCCGGCCGGGCGAGCCCGGCGGCGACACCTGGGGCGACACGCCGCTGATGTTCCGCATCGGCGGCGACAGTTGGACCGCCGGCAGCTACGACCCCGGCACCGACCTCATCTACTGGGCCACGGCGCAGGCCAAGCCGTGGGCGCGCTTCCAGCGGGGACACGCCAGCGACGCACTCTACACGAACAGCGTGCTCGCGCTCGACCCGGCCAGCGGCGAGATCGTCTGGTACAACCAGTTGCTGCCCGGCGAGACCCACGACATGGACGAGACGTTCGAGAACCTGCTCGTCGATCACGGCGGGCGGCGGTCGCTCTTCAAGATGGGCAAGCTGGCGATTCTGTGGGAGCTCGACCGCGCTACCGGCCGCTTCCTGGCCGCCCACGATCTGGGGTACCAGACGATTCTCGACGTGCATCCCGAGACCGGCGCCATCGCCTACCGGCCCGGCATGATCCCGCAAGAGGGGGTCGAGCTGGAGTTCTGCCCGAGCGTGGCCGGCTTCAAGAGCTGGCGCGCGATGGCCTACCACCCGGAGACGCAGGCGTTCTACGTGCCGTTGCTCGTCAGTTGCGAGCGGACCACGTTCGGACCGGGACCGGAGCTCGTCGAAGGCGGGGGCGGGGTCGGCATCTCGCGCCGCACGCACCTGATGCACCCGCAACGGCCGGACGGCGTGGGCGAGTTCGTCGCCATCGACGTCGGCGGCAACGTGCTGTGGCGCCACCGGACGCGCACCGCCATCGACAGCGCCGCGCTGACCACGGGGGGCGGGCTGGTGGTCGTCGGCGACTGGGATCGGAACCTGTACGTGCACGATGCGCGCTCCGGCGAGATCCTGTTCCGCACGCGGATGCCGAGCTCGGTGTCCGGGTTCCCGATCACCTACGCCGTCGACGGGCGGCAGTACCTGGCGGTTCCGGTGGGCACGGACCCGTCGTTGTGGAGCGGCATCTCGGGGCAGTTGACGCCGGAGAAGCAGCGCCCCGAGGGCGGGCACGGAATCTTCGTCTTCACGCTGCCTTGACACTCGGCTATGGTCTACGACGGTTCGGCATGGTGCAGTCTCGCCGACCGCCGGTTCGCGCGCTCGGGCGGCGACCCGTTGACCGAGAAGCGCCGCGTGCAGCAGATGCTCGCCTTCGCCGACGCGGCCCGTCGCGTGCTCGAGAAGAAGCAGGGCGGCTGGCGCGGCCGGTGGCACGCGCAGAACTGGCTCCGCAGCCTCGAGCGCTCCGCCTTCCCGCGCATCGGCCGGCGGCCGGTCTCCGAGGTCAACACGGCCGACGTTCTGGAGATCCTGACGCCGATCTGGCACAGCAAGGCGGAGACGGCGCGCCGTGCGCCAGCGCATCCGGTCGGTGCCGGAGTGGGCGATCGCGATGGAGCTGCGCAACGACAATCCGTGCGATCGGGTTCTGCCGGTGCTCGGCGCGCAGAACGACATCGTGACGCACCATCGGGCGCTGCCCCACCAGGACGTGGCCGCCGCCGTCGAGACGGTGCGGACGTCGGAGTCGGCGCAGCCTGCGGTCAAGCTGGCGTTCGAGAATCTGGTGCTGACCGCGGCGCGGTCTGGTGAGGTCCGGCTGGCGACGTGGGGACGAGATCGACACGGCTGGCGCGGTGTGGACGGTCTCGGCCGAGCGGGTGAAGGCGAAGCGCGAGCACCGGGTGCCGCTGAGCGTGCGGGCGTTGGCGATCCTCTCGCGCATCTGGCACGCCAAGCCGGTCATCGCCAAGGCCGTCCGGCAGCGCAACCTCACGGCGCCACCGCGGAGCCGGCTCGGACCCACCCATCGTCGCCGAGCCGCGCCGGCAGGAGCATGAGCGTGGCGCAGTTCACCGCGCGCGGATCTAATGGTGACGCGGGGAGGAATGGACCGGAAGCTGTGCCGCGGAGGCACCTCGTACATACTGATTCCTATGCTACCGTTTGCTGTTGAGTTGTGTTTGAAGGGAATAATATCGCAAGGTGGCCGAGCGTTTTGCCGGACCCACAATCTCAAGTCACTATGGACGGATCTGGACGCCGTGGAGCAGGTGGAAATACGGACGCGAGTGAATAGCCCGGCGTGGAGAAACGAAGAGAAGCTGCGACGCGACGCCCTTGGCATCACCGGTGAGATGAGAACAGTCGATCAAATCATACAGGTGCACCAGGACGATTTCCAGCGCTGGAGATACGTAGTCGATGGCGAGAGGAATCTGACGGAGGAAAACGCGCACGTGGGAACGGACGAGGCGATAATGGACTTGTACGGAATCGTAGTCGCGTGTGTCGAGTACCACCAAAGCCGGAATGCACAGTAGTAGTGGCGGTCTCTGTCAGGGGGACGATTTGCCTTCGGCGCGGCTGCCAGCGGTCTCAGACTTCGGCATCGGCTCGCCGAGGTTGGGGGGACGCTGTGAATCCCATGGGCCGGCGATCCGTAGCATCGCGCCGACCGGCTCATTCCAGCAGAGCACGGTGGAGATCGGTTGAAACGTTGGCCCTCCGGGATCTCCGGGGACGACGCCCTGCGAGAGTTGCTCAAGCGCATTGGCGGCAGTGGCCGGCGAAGCCCGGGTCGAGACAATCCCACGGTCGGCTGCGGCAGCGGAATGGCGCCGCCGCGAGCCGATAGGAGGACGGCGGCGGGCTCTCACCGTCTCTCTGCCCGGCGTGTTAGCATGACTCCTGGCGGCTTGACCGGTCCGTTCTCGGGCTGGTGCCGCCCCGGATGCCCCGACACATCGGGCAGGGCTCCGTGGAAACGTGGAGATGACATGATCCCCACACTGTTTGCGGCGAACGCCACCTCCATCTCTATCGAGATCGGTGCTGCCGCCGCGTGGCTGCTTGGGATCATCGCGGCGCTCGTCGGCATCATCGGGTGGCTCCTGAAGCGCGAACTTGCACGTGCGCAAGTGGTTGAGGCTGACGTGAAGCAGTTGTTGGCCGGGAACGCCCCTTGGGTCAAAGGCATGAGCCTGGAGATCGCGAACCTCCGGGGCGAGATCTACAAGCTCTATGGCCTTCTGGCGCGGCCCGGGCCGTCGGAGTCGGATGACCAGGAGTCCGCGCGGTGGAACGCAACGGAGTGAGTTCTGCGGCGCAAACTCCTGGGGCGGTGGGGGCTGGGGCCGAACGCGGCGCCTTGGCGACGGGTTTGGCGGCGCCAGGCCGCTCCGCGTCTGGCAGCGCCCGAAGCTGGTGAGGGGGTGATCATGGCATCGAACCAACCCGTGAATCTAGGCGGACTGACCGTCGAAGACTGGCTTGAATCGTACCGGCTGGTGACCGCTCCTGCGATGGATGCGGAGGGGCCGTTGAACCCGAACACGGATGAACCTGTGGTTCGCAGCGTGGTCCCTGGCCCGTACCCCGATTGGCACTATCAGGCACTCGCGATGCGCCGCCTGCTTGAGACAGTCGACGAGCAGAGGAGGCGGCTCGCGGAACTCGAGCTCCGCATCACGGAACTCGAAGAGAGAGCGTAGTCAAGGCGGGCGCTGACGAGCCTCTACATCCGGTAGCCGATCGGCTGCGTTCGACGTGGCCGGCGCGGGCCGGTGGGGCCGGTGGCGGCAGCGGATTCGCGGGAGTCTGCGCTCTCGGGAATCGGCGCCGGCGCAGGTGAGCCTGAACTCGCGCAGGCGGGACGCACGGAAGGCGGGAAGGCGGGAAGCACGGAAGGCACGGAAGGAGAAGCAGGGAAATGAGGAAACGGACTCTCGTGGTCGCCCTCGTGGTGTTCCTGATCGGCAGTGCGGGGACGGCCGGGGCCGAAGGGCGCGTAGAGCGCAACGTCGTGTTCGGCATGTACTCCGGGCTCGCGCTGCTGATGGACGTCTACTACCCGGAGAATCCCAACGGCTACGGCATCGTGTTCATCTCCGGGAGCGGCTGGACGCGGGAGCTGGGCCTCGACGCCACCCCGTTGAAGGAGAGCGGGCAGGAGGAGATCTACGCCGTGCCCCTGGCCGTGGCCGGCTACACGGTGTTCGGGATCAACCACCGCGCCTCACCCCGTTTCCGGCATCCCGCGCATCTGGAGGACGCGCAGCGCGCCGTGCGGTTCGTGCGTCACCATGCGGACGAGTACGGGATCGATCCGGATCGGATCGGCGCGATGGGAGGCTCTTCGGGAGGCCATCTCGTCAGCCTGCTCGGTGTTCTCGACGGCAAGGGGATGGCCGAGGATGCCAGCCCGGTGAATCGGGAGAGCGCGAAGGTGCAGGTGGTCGTCGCCCGCGCCGCGCCGACGGATCTCACCCTCGCCGCGCCGGGGAGGGTCCACCCGCTGTTCGGCTTCCGCCGTTCCGAGCGCACCGACTCGGTCGAGCACCGGCGTTTCGTCGCCGCATCGCCCGTGACCCACGTCACGGCCGACGACCCGCCGGTGCTGCTCATCCACGGCGACGCCGACGAGGTCGTGGCGTACAAGAACGCGGAGGTCATGAAGGCGGCATTGGAGAAGGCCGGCGTGCCGGTCGACCTGCTGCGGGTGCCCGGTGCGGGGCACGGCCCGACGTTTCCTGGAGCCGTGAACCCGCCGGACTACATCGGCGCCATGATCGAGTGGTTCGACCGCTACCTGCCGGCGCGATAACGAGATGGAGGCGACCGTGAGGGATTGCCGTGACACAGGGGGGGCGGCTTCGTGAAGGGCGGACAGCCACCGCCGGTCCAGGGGCGAACGGTTGCCGGACCGGCGGCGCCCGCGCCGGACGACGCGCCGACGTTACGAGCGGCCGGGTTCGAGCCGGACCCGGTCATCGAGGCCTACAAGCGCGACATCGACCGGACCTTGCTGCGGCAGAACCTGCGGCGGTCGGTGACGGAACGGGTCGCGAACCTGATGGCGCTGCAGCGGCTCGCGGCGGAGGCGCGCCGGGCCACACGCCCATGATCGGCGCCGACAGTCTGCCGCGGCCGGATCTCCTCGTCGACGACGACGGATTGCACCTGTCGGCGGCCGGCTACGCGCTGTGGACGCGCATCCCTGCGGCCCCACCTGCCCGGATGAGGCCGGGATGGAATGGACTCGGGCCCGAAGTGCCGGACTTCACAGCGGCGTGGTCCCGCGTCGATCCCGCTGCCGGTGGAGTTCTCGACCGCCGGCGTCCGGTCCTCCACAGCGCTCAGTGCTCGGTCTCGGCGGGCGCGAGCCGCGGGTCCGAGACCGGCAGGGTGGGGAAGAGATCGAGGAAAGTGGTGTAGGCGACCACGAAGACGCTCAAGGTTCCGGCGGTGACCAGGACCTCGAGCAACCCGAGCGGCACGCCCTCGCCGTGCCACAGCGACGGCGCCACCAGAATGAACCGTTCCAGCCACATGCCGGCGAGGACGACGGCCGCCACGGTCGTCAGGCCGGGGGCCCAGGTCTTGACGGCGCGGCTCAGCAGCACGACGAACGGGCCGGCGAACGTCGTGGCGAACACGGTCATCGCCACCGGCTCCCAGGGGCCATGCATCCGGTGGTAGATGAACTCCGTCTCCTCCGCGAGGTCGCCGTACCAGATCACGAGGTACTGCGACCAGAACATGTACGCCCACAGGATGCAAAAACCGAAGAGGAGCTTGCCGAGGTCGTGCAACTGGTGGCGCCCGACGTAGCCCGCGATGCGGAGCCGCCGGCGTCCGGTGGCCGTAACGAAGGCGAGGAACGCCAGGCCGATCAGCAGGTTCCCGATGAAGTAGTAGCCGCCCAGCAGCGTCGAGAACCAGTGCGGGTCGAGCGCCATGACGAAGTCGAAGGCGATCAGGGTGAACACCCAGCCGTAGGCCACCAGCACCGCCACGGCCCAGCGGCTCTGCCGGCGCTGCCCGATGGCCCGCTCGGCGTCGATGCCCTGCCAGCCTGCGATGACCCGCGCCGCGACCCCGGTGGCGGGTCGCGCACCCGATTCGTGCAACATGCCGATGTCCGGCCGGACGGAGCGGTAGACGTAGCGCAGGCTGAAGCCGCTCAGCACCAGGAACGCCAGCAACTCCCGGGTCACGAAGAAGGGGATGTTCAACCAGGGCGCCTTGGCCTCGACCGGCTCGTGGACCCACGGAGCCCAGGCGGCGGTGCCCGCGAGCAGGACGAGCAGCAGCACGAAGGCGACGGGCAGGAACGCCGCCGTCGCCTCGGCGACCCGCTTGAGCGGGCGGCCCCAGCGGGCGGACGTCACCTGCAGGATGCACGAGAGCACGACGCCGGCCTGCGCCAGCCCGCCGAAGAAGAGGAAGTTGACCAGCAATGCCTGCCACGCGCGGATGCCGTCGACCGCGAGGCCGACCAGGAAGGCGAAGCCTCCGAGGGCTGCGAGCCCGAGCAGGAAGCGCCGGATGCCCGGTGACAGGAGAGGGCCCGACACAGGCGCCGCGAGCGATACGCCGTTCACCGCGCGACCGCCTGCGGTTCCGGGGAGCCGAGCGTGCCCAGGTAGTGCACCAGCGCCCAGCGCTCGTCGACGCTCAGGGCGTCGCCGAAGCGCGGCATGTTGCGGCCTCCCTCGCGGATGATGCTGTAGACGAAGCCGTCCGGATAGTTCAGGACGTGCCGCGCGGTCAGCGGCGGCATCCGCCGGTAATGACGGGCCAGTTCGCCGTCTCCGTCGCCTTCGTCGCCGTGACAGAGGGCACAGTAGACGTCGTACAGCGCCTGGCCCTCGGCGAGCACGGCCGGGGTCTCGTCGAGCGGGTTGGTCAGTGCCGTGCGCGCCTCGCGCCGGTTCATGATCCGCGGCGCGTCGATGGCCAGCGAGCGTTCGGGGGCCGGGCGCGCCTCGGTCTGCGGCAGGACCGCCGGGCCGGTCCACATGTTGCGGATCCAGGTGCGCGCGTCCGGATCCCGCGGCGTGTCCGCGGGCGCGCAGGCCGCCACGGACAGGACGAGCAGCGCCGCCGCCAGTGCAGTGCGGGTAGGCGAAAGCCGGCGGCGAGAGCCCGACTGCATTCGACAGCCTGACAGCCCGCGGCTGGAGCCCTGTTGCGTTCCAGCGGCGATGCATCGCGCCCGGGCTGCCGCTCGCCGGAAACCTGATCCGTCAGTCATCCGTCCGCACCTCGATGGCGCCGGCGTCCGCGAGCAGCGACCGCGCCGCCGCCGCCTGCGACTCCTCGCACATGATCTCCACCCCGAAGCAGTTGTTGCTGAACCGCGGGTCGCCGATGTGTCTGCGCCTGAGCCGCGGCACCCGGGCCAGCAGAAGGAAGCCGAGCATGCCGAAGATGGCGCCGAACAGGATCGTCAGCTCGAACGCGATGACCACGAACGCCGGAATCGAGACGAGCGGCTTGCCGCCGGTGATCAGCGGCCAGGACGAGACCGTGTAGATCGGCAGCGCGAACCCGACGGTGCAGCCGAGCAGCGCGCCGATCAGGATGAACAGGCGGATGGGGCTGACGCGTGCGCCCATCAACTGCTCGAGCGTGTGATCCGGGGCCGGCGAGAAGGCATCGACGCGGCGCAATCCGGCATCCTGCGCCGTCGCGACCGCTACCGAGGCCTTCGCCGGCTCGTCGTACACCCCCAAGATCCGCATGGTGCTCGAAGCTCCCCTATCGATCCGTCAGTGCGTCGTTTGCGTCGGTACCGGTTCCGGCACGGGCGCCTGGCGCTCGTGCCTCGACTCCATGAACTCGATTCCCTCCGCCAGCACGTTGCGCCAGGCGCGGTCGACGTCGCGGTCGAAGTGTCCGTCGAACTCCCGGACGGCCTGCATCAGCGACTCCAGCCACAGGTCGTACAGCTCGAAGCCGATGTCGAGGTCGTGCCTTCCGTGCCGGCGCGCGACGCGGTCCAGCTCCTCCAGTTCGTCCGCCGGCGCCCCGGACATGCTGGTCATCAGCGACAGCGAGTCGGCCAGCATCTTCTTCTGGTGCGCGAAGTCGGTGTTCCGGAACGCCTCCCGGACCCGCGGGCTCGAGGCCAGGAACAGCTCGTAGAAGCGGTCCAGGAACCCGTGCCTCGACAGGCACCGGGCCAGGCTGTCGTCGAAGACCTCGGCGTGCGCCGAGCCCTCCTTCATCTCCGTGATCGAAACCGCCGGGAAGTTCTTGATGAAGACGAGGAACAGCAGAAAGAAGAGCGAGAAGCTGCCGACGGTGATGGCGCCCTCCACCCAGGTCGGCTCGTACAGGCCGGTCCAGTTGGCCGGGTCGAAGTCGTGCGACAGCGACGTGACGATGATGACGAAGCGCTCGAGCCACATCCCGATGTTGACGAGGATCGAGATGACGAACAGGGCGGCCAGGTTGGTCCGGACCCGCTTGAAGAACAGCAGCAGCGGAACGACCGTGTTGCAGCCGAGCATGCCCCAGGTGAAGAGGCGGTACTCGCCGAACATCCGGTTGTAGAACGTCCCCTGCTCGAACGGGTTGCCGCTGTACCAGGCCACGAAGAACTCGGTCAGGTAGGCGTACCCGACGATGAGCGACGTGACGATGATCAGCTTCGCCAGGTTCTCGAAGTGCCGGATGGTGATGTACTCCTCGATCCCCAGCAGCCTGCGGAGCGGGATGAGCAGCGTGATCACCATCGCCAGGCCCGAGAAGATGGCGCCGGCGACGAAGTAGGGGGCGAAGATCGTGCTGTGCCACCCCGGCAGGATGGACATCGCGAAGTCCCACGAGACGACGCTGTGGACCGAGACGACGAGCGGGGTGGCCAGGGCCGCGAAGAAGCCGTACAGCGCGCCGTAGTGGATCCACTGGCGGGTCGAGCCGCGCCAGCCGAGGGCGAGGGCGCGGTAGATCGGCTTGCGCCAGTCGGTGCAGCGGTCGCGGGCGGCGGCGACGTCCGGAATGAGTCCCAGGAACAGGAACATCGCGCTCACCGTGAGGTAGGTGGTGATCGCGAAGACGTCCCAGACCAGCGGCGACTGGAAGTTGACCCAGAGCTGGCGCTCGTTCGGATACGGGATCAGCCAGTAGAAGAACCAGGGGCGGCCGATGTGGATGATCGGAAAGAGTCCCGCGGTCATGACCGCGAAGACCGTCATCGCTTCCGACGCCCGCGCCACCGAGGTGCGCCACTTGGCCCGGAACAGGAACAGGACCGCCGAGATGAGCGTGCCGGAGTGCGCGATGCCGACCCAGAACACGAAGTTCGTGATGTAGATGCCCCACAGCATCGGGTGCTCGTAGCCGGCCACGCCGAGGCCGAGCCGCCACTGCACCGAGAAGGCATAGGCGCCGAGGGCGAGCCCGCCGAGGATCAGCGCCAGCGAGGCGAAGTACGCCCGTCCCGGCGGCTGCATCGTCCGCAGGATGTCGGCGTCGATGCGGCCGTAGTTGATCGCGTGGTCCGCCACGCTCACGGGAGCACCTTCTTCAGGTAGGTCACGGCGGGCCGCGTGTTGAGGACGCCGAGCGCGTGGTACCGGCGGTCGGCGGCGGAGAGCTGCGAGACGCGGCTCTGCGGATCGTTCAGGTCGCCGAAGACGATCGCCTGCGCCGGACAGGTCTGCGCGCAGGCCGGGGTCACGTCGCCGTCGCGCACCGGACGGTCCTCGTCGCGCGCCTGCTCCTTGCCCTCCTGAATCCGCTGCACGCAGAACGTGCATTTCTCCATGACGCCGGCGCTGCGGACCGTCACGTCCGGATTGAGCTGCAGATTCAGAGGCTCGGGGAACTCCGGCTCCCACCAGTTGAACCGCCGCACCTTGTACGGGCAGTTGTTCGAGCAGTAGCGGGTGCCGACGCAGCGGTTGTAGATCTGCGCGTTCAGGCCTTCCTCGCTGTGGTACGTCGCGTAGACGGGACACACCGACTCGCACGGCGCATGGTCGCAGTGCTGGCAGAGCATCGGCAGGAAGCGCGAGTCGACCTGCGCGCCGCCGTCCGTCGCGGGTCGCGGCTCCACGAAGCGCTCGATCCGCAGCCACGACATCGTTCGTCCGCGCACCATCCTGTCCGCGCCCAGGACCGGCACGTTGTTCTCTGCGTAGCAGGCGGCGACGCAGGCGTTGCAGCCGTTGCAGGCGTTCAGGTCGATGGCCATGCCCCAGCGGTGCGTCGGATGCTCGTGCTCGGGATAGAGGCTGAAGTGCTCCTCCTCGGGGTGCACGTCGCCGGCCTCGAGCGCGGTGCGCGTGACCGCCTGGGCCAGCCCGCGGCCCTGCTGATCGAACGTCCGCTGCAGGCGCGGCACGGGACGGTGCAGCGCGCGCGGGGTGACGTCCACCCGGGTGCCGGCCCAACGCGGTCCCCCGGACAGCGCCTCCGGAGTCGGGTCGAGCAGCACCACGGGATTGATGCCGCGTCCGGTGGCGTAGCGGCCGTAGTCGGTGTGGCCCTGCCCGATGGGAATCGCCACGACGCCCGGGTGCAGGTGCGGGTTCAGGAGGACCGTCGCGTCGACCGTCCCGTGATCCGATTCGATCGTCACGAGCTGGCCGTCTTCCGCCCCGATCGCGGCGGCGGTCTCGGACGTCATCTCCGCCCAGCTTCCCCACGCGACCTTCAGCAGCGGATCCGGAATCTCCTGCAGCCACGGCCGGTTGGCGCCCCGCCCGTCGTGGAAGTGCAGCGACGGGTAGGCCATCAGCGTCAGCGGGCGTGCGTCGCCGTCGGGAGTTCCGAGCCCCGCCGGATCGATATCGCCGAGCGCCGGGCTCAGCGTCACCGTCTCGGGCTCGACGGGAGACCAGAGGCCGCCCTGTCGGACCACGTCCGCCCAGAACGCCTCGAAGGCGGCCTCCTCCGCCTGCCGGGCGGCGGCTGCGGCGCGCCGCGCGGCCGCCGCGGCACGCCGGGCCGCCGCCGGATCCTGCGGCTCCGTGTCGTCCGGTGGCTCCGGTTCGTCCGCGACTGCTTCCGGCGGGTCCAGCGCGGCCTTGATGGCGCGCCACTCGTCCCGCAGCACCTCGTAGAACTCGCCCTCCGGGAGCGTCGCGGCCCCAGGGGGCGTCTCCACTCCCGCCCCGGCGCCGGTCAGCGCCGCCCGTCCGGCACCGAGCAGGATGTCGCCGAAGTGCCGCGTGTCGTGGAGCGGCCGCATCGTCGGCTGCAGCAGGCCGTACTGGCCGGCCGCGGGGCGATGGTCGCCCCACGATTCCAGGGGCGTGTGCGCGGGCAGGATCAGATCGGCCCGCGCCGTCGTCTCGTCGGGCCAGCTCGACGTCGCCGCGACGAGGGGCACGGCGTCGACCGCCGCGGCGAAATCGGCCGCGGCCGGCAGCGTGTGCACCGGATTGACCTGGTGCAGAATCAGCACCTCGATGGCGCCGCTGCGCATTGCGTCCGCCAGGTCGAGCATGTCGGCGTAGGTCGATACGCCGTCCCACAGGCCGTCGCGCGCGAACCGCACCGTGGCGCCGACGTTGCCGGCGACGTAGTTGAGCAGGGCTACGGCGACCTGGGTCTCGGTGGCGTTCGGTCCCGAGACGGCGACGCCGCCGCCCGCGGCCAGCGTCCGTCCCGGCCCGGCTCCCGGATCCGAGAACGCCCGTGCGAGCTGCACGATGCGGCCGGCGGGCACGCCGCTTCGCGCCGCCGCCGCTTCCGGGGTCGCTTCGGCGACCAGGTTGCGGATGCGGGCGAGGTCGTCGCCGGTGATCCCGGCTGCCTGCACCCGCCCCTCCTCCACGATGGTGCGCACCATCGCCGCCGCCACGATGCCCTCGGTGCCCGGCTCGATGCGGATCCACTCGTCGGCGCTCGACGCGGTCAACGACAGCCGAGGCTCGAAATGGACGGCGCGTACCGTCCGGTCGCTGTCGGGCCGGCGGGCGTCCGCGAAGGCACGCGAGTGGCCCACGGTCGAGAGCCAGGTCTCCAGGAAGTCGGCGCCGAACGAGACGATGAGATCCGCCCGACCGAAGTCGTGGCCGGGGAGGGAGGGGGTATCGAAGACGATTCGATGCGCCGCGCGCAGCGGTTCATAGGCGAACGCCTCGTACCGCAGCCGGCGCGCCCCGCCCACTGCCGCGGCCCAGCGGTCGACCAGCGCGTCGAGCGTGCCCGAGAGGAGCGGCGTGACCACCGCGATGCGATCGCCGTCGCCCGCGTCTCGCAGTGCGCGTACGCGCTCGGCCAGCTCGGTCTCGGCCGCTTCCCAGCTCACCGGCTCCAGGACCGACTGTCCGGCCGCGGCGTTGGTGACGCGGCGACGCTGCGGCCCGCGGAAGCGGTCCGGGTTGTACAGTCCCTGCAGCGCCGCCTGCCCGCGCACGCAGAGCGCGCCCTGGTTGACCGGGTGCGCCGGGTTTCCCTCGATCTTGATCGCCCTTCCTTCACGCGTCCGAACCCGCGTGCCGCAGCCGTTCGGACACTCGCCGCAGACGCTCGCGTACCAGGTCGCCACCCCCGGAACGACGTCGTCGGGGGGAACGACCAGCGGGATGATGGTCCCGGCCGGCACCGGCGAGCAGGCGGCGACCGCCGCGGCCGGCCCCGCGCCGCCGAGCACCTTGAGGAAGGTGCGTCTTCCGACGGTTTCCGTCAGCGTGCTCGGGCCGGAAGATGTATCACGCACCATGCGATCCCAGTGGTCGGTTCCGTCGTTCCAGAGTGGTTGGTTTCGTCGTTCTAGTAGTGGCACACCAGGCAGTCGCGGGATGCGTCGCGCGCCGTGTGGCAGTCGACGCACCAACCCATCGACAGCGACTCCACCTGGACCGCGAGGTCCATGCCCGCCACGTCGCCGTGGCAGGCGGCGCAATCGATGCCGCTGCGGACGTGCGCCTTGTGGCTGAAGCGGACGTAGTCGGGAAGGTCGTGGACCCGGAGCCACGGGATCGGCGCTTCCCGCTCCCAGTAGTCGAGCACCTTCAGGATCTCGGGCCGCTCCGTCAGGATGCTGCGGTGGCAGCCGACGCAGCGTTCCACCGAGGGGATGCCGGCCACCGGCCCGCGCCGCGCATAGGCATGGCAGAACTGGCAGTCGATCCCGGCCTGCGCGACGTGGCGGGCGTGGCTGAACGCGATCGGTTGCTCCCCGGGCGCGACGGCGCCGGCCCCCGTGCTCGCGGCCGGATTCGGCGCCCCCGATTCCTGAGCTGCTGCGTCGTTCCAGACCACCGCCGCCGCCACCGTCAGGGTGACGCCCATCAGGGTCAGAGCCGCATGAATCCACCGTCGCGCCGCGCAACCTCTGATCATGGCTATCCGGGAGAGGACGTGCCTGGGGCCAGCGTCGTCCGCGTCAGCGCCGTCCTGCTGCGCGGACTCCTAGCAGGAGCGAACCCGCGTATTCTAGGAGCTTGCGCCGTGGAACGCAACGAAGCGAGCTCGGAGGCGCAGGGTCCCGGGGCGGTGGGGGCCGGGGCCGAACGCGGAGCCTTGCGACGCGTTCGGCGGGGCCAGGAGCTTGCGCCGTGGGAACGCAACGAAGTGAGTTCTGCGGCGCAGGGTCCCGGGGCGGTGGGGGCCGGGGCCGAACGCGGAGCCCGGCGACGCGTTCGGCGGCGTCGATGGTATTGTTGAGTTGTTGACGGTGATCGAAGACAACGCGGCTCCGCGAGGCGGATACGCGATCGGACCGCAGCCGGCAGCCGCCTCGGGCCCCGCCCACCGGGCCGGTGGTATCGTTGCGGCCTTGACACCCGTAGACGTCTATCTGGTTCCGATCGGTCCCGCCGGTTACGAGCTGTTCTGCGAATCGGCCGAGGTCGAGGATATCGACCCCGCGGAGGAGACTTCCGGGGGGCGCTTCTATGCGCGGTTCCGCCGCATGCTGGCCGAGGTCCGGGAACAGCGCCGGGCCCGGCGGCTGGCCGAGGTGCCCGCGGATCCCGGGCTGCAGCAGCCGTGGGTGCTGCGGCTGCGCAACACCGTCGTCGGCTGGGTGGCCGAGGCGCTCGCCGAGTGGCGCCTGCTGTGGCATCTGCGGAAGCAGGCCGCCGTCCAACTGGTGCATCCGGCCGACCTGGACGGTGACCGCGCGCTGGCGGAGACGCGCCGCCGGCTCGGCCGCGACGCCGAACATCATCTGCGGCGTCTGTTCCTCTCGTCGCTCGTGGCCGCGCTGCTCGGCCTCCTGTTCTTCGTCCCCGGACCCAACTTCCTGGGCTACTACTTCCTGTTCCTGGCCGTCGGACACCTGCTGGCGTGGCGCGGCGCCCGTCACGGTCTCGGGAACGTGCAGTGGCGCACGCGGGCGAGCGAGCCCCTGGGGGAGTTGCGCGGCATTTTCGACCTGGACCCGGACGAGCGGGCCGGCCACGTGCGCGACGTCGCGGGCCGGCTCGGTCTCGCCTACCTGGCGCCGTTCGTCGAGCGGATGGCGGTTCGACGGCGTTGAGGACGACGAGACGAGCGCGGTCGGGCATCCTCGCCGACCCTGTCTCCTCTCGCGGGTCGCGCCTGACTGCGGCCGGTGTGATGCGCCCCGCGGTCGTCGCGCTGCTGCTGCCGCTTTCCCTGCTGGCCGGGACGGCGTCCGAGGCCGACGCCCAGGTCATCGGCGGTCCGCGACCGGCGCAGACGGCCGACCGCGCGCTCGGTTTCCTGACCCGCTATCACGTCCACACGCAGGGTGCGAGCCTGCGGGGCACAGGCGAGGCGCAGTTCGGATGGGACTCCGACGTCGGGGTCGACATGGACGTGTTCGACCTTCTCCTTGCGCGCGGCAGCGTGTTCTTCAACCTGGAAACGGGCGTCGGCGACGAGCGCCGGGCCATCGATCCGACGCAGACGAACTACACGATGGATCTCTCCGTCTTCGCCCGCCTGCCGCGGGGCGAGCTCGGCGTCACCTTCCATCACGTCTCGCGCCACCGCGCGGATCGCGAGCATCCCGGTGCGCCTTCCTGGAACATGCTCGGGCTCTCCTACGGAGACCGGCTGCAACTGGGGACGTTCGACATCGAGATCATGGGGCGCTGGCTCGGGACCGTCACCAGCTCGGAGGTCGACTACGGGCAGGAGGCCAATGCCTCCCTTCGGGTGCTCCGCCCGCTCACCGAACGCATCTCCGTGGTTGGCGAGCTCGACGGCTCGGCGGCGGTGACCGACGAGAGCATGTTCGGGCGCGAGTACCTCTACGGCGGTTCCGTGCACCTCGGGCTCCGGTTCCGCGGCGCCGCCGGCGCCGGGGAGATCCTGGTTGGCCGCGAGCGGCGCATAGACCCCGATATCTTCGTGCTGCGCCCGATCCGCTGGACCCGTCTGGTGTTCCGTTTCGTCGTCGACTGACGGCGGCGGCGCTGTGGCATAATCGCGGCATGCGATCCACCCATCGTGCGTCCCGGTGCGCGGCGTTTCGCCGCGGGCTCCTCATCGCGGTGGTCTTCGGATTGGCTTCGGCCGCCGTTGCGCCCGTCGACGCGGCGGTGCGGCCGCCGAAGTTCGACTACCGCATCACCACGCTGGACAACGGCCTGACGGTGATCCTTTCCGAGGATCACTCCACGCCGATCGTGAACGTCCAGATGTGGTACCACGTCGGGTCGAAGAACGAGCCCGCGGGCCGCACCGGCTTCGCCCACCTGTTCGAGCACCTGATGTTCAAGGGGTCGCACAACGTGCGTTCCGACGAGCATCTGTCGATGATCTCGAGCGTGGGCGGCGAGGGCAACGCCTATACGACCGAGGACGTGACGGTCTTCTTCCAGACCGTGCCGGCGCAGTACCTGCCGCTCGTGCTCTGGCTGGAGGCGGATCGGATGGCGACGCTCCGCATCAGCCAGCGGACGCTCGATTCCGAGCGCGAGGTGGTCAAGGAGGAGCGGCGCTGGCGGTACGAGAACGAGCCGTTCGGCCTGCTGTCCGAGATTCTGTACGACGAGGCGTTCACCACGCATCCGTACAAGCACCAGACCATCGGCTCCATGGAGGATATCGAGGCCGCCTCGATCGAGGACGTGCAGGATTTCTTCGATACCTACTACGTGCCGGAGAACGCCACGCTGACCATCGTCGGAGATTTCGAGAGCGACTACGCGCTGCAGATGGTCGAGCACTACTTCGGCCGCGTGCCGAAGGCGAAGAAGCCGGTGCCGCGCAACCTGCCGCGCGAGCCGGAGGTGACCGAAAGCCGCCGGCTGACCGTCGAGGCCGACAACTGGCCGCTGCCCGCGGTGGTCGTGGCGCATCCGATCACCTACGACGGGCACCCGGACGCCTATCCGCTGCACATCCTGTCGAAGATCCTGTCGGACGGCCAGAGCGCCCGGATTCACCGCAGTCTGGTCTACGAGCAGCAGGTGGCGGTCTCGGCCTTCGGCCAGGGCGTGATCATCGAGGATCCCAATCTCTTCTACGCGGTGGCCCTCGTCCAGCCGTCGCGGACGCCGGAGCAGGTGGCGGCAGCCCTGATCGCCGAGCTCGACCGGGCCAAGGCCGCGCCGCCGGCCGACGGCGAGTTGCAGCGGGCCAAGAACCAGTTCGCCCGCGACTACGTGATCGGGCGCATCAGCATCGAGCAGAAGGGGATGCACCTCGCCCACGCACAGGTGATCCACGACGACATCACGACGGCCGATGCCGAGTTCGACATCTTCATGAACGTCTCGCGGGAGGACGTGCAACGGGTTGCGCAGACCTACCTGCGCGACGACAACCGACTGGTGCTGACGATCCTGCCGCGGGGCTCGCGGCGGACGGGACAGTGACCGGAGGGACTGCAATGCAAACGCCGCGTGTGTCGCGGATCGGTGCGCTGGCGGCGCTCGTGACCGGCTTGGCGGTCGCATCCCCGGCGGCCGCGCAACGAGTCGACTGGCCGAGCGAGCAGCCGCCGCCGCCGCTGCTCAGACGCCACGTCGATTTTCCGGAGTACCAGATCCGCTCCCTGGACAACGGTCTGCAGGTCGTCTACGTCGGGCACCACGAGCAGCCCGCGGTCAACGTGCGGATGATCCTGCGCGCCGGCGCCGCGACCGATCCGCCCGGTCAGCCGGGCGTCGCTTCGCTCGTGGGGCAGCTTCTCGACCAGGGGACGACCACGCGCTCCGCCCAGGAGATCGCCGGCGCCATCGACAGCATCGGCGGCGCGCTGAGCGTCGGTACGGCCCGCGACCTCGGGTTCATCGACGTCCTGGTGATGAAGGACAGCTTCGACTTCGCGCTCGACCTGCTCGCCGACGTGGCGCGGCGGCCGGCCTTCGCGCCGGCGGAGATTGAGCGGCAGCGCAACCAGGTGCTGTCGGGCCTGCAGGTCAGCTACGACGATCCGGCGTACGTCGCCAGCGTGGTCTTCAACCGCCTGGTCTACGGGTTTCACCCCTACGGCCTGCCGCAGGCCGGCACGCCGCGGTCGATCCGCACGATCACGCGGGGCGACCTGGTGGCGTTCCATCGCACGCACTACCTTCCCAACAACGCCGTGCTGGCCGTCGTCGGGGATGTCACGGCGGAAGAGGCGTTCGCCGGGGTGGAGCGCGCGCTCGGCGACTGGCGGCCGGGCCCGCCGCCGCCGGCAGTGACCGCCGACAACATCCCGCGGCCCACCCGACGACTCGTCGTCATCAACAGGCCGGGGGCCGTGCAGACGGTCATACACGCCGGCCACGTCGCCCTGCCGCGTGCGCACCCGGACTTCATGGCGTTCGACGTCGCGATCAAGATCCTCGGCGGAGAAGGGGGCAACCGGCTCGGGAGCGTGCTCCGTACCGCGCGTTCGCTGACCTACGCCGCGTCCGCCGACATCGCGGGGCGTCAGATCGCGGGCGACTTCATGGCCAAGACCGATACGCGGTCGGCCGCCACCGCCGAGGCGCTGCGGCTGACCGTGGACGAGATCGCCCGGTTGCGGCGCGAGCGCGTGCGCGAGCGGGAGTTGCGAAGCGCGCAGGACTACCTGGCCGGCAGCTTCCCGATCACCATAGAGACGCCGAACGCCATCGCCGCGCAGGTCCTCGAAGCGATTCTCTACGGTCTGGACGTGGACGAGATCGAGTACTTCCCGGAGCGGATCAACGCGGTCAACGTGCGCGACATCGAGCGCGTGGCCCAGGCCTGGCTGCGGCCGGCCAACCTGTCGATGGTGCTGGTGGGGGACGCTTCGGTGTTCCTGCGCGACCTGCCCGGCGTCGGGTTCGACCGGATCGAGGTGATTCCGCTGTCGGAGCTCGATCTGACGGCCGCCGATCTGCGCCGCCCCTCCCGCTTCCGCCGGTAGGCGCGGCCGGCGCTGGACCAGTTGCCCAGGGTTCTCATCTCGTGCGGGGAGCCGTCGGGCGACCTCTACGCGGGTGCTCTGGCTGCCGCCCTGAGCGCTCTCGACCCGGCCACGCGCGTGGTCGGGCTGGGCGGCGACCGCCTGCGTGACAGCGGCGCCGAGCTCGTCGCCCACTACCGGGGGCTGGCTGCGACCGGGCTCTCGGAGGCCCTCGCGGTGGTGCCCCGCTCCATCGCGGTGTATCGGGAGATGGTGGCGCGCGCGCGGGCTGAGCGGCCGGACGTCTTCGTCGCTGTCGACTTTCCGGAGATCAACTTCCGGGTGGCGGCCGCGGTGCGACGGCTCGGGATCCCGGTCGTGTACTACATCGGGCCGCAGCTCTGGGCGTGGCGGCGGGGGCGAATCCAACAGATGCGCCGCCTCGTCGACCTCGCACTGGTGATCTTCCCGTTCGAGGAACCGTTGTACCGCGAAGCGGGCGTTCCCGTCGAGTTCGTGGGTCACCCGTTGCTGGAGCTGTCGGCCCCGACGGAAGCTCGGGCGCCCTTCCTGCACTCGCTGGGGCTCGACCCGGCGGCGCCCACCGTGGCGCTGCTGCCCGGCAGCCGCCCGAACGAGCTGCGGGCGATCCTGCCGGACGTCGCGCGTGCGGCGGATCTCGTCCGGGCGCGGGTCCCGTCGACGCAGTTCGTCGTGGCTCGCGCCCCCAACCTGGACGACGCGCTGCTGGCGCCGGTCCGCTCCCTCGTGGCCTCCGGCGTAGCGGCGGTGGTCGAGGGCCGTACGGACGACGTCCTCGCCGCCGCGGACACAGTGGTCACGGCCTCCGGAACGGCAACCGTCCAGACCGCCATTCACCGGCGGCCGATGGTCATCGTCTACAGGCTGTCGGCGCTGACCTACCGCATCGTCAAGACGTTCTCACACGTGCGGCACGCGGGCATGGCCAACCTCATTGCGGGCGAGCGGGTCGTCCCGGAGCTGCTTCAGGATGCGTTCACCCCGGACGCGGTGGCGGACGAGGTGGTCGCGTTCCTCACGGATGCGCGGACTGCCGAGCGGACCCGCGCGGCGCTCGGTCGCGTGCGACAGCGGCTCGGGGAGCCCGGGGCGAGTCGGCGCGCGGCGGCGCGGATCCTGACGATGGTGTCCCGGCGGGGCGTCTCCGACCGGGACGCCGCCGTTGGCGGCGAGTCGCTACAATGATCTACCGCCTGCCCGGCACAGCGGGCGGGCGTCCCGGGCGGACAGGTGTGTCGGCGAGCGGAGGAGTGACCTGAGGATGCGCACAACCGCGACAGCAGGTGGGCAGGTGCTGGCGGTGCTCTGGCTGTTGGCGGCCAGCGCTGCCACGGCCGCGGGGCAGGCGAACACCGGCACGCTGGAGGGCGTCGTACGCGACGAGTCGGGCGGTGTCCTGCCCGGTGCGACGGTGGCCGCGACGCATGCCGAGAGCGGATTCTCGGTCGAACGGGTGACCGGCAGCGACGGGCGGTTCTACATGGCGTCGCTGCCCATCGGTGAGTGGACCCTCACCGCCGAGCTGCCCGGCTTCCGCCGCGTCGTCCGCACCGGCATCTTCCTCGACCTGGGCCGCACCCTCGATTTGGCGTTCCAGCTCGACCTGGGACAGCTCACCGAAGAGGTGACGGTGAGCGCGGCCGCGCCGCTGCTGCAGTCGACGACGGCGGAGATCAGCGACATCATCGATACGCGCGAGGTGGAGCAGATTCCGCTGAACGGGCGGCAGTTTCTGCAACTCGCGCAACTGAGCGACGCGGTGGTGATCCCGCCCGGCGGGACGCGCGGCGCGGCGCTGCAGCAGGCAGGACCGCTGCCGAACGTCGGCGGCCAGCGCGCCGGCCACAACATCTACCTGCTCGACGGCGTCAAGGTGACCGACGAGCTGTTCAACAACCTGGTGATCAACCCGTCGGTCGACTCCATCCAGGAGTTCAAGATCCAGAAGTCGATGTACCCGCCGGAGTTCGGCGGCAAGGCGTCGGCGCTGATCAACGTCGCCACCAAGTCGGGCGGCAACCAGGTGCACGGCAGCGCCTTCGCGTTCCTCCGCGACGGGCGGTTCGACGCGCACAACTACTTCGACCCGCCCGACGAACCGGTGCCGCCGCTCGATCAGCGCCAGTTCGGCGGCAGCTTCGGCGGCCCGCTCGTGGCCGACCGGACCTTCGGCTTCGTCAGCTTCGAAGGGCAGCGGACGGCGCGGTCGCTGACCAGGACCTTCTCGGTGCCGTCGTCGCCCGTCCGCGGCGGCGACTTCTCGGGCCAGGCGCCGGTTTGCGATCCACTGACCCGCGATCCGGCGACCGGCGCCTGCGGCACGTACTTTCCGGGCAACCGGATTCCGGCCGACAGGATCGACCCGGTCGCCAACGCGTTTCTCGGGGCAGTGCCCCTGCCGAACGGCGGCGGCGAGGTGCAGAACCTGACGTCGGTCGAGCAGTCCGAGTCGGACATCAATCAGTTCAGCGCACGCATCGATCACCGCTTCGGGCGCGCGGATCAGTTCTTCGCGCGCTTCTCGACGTTCGACGCCGAGGATCTGCAGCCTTTCGGTACCAGCGTGCAGCAGGAGTCGCTCATCCCGGGATTCGGGCGCACGCTCACGACACGCACGCGCAACCTCGCGCTGAGCTGGGCGCGGCCGATCGGAACGACGTTCCTGAGCGAGACCCGGTTCGGCTGGATGCGGGTGGACGGCGGGCAGGCGAGCCTGAACCGGGGCGTCGACTTCGCCGGCCCGGCCGGCATCGCCGGCGTGACGCGCGACCCGCGCGATGTCGGTTATCCGCAGATAAACACTGCCGGGCTGTACAGCCCGATGGGCGACCCCACCAGCTTCGTCTACCGGAACAACGAGCATTTCGAGCTGTATCAGAACGTGCTGATCGACCGGGGCTCCCACCACCTGAAATTCGGCGGCTACTGGTTCCACCTCCGGTTCCGGCCGGAGAACCCGGACACGCCGCGGGGCCGTTTCGTCTACACGGGTCGTTTCAGCGGCAACCCGTTCGCCGACTTCCTGCTGGGCTATCCGGTCTCCGCCCGCGCCGGCATCGGCGGCCGCGGCGACGAAGACGCCCGCACGAACTGGGTGCACCTGTTCGCCCAGGACGACTGGCGGGTACGCGACGGCCTGACGATGAACTTCGGGTTGCGCTACGAGCTCAATCAGCACATGCGCGACGTCGACAATCGGCTGTCGACGATCGACCTGTCGGTACCCGGCGGGCGCTACGTGATTGCCAGCGACGACGCGGGGAACATCTCGCCGGCGGCCGAGGAGTTGCTGCCGCTCATCCCGATTCCCTGGGTCACGTCGGCGGAGGCGGGTTGGGACCGGAGCCTGCTCCGGCCGAGCAAGGTGCGGCTCGCGCCGCGCTTCGGTCTTGCCTGGCAGCCGGACGACAGCGGTCGAACCGTGGTGCGGGGGGGCTACGGCGTCTTCCTGAACCAGTGGGCCTACAGCGTGCAGACCGCTTTCGCCCGCAACCTGCCGTTCTTCCTGCTGAAGCAGGTGGACGTGCCGGCAGGCCAATTCGTGCCGGCGGCCGACACGCGGACGATCCTGGCGTCGGATGCGACGGGGAGCATCGGCGGCTCGATCATGGACTACGACTACTTCGTGGAGTATACGCAGACCTGGAGCGGCGGCCTGCAGACGGAGCTGGGGCCGAGCCAGATGCTCGAGCTCTTCTACATGGGGTCGTACACGATCGGCGCCGACAACTCGACCATCCGCAACGTGCCGATCCCCGGCCCCGGGCCGATCAGCGCGCGCCGCCCCGTGCCGCAGCTCGCGGGCATCCGCGCCATCCGGTTCGACGGCGAGTCGATCTATCACGCGGTCACGGTCAAGACGGTCCGCCGCATCCGCGAGGGCCTGGCGTTCGACCTCGCCTACACGCTGTCGCGCTCGGAGGACGACGCGTCGAGCCCGGGCGCCACGGCCTTCGAGGCGAACGTGCCGCAGGATGTGCGCGACATCTTCCCGGGCGAGGTGGCGCTGTCGAGCTTCGATCACCGCCACCAGTTCGTCGGGAGCGCAACGTACGAGTTGCCGTTCGCGGCTGGCGCCGGCGGCGCGCGGGAGGCCCTGTTCGGCAACTGGCGCGTGAACGGCATCGTTACCGCGCAGTCCGGCGCGCCGTTCACGGTGAACGTGACCGACGACATCGCCAACATCGGCGCCGGCCCGGCGCAGCGCCCGAACCTCGCCGGCGACCCGAATCTGCCGCGGAGCCAGCGGACGCCGGAACGCTGGTTCGATACGGACGCGTTCAGCCTGCAGGCTCCTTTCACGTACGGCAGCGCCCCGCGCAACCCGGTCTTCGCCCCCGGCTATTTCAACGTCGACATGTCGCTCGCCAAGAACTGGCTCATGGCCGACGGCAGCCGGCTGGAGTTCCGCTGGGAGATCTTCAACCTCCTCAACCGGGCCAACTTCGATCTGCCGAACCGCTTCTTCGGGTCGCCGAACTTCGGGCGCATCTTCAGTGCGCTGAACGCGCGGGAGATGCAGTTCGGGCTGCGGTTCGTGTTCTGAGTTTTCCCCCGGCAGGGCCGGACCCGCGCATGGATGAAACCTGGGTGAGTGTCCCAGCAGGAGAGCCGGCCCCGGTGGCGACCCTGAATCGAGCGTCGGCTTCGTGAGGGCGAGCCCGCCGCGGGAAGGTGAGTCGTGACCGCTGACGACGTCAAGACGTTCGCGCGCGAGGCGGGTTTCGACCTGTGCGGCATCGCGCCCGCGGAGGCGTTTCCGGAGCTCCGGTTCCTCGACGAGTGGCTCGATCGCGGCTACGCCGGCGAGATGCGCTACCTGGCGCGGACGGCGCGGCGGCGCTCCGACGTTCGAGAGGTGATGCCGTCGGCGCGCTCGGTCATCTCGCTGGGCACGGTGTACAACACGGACCGTCCTTATTCGACGGAGGTGAACGACCCGGACGCCGCGCTGATCTCGCGCTACGCCTGGGGGGAGGACTACCATGGCGTCCTCGGCCGCCGTATCGAGGCGCTGCTCGGTCGGATGCGCGCGGCGGCCGGCGAGCCCTTCGAGGCCCGCTGCTACGTCGACACGGGACCGATCCAGGAGCGCGTCTACGCGCAGAACGCCGGGCTCGGGTGGATCGGGAAGAACACCTGTCTGATTCACCCCGAGCAGGGCTCGTGGCTCTTCCTGTCGGAGATCGTCACCAGCCTGCCGCTCGAACCCGACGCGCCCCAGCTCGATCAGTGCGGGACGTGCACGCTCTGCCTGGAGGCGTGCCCGACCGACGCGCTGCGGGAGCCGTGGGTGCTCGATTCGACGCGCTGTCTGTCCTATCTGACCATCGAGCTCCGCGGCCCGATACCCGAGGTGCAACGGCCGGACATCGGCACGCACGTCTACGGCTGCGACATCTGCCAGGACGTGTGCCCGTACAACGCTGCGCCTGCCCGGTCGGACGACCCGGCATGGCAACCGGCGCCCGACCTCGACCACCCGCGGCTGTCGGAGCTCTGGCGGCAGTCCGATGAACGCCTCGGAGCAGTGCTCGAGCGAAGCGCGATGTCCCGCGCCAGGCTGACGGGCCTCCGGCGCAACGTGGCCGTCGCGCTCGGCAACAGCTCGACGGTTGCGGCCGCGGCGGCGATTGCCGAGCCCGAATCCACCACAACGGCTTCGCGGGGCGAACCCATGGTGGCGGAGCACGTGGACTGGGCGCGGCGGCGCCTCGCTGCCGGGTCTTCGGTTCCGGATGCCGGAACCGTGAGAGAATAGACCCGGAATTCAGTCCCGGCGCACGCCATGAGTCAACCCGAGAAGCCGTTTCCCTCCCTCGCTCCGTCGCTGCTGGTCTCGATGCCGCAGCTCCACGACCCGAACTTCCACCGGAGCGTCATCCTGCTCTGCGAGCACGGTGAGGGAGGCGCGTTCGGCCTGGTGCTCAACCGGCGCACGACCACGCCCGCGTCGGAGGTGGTCCGGCTGACGCCGCCGGTCTCTTCCGGCAGTGCGCTGGAGCTCTGGATCGGCGGTCCCGTGGAACCCGAGCGCGGCTGGATCCTGATGGGCGCCGAACCCACGGAAGTCGAGTCGGTCCGCGTGTGCGACGGGATCTTCCTGTCGACCTCGCCGCAGCTTCTGCGCCGGCTGCTGGAATCGCCGCCGCCACCGCGCACGCGCCTGCTGACCGGCTACGCGGGCTGGGCCGCCGGGCAACTGGATGCGGAGCTGGCCTCGTCGTCGTGGCTGCACGCCGACATCGACCTGGACATCGTCTTCAACACCCGCCCGGACGACATGTGGGAGGCCACGATCCGGCGGATGGGGGCCGACCCGTCGTTCCTCCAGCCGGGCGGCGCCGGCGCGGTGCACTGACGCGGGGCGTTGCCGGCCCTACGCGTGCAGCCGCCGACGAAGGCGTCGTTCTCAGGAAGACTGCCCCCGCCGTCATGCCGGAATTCTCAGGCTCCCTGTATATTTCGATGTAGAAAACTATATCCTAATGGCCAGTTGATACGTTATTATGTCTCATGATGAGTGCGCCAATCGAACACATCGCTCGTTCACTGCGTAACACCCGTCACGCCAAGGGACTCAGCCAGCGCGAGTTGAGCGTCAACTCGGTCGTACCGCAAGGGCACATCTCCAGGATCGAGAACGGCGCCGTCGACCTCCGGGTGTCGAGTCTGGTCGCGATCGCCCGCGCGCTGGATCTGGAACTGATGCTCGTGCCTCGCGGCTCCGTTGCAGCGGTGCGCTCGATCTCCGCCGGTGTCGAGACTGCCGCTACGCACGATGGAGCGACCGCCCGCCGGGTCCGGCGTGAATTGGCCCGTCTACAGGACGCGGTGCATCATCTACCGGCCAGCCTGTCGTCCGGAACCGAGCTGACGGAGCTTGGGCGCCTGCTGCGCGACTTGCGGCGCTTCAGACCTGCCTCCCTCGACCTCCCGACCATTCGGCGAGCTACGCAAGCGGTCAAGGCCTTGATGCGCGACCCGCACTCCCGCGACGGCGTTCGGCGGTCGTTTCTGCAGCTTCGCAGACTGCGCGATGCACTCGCGCATGGCCGAACCGCGGGTGACAGCGCCTTGTCCGTGCGCCCTGCCTACACGCTCGACGACGACAACGACGACGATGGCTGATGTCCGGGTTCTCGATGTCCTGCTTCACGGCGAGCTTGTCGGCACGCTCACCCATATCGACGGTGATCGGACGATCTTCGGCCTCGCGGATGCCTACGTTGCGAACGACCGCCGCCCTGCTCTCGGACTCGGCTTCAAGGATCGATTCGGAGAACTGATCACCGAATTCAGGCCGACCCGGACGCGTCTGCTGCCGTTCTTTTCGAATCTGCTCCCGGAAGGGCGCATGCGCACCTATCTCGCCGAGCGCGCGGGGGTGGATCCCGCACGCGAGTTTTTCCTGCTCTGGGTGCTCGGCATGGATCTGCCTGGCGCGATCACGATTCAATCAGTCGATGGAGGCGCATGGCTTGTCGGCACGCTCACCCATATCGACGGTGATCGGACGATCTTCGGCCTCGCGGATGCCTACGTTGCGAACGACCGCCGCCCTGCTCTCGGACTCGGCTTCAAGGATCGATTCGGAGAACTGATCACCGAATTCAGGCCGACCCGGACGCGTCTGCTGCCGTTCTTTTCGAATCTGCTCCCGGAAGGGCGCATGCGCACCTATCTCGCCGAGCGCGCGGGGGTGGATCCCGCACGCGAGTTTTTCCTGCTCTGGGTGCTCGGCATGGATCTGCCTGGCGCGATCACGATTCAATCAGTCGATGGAGGCGCATGGCCGCCTCAATCCGACATGCACGCCGGTGTGGATGAGAGCGGGAACGACCGCCGCCAACATGCCCTGCGCTTCTCGCTGGCGGGCGTTCAACTGAAGTTCTCGGCGCTGAACGAGCCGAGGGGAGGACTGACCATCCCGGCCAGGGGCATCGGCGGTTCGTGGATAGTCAAGCTTCCGTCGCGCGAGTTCGAGGGTCTTCCGGAGAACGAATTCTCGATGATGACGCTGGCTCGGCTGATTGGGGTGGACGTGCCGGCGACGCACCTTGTCGGCATCGACGCGATTGGGAATCTTCCCGATGGGGTCGGCGCCCTTGGGCAAGTGGCGCTTGCCGTCGAACGCTTCGACCGCCTTTCCGACGGGAGCGCCGTTCACGTGGAGGACTTCGCGCAGGTATTCGGTGTCTATCCCGAGAGAAAGTACGAGAATGCCAGCGCCCGCAGCATAGCGCGGGTGCTCGGCGCAGAGTGCGCCGGCACGGACATCGCCGAGTTCGTCCGGCGCCTGACCTTCAACACGCTGATCGGCAATGCCGACATGCACCTGAAGAACTGGTCATTGCTCTACCCCGACCGGCGTCGCGCGGCCCTGGCGCCGGCGTACGACCTCGTTGCGACGATTGCCTATATCCCGGACGACACGGCGGCGTTGAAGTTCAGCCGGACCAGATTGTTCTCCGAGTTCTCGGAGGACGAACTCTCCCATCTCGCCGCCAAGGCCATGCTTCCGGAGCGGCTTGTGCTCGACGCGGCGCGCGAGACCGTCGCGCTGTTTCACCAGCACTGGCGCGCCGAAAAGACGCATCTTCCGATGGGCGCCAACGTGGTCCGAGCCGTCGAGGCGCATCTGAAGACGATCCCGATCGCATGAGCCTGTCCTTCAGCCGGGCCGATGTTTCTTCCTCCAGTTGGGCAGGTCGGTGCTCGCAGGGGACGTACCGTTCACAGCATGTCGAAGAACTCAGACTTCGGCCTGACGACTTCGACCGTCTCCGTGCTCACACCCAGTCCACGGGTCTTGAGAAGGTCGCAAAGATCGCTGCCGTCGATCAAGTCGATAGCCGGCGCGCCATCCCGTACAGCTTCACGTTCGGCATCCTTTGTGAAGCCGCCCGTGGTAATGAACAATCCTTTGTCCGCACGTCCTACCATGGCTCCTCTGAAGTCTCTGATCTCTGGCGCACCGACCGAACCGGTGTACCTCTTGCACTGGAAGCGGACATGAAAGGAGATCAAATTGACGCGTAGGACTCCCGCGCCGTCTATTCCACCATCACCCGAACGGCCGGTTACCACTACCTTGGTGAAGCCAGACTCCCGGAGAACACGCTGGCACAATCGCTCGAAGGCGTCCGGCGAAATACGACGAACAATCGCCAGCAGTGCATCCCTCCAGTCGTCCTCGTTCAGCGTGTCGTCGTCCCCGGAGCTGCGCTTGGTAGTAGTGCCCGGGTTCCGTTTGTCCTGGTATCGTTTGGCACGCTCCTGTCGAACCTGATCGCGAACTTGATCTTCCGATTCGGCGCTGCGTCCGGCTTCCGTAATCGTCCAAACGCCTCTCGACGTGTTGTCGACTGCTCCAATGAGCTTCAGGTGCGTGCGGGCCCATGCTGCCCGATAGTCCACTTCTGACTTCGGGCCATCCTGATGCCGTACGTCGAGGATCTCATCAGACAGGGCCAACTCGCGGGCCACGTACTCTGACAGTTCCTGAATCGAGGCGGAACCACCGTGTTTTTCCAGTACCTTGAGAGTTGGCCAAAGTAGATCCTCGAATGTGGGGAGCTGCTGTTCTGTCACGCGTCGTTCCTTGCGCTTTCTGATCAAGCTTGGATGGGGCATGCGGGAGTGGCTTCCTCAGTCCTTCAGGCACTCGTTGAACCAGTCCAGCGCCATCTCGCCCGATTCCTCGAACGCCTCCCGGTAGATGTCGTAGTGCGTGATGTCCGGGATCACCCGATACTCGGCGCGGGCGCCGTTCTCCCTGGCGCGGGCGACGGCCAGCTCACCCGCCCGGTGGCGGTCGAAGAGCTCCTCGTGCTCGGCGTCGATGACCAGTAGCGGGATGTCGACTCGGCCGGCGTCGTCCACTGGACGGTACTCGACGACCTTGTCGAGGTGGGCCCAGCCGTTCAGGTTGGGCGCCTTGTCGGTGCCCTGCGGGAGGGGCGCAATTTCACCGCGGGCGCGGCGGATCGCCTGCTCGCGCGCGTGCTGCTCGATGTCGATGCCGGTGTCCTTCCAGGACGTGCGCGCGAGGTCGAGCGAATCGGCGGCGGCCACCTGCCCGACCGCGCACGCGGCCCGAGGCTCGTTGGCGGCGACCCAGATGGCATGGGCGCCGGAATAGCTCGAACCCCAGTAGCCGATGCGGTCGGCGTCGACGCCCGGCTCGCCTGCCAGGAAATCGAACGCCCGCCGGATATCGAGGGTCTGATCGATGGGATCGACGACGCGCCGGATCTCGCGTGCGAGCACCTGCACCTCGCCGTTGACGCCGCGCTCCGGCATCGCGCCGATCACGACCAGCTTGCCGTCGCTCTCGCCCCACCCGCGGTAGTCGAAGGCGAGCACCACGAAACCGTCGGCGGCGAAGCGCATCGCGTTGCGAGCCAGGCCCGCCTTGGTGCCGCCCCAGCCGTGGCTCATGATGATGGCGGGAAGTCGGTCGTCATCCGTCCGGGCAGGCCGGTAGAGGTCACCCGCCATACGGGTGCCCTCGCTCCAGATGTCGACTGTCGTGTGTAGGGCCCCGTCGGGCGTTGTCGGGCGGTCCTGCGCCGCCACCAGCGTCGGAATAGCCAGCAGGGCCGAGAGCAGCGGCAGCAGGGCGGGGCGCAGGATGCACATCATGACAATCTCTCCTTGAAGTCCCGCGCCGCGGGAATGGTGCGGCGCGGACGACGCTCGGTTGGATGCGATGGTGCGCTACGGCTCGTAACGGTAGACGACACCGTCCCGCATGACGAAACGGACCCGCCGCAGCGCGGTGACGTCGTCCAGGGGATTCCCTTCGACCGCGATCAGATCGGCGGTGAATCCGGGCGCCGCGGTGCCGATCTCGTCCTCCAGGCCGAGCGAGCGCGCGGCGCGCGACGTCGCGGAGACGATGGCGTCCATCGGGTCCTGGCCGCCTTCGTCGATGCGGACGACGAGCTCTTCGGCGTTGCGGCCGTGCGCGCCGGCCGTCGCGTCGGTGCCGAAAACGATCTGCACGTCCCGATTGCGGAGGGTCTCGCGGAACCGGCGCATGCCGATGCGGCGGGCCCGACTCATCTGCGCGAACCCTTCCGGCGTGTAGTTGCCGATGCCGATGAAGCGCTCGCGGTTCTCCGCGTAGTTGTCCCAGAGCAGCCCCAGGTGGAAGCCGAGGAACGTGCCGTGGTCGGCGAACAGGGCCAGCGTCTCGTCGTCGTAGCGGTTGCCGTGCTCGACCGAGGTGCAGCCGGCCCGGATGACGGAGCTCACGACCTCGGAGCCGTAGGCGTGCACCGCGACGCGAAGCCCCTGCGCCCGGCCCTCGTCGCAGGCGGCCTCGATCTGCTCGTCGCTCAGCGCCCGCACCCCGCCCTCGCGGATGCTGCTCGATGCGAAGACCTTGATCACGTCGGCCCCGTCGGCCTTGAGCTGCCGAACGGCGGCGCGGATGGCGTCCGCGTCGCCGGTGGCTCTCGTCACCGCGCGCAGCGAGGTCAGCACGCGCGGGCCGGGCACGTCGCCCCGGTCGATCGCGTCGCGCAGGTCGGCGTCGAGCGGGTGGCCGAGGCTCTGCACCGTCGTGAAGCCGGCCATCAGGGTGCGGTAGGCGTTGCCCACCGCGTACAGCATCGTCTGGGCGGGCGTCTCCGCGCTCCCCGCCCGGTGCAGCCGGCCGTCGGCCGCGAAGTGCGAGGTCAGATGCACGTGGGTGTCGATCAGGCCGGGCATGACCGTCAGCTCGGACAGGTCGTAGTCCACGGCGCCGCGCAGACCGTCCACGCGCGTGATCGTGGAGCCGTTGACGAAGACGCGCGCGTTGGACCGGGTGTCCCCGGTCCCGTCGATCAGAAGCCCGGCGCGGATGGTGATCGGCGCTTCCTGCTGCGCGACGCCGATGCCGGCCGCGGCGAGGGTGAGCACGATGGCGAGCGGAGCCGGACGCAGTGCGCGGCGTGCAGACATGACGAGGTCCTTTCAGGATGAGGTGTGCATCTTGCGCAGCGCGCGGTGCACGACCCTGGTGCGCTTCTTCTCCTCCAGGCGTGCGAGTTCGTCGCGCCGCCGGTCGAGGTGTGCCCGCTCGTCGTCCAGGCGGAGATAGTGGGTCAGTCGGATGGCCGGCAGAGTACCCGCTTCGACCGCCGCCCGGACCGCGCATCCGGGCTCCTGCCGGTGCCGGCAGTCGCGGAACCGGCAGTCGGGGGCAAGGGCCTCGATCTCGGCGAAGGCGTCCTCGAGCGCGCGGTCGCTGTCCCAGAGCTGCAGCTCGCGCATGCCCGGCGTGTCGATGATGATGCCGCCGCCCGGCGCGGCGATCAGCTCGCGGTGGATCGTCGTGTGCCGGCCGCGGCTGTCCGCCGAGCGCACCGCCTGCGTCTTCTGCCGCGCCTCGCCGAGCAGCCGGTTGATGATGGTCGACTTGCCGACGCCCGACGAGCCGAGCAGCGCCACCGTCCGGCCCGGCGCGAGGTACCGCGCGAGGTCGTCGAAACCCTGGCCGGTCGTGCAGCAGGTCGGGTGCACGGGGACGTCCGGCGCCGCCGTGCGCACCTCGGCGACGCGCACCGCGAGGTGTTCCTCGAGGTCGGCCTTGTTCAGCACGACGACCGGCCGCGCGCCGCTGTCGGCCGCCGCCACCAGGTAGCGTTCGATGCGGCGCGGGCTGAAGTCGCCGTCCAGTCCGGCCACCACCAGCACGATGTCGACGTTGGCGGCCACCACCTGCCTGGCTGTCGGATCGCCGGCCGCTTTGCGGGAGAAGCTGCTCCGGCGCGGCAATATGGACTGGATGGTCGCGGTTCCGTCGTGCCGGTCGACGCGGACCGCCACCCAGTCGCCCACCGCCGGCAACTCGTCCTGGCCGGCGGCGTGGTGCCGCAGCCGCCCGGCCGCCTGGGCCATGCGCTCGCCCCGGGAGGTCAGCACGCGATAGAAGTGGTTGTGTTCGATCCCGACCCGCGCAGGGATCAGCCCGCGGTCGCCCAGCGCGTCGAACGCTGCCGCAAAGCGGTCGTCCCAACCCAGATCGCCGAGTGTCATTCGCATCCCCTCTCGATGGTCGTGCGTCGCATCCTGTGGCAGATGGGCGGCGCCCGTCATCGTGCTCGATGATCGTCCGCCCTGCATTCCCCGGGCGGGCTGTCCCACAGCAGCGGTTCGGGCGTCACGGCCGGGTCGGTCCGGGGGAGCAGGCCGTGCACGCCGACCCCGAGCAGCCTGACCGGGCGCCGTCCGGCGTCGGTGCGGTCGAGCAGGGCCCGCGCCCGGCGCGCGATGTCCGCCGCGTCGAAGGTGGCGGCGGGCCGGGTGTCGCTGCGCGTGACGGTCTTGAAGTCGTGGTAGCGCACCTTGAGCGTCACCGTACGGGCGGTGACATCGGCGCGCCGGAGCCAGTCCGCCGCGCCCGCCGCCATGCGATCTATCTCCGCCCGTATGCGGTCGATCTCGACGAGGTCCTCGACGTAGGTGTGCTCCGAGCTGCGCGACTTCCGTTCGCGGTCGCTGACCACCGGTCGCTCGTCGATGCCCTGGGCGAGGCGCTTGAGCCAGTCCGCCTGGCGTCCGACGAGGCCGCCGAGGGTCTCGTCGTCCACTGTTCGCACGTCGACCAGCCGCTCGATGCCGGCCGCACGCAGCCGGCGCGCCGTCACCGGGCCGACTCCCCACAGCGCGTCGACCGGCAGCTTCCGGAGAAAGCGCTCCATCCGCTCCGGGGCCACCACCGTCAATCCGTCCGGTTTCCGCCACGCGGACGCGATCTTGGCCAGGAACTTGTTGGGGGCGACGCCGGCCGAGGCGGTCAGCCCCGTCTCGTCCCGGATGCACGCCTTGAGACGCCTGGCGACGGTCGTCGCCAGCGGCTCTCCCCAGGCGTTCTCGGTGACGTCGAGGTACGCCTCGTCGAGCGACAGCGGCTCCACGGCCGGGGTGACCGCGCGGAAGAGCTCGAACACTTGCTGCGAAACCTCGCGGTACTTGCGGAAGTCGGGCGGCACGATGACCAGGTCCGGACAGAGCCGGACCGCCCGCGCCATCGACAGGGCCGAGCGCACGCCGAACTTGCGCGCCTCGTAGCTCGCCGCGGCCACGACGCCGCGCCGCTCGGGCCGGCCGCCGACCGCGACCGGGCGCCCGCGCAGCTCCGGCCGGTCGCGCTGTTCGACCGATGCGTAGAAGGCGTCCATGTCGACGTGGATGATCCGGCGCGCGGACTCGGCCACGGCGGAAGTCTACTACCATGGAAGGCTATGGCGACCGGCAGGACAGAGACGACGAAGGGCGAGGCCGCGGCGGGCATGACGGAGACGAACGAGAAGGTGAAGAAGCGGAGGCTGACGTCCGGCGCCTGGGCGGAGGCGCGCGCGCTGGTGCGGCGCTACCGGTATCGGCTCGCGCTCGGGCTGGTGCTGATTTTCGTCAGCCGCCTCGCCGGGCTCGTGCTGCCCGCGATGACGGGCTACATCGTCGACGACGTGGTCCCCAACGGCCGCGTCGGCGAGCTGTTCCTGCTGGCCGGCATCGGGTTCGCGGCCACCGTCGTGCAGTCGGCCACGGGGTTCGGCCTGTCGCAGGTGCTCGGCGTCGCGGCGCAGCGCGCGATCACGGAGATGCGCAAGCGGGTGATGGCGCACGTCTCGCGCCTGCCGATCCGCTACTTCGACTCCACGCAGACGGGGATCCTGATCTCGCGCATCATGACCGACGCGGAGGGGATCCGGAATCTGGTCGGCACCGGGCTGGTCCAACTGGCCGGCGGACTCCTCACCGCGTCGATCGCCCTCGGGTGGCTCTTCTACCTGAACTGGCAGCTCACCAGCGTGACCCTCTTCATTCTGCTCCTGTTCGGTGCGACCATGGGGTACGGCTTCGCGAAGCTGCGGCCGGTCTTCCGCGAGCGGGGCAGGATCAACGCCGAGGTGACCGGCCGGCTCACCGAGACGCTCGGCGGCATCCGCATCGTGAAGGCGTACGGCGTCGAGAAGCGCGAGCAGCTCGTCTTCGCCCGCGGGGCGCACCGCCTGTTCCGGAACGTCGCCAAGGCGGTCACGGGCGTGTCGGCCGTCACCTCGATCTCGACGCTGGTCATGGGCGTGATCGGCGCGATCATGATCGTGCTCGGCGGCCGCGCGCTGATGAGCGGCGCCTGGACCGACGGCCAGCTCATCCAGTACATCTTCTTCACCGGTCTCGTCATCGCGCCGGTCATCCAGATCTCGTCCATCGGGACGCAGATCACCGAGGCGTTCGCCGGCCTCGACCGGATCCGGGAGATCATGCGTATGGCGACGGAGGACGAGGAGGACGAGGCGCGCGAGAAGCTCGGGCCGCTCGACGGCGAGGTGCGGCTCGACGACGTCTGGTTCGAGTACGAGCCGGGCGTGCCGGTGCTCAAGGGCGTGTCGCTGACCGCGCCTTCCGGCACCACGACGGCGCTGGTCGGCTCGAGCGGATCGGGGAAGAGCACGCTGATCAGCCTGGTCATGGCGTTCAACCGGCCGACGGCCGGGCGCGTGCTGGTCGACGGCCGCGACCTGGAGTCCATCAGCCTCAAGGACTACCGGGCGCGGCTCGGCGTCGTGCTGCAGGAGAACTTCCTCTTCGACGGCAGCATCCGGGCCAACCTGAGCTTCGCCAACCCGCATGCGACGTCCGAGCAGATCCGGAAGGTCAGCCGCATCGCCCACTGCGACGAGTTCATCGACGGCTTCCCGGACGGTTACGACACCATCGTCGGCGAGCGGGGCATCAAGCTGTCCGGCGGCCAGCGGCAGCGCGTCGCCATCGCCCGCGCCATCCTCGCCGATCCCCGCCTGCTCATCCTCGACGAGGCGACCTCCAGCCTCGACAGCGAGAGCGAGGCGATGATCCAGGACGGCCTGCGCGCCCTGCGCCGCGGCCGGACCACCTTCGTCATCGCGCACCGGCTGTCGACGATCCAGAGCGCCGACCAGATCCTGGTGCTCGAAGCGGGCGAGATCGTCGAGCGCGGCACCCACGACGAGCTGATCGCCCTCGACGGACGCTACAAGCAGCTCTACGACAAGCAGTACGGCATCGAGCGCAACCGCTTCATCAACCCGGGCGAGGACTTCACGCCGGAGCCGGCCGCCGTCGAGGTGGCCGCAGGGCATGGCCGGGGCGGGTTGTAGGGGAACCGCATGTCCCACCGGCCCTTCCCCATGTCGCGGGGGTGAGACGCGACGAAGGCTTGCCGCGTACGTCGCGAGAGGGGCTCTATTCGCTTGCCCGCTCGCCTACCATCCATACGAGGAAGACTCTCAACTGCGTCAGGAACGCGGCGAGGACATCCGGCAATCCCTCTTCGAGCGGGCGCATGCGCTCGGCCTCGAGCAGCGAGCCGTACACGTTGCGGAACACGTGGCGAAACCGCAGGTAGTCGGCGAGTTGTCTGGCGAGATCCTGCTCGATCACGGCGGGGCGCACGTCCGGTATTTCCAGGCTCATGTCCGTGAGCATCTGCCGGTGCCACTGCTCGCCGTGGGGCACGCCGCCGTTCAACTCCTCGGCGATGCGGACGAACACCCGTTCGATGCCGCCGTAGAAGTCGTGCAGGACCGAGCCGCGAGCGCGCAGCGTGAACGTGTCGTCTTCGCGGGGGGCGGCCGCGAGCTCTTCCCGGAGCTGCTCCAGGCGCTCGAGCTCGTGCTCGATCTCGGCGGCGAGGCGCCGCGCGAAGGCTCGTTCGGGTGTCACAGGTCGACGCCCTCTTCGTCGAAGGCTCGTTCGGGTGTCACAGGTCGACGCCCTCGTCGTCGGCGGCCCGCCGCATGTAGTCGGTCGCCGACTCTGCCGGAGTGAGGTCGAGCTCGAACGCGGTCATGTCCGCGGCCCTTGCGGATGCTCGGAAGAAGCGCCGTGGCGGCAGGCCCTCCACCATGAGGTCGATATCGGAGCGCTTCGTGAAGCGCCGGTGCGGGGCGAACGCCGACCCTATGCCGACGACGCGACTCGCGCCCTGTTCGCGGAGGAAGTCTGCGATCCGACGCGCGTCCGCCTGTGCGTTTTCGCGATCCCCCTGCGCGAAGCGGGTCCGGCGGATGTGAGCGAGGAAGACGCTACGGTCCATCGCAGGCAGTATACGAAGGGCGGCAAGCGGTCCCACGGCAACAGTTGGCTCAACAACCTCGGCAGAATCTCAGGTCGCCGTCGGTCCGCCGGTGCGGAAGGGGCCCCGTGGCGTTGAGGAAGCGCACGGCGAGATCAGGGCGCCGACGACACGTTGCCCGGCCAGTCCGGCCGCACTCGGACCGTGCAGCGCACGTGATGCGCGTCGACGTCGAACTCCGGCCCTTCCTGGTTGTTGGCGCGCAGCTCGCGGCGCGCGCGGGGAATGCCGACGCCGTAGCGCTGCACGAGGCCGCTGACGCGCATGGCCTCGGCCAGGTTCGGATTGCGATAGGCGACCAGGCCCGGCTGCCCGAACGTCTCCGGGGACACGTCGCCGTAGGGGCCGCCCGGGCTGATGATCTCGACGCGGTCGCTGAACCAGCTCACCTGCACGGGGCTGTTCGTGGTCTCGTAGGCGCGGTGCATGGCCGCGTTGCGCACGAGCTCCTGCAGCGCCGCCAGCGGGTAGGTGGCGCGCCGAATCTCCGTGGGGCCCGTGCCGATCTCCACGGACGTGCGGATGTGGCCCCGCAGCATGGAATCCAGGTCCCGCATCGCGTCGGCGACGGGGCCGTCGAGGCGGGCGCTGTCGATGATGGGATCGGCGCGATCGGGGCCGGCGAAGCGCAGGAACTGCAAGTAGGCGCCGGGGACGAGGTCCATCGGCCGGGAACGGAGCATCAGCACGCCCAGCACCGTCGGCGTGGGATCATCCACGCCGGCGATCATCTTCGTGGCGGCAAGGCGCTCTTCCAGCGTCCGGTCGTTGCGGGCCAGCACCTCGGCGTCGAATGCACGCGGCAGATAGAGATACTGAAACCGCGGCAGATCGAGCTCGGCGAGCGTGGCCCCGCGCACCGGCCGCGCGTCGTACGGTGCATCCCCGTGGCGGCGCTTCTCGTTGAGCATGCGCTCGTCCTGCGCGCGGGCCACCGCCCGGCGCGGTCCGACGCGTATCCATATCCGCCCCTGGAACCGTACCGGCGGAGAATCGGCCGGGGCGACCGTCACGACGGCGATGTTCTTGCCGCGCAGCGTGTGCTTGCCGACCGTCATGGCGGGCAGCGGCAGGATGTTGCCGTCCGTCTTGCAGTGGGCGAGCTGGAGAAGCAGGGCGTCGTTGATTTCCAGGCCGGTCGGCTCGCCGTCGTCCCGCGCGCCGATGAACACGACCCCGGGACGGCGCCGAGCCGGCAGGTCGTTGGCGAAGGCGCAGATGGCCTGCCGCACCGCGCGCGGCGCGTCCCCGTCGAAGGCCGCCTTGCGTTCGACGAGGTCCGACTCGACGTCCGCCAGCAGTGCTTCGAGCTCGGTATCGGAGTAGGTCGCGGTCATGCCTGTGCCGTTCGGCGCGGATCGTACGATGGTAGCCCATCGGCCCGGCGCTGCCGGCGGCTGCCGGCGGATGCCGGCGGCCGTACGTGTAGGATTGGAAGGCTGGGCCGTAGAGGATCGCGAGGCTGGAATGGACCGTGGCAATCGAGAGAATGGTCGTACGCCGTGGATGGTCGGTACGGTGGCCGGGTTCGTCGCGCTGGTCGTCGGCGTGCTTTCCGCGACTCCCGCGCCCCCGGCCGTCGGTGGCGCTGCAGGACAGGCCGCCGGCTCCATCACCGGCCGCGTGACGCTGGCCGACCCGCCCGAGCCGCGGATGGTCGCGGTGACGACCGACCAGGCGGTCTGCGGCACCGAGGTCGAGGACCAGGCGGTGGTGGTCGATGCGTCGGGCGGTCTCGCGAACGCCGTGGTCCTCGTCGCCGGCGTGCCCTGGAGCGAGCGGCCCTCTGACGCCTTCATCAACAACGCCGGCTGCTACTTCGTGCCGCGCGTGCAGGTGCTGCCGACCCGGACGGTGGTCACGATCAGGAGCGAGGACGATACCCTCCACTCGACGCACGCCTACGACGACCGGCAACGCACGCTGTTCAACATCGCCATCCCGTTCCCCGGTCTGGAAGTCCAGCGGCCGTTCCGGCGCCCCGGGCCCGTGCGCATCGAGTGCGACTCGCACGGCTGGATGCGCGGCTGGGTCTACGTCTCCGACGACCTCGGGACGGTGACCGGACCGGACGGGACGTTCGAGCTGACCGGGATTCCGCCCGGCACCTACCAGCTCACCGTCTGGCACGAGCGCTACGAGGGCGCCACGCGGCAGGTCACGGTGACGGCCGGCGGGACCGCGGAGGCGGACTTCACCCTCGAGGAGATCGCGCCGGGCCAGTGACGTCGCCGCCTTCACGCCCGAGCAGATCGCGTCGTCCCGTGTTCCGACCGCTCGCACGCCGGAGCGTCGCCTCGTGAGCTCCACCGACGGCCCTCTCCGTTCCGCCAGCCCCTTCGTCGCCTGGGCCGACCGTGCGGTCGCGGCCGCCTGGTTCCGGCACGGCGTCACCGCCGTCATCGCCGCCAACGCGGTCGTCATCGGTCTCGATACCTCCGCTTCGCTGTCGGCGGTCTACGGCGCCCTGTTCGAGACCGCCAGCCAGACCTTCCTGGCCATCTTCGTGGTCGAGGCGCTGATCAAGATGGCGGCCCGGTGGCCGCGCGTCGAGAACTACTTCAAGGACGGCTGGAACGTCTTCGACTTCACCGTCATCGTCGTCAGCCTGCTGCCGAACACCGGCGAGCTGGCGACGCTGGCTCGCCTGGCCCGCCTGTTCCGGGTGCTGCGCCTGGTGTCGGCACTGCCCGGGCTGCGGCTGATCGTCGCCACCCTGATCCGGTCGGTGCCCGGCATGTTCAACGTGCTGGCGCTGATGTCGATCGTCTTCTACGTCTACGGCGTCGCCGGCTACCACCTGTTCCACGAGATCGACCCGACGCACTGGCGCACGCTCGGCATCGCGCTCCTGTCCCTCTTCCGCATCGTCACCCTGGAGGACTGGACCGACATCATGTACGCCGCGCTCGAGCACCATTGGTGGGCGTGGGCCTACTTCGTGAGCTTCGTCGTCGTGGGCACCTTCGTCGTCATCAACCTGTTCATCGCCGTGGTGATCAACAGCCTGGACGAGGCGAAGCAGGAGCGGCTGCACGACCTGCAGGCCCCGCCGACGCGCGACGAGCTGCTGGCGGAGCTGACCCGCACGCAGGACGCCCTCGCGCGGCTGCAGGAACGCCTGGAGCGCGACGGGGGTTGACCGAACGGGCCGCCGTCGGTTTCTGGCAGGCGGGCCGCGGTTGTTGAAGGATGGCGACGGCGGGCTGGACTACGAGAGCGGCAGCGTACGGCTACATCCTGCGGGCCGGACTCAGTTGGACTTGGCGGGCTTCGGGGGTCTCGGCGGGGGAGGTGGCGGCTTGACTTGATCGGGATTGGGACGCGGCGGAGTCGCCCCTCCGGCCCGGTGGTCGGGCGACTCGTTATCCGACGGCATATTGATCTGCCATGGCCTTGTAGGCGTCCTTTGCGCAACTGACGTTCAGCCGTTCGTTTTCCGAGACACGTGCGCTCCCGGCGCGGCTCGTCGCACGAGTCAACCGACGCGCCAGTTCCGCGAGATTCCGTCGCGCGTCGTCATCGTGGATCGAGTCGGTTTGGACGTCGCCCCACAAGACGGCCAGCTCGTCCTGCACGTCGCTGCACTCACATTTGATGGCGTCCAGCACGGCCGCCTTGTTCGCATGGTCCGCTACGAAGTCCAGCGCAACGAGAACGGCGACGACGGCGCTGGACAGGGCTTGGACCGCCTCCGGCAACGCGTCGAAGGCTGCCGCGACGCCGGCCGTTGCCGATGCCAGGAGTACCAGCCGAACGCAGGAGTTTCTGCGTTGCTGCCCACTGGCCATCCGCCCGTAGTACCGAACCAGACGCGCGGTGTCCAGCATCTCCTGCCACACGGCGTTTCGCGTCGCGTCGGTCGCACCTGTCATGACCAGGACTCCGTTTCTGCCAGCGATCACTCTTGAGGATGCCGAAACCAGGCGCGCGGTGTCCAGCATTCCCGTCGCGCGGCGATTCGCATCGCGGCCGGTGCGCCCCGTCATGAGCAATCCGTGGCGCCGTGGCGCCGGTGTGCTCCGGCGCGCCCCGACTACCGCCGCGGCCCGTAGGTCCTGCTGAACCCGTTGCGGCTGTTCGTCACCGTGAACGAGCCGTCCCGGCGGGCCGAGACGTGGATCCAGTGCGACGTGCCCATGTGCAACCTGCGGCCGTCGGCCAGCTCGGTGTCCTCTTCCAGGTTGGCGATGAACTGCTCCGGCCGGTTGTGCGTCTCGCCGCCGGGGATGGAGTAGTGGTTCTGCCAGAGGTCCGGCGGATTGTCGGCGGCCGCCAGGATCTCGAACGTCTGCACCGCGCCGCCCTTGCGCGGGCCGTTGTTCATGATCGCCGCCCGCGGCGCGATGGCGTGCACCAGCGCCTCCGAGCCGGAGGTCTCGGAGCCGTGATGCGAGACCAGGTACAGATCGATCGGGCCGATGTTGTCGGTCGGGCACATCAGCGGGTGTTCCTTGTTCCAGTTCAGGTCGCCCATGATGACGCTGCGGAAGGCGCCGAAGCCGACGAAGGTGCTGATCGACTGATCGTCCTCGGCGTTGCCGTAGCGGCTGGTGATTTCCTCGCCGTGGAAGGTGAAGCCCTCGCAGTAGGGGTTGGCGCCGCCCGCTCCTTCGAGCGGCGCGTCGAGCACGGCGCCGCCCGAGGCGATGATCACGACGTCGAGGTCGCCGACCGGCAGGCGGTCGCCGGGGGCCACCACGCGGTGTGCGCCGCCGCTGCGCAGGTCCGTGTAGAGACGGAAAGCTGCGAGGCGGTTCTCGCCCTCGTCTACCGTGGTCCCGTGGTCGATGAAGTTGCGGATGGGCAGCCGCTCGGCGAGCTGCAGCGCGCCGCCCATGTGGTCGCCGTGGAAGTGGGTCACGATCAGGTAGTCGATCTGCCTCACGCCGGCGTCGGCCGCCGCCGCCGCGATGCGGTCGGCGTCGCGTCCGTCGAGACCGGGCCAGCCGGTGTCGACGAGCATCGACTCCCCGGACGGCGCCACAAAGAGCGTGGCCTCGCCCCCCTCCACGTCGACCATGTAGATGTCGAGCGTGTTGTCCGATCCGTCCTGGGCGGCCGCCGCCGCCGCGGCGAGTGCGAGACAGAGCAGCAGGGATGCGATAGCGCGCATGGAACACCTCCTGCGCGCCATTGTCGGACGCCGCGCCCGGCGTTGGCAATGGGGCAGTCTGCGGCGGAGCCTCCCCGTAGCACTGCAACCGGCGAGGCCCACGTGGCAAGGCGCGACGAGGAAAGCACATTGGGTCTGTTCGTCCGAGGAGCGAAGCCGTCCACGCGGGATGCGCCGTTGCTCGAATGCAGCGGGGCTTTCGCCGCGGGCTGCTAGGATCGGAGGATCATGCCGCCACGGTACGTCTACACGATGAAGGGCCTCGGCAAGCGGTATCCCCCGGACCGCACCGTGCTCAAGGACATCTGGCTGTCGTTCCTGCCCGGGGCGAAGATCGGCGTGCTCGGCGCCAACGGCGCGGGCAAGAGCACCCTGCTGCGGATCATGGCGGGGGAGATCACCGAGTTCGACGGCGAGGCGTTCCCGGCCCAGGGGCTCTCGGTCGGCTACCTGCCGCAGGAGCCGCGGCTCGACCCGACGAAGACCGTCTCCGGCAACGTCAACGAGGGCGTGGCGGACATGCGCGCGTTGCTGCGGCGCTACGACGAGATCGCCAGCGACCTCGCCTCGAGCGGTCCGGGATCGATCGAGATGGAGGAGGCGCTCGAGGAACAGGGCGAGCTGCAGACGAGGATCGACGCCATCGGCGCCTGGGACCTCGATTCGCGGGTCCAGATGGCGATGGACGCCCTGCGGCTGCCGCCCGGCTCGGCCGACGTCACGACGCTGTCGGGCGGAGAGCGCCGGCGCGTCGCGCTCTGCCGCCTGCTGCTGCAGTCGCCGGACCTGCTGCTGCTCGACGAGCCGACCAACCACCTCGACGCCGAGTCGGTCGCCTGGCTGGAGCGCTTCCTGGCCGACTACCCCGGCACCGTGGTGGCCGTCACCCACGACCGCTACTTCCTCGACAACGTGGCCGGCTGGATTCTCGAGCTCGACCGCGGGGCCGGGATTCCCTGGGAGGGCAATTACTCGTCGTGGCTCGCGCAGAAGCAGCAGCGCCTCGACGTCGAGGCGAAGCACGAGGCGAAGCGGCGGCGCACGCTGCAGCGCGAGCTGGAGTGGATCGCGATGTCGCCGCGAGCCCGGCAGGCGAAGGGCAAGGCGCGGCTGAACGCCTACGAGCGCCTGCTCGCCGAGGACTCCGCGCAGAAGATCGACGCGGTCGAGATCTACGTGCCGCCCGGCCCGCGGCTCGGCGACGTGGCGGTCGAGGCGACCGACCTCATCAAGGGCTACGGCGACCGCGCGCTCATCGGCGGCCTGTCGTTCACGCTGCCGCCGGCCGGCATCGTCGGGGTGGTGGGGCCGAACGGGGCGGGGAAGACGACCTTGCTGCGGCTCATCACCGGCGAGGAGGAGCCCGACGCGGGCGAGATCCGGCTCGGTGAGACGGTCCAGATCGGCTACGTCGACCAGGGCCGCGAGCTCGACCCGGAGCAGACCGTCTGGGAGGCGATCTCGGACGGGCAGGACGAGATCACGCTGGCGAAGCGCACCGTCGCCTCGCGCGCCTACGTCTCGTGGTTCAACTTCCGCGGGAGCGACCAGCAGCGCAAGGTGGGAACGCTGTCCGGCGGCGAGCGCAACCGCGTGCATCTGGCGAAGCTGCTGCGCGGCGGCGCCAACCTGCTGCTGCTCGACGAGCCGACCAACGACCTGGACGTCGACACGTTACGGGCGCTCGAGGACGCGCTCGTCGAGTTTGCCGGGTGCCTCGTGGTGGTCAGCCACGACCGCTGGTTCCTCGACCGCATCGCCACGCACATCATCGCCTTCGAAGGGGACAGCGAGGTGATCTGGTTCGCCGGCAACTACGCCGACTACGAGGCGGACCGGCGCCGGCGGCTCGGGCGCGCCGCCGACCAGCCGCACCGCATCCGGTTCCGGAAGCTGACGCGGGTCTGACTACGCCGTACCGGCGCTCAACGGTGCCAGTCGACGACCTCGAGACCGTCGACGCGGTCGAAGTGGCGGCGGTTGTGGGTCACGATGACCGCGCCGACGGCGAGCGCATGCGCTGCGATCAGGGTATCGAAGACGCCAATCGGAACGCCCCGGCGCGACAGGCTCGCGGCAAGCGTTCCGAACCGCCCGGCTGCCTCCGCGCCGAACGACGCGATCCGGATGGCGGACACGAAAGTGTCGACGAGCGCCGCAAGCCGGCGTGATTGGCGCAGGGCGACGCCGCGCCGCAACTCACCCAGGGTCAGCGAGCTGAGGCACGTCTCGTGTCGGGGCGTCGCTCGAAAGCGAGTCGCCGTCTCGCCCTCGTCGCGCAGGATCAAGCTCACCGTGTCCGTGTCGAGCATGAACGTCATTCGTCGCGGTCTCCGAAGGGATCGCGAGACTCGGTGATTGGCGTCTGATCCAGACGCGGCAGATCATCATCGAGCCTCCCGATGCAGTCGAGCACCGCCTGCGGCCACTCGTCCGACGGCTCCAGCACGATACGGTCCCCATCCCGGCGGGCGATCACTTCGGCGGCGTCGCGCGGGAAACGGCATTCCCTGGGAAGTCGAACCGCTTGGCTGCCGCCGGTCCAGAAGAGCTTGGCGCGGTATTCAGAGGCCACCCTTCAAGTATATATGCGCTGTAGGTACACGGTGAAGCGTGACCGGGCCGGGCGCGTGCTGCGACGCGTCGAAACCAGCAATCGGCCGCGCCTGAAACCGGCAATCGGCCGCGCCTGAAACCGGCAATCAGCCGCGCCTGAAACCGGCAATCAGCCGCTGGCGCGCTCGAACCGGGCATCCGGCCCCGCGAGGAAATAGCGCCCTACAGCGGCCAGTCGCGCAGGATGCGCTCGGTCTCCTCCAGGTGGCTGCTCTCGTCGCGGATGAAGTCCTCGAGCTGCACGGCGAGGCCCTTGTCGCCGTACGCCTCGGCCTCCTGCGCCCGCGCGGTGTAGCCCTTCATCGCGTGCGTTTCGGCCTCCACCACCGCTTCGAGCATGGCGCGGTTGCCCTCGGGGAGAGCGACCTCGCGGGGGACGGTGGTCGGCTTGCCGCCGAGCGAGACGATCTTGTTGGCGAGGAACTGCGCGTGCAACTGCTCGTCGGCGACCTCGGCCAGGAAGAACTGGGAGAGCTGGGGCCGGTATGGACCCGTGGCGCGGGCGGCGTAGACGACGTACTGGATGATGGCGCCGAGCTCGTCGGCGAGGTCTCCGTTGAGCTTGTCGATCAGCTCGTCCTTGGTCAACGTTGCTCCCTTCGCTTCAGGTGCCGAGGTCCGCTGCCGTCGGCGACCGCCCGATTGACGTCGCCGAGAGCACCGGCGCCTGACCGTCCCTGCGTCGAGGGCCGGCCGAGGCATTGGTCATCGTGAGGTCCACGGTGCCGGCGAACAGCCGCCCCGCCGAACCGCATCGCGGTCATGTGGGCAACACGTGCCGACGTCGATACAGTGCCGGCGAACAGCCGCCCCGCCGAACCGCATCCGGAGCCGGCCGCGGCACCTGCTCATCGTGAGATGATCCGGCGGTCGACCGTGGCGCGGCCGATGTCCATCCGGAGCCGGCCGCGGCACCTGCTCATCGTGAGGGGTCGAGGCGGCGGATCCGCCGGCCGCCCCGACTTCACGATGCCTCAGTCGACGATCGCCTGGTAGACCAGCGACCGCACCTTCTGCTGGTCGTCCAGGTTGATGGCCGGGATGATCTGCGTCAGGTAGACCACGACCATCTCCTCCCTGGGGTCGACCCAGTAGACGGAGTGGTAGGCGCCGGCCCAGGCGAACTCGCCGACCGAGCCGGGCAGGCCGCCGGCGGCCGGGTCGTGCGTGATCGAGAACCCGAGGCCGAAGCCCTGGCCGTCACGGAACGCGATGTCGCCCAGGTGGTCGCTGATCATCGACTCGACCGTCTTGCGCGAGAGGATGCGCGTGCCGTCGAGCTCGCCGCCGTTGAGCATCATCTGCAGGAACGTGGCGTAGTCGGTGGCGGTCGACAGCACGCCGGCGCCCGCCGAGAAGGCCTTGCGCGGGCCGTTCACGTAGTGTCCCTGGCCGACCATGTGGCCTGGGTCGGGCGCCCGCTCGAAGCTGCTCCCGTCGCCGACGGACGAATAGACCGTGGCCAGACGGCCCAGCTTGCTGTCGGGCAGGAAGAAGTGCGTGTCGGTCATGCCGAGCGGGTCGAACAGCCGCTGCTTCAGGAAGTCGCCGAGGGTCTGGCCGCTGATCTCTTCGATCATCGCGCCCAGGATGTCGGTGTTGTAGCCGTAGATCCAGCGCTCGCCGGGATGTTCGTCCATCGGCAGCTTCGCCAGGCGCGCCATCGTCTCGCCCACCGTCTCGTCGCGGTCGGCGAAGTACCAGCCGGTGATGCCCGCCTCCGCCCACGCGTCGGCGGCCGGCCCGCGGTTGGCCAGCAGGCCCATGCCGTAGCTGATGCCGGCGGTGTGCGTCAGCAGATCGCGGATGGTGATCGGGCGTCGCGCCGGCACCACGTCGTAGCCGCCCTCGTCGTTCGGCTCGGCGACGGTGGTCTCGGCGAACGCCGGCAGGTACTTGCCGACCGGGTCGGTGATCAGCAGCTTGCCCTCCTCCTGCAGCAGCATGACCCCCACGCTGGCGAGCGCCTTCGTCTGCGACGCGATGCGGAAGATCCCGTCGGACGGCATCGGGGCCTGGGCCTCGACGTCGCGGTAGCCTATTCCCTCGCGGTAGGCGATCCTGCCCTTGCGCACCACGATGGTGACCGCCCCGGCCAGCCGGCCCTCGTCGACGTAGCTCTCGAGCGCCAGGCTCAGGCGGTCGAGCCGCTCCGACGACATCCCGACCTCTTCCGGCGTGACGCGGACGAGTCCCTGGGCGACCAGGGACTGCGGAACGAACAGCAGCGCGAACACGACGGCGAGCGCCGTCAGGCGAATTCTTGATCTCATGGCGTTTTCCCTCGACCTTCAGTGACCTGGCCCGGCAATCGTCGCCTTCGGCTCCGATTGCCGCCCAACCAACCCTCTCCAGGAGTCTACGCCGTTTCTACGGCGCAGATTCCTGCCTGCGCGTTCGAACCAGATGGAGCGCGATGGCCGCGCCGAACAGCACCAATCCCATGATATCCGTGACGGTCGTCGCGTAGAAGAGGAGCAGGCCGCCGGCGACGGCTGCAACCCGTTCGACCGGGTTGGCGGCCTGCCGCAGCCAGCCGCCGAGCCCCATGGCCAGGGCGCTTACGCCGACCGCGGCGGTGCCGACGGTCCGGACGATGTCGGGTAGCGGCGCCTGCAGCAGCACGCCGGCCCCTTCCGGGCTGACCGTGAACGCGAACGGCACCAGGAACGCCGGCAGCGTGTACTTCCAGGTCAGCATCATCGTCTGGAACGGGTTGCCGCCGGTGATGGCCGCCGCCGCGAACGGCGAGAGCGCCGTCGGCGGGCTGACCTCGGAGAGCACCGCGTAGTAGAAGATGAACATGTGGGCGGCGAAGTCGGGTACGCCGACCAGGGTCAGCGCCGGGGCGATCATGACCGCCGCGATGATGTAGGAGGCGGTGACCGGGACGGCGAGGCCGAGCATCCAGACCGCCACGGCGGCGTAGACGACGGTGAGGAAGATGTTGCCGCCCGCGAGGTCGACGATGATGCCCGACAGCTTGAGGCCCAGACCGGTCAGCGTCACCACCCCGACGATGATCCCCGCCGTCGCCGTCGTCGCCGCGACCGACAGCACGCCGCGCCCGCCCGCCTCGAGCGCCTCCACCAGTCGGCGCGGCCAGAGCGCGTTCTCCCTCCTGATGAAGCTGAGCCCGACGGCCAGCAGCGTCGACAGGAAGACGGCCCGGAACGGCGTCATCCCGCTCACCAGCAGCACGACGATGGAGATCAGGGGCAGAAACTGGTAACCGTAGCGGCGCGTCAGCTCGCCGACCGACGGGACGTCGACGGTGACCGCCTTCGTGCCGAGCCGGCGGGAGTCCGCCTCGATCATCAGCACGATGGAGAAGTAGTAGAGGATGGCGGGAACGATCGCCATGACGATCACCTGCAGATAGGTGATCTGCAGGAACTCGGCGATGAGGAACGCGGCGGCCCCCATCATCGGCGGCGCCATGATCGCCCCGATGCCGCTCGCCGACAGGATGCCGCCGCCGATCTCGGCCGAGAAGCCCGCGCGCCGGAGCAGCGGCCAGACCACCGCACCCAGGGTGACGGTCGTCGCGACGCCGCTGCCCGACACCGTGCCGAGCAGGAACCCCGACAGCGTCACCGTCCGGCCCGGCCCCGCCCCGCTCTCCGAGCGTCCGAACGCGGCCATCGTCCAGTTGATGAAGAACGGTCCGGCCCCCGACTTGGCCAGGATCGCGCCGAAGATGGTGAACAGGATGATGAAGGTCGCGCACACGTTCAGCGGCACGCCGAAGATGCCCTCCAGCGTCATGTACAGCGTGCCGACCAGGCGCGCGGCGTCGTAGCCGCGGTGCGCGAACAGCTCGAGCCCCACCAGCTCCAGGTACGGCCCGTAGTAGCCGTAGAGGAGGAACGCCACGGCCGTCACCGGCAGGATCGGTCCGACCGTCCGCCGCGTGGCCTCCAGGACCAGCAGGGTCGTGACCACGCCCAGCACGAGATCGACGGTCAGCGGCGTGGCGGCCCGGTAGACGAACTGATCGAAGTCGATGACCGGCCACGCCAGCGCCGCGATCGCGGCGGCGCCCAGCGCCCAGTCCAGCCACATGACGCGCGGTCTCCAGCGCCGATGCGCCGGAAAGACGAGGAACGTGAGGACGAGGGTGACGAGGAGAAAGCTGACCCGGTAGATCTGCGGCTGGACGATGCCGACCACCCAGTACAGGGCGTACAGCGAGAGCCCCGCGGACAGGACGGTGACCAGCCTTGCGGTCCACCCCTCCAGCCTGCGGGTCGGGACGTCCGCTTCCGGATCGTCGTAGACGGCGGTCGGCGAGTCGGGCGTGGTCAGCGTCGGCTCCCGTTCGCGGCTCGCGCCGCCGAGGGCAGCAGAGCACCGTATCCGGTCACCTGCCTATTCTACGGTTCCGCGCCGCGCCGCGGGCGACGGGGGGCGACCGCCGGCGGACCGCGGCGCCGGAGGCGGGCGCGGGGGCTCCCGGGCGCCTGCGATCCGCGGCGCTTCACTCGGACCAGGCGCCCTGTTCCTGGTAGTAGCGGATCGCGCCGTCGTGGAACGGGATGGGCGAGCCCGCGGTCGCCGTATCGAGCGTCAGCACGGCGGCCATCGGGTGCACCGCGGCCAGCTCCTCGTGGTGGTCGAACAGGACGCGCGTCAGGTCGTAGGCCAGCTCCTCGTCCATCTCCGCGTGGACCACGAGCACGTTCGAGACGGCCACGACGGTCACCGTGTCCTCCATCCCCGGGTAGACCGAGGGCGGGATGGGGGAGTTGTGGTAGACCAGCGAGCCGTACTCCTCTTGCAGCGTCGGGAGCGTCCCGCCGTTCGGCACGACCTTGATGGTGCGGCCGGGCGTGGAAGCCAGGTCGAGGATGGCGCCGGTCGGCAGCCCGCCGCTGAAGAAGAAGGCGTCGATCTTGTCGTCCTTGATGGCGTCGACCGACTGCGCCGCGCCGAGGCTCTGCCGGGTGATGTCGGTCTCCGGATTCACGCCCGCGGCTTCGAGGATGCGGAAGGCGCTCACCTCCGTGCCGCTGCCGGGCGCGCCGGTGGAGACGACCCGGTCCTTCAGGTCGGCGACGTTCTCGATGCCGGTCGCGGTGACCGAGACGAGGTGGTTGTAGTTGTCGTAGAGGACGGCGAGCCCGCGCAGCGGCACCTCGCCGAAGTCGGCGAACACCCCGCGCTGGTTCGCCGCGTCGTCGATGGAGTCGGCCAGGCCGAACGCCAGGTCCGCCGAGCGGTTGGCGATGAACTTCAGGTTGTCGACGGTGCCTGCCGTCACTTCGGCAGTTGCCTCGACCCCGTCGACGTTGTCGCTGATCACCTTGGCGATGCCTCCGCCGTAGGGGTAGTAGACGCCCCCGGTGCCGCCGGTCGCGATAGACAGTCGCACCGTCAGGCCGCCGCCCCCGCCGCCCGGCGCCCCGCACGCCAGCACGGTCGCGGCAACAGCGGCGATTATCGCCAACGCGAGCCATCGCTTCCGGTTCGCGTTCCGACGAGCGTTCTCAGGGTCTCGTGTCGTCATCTGCCGTCTCCTGTTCCCGTGCCGGCTACGACTGCCAACATTCGGATTCTATCCCGATGAGCGAGCGATGCGGTCGAGGATCCTGAACAGGCCGCCGGAACGGGGACGGATGGCCTTGCGGCAGATCCCGTACCAGGCCGGGCGTCGCGCATTGGTGTCGTCGAGAACGAAACGGGCGACGAAAAAATCCGGGAGAATCAACGCCGGGTGGCGCGAGCGGTCGAACCGCAGAACTCCTTCCGCGGCTTCCGGAGAACGTTCCGGCGTCGAACGCCGGTGTTCATTCCGGTCACCTCTGGCTTATCCTGACGAAATGAACCGAACGCTTCCGCTCGCCCTCGTGCCTGCAACGGCGGTCGTCGTCACATGCACCCTTCTGGTCGCGACGGTGGGCGGCAGTTCCGAGCCCACCCGCGCGAGCCGGGGAATGGTGATCGCGTCGGACAGCGTGGCCGCGGAGGTGGGCCGCGACGTGTTGCAGGACGGCGGATCCGCGGTGGACGCGGCGGTTGCGACCGCGTTCGCACTCGCGGTGACGCTGCCGGCCGCCGGCAACATCGGCGGCGGCGGGTTCCTGGTATACCGGGCGGCAGGGGGATCCGCCGCCGCGTACGATTTCCGCGAGACCGCACCGGCAGCGGCCTCGCCGGAGATGTTCCTGTCCGGCGGCGCCTACGACTGGGCCCGGCACCACGACAGTCACCTCGCCGTCGGGGTGCCGGGCTCCGTCGCCGGACTCCATCGGGCCTGGAGCGACCACGGCCGGCTGCCTTGGCGGCGCCTGGTGGAGCCCGCGGTCTCACTCGCGCGCGACGGCTTCGTCCTCACGCACGCACGCGCCGCGTCGCTGGCCGGCGTGCTGCCCCGCATGGCCCGGTATCCGGCCGCGGTCGCTGCATTCTCCAACGCCGGGGTGCCGTACGCGGCCGGCGAACGCTTCCGGCAGCCGGATCTCGCGGGCACGCTGGAGCTGATCGCGGCTGAAGGGCCTGACGGCTTCTACCGTGGGCGGACCGCGGCGCTGGTCGCAGAGGAGATGGCAGAGCACGGCGGGCTGATCACCGAGGCCGATCTGGCCGCCTACGAGCCCAGGGTCCGCGAGCCCGTCCGGGGCACGTACCGCGGTTACGAGATCGTGTCGATGCCGCCGCCCAGCTCCGGTGGGATCACCCTGGTCCAGATGCTGAACGTGCTGGAGGGCTATGACCTGCAGGCCGCCGGCTACGGCTCCGCCCGCAACGTCCATCGCATCGTCGAGGCGATGCGGCGCGGCTTCGCGGACCGGGCCCGGCACCTCGGGGATCCCGACTTCAACCCCGCCATGCCGGTGCCGCGGCTGACGTCCAAGGAGTACGCGGCGGGGCTGCGGGCCACCATCGACCCGGACCGCGCGTCGCGCTCGGGGCCGGATACGTTCGAGTGGCCGGCGACCGGTAACGAGACGACGCACCTCTCGGTGGTCGATGCGGAACGGAACGCGGTAGCGCTCACCACGACGCTCGAGCAGTCCTACGGCTCGAAGATCGTCGTGCCAGGGGCCGGCTTCCTCCTCAACAACGAGATGGGAGACTTCAACGCGGCGCCCGGTTTGACGACCGCTACCGGGCTGATCGGCACGGAGCCGAATCTCGCCGCGCCGGGCAAGCGCATGCTCTCCAGCATGACGCCGACTATCGTCGCCAGGGACGGCCGCCTGTTCATGGTGACCGGCAGTCCGGGGGGGCGGACCATAATCAACACGGTGCTGCACACGATCCTGAACGTCGTCGACTTCGGGATGAACGTCCAGGAGGCGATCGACGCGCCCCGCTTCCATCACCAGTGGCTGCCCGACGAGCTTCGCTACGAGCGGCGCGGGCTCTCGCCCGACACCGTGGCGCTGCTCGAGGCGCGCGGGCACGCCCTCGCCGCGCGCCCCAGCCAGGGGGCGGCCCACGCTATCGTTCTCGATGCCGACTCGGACGTTCTCGAAGGAGCGGCCGACCCGCGCCGCGCCGACGCCGCGGCGGTGGGGTACTGAGCACCCGCGTTTCCGGCGGAAGGTCTCGGTCGTCAGTCAGTAGTGGTAGCGCGCAGCCGGGAAGTGTACGCGGTCGGGTTCAACGGCATACACGAGTCGGTGCTCCTGGTCGATGCGCCGGGACCATTTGCCGGCGAGTTGTCCGCGGAGCGGCTCCGGCTTGCCCTGTCCCTCGAACGGGTGCCGCATGACCGCTTCGACGAGCGCGAGTACGCGGATGGCCACGCGGCGGTTGGTCCGCGTCCAGTATTCGAGGTCCTGGAGGAAGTTGGGGTCCATGATGGCCTCCCGCGCCCTCCGGTCGCTCACTGGCCGTCCAGTCCGAAGCGTCTGCGGAGCTGTTCGACGCCGAGCCGTTCACCCTCACCGCCGGCGGCGCGGTCGCTCGCCTCTCGGAGGCGCCGCGCATTCTCCGGCGAGCGCAGGAGGTAGGCCGTTTCGATCCAGCCCGCCAGCTCGTCCGCGGCGACCAGCGCGACGGGCTCCTTGCCGCGCCTGCGGATCAGCACGGGTTCGCGGCTGTCGGTTACCTGGTCCATGAGCATGGCGAGGCGCTGGCGCGCCTGACTGTAGCTCGTCTCGCGGATCATCCCTGTGTCCTTCTGAGCGTACAGAATTACTGTACGCAGCGGGCGTCTGGCGGTCAACTACCGAGCGCCGTAGATCCGCTCGTAGGCGGCGTAGTTCGCGACCACCTCGCGGGCGAAGTTGCGCGTCTCGGTGTACGGAATGCTGTCGACGAAGAAGTCGTCGCGCAGGCCGCGCGCCGCAGCCCACCAGTCGCCGGCCCGATCCTCGCCCGCGTTGTAGGACGCGATCACGGGCAGGCGTGCGCCGTCGAACAGCTCCAGCAGGTCGGCGTTCAGGCGCGCCGCGATGGCGATGTTGACCCGGGGCTCGGCCAGCGTCGCATCGTCGACGCCGCCGGCCAGTATGTCGCCTACCCCGGCCCGCTCGGCGAGCGCTTCGGCGGTGTAGGGCATGATCTGCAGCAGTCCGACCGCCCCCACGGCGGAGCGCGCCGCGGGGTCGAAACGCGACTCTCTCCGCATGAGCGAGACCAGCAGCACGGGGTCCGCGCCGTGGGCGCGGGCCGCTTCGACGACCGTGCCCCAGAACGGGCGGGGGTAGGCCATCGACAGGAAATCGTCCGGCAGCCCCCGCGCCGGATGGTTGAAGAAGTCGGTGAAGTGGTTGACGAGGATCCGTGCGGCGCTCGCGTGATCGCCCGCTTGTGACGAGGCGCGGGCCGCGAGCAACGCCAGCCCCCGGTCACCGCGGCTCCGGTCCAGCAGGCGGCGCAGATACCACGCGGCGTCGTCGGTCAGCCCGGCGCGGGCCAGCGCCATGGCGGCGCGGAACTCCGCGCGCTGGCGCGACGCGGGTCGGAGCGCAAGCGTGGGGAAGTCGAGCGGCGCTGGCGAGGGGATGCCGGCGTCGGCCGTTTCCCGGAGCTCGATCAGCCGGCGTCGTGCGGTCAGCCCGTAGTAGTGGTACGGATAACGCGTCGCGAGGGGTTCGAAAGCGCGTGCCGCGGCCGCGAGATCGCCGCGCTGTTCGTGTGCGACGCCCAGCCAGTACCGTGCCGCCAGGGCGAGGTTCCCGCCCGGTCCCCGTTCGATGAGGCCGCGCAGGTTCGTCAGCGCACGCTCGTATTGACCGGTGCGCACGGCGGCGACCCCGGCCCGCCACAGTATCGCGCGCTGATCGTCGGGCGTCGGCGCGGTCTCGAAGAGCCCGGGAAAGATGGCCAGGCCGCCCTCGACGTCCCCGGTCGCCACGAGGACGGCGGCCAGGAGCACGCCCGCGTCGCGCCGCTGCTCGGACGTCGCGCCGCGGACGCGACCGTCCCAGAGCGCCGTGCCGAGCCGGCGGGCGCGCACCATGTCGCCCATGCGCACGGCCAGGCGAAAGTCGGTCAGGCGGATGGCGGATGCCAGGGGACTGGAGGGGAAGCGAGCGTAGAACGCCGCGCAGGCGGCGACCGCGGCGTCGTTGTCACGTTGCGCGTAGAGCGTCTCGACCCGCTCGGCGGCAATGCGCTCTTGCGAGGCGCGGCCGGTGAAGGCCGCGGCCCATTCGTCGAGGAGCTCCAGAGCCGGTTCGAAGCGGGATGCGTTGCGCAACCGGCGAACCAGCCCTCGGTATTCGGTCTCGGTGAACGGTACGGGCGTTTCGCCCCGGGCGCGCGCCAGCCGGCCGACTTCGCGCCGCGCCGTCACGAAGGTGTCGGCCGCTCGATGGCGCAGTTGGGCCGTCCGCAGCGTTGCGAGGGCCCCCGCGCCGTCGCCGGCGGCTTCGAGCGCGGCGGAGAGCCCCAGACGGGCGGCGTCGGCCGCCGCGCCGGCCGTCGTGGCGCCGAGTACCTGCCGGTAGAGTGTCGCCGCTCTGTTCGGCGCGCCGGCATCGAGGTACGCCGCCGCTACGCGCAGTACCAGGTCACGATGGCGCACCGGATCGCTGCGGGTCAGCTCGGCCAGATAGGACTCGGCGTCGGCCGGGGCTCCCCGGCCGGCGGCGCTCTCGACGATGGCGCGCCGCGCGAAGGTACGCATGAAGACCGCGCGTGCGATCACGTCCCGCCATGCCGGCTCCGCCGCCGCGGGCCGTCCGACTTCCCCGAGCAGCGCGGCACGCAGGATGAGTTGCTCCAGGGGAGGCGTCGAGCCGCCGCCGAAGCGGGTGTCGCGCTCCAACGCGGCGAGCGCTTCGGCCGGCCGCCCGGCGCGCAGGTGCGAGATCGCATCGGGATGGACAGGAGGCGGGAGCCGGAGGCTGGCTGCCGCGCCGGCCTCCTGCGCGCCGGCGTCGCTGCCGGCGAGGAGCCAGGCGAGGCAGGTCAGAGCGGCAGCCCAGCGTCGTCTCCGCCGGAACCATTTCGTGCGGCGCGGACTTCCGGCGCCTCGCAGTTGGTGTCGGAACAGGCCTGTCGTTCTTGCATGCACGTGGGCGCCTCCCGCGTCGACACCGGAGCGTTGTCGGCCCGTGGCGAAAATCCCGCTGCATTCGAGCGGCGGCGCAACTCGTCCGACGGCGTCGTTCGTCGGTTGCATAGGCCCGCTATGCGCCCTCCTCACGCCGGGTACCGGGTGTCGGGGCGCCTCGTCGCTCTCGGTGCGACGCGGGGTCTCACCACGGACTGCTATGAGTTTCCAGTATAATACTGAACGCTGTTTATGAGTGTTGCTAATACAGGAAGGGGCAGCCGCCCGCCAGTGGAGGAGTAGAGCAGACGTGAAGATCACACCAGGAAAGCTCGCCGGAATGAAAGCGGTCTCGACAGCGACCGGCACGATCGCGGCCGCCGCGATGGACCAGCGCGGATCGCTGAAGAAGGCGCTCGGCAAGGCCGGCGGCAGCGAGGCCACGGATGCAATGCTCGAGGAGTTCAAGTCGATAGTGACCGCGGCTCTCACCCCGCACGCCTCGGCGATACTGCTCGATCCGCAATGGGGCCTCGCGGCGTCGAAGCAGCGGAGCGCGAACGCGGGCCTCCTGCTCGCCTACGAAGAGAGCGGCTACGACAACACGCGTCCCGGGCGCCTGCCCGATCTGCTTCCGCACTGGTCCGTGCGCCGGCTCAAGGAGGCGGGCGCCGACTGCGTGAAGGTGCTCATCTACTACACCCCCGGCGACGCGGCCGAGGTCAACCGGGAGAAGCACGCGTTCATCGAGCGCATCGGCGACGAGTGCCGCACGAACGATATCCCGTTCTTCCTCGAGTTCGTCGGCTACGACCACGAGGGAGGGGACGAGAAGGGGCCCGAGTTCGCGAAGCGCAAGCCGGCCGTCGTGGCCGGCAGCATGGCCGAGTTCTCCAAGGACCGCTACGGCGTCGACGTCATGAAGGTGGAGATCCCGATCAACATGAAGTTCGTGGAAGGTACGCGCAGCTTCCAGGGCACCGGGGTCTGCACGAAGCAGGAGGCGATCGACGCCTTCCGGCAGGCCGCGGCCGTGGCCCGGAAGCCCTTCATCTACCTGTCGGCCGGGGTCAGCAACGCGGAGTTCACCGAGTCGCTGGAGTTGGCGACCGAATCGGGCGTCGAGTTCGCCGGCGTTCTCTGCGGGAGGGCTACCTGGAAGGACGGCATTTCGGTCTACGCCACCCAGGGCGGCGATGCGTTCCGGGATTGGCTCGGGACGGAGGGCGTGCGCAACATCGGCAACGTCAACGACGCGTTGCGGGGGGCGACGTCGTGGTTCCGGGCATACGGGGTCGAATCGGCGGAGGCGGCGCAGCCGGCGTAGGGGTCGTGGTGAAACGTCGCGTGGCACCGAGAGCAGCGAGGCGCCCGCGTGGCATGGCGCGACGAGGGCGTCGTTCGCCGCCGGGGTTGGCGTGCCCTATCGCTATCGGCCGGAGGTTCTGAAGGCCCTCGAGGCCCACGGCGTCCGGCCGACGCCCGCCACGCGACCGGAGCTGGTGCACGAGTTCGTGAACGACCTGTACCGTTTCGAGTTGCGCCGGCTTCGCGCGCGTCAAGTCGGTGGGGACATTCCAAGGCAGGAGTACTCGCGCCACGTCATCGCGTTGCGCAGGCGGTACCTGCTGGTATCCGTTCCGGTGCGGCACTGGACTCTTGGCCGGGAGTCTGCGCCGTAGCACGGCGCTGGACCGCTGGTTGGTTGGGCTGCTAGCGCCAACCGAAGAGATTACCGGTGCTGATGGTTCGCGGGCGCCACTCGCGAGGCGTCGCGGCCTCCCGCATTTCCAGGTGGGTCGGCGCACCGTAGGACACGGTCTCGCTGTCCAGATCGAAGTTCCGCAGCAGTTCAATCGCCGGCGCCCTGGCATAGACGTCGATATAGAAGCTCAGGTCGAGCAGGTCGCGGCGTCCTTCCTGCGCTTCCGCGGTAGTTTCCAGCCGCTGTCTGATGCGGTCCAGCGAAACCGGAAGGCGACCGGTGTCCGGCGCGGCGACGGCCGGTTCCGCGTCCGGTTCCTGCGCCGCGGCCGCTACCGGCGCGGCGAGCCCGGTTGCGAGCGCCACGGCGAGGCTGAGCGGCATCGATCGTGCCAAGGGCATTTATGGTCCAGACTGGACCACGCTACGACGGCACGCGTTGGCTGTCAAGGCTCGGCCGGGGCCAGCCGCCCGTGGCAAAGGCCCGCTGCGTTCTAGCGGCGATGCATCCCGCCTGGACTGTGTTGCTCCTCGGTCGAATATTGCCCGATATGCTCCCGCGTCGCGCCTTGCCACGCGGGCGCCTCGCCGCTCTCGGTGCGACGCGGGGTTCCGCCACGGTCTGCTCGGCGGACGGCCTGCCGGTAAGATCGGTTTTCATGATCCTGTGGGGCGCCGCCGGTTTCCTGGTGGCTCTGCTCGCGGCGCTGCTCGGGGGCGTGGCCTGGCGACTGCGGTCGGCGCGCGCGAGCGGGGCCCGGGCGCAGGCGCGACTGGCCGCCCTGCTGGAGTCCTACGAGGCGGGCATGGCGGTCTGGGATGCCGGGAGCCGGCTGGTCGCCTGCAACGGCCGCTTTCGGGAGTTCTATCCCGCGGTGACCCTGGAGCCCGGCCTCGAGTTCGAGGATCTCGTCCGCTACACGGCGACACGGGCGGTCGTGCTCGTTCCCGAAGCCGAGATGGAGGAGTGGATCGCCGAGCGGCTCGAACGACGTGACGAGGCCGTGACCGAGACGTTGCGTACCCCGGACGGCCGGTGGATCGAGATCCGCTCCCGGCCCACGGACCAGGGCGAGACACTGCTCGTCTATTCCGACGCATCCGATGAGCAAGACGCGACGGCCGGCGGCGCGGCGATCGAGTCGCACGAGACCGGGCGGGCGGCCGCGCTGCGCCTGTTGGAGGCCGCGATGGCGGTCGGCCGGGATGCGGTGTCGTTTCATCAGGCGGTCCGCGACCTGGTGCGGCTGCTTTCCGAATGGGGCGGCTGGGACGCGGGCACCGCCTATCTGGCCCCGGCCGACGGCAGCGGGGCGCTGGTCTCTACCGGCGTATGGCACGTGGCCGATGCGCAGGTCGCGCCGCTGGAGATTCGTGCCGCGCTCGATGCGTGCTGTGACGACAAGGACGATCACGTGCTGCGGCGCGCCGCGTCCGGCGAGTCGACCTGGATTGCGAACGTCTCGGTCGATCCGCGACTGTCCGACGCGCGCCGGGGCGCACTCGGCGGCATCCGGTCGATCTGTGCCGTGCCGGTCGTTTCGGGCGGGCGGGTCGTGGCGGTCGTCGAGATCTTTGCCGGTACTCCGACCGTTCCGGACCCGATGCGAGAGCGGCTTCTCGACGGTGTCGTCGGGGAGCTGGCCCACGTGTTCGAGCGCGAACGGGCCGCGCTGACCTCCGGGACGGCGCGCGGCGGGGGTGAGCGCTGCTAGGAGCCGGCCTTCGGGTCTTCGCGTCCGCGGGCCCCCACGTGTTCCAGCAGCGCGGCGACGGACGCATCGAGCGGCGCGGCGCCGTCGAGCGTGACGTCCGCGAACCCGGCGGTCGGCTCGACGTGGCGCAGGTACATGGGCCAGACCGTCGACACCCATTGGCGGCGTACCGAGTCGGGGCTCCGGGCCCGGGTTCGCGTGTCGCGCTCGATCCGTCGCGCCAGCGCGGTCTCCTCGTCGATGCGGACGAAGACCCTGGTGTCGTACAGATTGCGAAGCGCTGGCCAGTAGAGGGCCAGAATGCCCTCGATCAGCACGTAGCGGCCGGGCCGTACCCCGTGCGTGGTCGGCCGCCGCCGGTGCGTACGGAAATCGTAGACGGGACGCTCGACGGACCGGCCGGCTCGGAGCTGCCGGAGATGCGCGTGCAGCAGATCCGCGTCGATGGCGTCGGGCGCATCGTAGTTGACGGCCTCGAGTTCCTCGACGGTCGCGTCCGGACGATCCCGGTAATAGGCGTCGAGCGGAAGCATGACCGCCTCCGGCGGGCCGAGGGCGGCGGCGACGATTCCGGCGAGCGTCGTCTTGCCGGAGCCGGACGCACCCGCGATCGCGATCAGATGGGGAAGCGCCATGCGGCCATGCCGGGCGGCGCGCCGTCACGTCGGGTTTCGTCCGTGGACGGTGGCGCGGCTCGTGCGGACCCGCCAGTATAGAATCGCATCGATGCCGGACTCGATCACGCCCGCGGAGGCGGCTGCCGCCGACCGGAAACCGGCCGCCGGCCCGCTTCCCGGAGTCGCGCCCCGAGGCGCCGGTCAGGACGCCGGGGCCCCGGACCTGCGCGAGCACGGCGCGCCCGTGCGCGGTGTTCCCCAGACGTCGACCCGCCGGCTGTTCGTGCAGCTCCACGTCTTCACCGAGTGCCCGCCGCCGAACGGCATCATCGCCGAGGTGCGGCGGAGCGGCCTCGATGCCGTGGTCTACGCGGACCTGAACGATCCGCGCGGCATCGGCGTGCTCCTGATGAGCGAGGACCCGGCCGTGTTCGCCGGGGAAGGGCGGGAGCTGCTGTCGAACGTGCCGTTCAGGAGCCTGACGCCGCGGCCGGAGATGACCATGATCGGCCGCACCTATTCGTCGGGGCGGGAGGCCGACCTCGATGACTTCCTGCTGCGCAAGGTGCCCCGCAACGTGCTCGGCCCCGGCCATCCGTGGGCGGTCTGGTATCCGCTGCGGCGCATCGGGGCCTTCAATCAGCTTCCCCGCGCCGAGCAGGGTCGGATATTGATGGAGCACGGGATGCTGGGGCGGCGCTACGGCGAGGCGGGCTACGCGGTGGACGTGCGGCTCGAATGCCACGGACTCGACCGGGACGACAACGAGTTCGTGATCGGTCTCATCGGGGCCGAGCTGTATCCGCTGTCGCGGCTCGTCAAGGACATGCGCGCCACCCGGCAGACCTCGGAGTTCATCCAGCAGATGGGGCCGTTCTTCGTCGGCAGGGCGCTGTACCAGTCGCCGCTCCCCGGCTCGCCGCCCGTGTGAGGGCTGGAAAGCCTGCGCCGCCGAAACCGCGCCGGCAGACGACGCTGGCGCAGAGGGCCGCGGGTCGTCTGATACGATTGCCGCCATGCCGAACGACCAGTCGTCCGCTCCCTCGCGTTCCGGGTCCGCGACGTCCGATGCGTTGAGTCGGCTTCCGCTGCCCGACATGAACCCGCGCGGGCTGCTGCGCCACTTCGGGCCGGGGCTGATTCTGATGATGACCGGGATCGGCACCAGCCACCTGGTCACCGCGCCGGTGGCTGGCGGCCGATTCGGTTATGCCCTGCTCTGGTGTATTCCGGTGGCCTACATCTTCAAGTACTACGGCTTCGAGATGGCCTTCCGGTTCACGAACGCGACGGGCCGCAGCATGCTCGATGCGTACACCACCGCGCCCGGCAAGTGGCCCGTGTGGTACGTGCTGATCACCACGATCATCCAGTGCGCGCTGGGCCAGGCGGGGCGGCTCGCTGCCGCCGCGGCCGTGCTGTTCTACGTCTTCTCCGAGTACCTGGGCCTCGGGTTGCCCTCCTGGGTCTACGGGCTGGGGCTCGGGGCGCTGTCGGTCGGCATCCTCCTCTACGGGCGCTATGCCGCGGTCGAGTTGTCCACGAAGGTACTGGCCGGACTGTTGTTCGTCTCGACCGTGGGGGTCTACGTGTTCGAGCCGGCGCCGATGTCGGCGATGGGTCGTTTCTTCGTCTTCGAGACGCCCGCCGGCTCGTGGCTGGTCATCGCCGCGTTCCTCGGCCTGTTGCCGACCGGCATCGACGTTTCTCTGCAGGCGTCGGAGTGGGGGAAGGCGAAGCGGGTGGGCATGGGACGCATCCGCGAGCAGCTCGAGCGGGACGGGCTGGCGAAGCGGTTCGATCCGTTCGGCGGCTCGACCGGCAAGGACCTGGCGGTCGATGTCTCCAGGCTGCCCGCGCACGCGCAGGAGTACTGCCGGCGCTGGTTCCGCATCGGACTGTGGGACTTCACCCTTGGCCACGTGGTGTCGTTCGTGCTCGCGGTGATTTTCCTGCTGCTGGCAGCCATTTGGCTTTGGGAGGAAGGCAATCCGGCCGAGGTGGCCGGGAACGCGGTGATCGGCGAGATCGCCCGCATCTTCACCGACAGCATCGGGCCGGGCATGATGCTGATCTTCCTGCTGGGCGCGTTCGCGGCCACCTTCTCGACCGCGTTCAACTATTTCGACGGGTGGCCGCGCGTGGTCGGGGCCTGCTGCCGGAACCTGTTCCGGGCCACGGCGGCGCTGCCCGGCATCGCCGCCGACCAATTGACCGACGATCACCGCAAGACCGCCGCGTCCGAGTACAACATCTACCGGATCACGATGTTCTACTCGCTGATCGCGTCCGTGCTCATCCTCGCCGGGCTGCCGCGGCCCGTGTTCCTGGTGCTGGTCTCGTCGGCGCTGGCGTTCTTCGTCGCGCCGGTCATCTTCTTCCTGAACGTGTACTACTGCGTGACGGTGATCCCGAAAACCGACACGGCATTCTATCCGTCGGCCCTGGTGCGGGGCTTCGCCTGGCTCAGCCTCGTCGTGTTCACGGCCCTGACCGCAATCGTGGTCATGGCCCGCTTGTTCGGCGTGACGCTCTTCGGCGGCTAGGAGTCTGCGCCGCGGAACGACACAGGCGCGACGGCGCCGAGCTGGAGTCTGCAGGAGCCATGGAGAAATCGGAACGGCAGCCGCTGTCTCGTCTCGCGTCACGCCGGTTCACCGCGGTCGCGGCATGTACGGTCGTTGCCGTGCTGCTGCTCGGCGGACCGTCCGGGGCGGCCGGCCAGGGTGCAGCGGATCTCATCGTCAACGTCACGCACCGGGCGCGAGCCCTTCATCCGGGAGAGATCGTCGTCCTGCACGTTCGAACGTCCGAGGCGCCCGCCGCGCTCGAAGCCTCCGCCTTCGGCGCGGCGTTGCGGTTCTTTCCGGCCGGGCCGGCCAACGTGTGGTCGACGCTCGTCGGCATCGATCTCGATGTCGAGCCCGGAGATCACGACGTTGCGTTGCGTGCGACGGCGGTCGACGGGTCCAGTGCCGAGACCGACTACACGCTCGCCGTCGAGCCCAAGCAGTTCGCGACCCGGAGGCTGACCGTCGAGCCGCGCTACGTCGACCCGCCGCCGGAGGTCGTGGAACGCATCCTGCGCGAGAGGGACCAGTTGGCGGCGCTGTTTCCGGTATCGACCGCCGTGCGGTACTGGCGGGACGGATTCGTGCGGCCGGTGCCGGGGCGGGCCAACAGCGCCTTCGGCCGTCGCAGCGTCTTCAACGGCCAGCCGCGCAACCCGCACAGCGGCGCCGATTTTCGCGCGGCGCGGGGGACGCCGATCAAGGCGCCGAACGACGGGGTCGTGGTACTGGCGACCGATCTCTACTTCTCCGGCAACGTCGTCATCATCGACCACGGCTGGGGCCTCTACTCCTTCTTCGCGCACCTGTCGGCGATCGATGTCGCCGAGGGCGACCGCGTCCGCCGGGGCGCGGTGGTCGGCAAGGTCGGTGCGACCGGTCGCGTTACCGGAGCCCACCTGCACTGGACGGTGCGCCTGAACGACGCCCGGGTCGACCCGCTCTCGCTGCTGGAGCTGATTCCCGACCACGGCGGAGGCCGCTGATGCCGCGGGCGGCGATGCGGCTGATCGCGGCGGTGGCGGCGCTGGCCGCCGTTGCGGCGCCGGGTGCGGCGCAACAGGTCGGGCCGGCGAACGGCGCGCTGTTGCTCGTGGGCGGGAACCTGCAGGATCCGGCCATCGTCGAGCGTTTCCTGGATCTTGCAGGCGGAACGGATGCGCCCGTCGTCCTGATCCCGACCGCGGGCGGCGCGGAGTCGTACGGGCAGACCTGGCGGGGTGTCGATGCGTTTCGCGCCGCCGGGGCCCGCGATCTGACGGTGTTGCACACGACCGACCGTGACACGGCGAACTCGCCGGCGTTCGTCGCGCCGTTGCGCCGTGCCCGCGGCGTCTGGTTCGGGGGCGGCCGTCAGTGGCGGTTGGCCGACGCGTACCTGCACACGAGGGTCCACGACGAACTGCAGGAGGTGCTGGCCCGGGGCGGGGTGGTCGGCGGATCCTCGGCCGGCGCCACGATCCTGGGTTCGTACCTCGTGCGCGGCGATACCCGGACCAACACCATCATGATGGGGGATCACGAGGAGGGGTTCGGGTTCCTCCGGGGTGTCGGCATCGACCAGCACCTGCTCCGGCGCAACCGGCAGTTCGACCTCCTCGAGGTGATTCGCGCACGCCCCGATCTGCTCGGCATCGGCATCGACGAGGACACCGCGATCGTCGTGCGCGGCGACCGGTTCGAGGTCATCGGGCGGAGCTACGTGGCAATCTACGACCACGAGCGCCGGCTCGACTCGGGCGGGCTGTTCTACCTGCTGGCGCCGGGCGACGCCTACGACCTGGCGACCCGGGAAGCCTATCGTCCGCGGCCGGCCCTGGGGCCGCTCGATCGGGTCGTGGCCGGGCCCTGGCCCGAAGCTCCTCGTTGACGCCGGCCGGAATCGACCGGCCCGGAAGACGGATCGTTCTTCGTAGCGCCGCTTCGTCGACAACCAACCGCTCAGGCGCGTACCGCACCCGCCACGACGTCGATCAGCGCATCGAGGTCGCCCGCGTCGTTGTACAGGTGCGGCGCGATGCGGATGGCCCCGCCGCGCAGCGATACCGACACCTGGCGCGCAGCGAAGTCACGGCCGAGCCGGGGGAGGTCGACGCCGGCCGGCAGGCGCACCCCGAACAGGTGACCGGCGCGCCAGCGGGAATCCTCCAGGCGGCAGCCGAGGGCGCGGAGCCGCTCGACCGCCGGGCGGGTCAGCGATTCGGTGTGGGCGGCAACCGTTGCCGGTCCCCAGTCGAGGACCTGCTCCAGGGCCGCCTCGAGCATCGGCAGCAGGACGAAGTTCGAGCGTTCGCCCACGTCGTAGCGGATGGCGCCGCGCTGATAGTCGTCGCGGTAGTCGACCAGCTCGTTGAAGCGGTCGCTGCCGCGGCGGGTGATCCAGTTCTCTTCGAGGGGGATGCCGCCGTCGAAGGAGGGGCCGTACCACGCGACGCCGAGCGAGTAGGGACCGGTCAGCCACTTGTAACCGGCGCAGATCAGCGCGTCGGGGCGGGCGCGGGTGACGTCGAACGGGAGCGCTCCGACCGCCTGCGTGCCGTCGACGATCAACCGCGCACCCGCGGCTCGGGCCCGCGTGCCGATGGCGTCGAGGTCGAACCGCAGGCCGTCGGTCCAGTGCAGCGGAGGCAGCACGACGGCCGCCGTCCGGTGGTCGATCGCGTCGAGCAGGGCGGCGTTCCACGCCTCCCCCCGCGAGCCCGCGGTTGCAGGCGCCGCGACGGTGCGCAACTCGGCCCCGGCCTCCCGGCAGGCCCGCCGCCAGGTGTAGACCGCGCTGGGAAACTGTTCCTCGACCACCACGACGGTCCGTCCCGGCGCGAGCGGGGTATTTCGGGCTACGGTCGCCATTCCGTAGGAGACGGCCGGAATGACCGCCACCCGGTCGGGGTCGGGTGCGTGAACGAGTTGCGCGAACAGCCGCCGGACATGCGCGCTCGGCTCGAAGAAATCGGCGGTCTCCAGGCGGCTCGGGACCTGGATGCGCTCCAGCGCCCGATGTCCGGCGTCCGTGACCCGCTTCGAGGCCGGCGCCATGTACGCGCAGTTGAGGTAGTGCAGATCCTGCGGCAACGAGAAGAGCCGCCGGTACGGGTTGCGAGGTGAGCATTGTTGCGGTCCGGCTTCCGCGAGCGGAGGCGTGGACGAGGCGAGCGATTGATGGGGACGGAGGCGGGCTTCCATACGTACCAGCGTAGCCCGGAAACCGTCGCCGTGCGGCTCCGCTTTCCGCCCAACCGGGCCTGTCCAGGCGTCTGCCCCGCTGCACGGCGCAGACACCTGGCCCCGGAAACCGTCGCCGTGCGGCTCCGCTTTCCGCCCAACCGGGCCTGTCCAGGC
>WTFV01000199.1:0-17075 GCA_011523845.1 Acidobacteriota bacterium | reverse complement strand
GTCTGCCCCGCTGCACGGCGCAGACACCTGGCCCCGGAAACCGTCTCCGTGCGGCTCGCAGTGGTATCCTCATGGGTTTTCAGGAGTCTGCAATGGTCCGCACGACGACCGCCGCCCTGGTGCCGGTACTCGCCCTCTCGCTTTCGGCAGGGTGCGGCAGCCCGGAAGAGCGGCAGGAACGGGCGGTCACGGCACGCGCGACCGCCCTCCACGAGCGCGTGTTGACGCTGGATACGCACATCGACATCCCGCTCAATTTCGCCACCCGGGCCGTCGATCCCGGCGTGTCCGGCGACTTTCAGGTGGACCTGCCGAAGATGCGCGCCGGCGGGCTCGACGCCGGGTTCTTCATCGTCTACGTCGGTCAGTCCGAGCGCACGCCCGAGAACGAGGCGCAGGCCAGGGCGGACGCGATGACGAAGTTCGAGGCCATCCACCGCATGGCGGAGGAGCTCTATCCGGACGAGATCGAGATCGCGTACACCCCCGCCGACGTGGAGCGAATCGCCGACGCCGGCAGACTGGTGGCGGCGATCGGCATCGAGAACGGCTATGTCATCGGCCGCGATCTGTCGCTGCTGTCGACCTACCACGAGCTCGGCGCGCGCTACATGACGCTGGCCCACGGCGGCCACAACGACATCGCCGACTCGGCGACGCCCCGCGAGGCGCTGGGGGACACGGCGGCCGAGCACGACGGCGTGAGCGCGTTCGGCGAGGAGGTGATCGCCGAGATGAACCGCCTCGGGATCATGGTCGACGTATCGCACATCTCGAAGGCGGCGATGCTCGATGCCGTGCGCCTCTCGGAAGCGCCCGTCATCGCGTCCCACTCGAGCATGCACGCCCTGATGCCGCATCCCCGCAACCTGGACGACGAGCAGCTCCGCGCCCTGGCCGACAACGGAGGCGTCGTGCAGACCGTGGCCCTGGGGGCCTTTCTGTCCGAGACCGCGGCCCGCCGCGCGGCGGAGTATCGGAGCATCCGCGCCGCGTTCGGCATGATTCCGGGCCAGCAGCCCGAGGATCTCGGGGCCGAGCCGTACGAGGACTACATCGGCAGAATGGAGGCGCTGGACGCGCGCTACCCGGATGCCACGGTCGCCGATTTCGTCGATCACATCGACCACGCGGTGAACCTGATAGGCATGGAGCACGTGGGGATCAGCTCGGACTTCGACGGCGGCGGCGGCATCCTCGGCTGGAGCGACGCGAGCGAGACGCTGAACGTCACCGTCGAGCTCGTCCGGCGCGGCTACAGCGAGGAGGACATCGCCAGGCTGTGGGGCGGGAATCTCCTGCGCGTATGGAGCGAGACCGAAGCGGTGGCCGCCCGCCTCTCCCGCTAGAACGCCGCGGCACGAGAGGATGTCCAGCACCGGTCCGCAGGCGTTGCCGCGCCCCGCGCGCGTCGAGAGGCGAACCACGCACGCGCTTCCGTGGGCCCTCGATCCGGATGTGCGCGCCGGGTGGCTGTCGGCCGTCACTCGCGGGAACGCCGGGGTGTTTCTCGACTACGACGGCACTCTGACGCCGATCGCCGACCGGCCGGAGCACGCGACGCTGAGCGCTTCGAACCGGACGAGGCTCTCGCGTCTGGCCGCCTCCTGCCCCGTCACCATCGTCACCGGCCGCGACGTGGCGGTGGTGCGCGGCTTCGTCCAGCTCGACGAGGTCGGCTACGCCGGCTGCCATGGTCTCGACATCGAGGGGCCGGTCGGCAGCGGCCTGCGGTACGAGGCGGCGGAAACCGTGCTGTCCACCCTCGACGACGCGGAGACGGACCTTCGGCACGGCCTGTCCGGCGTGCCGGGCGCGCTGGTCGAGCGCAAGCGATACAGCGTCTCCACCCACTACCGACTCGTCGACGCGGGCGAAACGGCCGTTGTCGAGAAGGTCGTCGCGGCCGTGGCGCGGCGCTACTCCGCGTTGCGCCGCGAACGGGGCAAGAAGGTGTTCGAGCTGCGTCCGGACGTGGCCTGGGACAAGGGAAGCGCCGTCGCGTGGCTGGTCGATGCCCTTTCGCTGGACACCGGGGCGGCGGTCTACATCGGCGACGACGAGACCGACGAGCACGCGTTCGAGCTGCTGTGCGGGTCCGGGGTTCCCATCGTCGTCGAGCACGGCGACCGGCCGACGGGCGCGCGGTATCGGGTGCGCGACCCCGGCGAGGTGAACGACGTCCTCGATCTGTTGATCGAGACCCTGGCGGGATGTTGATCCCGTTCGTCCCAAGGGTGCGGTTTACGCACGATTTACTCCTTCGTCATGACCCGGCAAACGGGTCCGGCTGGAGTCGTGCCGATTCGGTCCGGCAACCTCGACCGGTGGCAAGGACGACGGAGCGACGCGCCTGTTCATCGTGGAGCCGTCGAGCGGGCTCCGTGTTGCTGCCCGGACGGCGCTGGGATACGCTCGGACGAGCGGCGGCTCAGCGTCTTCCGCGGGTTTCGCCACGGACTCCCAGGTCCCGAAGGGATGCGAGTTGGATTCGGTTCATGGACCCGCACCGCGGATTGCCGATGCAGTCAACCAGTTGAAGACGCGCCTGCTTGCCATGGGTGGCGAAGCGGAAGAGCAGGCGCGCGCGGCGGTGCGGGCGCTCGTCGAGAGCGATCTGAGTCTGGCCGAGCGGGTTCTTCGCGGCGACGAGCCGATCAACCGCCTGCACATGGAGATCGACAGGCGCTGCTACGGCCTGCTGGTCAACCATCAGCCCTCGCCGACCGACGTGCGGGTCGTCGTTTCGGGCGTCAAGATCAACGGGGATCTCGAGCGCATCGGTGACGTGGCCGTCAACATCGCCGAGGCGACCTTCAGATATCTGCAGCATCCGCCGGTCAAGCCGCTCATCGACATCCCGCGCATGGCCGACCATGCGCAGGGCATGCTGCGGGACGCGCTGAACGCCTACGTGCGGCACGCCACGGATCTGGCATACGATGTGCTGGACCGCGACGACGTGCTCGACGGGCTCAAGGACCAGGTGTTTCGCGAGTTGCTGCGCTACATGGTGCAGAACCCGGCCACGACGGAGCCGGCGCTCGAGCTCATCCTGATCTCCCGCCATCTCGAGCGGATTGGCGATCACGCCACCAACATCGCCGAAGAGGTGATCTTCATGGTGTCCGGCTGCGATGTCCGACACCATGCACAAGAGGGGAAGGAGGCCCACTGAGCACCCAACCACTGGCCACGGTAGCGTCCGATCCGGGACCCCCGTTCGTCGAATCGGTATCCGGCGACGGCGCGGATCGGGTGCTTGTCGTAGAGGACGATCAGGACATAGCGGAGCTGGTGGCTCACCATCTCCACAAGGCGGGGTACGCGTCCGAGATTCTGACCTCCGGTGCGCAGGTCATGCCGGTCGTCCGCGAACGGCCGCCGGCGCTGGTCGTTCTCGATCTGATGCTGCCGGGTCGCAACGGACTCGACGTGTGCCGTTCGCTACGTGCCGATCCGCAGACGTCGAGCGTGCCGATCATCATGCTGACGGCCAAGACCGACGAGACCGACCGCATCGTCGGCCTGGAGCTCGGCGGCGACGACTACGTTACCAAGCCGTTCAGTCCCAAGGAGCTGGTGGCGCGCGTCGGGGCCGTGCTGCGCCGGGCGCGGCGCGGGGAACCGCCGCGAAGCCTGCTCCGCTTCGGTCTCGTGACCGTCGACACCGATCGACACGTCGTCACCTGTGACGGACGCGACGTCCGGCTGACCGCGAAGGAGTTCCTGCTCCTGCGCTATCTCATCGAGCATCGCGACCGGGTGCTCTCCCGCGACGTCCTGCTCTCGGACGTGTGGGGCTACATCTACACCGGCGGCACCCGTACGGTCGACGTGCACATCCGCCGGCTGCGCGAAAAGCTGCCCGTGCTGGCGAACGCCATCGTCACCGTCAAGCAGTTCGGGTACAAGCTGGTCGAGGAGAATCCGGGTCTGACGTCCGGATCATGAGGCTCCGCACGCGGCTGTTTCTCGCGGCGTTCGGCATTGCGGGCCTCAGCCTGCTGCTGGCCGCCGCGCTGGTGGCCTGGCTGCTGGAGCGGCAGCTTCTGGACCGGATCGCGACGGATCTGGTCGCCGAGGCGCGACTCGTCGCCGATCTCGTGGCTCGTAGCGGAACCGCGCCTGCGGTGGCGGAGCTGGATCGCGAAGCGGACTCGCTCGGGGACAGCCTCGGCGCGCGAGTGACCATCATCGAGACAGGCGGGCGGGTCGTCGGCGACACCGCCGAGGACGGCGCCTCGCTCGCCGCGATGGAGAACCACGGGGCCCGACCGGAGATCGAGCTCGCGCGCTCCGCGGGGATCGGCGTGACGCGCCGCTACAGCACGACGGTGGAGCGCGATCTGCTGTACGCAGCCGTGCGGGTCGAGCATCCCCGTGTGGGTTTCGTGCGGCTGGCGCTCCCGTTGACCGCCGTCGACGATCAGATAGCGTCGGTGCAGCGGGGTACCGCGGTCGGCCTGCTCCTGGCCCTGGCCGGCGCTCTCGTCCTCGCCTGGGTCACGTCGGCGGCGATGAGCCGGCGCGTCAGCGCGATAGCGGCCGTGGCGCGGCGGTACGCGGCAGGAGATCCGAGCCCCCAGATCGGTGCGTACGGGGATGACGAAATAGGCACTGTCGCCCGCGCCCTCGATGCATCCGTGCAGGAGCTCGGCCGTCGCCTCGCGGAGCTGTCGCGGAACCGCCGCCTGACGGATGCGATTCTCGCCGCCATGACCGAGGGCGTGCTCGTCGTCGACGCCCGCGGTCGGGTGAAGATGGCCAACGACGCGGTGCGCAGACTGCTGCAGATCGAGGAGACGCCGGTCGATCGCCACTACGTGGAGTTGATCCGCCACCCGGAAGTGGCGAAGCAGATCGGGCGCGCTCTGGAGGTGGGCGGTTCCAGCCAGACGGAGATCACGCTGAGCACGGAGCCGGTCAGAGTGTGTCTGGCGAGCGCCGCGCCGTACACCGAGCAGGACGACCCCGGCGTCGTGATCGTGCTGCACGACGTGGGCGACTATCGCCGTGCGGTGCAGATCCGGCAGGACTTCGTGGCGAACGTCTCACACGAGCTGCGGACGCCGCTGACGGCCATCCGCGGCGCCGTCGACGCGCTGGCCGACGAGACGGATCCCGCGTCACGCCAGCGATTCCTCGACATCGTCGCGCGTCACACGACGCGCATGGAGCGCCTCGTCACGGATCTGCTGCGGCTGGCCCGCCTCGACGCCGGACAGGAGGTTCTGCGCCTGGACTCGTGCGCCACGGCGTCGGTTTTCTCGAGCGTCGCGGCGGAGCTGGCCCCGGTGCTGGAGGCGAAGCAACTGCGGGTCGCGCCGCGCATCGAGCCGGGCGCGGAGCGGCTGGCGGCGGACCCGGTCAAGATCCACGACATCATCAAGAATCTCGTCGAGAACGCCGCCCACTACGCACCGGCCCGGAGCGCGATAGAGCTCGACGCCGGGGTCGAGGATGCGGAAGCCGTCGTCGTCCTGCGGGTCTCCGACCGGGGGCCCGGCATCCCGGATACCGACCTGGCGCGGGTCTTCGAGCGCTTCTACCGCGTGGAGCACTCGCGATCCCGAAATCCGGGCGGCACGGGGCTCGGCCTCGCCATCGTCAAGCATCTCGTGACCCTGCATCAGGGGACCGTCGAGGCGGCCCATCGCCCGGGCGGCGGGTCTGTTTTCACCGTAGTCCTGCCGAAGCGTGCGCCGTCCGCCGGCGCGGTCGAGACGCCGCACCGGCTCACTGCGTGAACCGCGCCGCACCCGCCGTGCGGGGTCGCGCCTGCTGCGGGTCGCCGCGAGACACCATGAACTCGCGCAGCCTGCGGAAGGCCTGCCCGCGGTGGCTCACCGCGGCCTTGCGCTCGGCCGATACCTCGGCGAGCGTGCAGTTGAATCGCGGGACGTGGAAGATGGGGTCGTAGCCGAAGCCGCCCTCTCCGGCCGGCGCCTCGGCAACCCGCCCTTCGATGGTGCCGGTCGCCTCGAAGACGATACGGCCCCCCTCGGCCGCCGCCACCGCACAGACGAACCGCGCGGGGCTGGCGAGTGCCCCGCGTTCGCGCAATCGAGAATAGATGATGTCGAACTTCTCGGCGTAGGTGGCGCCGTTGAAGCGCGCCGAGTGGATTCCCGGTTCGCCGTCGAGGCCGTCGATCTCGAGGCCGGAGTCGTCGGCGACCGTCAGATGTGGCGCCAGGCGCCCGTAATGCCTGGCCTTGAGCCTCGCGTTCTCCGCGAAGGTCCGGCCCGTTTCCTCCGGCGGAGGCCCTGCGGAGTACGCTGCGATGGACTCGACGGTCCACTCGAGGCCGGTGAGAATGCCTCTGATCTCGGTCAGCTTGTGCGGGTTGGTCGTTGCGACGACGAGCGTGCGGCGGGCCTTTCCGTGCACGAATCATCCAGGGCCGGCGGCCGGAGCCTCACACGGCGGCAGGTGACAGAAACTCGCCGACGACCTCCCGCTGCATGGTGACGAGTCGGTCTATGGCGTCCCCTGCCAGGGCCAGCAGGTTGTCGAGCGCCGCCCGGTCGAACGGCTGGCCTTCGGCGGTTCCCTGCACTTCGATGAAGCGGCCGCTGCCCGTCTTGACCACGTTCATGTCGACTTCCGCCTGCGAGTCCTCGGCGTAGGCGAGATCGGCCAGCGGTCGGCCGTCCACGATGCCGACGCTCGTGGCCGCTACGTAGTCGTCGATCGGCAGGCGCGCGATCGTGCCCGACTCGCGGAGTCGGTGCAGGGCGAGGACCAGGGCCACGAAGCCGCCGGTGATGGACGCGGTGCGCGTGCCGCCGTCCGCCTGAATGACGTCGCAGTCGACCCAGACGGTGCGCTCCCCCAGGTCCTTCAGGCGGGTCACCGCCCGCAGCGACCGGCCGATCAGGCGTTGGATTTCCTGCGTGCGGCCGCCGACGCGGCCTGTCGCGGACTCGCGCGTGGAACGTGTCGACGTCGAGCGCGGCAGCATTCCGTACTCTCCCGTCACCCATCCGGTGCCCTTGCCGCGGAGGAAGGGCGGCACGCGATCCTCCACGCTGGCCGTGCAGATTACGCGAGTCAGGCCGGCCTCGATGAGCACCGAGCCCTCGGCGTGGACCACGTAGTCGGGAGTGATGCGGGTCTCGCGCAACTCGGCGGCGTGCCGCCCGTCGAAGCGCGGCGCGTCGGTCAGCGTGCTCGGCGTGGCCATGACGAGAGTCTACCAACTGCTGGAGTCCGCGCCGTTCCGTGGCGCCGACTCCCCGTCCGCCTCGTTGTCGGGGGGCGGCGCGGTCGATTCCTCGGCCGGGCGAGGCAGGTCCACCACCCACGTCATGTTCGGGGTGAGCGGCTGGCGCAGGTCGATGTGGCCGGCCAGGGTGTCCACCTCGCGGCCGTCCACGAGAATCTGCACGGCGTCGACATCGGCGACGTTGGTGGTCAGGGCGTTGACGAGCGCATAGACCGTGAGCAACTCGTCGAGCGAACCGCCCGAGTGTTCCGTCGTCACCTCACCGCTCAGGTCTACGAAGAGGCTGCCGTCGTCGGCCAGATAGAGGGCGCGCAGGCGCGTGCCTCGCGGAAACGCCGAGCGCAACTGTCGCGGCGCCCTTTCGAGCTGCCGTTCCACGATGATCCTGGCCCGCGACAGCGTGTCGGCGCCGTAGGGGACCTCGATCTCCCGGCGGACCAGCCCGAGGCCGTCCGCGGCCACGTAGAACATCGTCGCGGTGAACGGCGAGTTCCTGCTGCCGCCGGCGCGCATGCCGCCCCCGCCGGCTGGCGCGTCCGCGGCCGATTCCCAGCGTTCGACCAGGATGAGCGTCAACGTCGCGGCGCCGATCGTCAACGCCAGCAGCGCGCTCCCGGCGATCCGGTACGCGCGGAGTCTTCCACGTGCAGCATGCCGCCGCTTCGGCTCTGGCGATTCCATCCGACTGCTTGCCCTAGTCGCGACCCTGTGCGTCCGGGTTCTCGGCCGCTGGGCGCGCGTCGCGGTCGGCCCCGCCGTCGGCGACCGGAGCGTAGGGCTCGCTCGCGAGGTGCTCGCGGAAGCGGATGACGCCCTCCAGGATGGCTTCGGCCACCCGGGTCTGGAAGTCCGGCCGGACCATCTGGCTTTCCTGTTCCGGGTTCGAGATGAACCCCATCTCCACGAGTATCGCGGGCATGTTCGCGCCGACGAGCACGCGGAAGGGGGCCTGCCGAATCGGGCGCGGACTCAACGGCACCCGCCGGCCCAGCGCTTCGCTGACGAACCCGGCCAGGTCGGCCGACGGCGCAACGTGGCGCGCCTGGGCCATGTCCCACGGAATCATGTCGATCTCGCGGACGCCGCCGCCCGACACCGGCAGGTAACGGCCGTCCCGGTCGGCGAGTTCGCGGGCCTCCTGGCCGTACTCGTCGATGCTGAGGTAGTAGACCTCGGCGCCGGTGACGACGTCGCGCAACGCCGAGTTGGCGTGCAGACTGATGAAGAGATCCGCGCGATCGTTGTTCGCGATGGCGGCACGTCGATCGAGGGCGACGACGGTGTCCCCCGTGCGAGTCAGGATGACCCGGACCCCCAGACGACGTTCCAGCAGCGTCCGCAGACGCTGCGCAACGCTCAGGGTGACGTCCTTCTCCAACGTTCCCTCGGGCCCGTGCGCGCCTTCGTCGGCGCCGCCGTGACCCGGGTCGATCACGATTGTGCGAATCTCCGTGGGAGCGCTGAAGTCGGGGACCGGAACCGCATCGCCCGCGGCGGGATCCGGACGCGGGTCCACCGGCTCCGCAGGCCGGGTTTCCGCGACCGCGGGCGCCGCCGCCTCCAGGTCGACCACCAGTTGCGTCGAGTTGCCCGACTCGCCGCTCAGGATGCGATGCGATGCGTAGGATGGGCCCGGCTCGATCGCGAATCCCGGAAGCTCGTCGAGCACCTCGATGGCGCGCACGGCCGCGCCGCGCGGTTGCGCGAGGCGCACGACGTCGATCGCGTCCGCATCGAAGCGAATGACGAGGCGACCGCGATCCTCGGTCACCTCGTGCGCCGTGTTGGGAGTAATCTGCAGGGTCAGCCGCCCGGACCGCGCGCGCGAGCGGTACTGGGCCGAGACGCGCGGCACGCGGACCTCGCCGACGAGCAGCAGCCGCGAGCGCGCGCGGAGCTCCAGGCGCTGATCGTGGATGCGGGCGAGTGCTCGGCTGACGAAGTCGAGCGGCACGAACCAGCGTCCGCCGACCCGGCGCGCCGGAGCGTCGAGCGACACGAGTTGTCCGTCTACCGACGCCAGCGGCTGCCCGGCCGTCAGCACGATGGGGCCGGCGCCGGCGTCGACGGTGAGCGTGCGTTCTCCCGTATCCTCTCCGATGTCGAGCTGGAACAGCGCGGCGAGATCGTCCAGCGCGATCACCTCGCCGCCCTGGACGCTGACCGTCTCGAGCGGGCGCCGCCCCTCGGCCGTGATCAGCGTCAGTCCGCCGGCCGGTTCCTGGGCAGTGAGCGGGAACACGCCAATCGCCGCGGCCAGGGCGGTGACGGCCAGCGTCGAGGTGCGAGCGGCACGAACGGTTGGAAGCCGCGTCGCGTGAACCATGGACCGTTCATGATAGCACCGGCCGACACGCGTTCGATGCCTTCGATTCTGCAATCTCCCGGCGACTTCGAGCGGATCGTCGGTCCACTCTGGGACTACCTCGCGGTTGTCGATGCGCCGGCCCGCGCGGACGTGATCTTCGTCTTCGGAAGCCAGGCGTTCGCCGTACCGGCGCGGGCGGCCGAGCTGTACCGAGCCGGCCATGCGCCGGTGGTGCTGGTCAGCGGCCACTACGGCCGGATGACGCGCGGAGTATTCGACAGACCGGAGGCGCTCGTCTTCAGGGACCGGCTCCTGCGGGACGGAGTGCCTCCGCCGGCCATCGTCACGGAGACCGAGGCGGGCAACACGCTCGAGAACGTGCTGTTCGGGTTGCATGCGCTGCGCCGGGAGAAGGTCGCAGTCGGCTCCGCCCTGCTCGTCGGAAAGCCATTCGTCATGCGCCGTTGCGCGGCGACGTTCGCCCGGCAGGCGCCCGACGTTCGTGTGCGGTGTTGCCCGCCGCGGACCGACCTGACGCGCTCGGTCGATCGGGCGCCGGCGGTCTTCGCGGCGCGGCTCGCCGCCGAGCTGGATCGGCTGGAGCGTTACGCCGCGGCGGGGGACATCGCCCCGCAGACGATTCCCGAACCCGTGCGGGCCGCGGCCCGCCGAATCGCCCCGGTCGGGCGCCGGTAGTGCGGCGGGCTCCGTTCGCTGCCCGGGACGTGCCCCGGGGGTCAGCGCGGGTTCCTGGAACCGCCGGCCGCGACGAGGCCGCAGCCGACCAGGGCGCCGATGAGGCCGAGCATCGCCGGGGTCATCCCGAGCATCCGTTCGCCCGCGGCCACGACCTGCACGGTCACGAAGGTTCCCACCCCGCCGGCAATGGCGCCCATCGCCTCGCGCGGTCCGACGCGGCGGGTGTACAGACCGCCGAGCACCGGGACGAAGAGGCTGACCGTGAGCAGGGTGTAGAACAGCTCGAGCACACTGGCGATGGACGCGGCGACGATGGCCAGCACGGTGCCGAGGATGCCGCCTGCGACGGCGGCCCCGCGCGCCACGGCCAGCACTTGCCGATCGTCCGCGTCGGGGTCGACGTACCGCCGATACAGATCCTGGGAAAGCGACGTGGCCAGCATGAACAGAATGGCGTCGGAGGAGCTGACCTCGGCCGAGAACAGTGCGGCCAGACCGAGCGCTCCGACGGCCGGCGGCAACACGTCCACCAGCAGAATCGGCAGCGCCAGCTCGGGGTTGTCGAGGCCCGGTTCGACCGAGCGTGCGATCATGCCGAGCAGGGGCGGCATGGCGGCGAAGATCAGCAGTACGGCGGCGTTCAATCCGACACCCAACCGCACGGTGCGGTCGTCACGCGCTCCATACGCCTTCTGCAGCAGCCCCGGCGAGATGATGAACGCCGGGCCCAGCATCGCCAGATAGAACCAGCCCGAGCTGCCGCCCTGCCAGACGTTCCAATAGGCATCGACGGTGCGGGTCGCTTCGTAGATGTTGGCCCAGCCGCCGCTCGCCGTGACCGCCAGCGGCAACGCCACCACGAATCCCGCCAGCAGCACGACGAGTTGCACCGCGTTGACCCAGGCGGCGGTCAGGAGTCCGCCGGCGGTGAAGTAGACGATGACGACTCCGCCCCCGATGAGGCAACCGAGCCACGGCGGGAGTCCGACGACGACGTTGAGGACCCAGCCGATGCCGATGATCTGGGCGGCCAGGATGCACAGCGTTCCCGTCCACAACAGGATGGTGATGGTCGCCCGCACCTGCTCCCCGAAGCGGTACTCGAGGTAGTCGCCGAGCGTGCGCAGTTGCTGTTCCGCGGCGATGCGCCGGATGCGCGGGCCGATCCAGACGGCCAGCACGATCGATCCCAGCCCGGCCGAGCCGACCCACCACCATGCGCTGAGTCCGTTGGCGTAACCCAGCCCGGCCGCGGCCACCGTCGACCCGGCGCCGATGTTCGCCGCGAGCATCGTGGAGAAGAGCAGCGAGGGGCCCAGGCGCCGTCCGGCGACGAAGAAATCGGCGGAGCCGCGCACCGTTCGCCCGATCCACAGGCCGATGCCCATGAGGATCGCGGCGTAGACGAGGAGGACGGACAGGTGCAGAGACATTGCGAGTCCGGGCTCCGCAGCCTGACCCGGTGTGGCGCTACGGTTTTCCAGTAGGTAGCTTGACGGCGTTTACGGTAAACTTCAAGCGACCCGGCAGAATGATCGCCATCGAGCAACCATCACTACCGATGGATGGTCGTCTTCCAGCGACAGGTCCAGACATGAACACAACTGACGTGCGAATGCGTGTGACGAGCGGGCCGCGGCGGTCACTGCGCTGCGCATCCCTGACCGCGGCGGTCTGCCTCGTCGCGGCGCCGGTCGGCGCGCAGAGTGCTCCCGGCAACGGCGGCTCCGCCGACGGTCGGCCCGTTGCCGGATTCGAGCTCGCCGCCCAGTCGTCGGTCAAGGTGGTCCGCGCGGTGCGCGTCGAGCAGGCGCCGAGGATGGACGGCAACGTGCTCGGCGATCCCGTCTGGGCCGCCGCGCAGCCGGTCGGCGGCTTCCGGCAGACGTTCCCGGACGAGGGCCTGCCCGCCACGGAGCGGACCGAGGTCCGCGTCCTGTTCACGTCCGAGACGATCTATTTCGGCGTCATCTGCTACGACGACGACCCGGCGTCGATCATCATGAGCGACAGCCGGCGCGACTCGTCGATGACGGATGCCGACAGCTTCCAGATGGTCCTGGACACGTTCCAGGATCAGCAGAACGGGTTCGTCTTCGGCACCACGCCGGCCGGACAGGAGTACGACGGGCAGGTCATCAACGAGGGCGGCTCGCGCGGCTCCTCGCGCCGGTCGGGCAGCGGCGGCTTCTCGCGGGGGAGCGCCGGCGGGTTCAATCTCAACTGGGACGGCGCCTGGCAGGTGCAGACGGACATCTCCGACATCGGCTGGAGCGCGGAGTTCGCCATCCCGTTCCGCACCGTCCGGTATCCGGCGCGGGAGTTCCAGTCCTGGGGAGTCAACTTCCAGCGCAACATCCGCCGCCGGAGCGAGATCTCCTACTGGGCCCCGCTGCCCCGGCAGTACAACCTGTACCGCGTGTCGATGGCGGGCCAGCTCGCCGGGCTGGCCACCCCGGCCGGCCTCACCAACAACCTGCAGATGACGCCGTACGCCATCGGCGAGACCGGCGTCCGCCATGCCGCGGACGGCGGGGCGGCGACCATGCGGGGTGACTACGCGTACGGCGCCGATCTGAAGTACAGCATCAACTCGGGCCTGACCCTCGACGGGACGTTCAACACCGACTTCGCACAGGTCGAGGTGGACGACCAGCAGATCAATCTGGACCGCTTCAACCTGTTCTTCCCCGAGAAGCGGCCGTTCTTCCTGGAGAATGCCGGCATCTTCACCGTGAACAACCAGTCGGCGAGCGGGCGCCGGCTCGGACAGACGGAGCTCTTCTTCAGCCGGCGGATCGGGATCAGCGACGCCGGGACGCAGATCCCGATCCAGGCGGGCGCCCGGCTGTCGGGCAAGGTCACCGACGATCTCACCGTCGGCATGATCAACATGCAGACCGAGGCGGTCGACGGCGTCGCCGGCGCCAACAACTTCATGGTGAGCCGCGTACGCCGCGATCTGCCCAACCGTTCCAGCATCGGCGCGCTGTTCGTCAACCGGCAGGGCACCGGACAGCAGTCGCGCCCGGACGACTACAACCGCACCTACGCGGTGGACGGCCGGTGGGGCATCGGTCAGAACGGCATGGTGTCGGGCTTCTACGGCGGCACGCAGACCCCGGGGCTGGTCGGCCGCGATCACGCCCTGGCCCTTTCCGGGACCTACAACTCCGAGATGTGGCGCATCAGCAGCGGCTACAAGGAGAACGGGGAGGACTTCAATCCCGAGGTCGGCTTCGTTACGCGCACCGGCTTCCGCAACTACGACCTGGCGATCCAGAACACCTCCCGGCCGGAGGGGTTCCTGAAGTTCCAGGAGCTGCGGCCGCACATGTCGTACAGCCATTTCCTGAACTTCGACGGCGTCACGGAGACCACGTATCTCCACACCCACTTCCAGGGCGAGTTCGAGGACAGCTCGTCGGCGGGTATCGCGTACGACGTTCGCAGCGAGGAAGTCTTCGACACGTTCTCCGTCTCCGGTCTCGCGATTCCGCCGGGACGCTACGATTGGGCCGAGGTGAGCTCGTCGTTCTACTACGATCGGTCCGCTCCGGTCAGCGCCGGCGTCCGGGCGGAGGGCGGCGGGTTCTTCGGCGGCTCCATCGTGACCCTGCGGCCGTCGGTTCGCGCCCGCGTCGGCGAGATCTTCAACCTGGAGCTGAGCTACAGCCGCAACGACATCGACCTGCCGTCGGGCAGCACCATCACCAACCTGACGGCCGTGCGCGCCGGCTACAACTTCTCGCCCCGCGTGTTCGTGCAGACCCTGCTGCAGCACAACGACAGCGCGCAGCTCTGGTCGCTGAACTTCCGCTTCGGCTGGCTGCAGGACGCCAACACCGGCCTGTTCCTGGTCTACAACGAGACCGAGGGCCTTCTCGACTACGTGCCGATGGGCGCCGGCCGCAGCGTGATCGTCAAGTACAGCTACCTGTTCGACGTCCTCGACTGAGGCTGTCGGCGCCACGCAGCTCCAACCCATGCCGAGGCCAGTGTCGTCTGCGTCGGGGCCGTTTCCTGCGGCGCAGGCCCGTCGGGGTCCGAATCGATGCGGGCGCGGGGCCCGATTCCGGTTTTCGGACGCGGTTCCGGCGGTCTCCGTGCGGCGGCGCGACGCGTTCCGGGCCGTGCGGGTTCTGGCCGCCGTCGCGGCCCTCGGCGTGCCGGCCGCGGGCGTTGCGCAGTCCACGACCGAACAGGCGTCCGCCCCACGGGCCGAGGGGGCGGTGCAGTCGGCGGCCGGCTTCGAGATCGCCGCGATAGGCGGTCTCCGCACGGCAACCGCCGTCGAGTCCGCGGTTGCGCCCGTGCTCGACGGCGCCGTGCTGGACGATCCCGCCTGGGCCATCGCCCCGCCCGCCACCGGGTTCGTGCAGACGCAGCCGGACGAGGGCCGGCCGGCTTCCGAGCGGACCGAGGTCCGCATCGTCTACACCGCGGACACCATCTATTTCGGCGTCGTCTGCTACGACAGCGATCCGGCGTCCATCATCGTCACCGACAGCCGCCGCGACTCGTCGCTGGCCGACAGCGACAGCTTCCAGCTCATCCTCGACACGTTCCTCGATCGGCAGAACGGCTTCATCTTCGGCACCAGCCCGTCCGGCCAGGAGTACGACGGGCAGCTCGTCAACGAGGGGGCCGGCGGGAGCGGCATGGGGAGGTTCGGCGCCGGCGGCCAGATCGGCGGCGCCGGCGGCGGCTTCAACCAGAACTGGGACGGCGTGTGGCAGGTGCGCACGGCGACCTCCGAGGTGGGCTGGACGGCGGAGTTCGCCATCCCGTTCCGCACGCTGCGCTTCCCGGCCGGCCGCGAGCAGACCTGGGGCGTCAACTTTCAGCGCAACATCCGCCGGCGCAACGAGGAGGCGTACTGGGCGCCGCTGCCGCGGCAGTACGACCTGTTCCGCGTCTCGCTGGCCGGACAGTTGGGCGGTGTCCGGGCGCCCGAGGGGCTCTGGCGCACGTTGCAGATGACGCCCTACGTTATCGGCGAAACGATCAATCGCGTCGACCGGCCGGACGGCCGCACGCTCGCGCTGGGCGACTTCGGCGGCGACCTGAAGTACGGCGTCACCTCCGGGCTGGCCCTCGACCTGACCTACAACACCGACTTCGCGCAGGTCGAGGTGGACGACCAGCAGATCAACCTCGATCGGTTCCAGCTCTTCTTTCCCGAGAAGCGCCCGTTCTTCCTGGAGAACGCCGGCGCCTTCACGGTGACCAACAGCGGCGGGGCGGCGTTCAACGATCCCGGCCAGACCGACCTCTTCTTCAGCCGGCGCATCGGCATCGGCGACGCGGGACAGGCCATTCCCATCCTCGGCGGCGCGCGGCTGTCGGGAAGGGTCTCCGAAGACGTCACCGTGGGCTTCCTGAACATGCAGACCGAGGCGGTCGGCAGCGCGACGCCCGCCAACAACTTCACCGTGGCGCGGTTGCGGCACGATCTCCCCAACCGGTCGACCATCGGCGGGCTGCTCGTCAACCGCCAGGCCACCGGACCGTTGGCGGGGACCGACAACTACAACCGGACCTACGCCTTCGACGGGCGCTGGGGCTTCGGACAGAACGGCATGGTTTCGGGGTTCGCAGCCAGGACCGAGACGCCGTTCCGCGGCGGCCGGCACTTCGACCAGGATCACGCTTTCGACCTGGCGGTCGACTACAACACCGAGGCGTGGCGCCTGCGCGGCAGCGTCGGGGAGATGGGACGGGATTTCAACCCCGAGGTCGGCTTCGTGCGGCGCACCGGGTTCCGGAAGATGGACGCCGGGATCTTCAACACCTCCCGGCCGCCGTCAAACTGGCTCCGAATTCAGGAGCTGCAGCCGCACGTCACGTTCAACCGGTTCTGGGACATTACGACCGGCTACATCCAGACCTCGCTGCTCCACATGGACAACGGCTGGGAGTTCGAGGACAGCTCCAGGGCGATCACCGCGTGGAACGTCCGCAAGGAAGGCGTGACCCGCCCGTTCACGATCTCCGGCGTGCCCGTGGCCATCGGGTCCTACGACTGGCACGAGATCAACCTCAACTACAACTCGGACCGCTCGGCCCCGATGGGCTACGGGGTCCGGTTCCAGCAGAGCGGGTTCTTCGGGGGCACGCTGCAGGTGGTCGGGCCGACCTTCAACTTCCGGCGGGGCGAGGCGCTGAACGTCGAGCTCCGCTGGAGCCGCAACGACATCGACCTGCCGGCCGGGCACGTCGTGACGAACTTGGCGTCGAGCCGCATCGCCTACAATTTCTCCCCGCGCGTGTTCGCCCAGAGCCTCGTGCAGTACAACGACAGCGCCAACCTCTGGTCGGTCAATCTCCGCTTCGGCTGGCTGCAGGAGGGCAACACCGGCCTGTTCTTCGTCTACAACCAGAGCGACGGCCTGGGCGACTTCATTCTGCCCGGCAGCGGCCGCAGCGTGATCCTGAAGTACACGCACCTGTTCGATCTGTTGCGGTAGGCGCCCGAGCCCGTGTCGCGGTCGGTCCACACGTCGTCCGCCGTGTCGATCTCGTTCCATCGTGCCCGCCCAAGCCGCCGTGAGCAACAGAAACTCGAACGCCAGCTTGACGGCCGGGATCCGGGTCACGTCAACCACCACGACTCGTCGGCGCTCGTCGGCGGATCTGGCATGGTAGATTCCGCTGAGGTATTGGACTCAACATGGCACTGATTCCGCCAGCCTACCTAAACGCCGTCGTCTCCTTGGGAACGCTGGAGGAGGACGCGTTCCAACACGTCGGCACTGGATTCCTGTACGCCCACGCGCTTCCTAGCGCTGCCCGTGGCCCATAACTTTTTGCTGGACTTCCTGCCGCCACTTCGCT
>WTFV01000150.1 GCA_011523845.1 Acidobacteriota bacterium | reverse complement strand
GGACATTCCGGCCCTGGCGGAGACGACCGACGACGGGGCGGCCCTGTCCATGCGGGCCGCGATGGAGCGGCATCGCGCGAACCCGGCCTGCGCGAGCTGCCACGCCCAGATGGATCCGCTCGGCTTCGCCCTCGAGAACTTCGACGCCGTGGGCCGCTGGCGCACGCGGAGCGAGTCGAACGACGCGATCGACGCGTCCGGCGTGCTGCCCGACGGCACGTCGTTCGAGGGCCCCGACGGGATGCGGCAGGCGCTGCTGCGCGAGCCGGAGCGCTTCGTCGCCACCGTCACCGAGAAGCTGCTGACCTACGCGCTCGGCCGCAACGTCGAGTCGTACGACATGCCCGCGGTCCGCGCCATCGTGCGCGACGCCGCGGAGAACGACTATCGCTTTTCGTCCATCGTCCTGGGCATCGTTCGGAGCACGCCGTTTCAGATGAGGATGTCGCAATCATGATCATCACGCAGAAAGCCCTGCCCCGGCGGACGTTCCTGCGCGGCGTGGGCGCCACGCTCGCCCTGCCGTTCCTCGACGCCATGGTGCCGGCCGCGTCCTCGGCGGCGCGCGCCGCGGCGGCGCCGGCCCGGCGGCTCGGGTTCATCTACATCCCGAACGGCGTCATCCAGGAGCAGTGGGTGCCGGCGCAGACCGGGAGCGGGTTCCAGTTCTCGCGCATCCTGAGCCCGCTCGAGCCGTTCCGCGACCAGGTGCTGGTCCTGAGCGGGCTGGCGCACCGGCAGGCCGATTCGTTCGGCGACGGCAACGGCGACCACCCGCGGGCGACCGCCGCCTGGCTGAGCGGCGTCCACGCCTGGGAGCGCCGGGGCCGCCAGGGGCCGACCGACATCAAGCTGGGGATCACCGCCGACCAGATCGCGGCGCGCGAGTTCGGCAAGCAGACGCCCCTGCCGTCGCTGGAGCTGGCCCTGGAGCAGCCGACCGCCATCGCCTGCGACACCGGCGACTGCTTCTACTCCAACACGATCTCGTGGCGCAACGAGACCACCCCGCTCGACATGGAGGCGCATCCGCGCGTTGTCTTCGAGCGGCTGTTCGGCGAGGGCGGCACCGCCGCCGAACGGCAGGCGGTGATGCGTCGGACCGGAAGCATTCTCGACTCGGTGACCGCCGAGGTCGCGCGCCTCGGGGGGACGCTCGGATCGAGCGACCGCAACAAGCTGGACGAGTATCTCGACGCCGTGCGCGACGTCGAGCAGCGGGTCCAGCGGTCGGAGTCGCGCGGCGACGAGGCGTTCGTCGAGCTGCCGGAGCGGCCCGTCGACATCCCCGAGACCTTCGAGGACCACGCGAAGCTGATGTTCGATCTGCAGGTGCTCGCGTTCCAGGCCGACGTCACGCGGGTCTTCACGCTGATGATGGCGCGCGAGGCGAGCCCCCGGCCGTACCCGCAGATCGGGGTGCCCGACCAGCACCACACGGTGTCGCACCACCGCAACGACCCGGAGTACATCGCCAAGAAGGCGAAGATCGACACCTACCACGTTCAGGTGCTGTCGTATCTGCTCGGCAAGCTGCGCGAGACCCCGGACGGCGACGGCAACCTGCTGGACCACTCGATGATCGTCTACGGCGGCGGCATCGGGAACGGGAACCTCCACGAGCACACGAATCTGCCGTGCCTCGTGGCGGGCGGCGGCGGCGGGCGGCTCCACGGCGGACGGCACCGGGCCTACGCGGCGGACACGCCCTATACGAACCTGCTGTTGACGGTGCTCGACAAGGCCGGCGTGCCGGCCGACAAGCTCGGCGACAGCACGGGACTGCTCAACACGGCGCCGCTCAACCTCTGAGCGGCGCCACTCGGCAAGGCCCCGAGGGGAGGGCGGGGCGCTTGCAGAAAGGCCAAGGATCGTTTCATGTTCAAGAGCAACCGTGCCATCTGGGCCGTTATTCTCTGCTTTGCGTTGCTGGGCGCCGCCTGTGGCGATGATGACCCCGCCCCGACGGCGCCGACGCCGGTTCAGCCACCGACGCCGACGCCGACGCCGGAGCCGGACCCGGTGACGATTGACGGCAACTGGCACGGACACGTCCACGGCAACCTGATCGACGGCGAAGCGCATGTGATGCTGGAGCAGCACGACGACATGACGGTGACCGGCGACTGGCACATGGAGGAGATGCCCGCGGCGGTCGCGGCTCTGCTAATGGGCACGGACGCGGCCGATGAGGAGTTCGGGGGTCCCGTGACAGGCATGGTGGAGCAGGAGGACAGTGGTGATTTCGCTGCCGATCTCGAGTTCGGGTTCGCAGAGGTGTTCCACGACGTCCTTGGCCACGACTGCGTAGTCCACGCCCACGTCCATTTCACGGAGGACGAACTGGAGGGCGACTGGCACACCGACGACTGCGTCTCCCCCGACGAGGGAGATCTGGACATGCACAAGGACTAGGATTTCCTGGCGGACCGTTTCGAGAGAGCTGTTCGTTCGCGCGCCGTTCGGCCCCGGGACGTGTGGCAGGACCACGACGGGGCCGCGCGGCGCGGGGTGCTCGACGCTCAGCCCTTGGCCTCCTCCAGTTGCGGCCGGTCCCCACGTCGACGGTCGGCGGCACCGCCAGCTTGACCGCCGACTCCATTCGCGTCCGGGCCAGCTCGGCGACAGCACGGGATTGCTCAAGACGGCGCCGCTCAGTCTGTGAGCGGCGCCACTCGGCAAGGCTCCGAGGGGAGAGCGGGGCGCTTGCAGAAAGGCAAAGGACCGTTTCATGTTCAAGAGCAACCGTGCCCTCTGGGCCATTATTCTCTGCTTTGCGCTGCTGGGCGCCGCTTGTGGCGATGATGACCCCGCCCCGACGGCGCCGACGCCGGTTCAGCCACCGACGCCCACGCCCGAGCCGGAGCCGGTGTCGATTGCCGGCGACTGGCACGGATCGTTCGAAGGCGGCCTGGTCTCCGGCGAGGCGCATTTGCACTTGGAGCAGACCGGCATGGACGTGACCGGTGATTGGGATGCTCCCATGCCCGCGCCGCTCGTGGCACTGGGCGCGCCGGCCGATGTCGAGCTCGCGGGTCCCGTGACAGGCACCGTGGACGGTTCCACCGCCGATCTCGAGTTCGCGTTCCTGGAGGTGTTCCACGCCTATTTCGGCGGCCCGGATTGCGCCCTCGACGTCCACGTCACCTCGTTCGGGGAGGACGATCTGGAGGCCGAGTGGCACACCACCGACGCGTGCCCGGAGAATGTCTCCGACGAGGGAACGCTGGACATGCACAAGGACTAGCAGTCCACAGGTCCCATGGGCCGGCGCATCCAAGGGGATGAAGCCGATTCTCGGTACAGCCCGTTCCGGGCGGAGGACGTTTGTGAACGTGTGATTCGGTCGCGCTGTTCGGCCCCGGTGGTGTGGCAGGACCACGACGGGGCCGCACGGCGCGGCGCGCTCGACGCTCAGCCCTTCGCTTCCTTCCAGTTCCGGCCGATCCCGACGTCGACGGTCAGGGGCACGGACAGCTCGACGGCGGACTCCATCTTCGTCCTGACCAGCTCGGCGACGTTCTGCGCCTGCGACTCGGGGACCTCGAAGAGCAGCTCGTCGTGCACGGTCAGGATCATCCGCGCGTCCGGCGGCAGGGCGGCGCGCATGTCGATCATCGCGCGCTTGAGGATGTCGGCCGCGCTACCCACCGCCGCAGCTCGTGCGGGTCGAGTCCGCCGTCGGCTCCGAACACCGTGAACGCGGTCTGGTCATCGTGGACGGTCAGGAGCATCCGGGAATCCGAAGGTCGTCCTACTTGCGCCCAACCAGCCGTTCACTTTTTGGTGAGCAGGCCGGACAGGTCACGACCTGTGTCGATCTGCCTCCGTCAGGTTTCTCGTCGATTGTCGCGAGTCGGCCGTCCTGCAGACCCGCAATCTGAGTTTCGAATGCGTCCCGCGTGACCGCGTACATGCCGCCCCGCGCACCCTCGAAGCAGCAGTTCCACGCTGCGAGCGCCTGCCCGTACCGTAGTGCCGCCCGAACGCCGCGAGCGCCGGCGCGGCGCAGCCCTTTCTGTCCGTGGCCCGCAGCCTTGGCGATGAAGCCGGCCGTGCACCAGTCGCCGGAGCCGCAAGCATCGGCAAGCCGCGGCGCAGAAACGGCCTTGAGATGCGTCCAGTTGGAAATGCCGCGGCCGAACCGATGGCGATAGTACAGACCTCGTTCCCCAAGCGTCCGCACTTCCAGCACTGCCGCGGAGCTTTCTTCCATTGTGCCCACGAAACCGGCAAGGCGGTCCTCGGCGTACTTGACGACATGAGCCAGTGCGAGCCCCTCCGCCATGAGCTTGTCCGTGGCCCTGCTGGACGGTTCGAACACCACGACTGCGCCGCGAGCCGATGCCTCGGCCGCCAAGGTGAGATTCGCACGCGACAAGCGATCGAGAAAGAACACCGACGCACTCGCCAGCGCCGGCTTGATCCTCTCCACCGCACTGACCGTAATCGCCCTGAAGGGCGGTAGCCACTCACCGCAACGCGGGCAGGACCAGGAGAATCGGTGCCGGGGGCGTCCATCCCGCCCGCGTCGAATCTCCTGAACGACGATGGGTGTGGGCGTGGTTGGAGTGCAAGTGGTCCAGTCGAAGTGGACGCCCCAGCGCGCCATGTCCGCGCGAACGCGCTCGGAGGCCGCGTCTCCGCCCATCCTTGCGACCGGGTAGGCATCCCATCCGAGCCAAGCCAGAATGGAAAGCACGTTGCCGCACGTCCCACCCGCCCAACAGCGCACGGGTGTCTCCGGGTCCACGCCAACCACCAAGTCCAGGGCTATCAGCCCGGTCCCGAAGATCCGGGGCTGTGTGACAGAAGTCATCGTGCCGTCGTCCCTTGCATCGATTGCATCGGTTGAGATCGGAAATACGCATCGCCTTCCAGCCATATGTGCATGAGATTCGGCTGTTCGATTTCTACCGGCACGTCTTTCTCGACCTCGTAACCGATTGACTCCACGTGAGCGACGGGCAGGTCGCGCTCCACGGCTGCCATCAGTGCACCGAGAGCCATTACCTTGCTGCCGACCGGGGAAAGGACGAGCATGATCATCTCCTCCGCGTTCAGTTCGCGGCCGGAGATCTCGACCAGCACGTTGGCGCCCTTCGGCGGCGTCGCGGACAGCTCGACGATCATGCAGGGGTTGAAGCCCTCGAGCGTCGCCCTGGCGTTGCGGCTGTACGCCTTGTGACCCTCGTCGAGAATGATCAGCGGTTGCAGGAGGCGTAGCGCGTTGCCGAGCGACGTCTTGACCTGTCCGCCCCAGACGCCGCCCGACTGCTCGAAAGCGTCCAGGTTCGGCACGCGCGTGCGCAGGGCGCGATGCGCATCGGCGTCGTCGTCGGGCGGAAAGAAGCGGTCGAAGCCGCCGGCGTCGCGGAACATCCGCAACTGCTCTTTGGTCTCGCGGTTCGCGGACGGCAGCATCAACAGCAGCACGCACAGTCGTTCCTCCACGTCCCGCGGGCCGAAGCCGCTCGTCTTCTCCAGCACCAGGGTCCGGCCGGCGGCGGCGACGTCGAGCTGCTGTCGGTACGGATGATCGCGGTCGCGCAGCGCCCGCAACGTCTGGTTGTAGATCTGCGTGCTCGGCACGATCCACAGCACGAGCCCGGTCTGCCGCCGGCGGTAACGGGTGTTGACGCAGTCGATCACCTTCGTGGCGAGCAGGGTCTTGCCGCCGCCGGTGGGAACCTTGAGGCAGAACGACGGCAGCGGTTCCCGCAGGCCGTTTCGGCGCACCAGGTACGAGCGGCTCCGCAGCGTCTTCTCCCAGGCTCGCCGCACCCAGTCGAAGTCGGGATCGATCGCGCGCACCTTCTCGGCCTTGTCGCGCCACTCCGCGAGCCGCTCGACGAACTCGCCGACGCGATCCAGCGCCCGCTTCTGGTACTCCTTGAGGATCATCGTTCGAGCTTCTCGACCGATTCGTAAATCTCGAACGGCAGTTGCTGGAAGGTGATGCGGCGCCGGTGCAGCGTCTCCTGATCGAGGTACTTGGTGGGAGCGAACTGCAGCGACGGCATGGTCAGGTCGCTCCCGGCGTCGTGCGCAGCTTACCAGCAGACGGGCGCCGAGCGGGCGCACACGGGTTCCGCGGCGGCGGTTCGCGCGTCACGGGTCGGGCCGGACCCGCAGGAAGCTGGCGAACCGCGGGATGCCGTTGCGCGTGAGGCCGAAGTACTTGTAGGTGACGGTTGCCCCGACCGGCGGCGGGCGTCGGCGCTCGTCGTCCGAGAAACCGGAGCCGAGCCGGAAGCGGCGTCCGTCCGGCGTTTCCACCAGCAGCGAGCCAAGCAGGCCGGCGTACCTCCCCCGGCCGGGCAGGTGCGCGACGACCACCGCCTCGGCGTCGTCGTGGCGCTTGAGCTTCAGCAGGTCGTTCGTGCGGCCGGCCCGGTAACGCGCGTTTCCGTCGTGCAGCATCAGCCCTTCGCCGCCGGCGGCCACGACCCGGTCCAGGACCGCCATCAGCTCTGCGTGGTCCGCGACCCGGAACTGCTCGACGAGACCGATGTGGGGAGACTGGCGGCCGGCGAACAGGTCCCGGAGACGCCGCAGTCGGCCGTTGAAGTCGGCGGGGTCCGCGGGCAGGTCGAACACCATGAAGCGCACCCTGCGCCACGCAGCATCGTCAGGGCGCGTTCGGCGTACTGTGCCCGACAGCATCTCGAAGGCGCCGCGGCCGGCCCACAGTTCGCCGTCGAGCGGCACGTTCGGGAACCCCTCGACGAACCAGGGCGGCGCGTTGAAGCGGTTGCCGCGCCGGGAGTAGAGCGCCGCACCGTCCCACCGGGCGCGAACGCCATCGAGCTTCTCGCTCACCCAGTAGCGTGTGACGTCGATGCCGCGGCTGTAGACGCCGGCGAGAGTCAACCCTGGTTGCGGCGCGGCCGCGGCAGCGACCTGGGCAAGCGCGATCAGCAGAGCGAAAAGTCGGAATCGGCCCATGATGCCTGGATTGGAAAGCAAGTACCGTTCCAGGCATCAGCCCTTGGCTTCCTTCCAGTTCCGGCCGATCCCGACGTCGACGGTCAGGGGCACGGACAGCTCGACGGCGGACTCCATCTTCGTCCTGACCAGCTCGGCGACGTTCTGCGCCTGCGACTCGGGGACCTCGAAGAGCAGCTCGTCGTGCACGGTCAGGATCATCCGCGCGTCCGGCGGCAGGGCGGCGTGGACGTCGATCATCGCGCGCTTGAGGATGTCGGCCGCGCTGCCCTGGATCGGCATGTTCACCGCGACCCGCTCGGCCGCGCTCCGCATCTGGCCGTTGCGGCTCGCAATCTCGGGCACCCGCCGTCTCCGGCCGAGCATCGTGGTGACGACCCCGGTCTCGCGCGCCGTCTCGAGCGTCCGCTCCAGGTAGCTGCGGACGGCGGGGAAGCCTTCGAAGTAGGCGTCGATGAAGCTCTGGGCGGCCTTGGGGGCGACCCCGATGTCCTTCGACAGCGTGAAGGCGGTCTTGCCGTAGAGCAGGGCGTAGTTGATGATCTTGGCGCGCCGCCGGAGCTCGTGCGGGTCGAGTCCGCTGTCGGCCCCGAAGACCTGCAGGGCGGTCCGGTCGTGGATGTCCTCGCCCCGTTCGAAGGCGCCGGTGAGGTTGGCGTCGCCCGCCAGATGGGCCAGCACGCGCAGCTCGATCTGCGAGTAGTCGGCCGAGATCAGTACGGACCCCGGCGGCGCGGTGAAGGCGCCGCGGATCTCCCGCCCGACGGCCGTCCGGATGGGAATGTTCTGCAGGTTGGGGGCGTGGCTGCTCAGCCGTCCGGTCGCCGCCACCGCCTGGGCGAACGAGGTGTGCAGGCGGCCCGTGTCGGGGTTGACGAGCTGCGGCAGCGCGTCGATGTAGGTTCCCTTGAGCTTGGCGAGGCTGCGCCACTCCAGCACCTTGCGCGGCAGCTCGTGGACGAGGGCGAGCTCTTCGAGCACGTCGACCGACGTGGAGGCGGCCTTCGTCTTGCCGGTCCGCTTGCGGGACGGGAGCTGCAGCTTGTCGAAGAGGATCGCCGAGAGCTGGCGGGGCGAGTTGATGTTGAACGGTTCGCCGGCCAGGGCGTGGATCTCCGCCTGCAGCGCGGACAACTGCGCGTCCATGGTGACCGACTGCGCGGCCAGCGCGGCCGTGTCGAGCCGCACGCCGGCGCGCTCGAGGTCGGCGAGCACCGGCAGGAGCGGCAGCTCCAGATCACGATAGAGGGCCTCCAGCCCGTCGCGGACCAGTTGCCCGCGAAGCCGATCGGCGACCTGCAGCGCCAGATCGCTCCGCTCGCCCGCGTACTCGAAGACGGCGTCGGCCGGCACGTCGGCGGGGCTGAGCGCCTTCGCTCCCTTGCCGACCACTTCCTCGCGCGCGATCGCCTTGTAGCCGATCGTCTCCAGGGCCAGGTCCCCCAGGTTATGGCCGGGGCGGGTGGCGTCCAGGAGATAGCTCGCCAGCAACGTGTCGACGTCGAGTCCATCCAGCGGGACGCCGTGTCGGCCGAGGATCAGCACGGCCTGCTTGAGGTCGTGTCCGACCTTGGGCAGGCCGGCGTCCGCCAGCAGCTTCGCCAGGCCGCCGAGCGCCGCGTCGCGCCCGAGGCCGGTGTCCGCGCCGAGCGTCCGGTGCCCGAGCGGCACGTAGCGGGCGTGGCCCGGACCGGCCGACAGGGCGATGCCCACCAGGTCGGCGCGCATCGCGTCCGGTGCGTCCGCCAGCACCGCGAGGCCCATCCGCCCGGCGTCGCCGATGGTATCGAGGAGGGCGGCGAGGTCCGACTCGGAGCGCACCACCGCGTAGTCCTTCTCGACCGTCGCCGCGGTCGGCGCGTACTCGGCGACGAGGGTCCGGAAGCCGAGCGACGCGAAGAGCGTGAAGCAGCGCTCGGGCGACGGGCCGCCGTAACGCAGCGTTTCCGGGTCGAACGGGACGGGCACGTCCGTGCGAATGGTGACCAGCTCCCGGCTCCTGCGCGCCTCGTCCGCGTGCTGCTCCAGCGCGGTCCGATACCGCTTCTGCCTGACGCCGGCGGTCTGCTCCAGCAGCGCGTCGAGGGAGCCGTGCGCCGCGATCAGCTCGCGTGCGCCCTTCTCGCCGATGCCGGGAACCCCCTTCACGTTGTCGATGGAGTCGCCCATCAATGCCAGGACGTCGATCACCTGCCCGGGCCGGACGCCGAACTTCTCCTGCACGCCGTCGGCGTCGTACCACGTGCCGGGGTCGCGTGGATTGAAGACGGATACGCCGTCGCCCACGAGCTGGAAGAAGTCCTTGTCGCCGGTGACGATGGCCACGTCGAAACCGGCCGCGTGCGCCTGCACGGCGAGCGTCCCGATGACGTCGTCCGCCTCGAATGTCTCGTGCGTCAGCACCGGCACGCCGAGCGCCGCGCACGCCTCGTGCACGTGCGGCACCTGCTCGCGCAAATCGGGGGGCATCGGTGCCCGGTTCGCCTTGTAGTCGGGGGCGAGCTCGTTGCGGAAGGTCGGTCCCCGGACGTCGAAGGCGGCGGCGATGAGCGCCGGCCGGTGGTCGGCGATGAGCTTCCGCAGCATGTTGACGAAGCCGAAGACGGCGTTCGTCGGCCGGCCGTCCGGCGCGGTCAGCCCCCGTATCGCGTGATACGCGCGGTACATCTGGGAACTGCCGTCGATGAGGAAGACGGTATTGCTGGCGTCCATCGAGCTAGCCGCCCGTGGCAAAAGCCCCGCTGCATTCGAGCGGCGATGCATCCCGCCTGGACGGCGTTGCTCCTCGGTCGAATATGCCCAATATGCTCCCTCGTCGCGCCTTGCCGGGCAGGCGCCTCGCCGCTCTCGGTGCTACGCGGCGTTTCGCCACGGGCTGCTGGAAGTGTACCTCTACGGCGTCGCGATGTATCCGCGTCGCGCCCGGACGCGGTACCGCGTGTCGCGGATCTCCACCTCGATCTCGTGCCAGCGGCCGTCGGCGTGGCCCGGCGCCGGGTAGGCGAGGAAGTACTGCCGGCTCAGCTCGTCGGCGATGCCCGCGGTGGCGGCATCGAGGTCGCCGGCGTCGCGGATGACCTCGGTGCGGCCGCCGCTGTCGTCGGTCAGGTCGCGCAGCGCGGACGCGTTGACGCGGTCGGCCGCGCCGAACACCACGCCGCCGCCGGGCACACGCCTGTTCGGCGGGAACGGCAGGCGTCCCCCGCCGCCGCCGCCGGGAATCGGGAAGGGCACGCGCACCGGCGGGCGGGTGCGCGGCGCCGGGGAGCGGCCGCCGCCGTAGCGCGATGGTCCCGGGCCGTCGATGCCGACGGCGTAGACCATGACCTCGGTCTCGCGAATCAACCGCTGCAAATCGCGGACCCGGATCTCGCTGTTGGTGTCGTTGCCGTCGGAGATGACGACCACCGCCTTCTTGCGGTGCCGGCCCTGCTCGGCCATCACCACCGCGTCGGCCACCGCGTCGTACAGCGCCGTGCCGCCGCTGGGACGGATGCCGCCGAGGGCGCGGCTCACCCGTTCGGGGTCGTTGGTCCAGTCGTGCACGAGCCGCGGCTGATAGTTGAACCGATAGAGGAAGAACTCGTCGTCCGGGCCGAGCAGGTCGAAGAGGAAGCGGTCGAGGGCGGCCCGTGCGGCGGCCATCCGCTCGCCCTCCATGCTGCCGCTCGTGTCGAGCACGATGCCGAGGCTGACCGGCACGCGCTCGCGGCTGAAGTGCGTGAGCGTCTGCAGCACGCCGTCCTCGTAGACGAGGAAGTCGTCCTTGTCCAGGCCGGGCACGAAGCGCCCGCGCCGGTCGGTGACCGTCGCGCTGACGTTGATCAGATCGACGCCGGTACGAAACCGGAACGCGGGCCGATCGGCGTCCTGCGCGGCAACGCCGGCGGGCACGGCGGCAACGATGCCGGCCAGCAGGAGAGGAATCGACCGGATGCCGACGAATGCGCTCGTCATGGCGGACCTCCCGTGGGCGCTGGCATTGGTACTGCCGAACGACGATCGATATGCGAAACGGGCGTGTCGTCCAGGAGAAAGCTGATCCGATAGCGGCGGATGCCGGCGGCCACCAGGCGAACGACGAACGGAGAGTCGGCGCCCGCCGCGAGCGCCGGAACCTCCACCGGCGTCCGGCGGGTGGCTATCAGCGTCCCCGCCTCGTCGAACGCCAGCGCCACGACGGACAGTCGCTCGACGCCTGCTCCCGTCGCGGGATTGCGCACCGACCCGCTGATGTCGAGGAAGGGCCCCTCTTCGGTGTGCCCCAGCGCGATCAGATCGAGCGGCGGCCGGACGTCCTCCGCGGTGGCCGCCGCGTCCCCGTCGTCGGACCCGGACAGCAGGAGCGTGGCCGCCACGACGGAGAGCACGACGACGGCCGCCCCCCCGATGGCCGCCAGTCGTGTCCAGCCGGTCGACGTGGACTCGAGGGGCGGGGAGAACAGCCCCTCGAGTCCCGCGGCGGGACCGTCGGCGCCGGCGACATCGGCGGCGGGACCGTCGGCGCCGGCGACATCGGCGGCGGGCAGTTCCGGGACGAACGGCTCGCTGCCCGGGTCGGAGGACGAGCCCCGGCCGCCTCTCAGCTCGGCCGCCAGCGCGGCGAGTCGCGCGTCCGAGCGCCGCCGTTCCTCCTCGACCAGCCGCCACGCCACCACCCCCATCGAGAGGGCCAGAAACAGCGCGAGCAGCGTCACGGCGATCAGCGTGATCTCCAAGGTCGTCTGCCCTCCTCGCCCCGAAACGCCTCGCCGGCTCGGCGTTTCGGCCCATCCCCCCGCTCCATCACCCTGCGCCGCAGCACTTCGCTTTGCTGCGTTCTGCGGCGCAAGCTCCTTAGCGCACTCTGAACTCCATCGCCACCTCGACGACGACGTCGACCGCAACACCCTGCCGCCGGGCCGGATGGAATCGCCACCGGCGCATGGCCGCCACCGCCGCCTCGTCGAGGCCGTGGCCGAGGCTGCGGACCACGCGGATCTCGCCGACGGCGCCGCTCGCGAGCACCACGACCTCCAGGACGACGTCGCCCTCGACCTCGCGGCGCAACGCGTCCGCGGTATAGACCGGCTTGACCTCGCGCTCGATGGCCGGCGGGGAGATGCCGCTCCCGACGCGGTACGGTCCTCCGCCCGCGCCCCCGCCGGCGCCGGGACCGACACCGGCGCCGGCGCCCGATCCGACGCCGCGCCCGCTGCCCGCTCCCACGCCGTCGCTGCGGCCCGGCCCCTGCGACGGGGCGTCGTCGGTCGGCGCCGGAGCCTCCAGCAGGCCGCGCAGCTCCCGGCCCTCGGCGCGCATCGCCATCAACGGCGCGGCGATGCGCGGAAGCGCTTCGGACTCCAATGGATCCGGAGGGCGCGGTGTCTCGACGGGTTCGACGAGGGCCGGCTCCTCGCGCGGCGGCACGGGGCTGCTGACGCGGTCATCGCCGCGCCGTTCCGCGCGCGGGGGCGGCAACGGTTGGCGAAGTCCTCCGCCGCCTCCCCCGCCGCCCGGTCCCGGCTCGGCCACGAACACGAGGCGCGACAGGGGAGCCTGGTCCGCACGGGGCGGGTGGTCGGCGGCCGTGGTCGTCTCCACGGTGGTCAGCATGATGGCGAGCGGGATGACCGCGCCGTGGGCCAGGGTCGATAGCGCAGCCGAGACGGCGGCCGAAGGCGAGTCCCCGACGCGCCGATCGAGCAGCGCGCCGCCGAAGACGGGGCGGCGCAGGACGACCGGCCCGCCCTGCAGCCGCTGCACGGCCCGCACGGCTTCGCGCTGGGCCACGAGCACGCCGTCGACGGTGGCGATCTCGCCGGCGGCGATCAGGCGGCCGACCAGGCGGCGGTCGACGCCTGCCGCCCGCGCGACCTCGTCCGCCGAATAGACTTCAGGAGCGCGGGACGCGGAACCCCGCGCGGCCCTTTCCGGCTCGTGCACGGACATCTCCGCTCACCTCACTTGGTGCCCTCGAAGAAGCTCTTGCCTTCGCGCTCGGCAAGCCGCCGCACGGCCCGGAAGCCCTCGGCCTCGAGCGCGCCGGCGGCGCCGCCGTTCATCAGGTACGTGCGATCGAGCGCGCGCTGCGAGAAGATGCTGCCGAGGCCGCCTCGCTGGGCCGCCTCGATCACCACGCAGCGTCCGTTGGGGCGCAGCACCTTCAGCGCCTGCTGCAGGCACAGGACCCGCTCGTTCATGCGCAGGCTGCCGATGAGATCGGGAGCCACGACCACGTCGAACGACTCGGGATCGAACGGCAGGGCCCCGAGCCTGGCGGCCCTGACCTCCACCAGCACCCCGGCGCGCTCCGCCGCGCGGCGGATGCCGTCGCACTCGGCATCCGTCTCCGCCACGGCACAGGCTTCGCCGCTGATCCCGACCGCCCTGGCGAGCTCCGCGATCAGTTGTCCGTCCCGGCTGCCGAGCTGCAACACGGACGCGCCGAGCTTGAGACCGGCCATCGACACTTCGAGGTCGCGTGGACCTCCGCTCTTCTTCAGCTTGAACACTTCTTCCGCCCCATCCGGTGCCGCAAAACACCATGATATAGTCTCCGCCTGTGCAAGGCTCCCGCCAGATCGCTCCGGCCACGGGGCGCCTCGGGATTCTGCTCGCCGGTCTCGGCGCCGTCAGCACGACCCTCATCGCCGGTGTCCACGCCATCCGCAAGGGACTCGCCGCGCCAACCGGGTCGCTCACGCAGATGGGCACGATCCGACTCGGCAAGCGGACCGACGGGCGCTCGCCCCTGATCAGGGATTTCGTCCCTCTCGCCGGGCTCGACGATCTGGTCTTCGGCGGCTGGGACATCTTCGAGGACAACTGCTACCAGGCGGCGTGCGAGGCCCAGGTGCTGCGGCGCGGACTGCTCGATCAGGTCCGGACGGAGCTCGAGGCGGTGCAGCCCTGGCCGGCGGTCTTCGATCGGTCCTACGTCAGGAAGCTCGACGGGCCGAACGTGAAGACCGGGGCCGGCAAGCGCGATCTCGCCGAGCAGTTGCGGGACGACATCCGCCGGTTCCGGGACGCGCGGGATGTCGAGCGGCTGGTCCTGATCTGGTGCGGGAGCACCGAGGTGTACATGGAGGAGGCGCCCGTCCACCAGACGCTCGACGCGTTCGAGCGCGGCCTGGAGGTGTCGGACCCCGCCATCCCCTCGAGCATGATCTACGCCTACGCCGCCCTCAAGGAGGGGATTCCGTACGCCAACGCGGCGCCGAACCTGAGCGCCGACGTGCCGGCGCTGGAGGAGCTGGCCCTGCAGACCGGGTCGCCGCTCGCCGGGAAGGACCTCAAGACCGGCCAGACGCTGATGAAGACGATGGTCGCGCCCGGACTGAAGGCGCGGCTGCTCGGGGTGTCCGGCTGGTACTCCACCAACATCCTCGGCAACCGCGACGGCGAGGTGCTCGACGATCCCGAGTCGTTCAAGACGAAGGAGGAGAGCAAGAAGTCGGTGCTCGACCACATCCTGCAGCCGGAGCTCTATCCGACGCTCTACGACGATCTGCACCACGTGGTCCGCATCAACTACTACCCGCCGCGCGGCGACAACAAGGAGGGCTGGGACAACATCGATCTCGTCGGGTGGCTGGACTACCCGATGCAGTTGAAGATCAACTTCCTGTGCCGGGACAGCATCCTCGCGGCCCCCATCGTGCTCGACGTTGCGCTCTTTCTCGACCTGGCCGCGCGGGCCGGGATGAGCGGCATCCAGGAATGGCTGTCCTTCTACTTCAAGAGCCCCATACACCGCCGCGACCTCTATCCGGAGCACGACCTGTTCATTCAGTTGATGAAGCTCAAGAACACGCTCCGGCACCTGCGGGGCGAGGAGCTGATCACGCACCTCGGCCTGGAGTACTACGATTGACCGCGAGGAGCAACGCAGTCCAGGCGGGACGCACCGCCGCTCGAATGCAGGGTGGCTCCTGCCACGGGCTGCCGACGGCGTGACCCTCCGGGGAGGCAGCTCGACATGACCCCGAATCGTACGAAGGCGGTGTTGATCGGCGGCGGGTTCAACGGGGTGCTGTCGGCGCTGCCGATCATCGACGTGGCCAACTGCTGCTGCCTGTGGGTGATCGGCGGCGTCGTCGTCACCGCCTGGCTGCTGCAGCGGGAGCAGCCCGAGCCCCTCGAGCTGGGCGAGGGCGCGCTCGGCGGACTGCTGGCGGGAGTCGTCGGGGCCGCCGTATTCGCGGTGGTGTCGGTGCCGGTCCAGATGGCGATGGGATCGTTGGGCATGTTCGAGTTCGGCGATCTCGACGTGCCTCCCGAGGTACGCGAACTCGTCGAGGCATTCTCGTCCAGCATCGCGTTGAGAGTGCTGACCGGGTCCGTCATCATGCTGATCGCCGGGGCGATCTTCTCGACGCTGGGCGGCCTGCTGGGCGCGTTCTTCTTCCGCAGGGCGGCGCCGCCGGCGGCGCCGGGGGGCACCGACATCGTGCCGCCGCCGCCTCCGTCCGTCTGATTCCGGCCGCGACGACCAGCCCACGGAACCGGAGGCGCCCGCCCTGCGTCAGTGAGGGTAGGGCTCCCGCGGCGCCGAGGGCGTGGCAGCCTCCGTGCCGATGGTCGAACCCATGCCGCTGATTCATACGCACGATCTCTGGAAGACCTACCGGATGGGGACCGATTCCGTCCACGCGCTGCGCGGCGTCTCGGTCGACATCGAGCGCGGCGAGTTCGTCGCCATCATGGGTCCCTCCGGCTCCGGCAAGTCGACGCTGATGAACCTCATCGGTTGTCTGGACACACCCAGCCGCGGCGACTACCTGCTGAACGGCAAGGACGTCAGCCGGATGAACGACGACGACCTGGCGCGCATCCGCAACCAGGAGATCGGATTCGTCTTCCAGACGTTCAACCTGCTGCCGCGGGCGTCCGCGCTGCACAACGTCGAGCTGCCGCTGATCTACGCGGGCGTGCCGGCGGCGCTGCGGCACGAGCGGGCCACCGCGGCGTTGAGCCTGGTCGAGCTCGACGATCGGATGAGCCACCGGCCGAACGAGCTCTCCGGCGGCCAGCGCCAACGCGTGGCGATAGCGCGCGCACTGGTGAACAATCCGTCGCTCCTGCTCGCGGACGAGCCCACCGGCAACCTCGATTCGAAGACCGGCATCGAGATCATGGCGGTGTTCGAAGGACTGCACCGCGCCGGGAACACGATCGTGCTGATCACGCACGAGCCGGACGTGGCCCGGCATGCCCACCGGGTCATTCACATCAGGGACGGCGCGATTGCGGGGGACGACGCGCCGGCCGCCCGACCGGCCCTCGAAACGGCGGCGCCGTAGCAACCTCCTAGTGGTCCGTCACGCCCTAATCTTCGGACGCGGACATGGGTCTACAGGCGCGTAATCGTTGACGAATCCCAGCACCGCGCACCCGAACATTTGGGCGTGGCACAGCACTAGTCCGCGGCCCGGTACTCGCCGAACACGCGGCGCAGCGTATCGGCGATCTCCCCGACCGTCGCCAGCGCCTCGACGGCCGCGATGATCGGCGGGACGAGGTTCGTTCCGTCGCGCGCCGCCCGTTCGAGCGCGGCGAGCGCGGTCCGCGGCGGCTCGGGATTCCGCCCGGCGCGCAACGCGGCGACGCGCGCCGCCTGGTCGATCTCGATCCGCGGGTCGATCCGGTGCGTCTCGATCGGCATCGTCTCGTCGGACGAGAAGCGATTCACCCCGACGACGACCGCGTCACCCGCGTCGATGGCCTGCTGCGCCCGGTAGGCGGCCTCCTGGATCTCCGACTGGATGAAGGCGGACTCGATGGCGGCCAGCACGCCGCCGCGTTCGTCGATGCGCTCGAGCAGCGACCGGGCCTCGGTCTCCAGGCGATCGGTCAGCGCTTCGATGGTCCAGGCCCCGCCGACGGGATCGACGGTGTCGGTCACGCCGGTCTCGCCGGCGATGATCTGCTGGGTCCGCAGCGCGATCCGCGCCGCTTCCTCGGTCGGCAGCCCGAGCGCCTCGTCGCGCCCGTTGCAGTGCAGCGACTGGGTGCCGCCGAGCACCGCGGCCAGGGCCTGCAGCGCCACCCGCACCATGTTGTTCTCCGGCTGCTGCGCGGTGAGTGTGCTGCCGGCCGTCTGCGTGTGAAACCGGAGCTGCTGCGCGCGCGGCGCCGTGGCGCCGAAGCGGTCGCGCATCAGCGTGGCCCAGAGCCGGCGGGCGGCGCGGAACTTGGCGATCTCCTCGAGGAAGTCGTTGTGCGCATTGAAGAAGAACGAGAGGCGGCTGCCGAAGGAATCCACGTCGAGGCCGCGGTCGAGGGCCGCCTGGACGTAGGCCAGGGCGTGGGCGAACGTGAAGGCAATCTCCTGTGCGGCCGTCGATCCCGCTTCGCGGATGTGATAGCCGCTGATGGAGATCGGGTGCCAGCGCGGAAGCTCTCGCTCGCAGAACTCGACCACGTCGGTGACGACGCGGAGCGAGGCCCGCGGGGGATAGATGTAGGTGCCCCGCGCGACGTACTCCTTCAGGATGTCGTTCTGCACGGTGCCGGCGAGCCCGCGCGGATCGACGCGCTGGCGCCTGCCCGCGGCGACGTACAACGCAAGCAGGATGATGGCCGTCGCGTTGATGGTCATGGAGGTGGACACGCGATCGAGGGGGATGCCGTCGAACAGCCGGGACATGTCCTCGAGCGAGTCGATGGCCACGCCGACGCGGCCCACCTCTCCGGCCGCCAGTGCGTGGTCCGAGTCGTAGCCGATCTGCGTCGGCAGGTCGAAGGCGACGCTCAGGCCGGTGACCCCCTGATCGAGCAGGTAGCGGTAGCGGCGGTTCGATTCGGCCGCGGTGCCGAAGCCTGCGTACTGGCGCATCGTCCAGAGACGGCCGCGGTACATCGTCGGGTGGATGCCGCGCGTGAACGGAAAGCTGCCGGGGGCGCCGAGCCGGTCGCGGCCGTCGCCGGCGGCCGCGCCCGGGCGATCGATGCGTGAGTCCATGGTTGAGGGGATTCTACCAGCGGGGTACGGTGCGGGGCCCTTCGTGCGGATCGGCTACAGGATGTAGTGGGATCTCGATCGGGAGCCTCCATATCCCGTGGTCGACAGTTGACAAGAGGTACGGCGACGTCTAGGATTGCCCTGTTCGCGTCCTCTTTCGATGCCGCTGGTGGTCCTCATCCGGCTGGTTCCCCGTTACAAGATTTCTCTCGGCGGCGGTACCCCGCGCATGGCCCGCCCGTGCGGCGAGGAGGAGACAGCATGAACGACGTCGTGAACCGTCTCGCGCGCGAGCTCGCCGAGGCCATCGGCGCGGCGGTGGCCCAGGACCCCCAGGTCGAGGCGTGCCGGGAGAAGGCCCGCGCCGCCGGGTACGAGATGCGCGTGTCGCTCGAGACGGAGATCGGGTTCGGCAGCCGGGAGGCTTCTCCCGCGGCTTCCCGCGGGACGGCGCCGGCCCGGCGCGACGCGGAGGACGGCGTGCCCGGCGGGGTGACGCCGAACGACCGCCGGTTTCTGCGCGCGCTGCGGATCGCGGCGGACGACATCGACCAGGCCGTTCAGGACGGCGACTGAAGGGAGGACGGTGAGTCGGCCGCGGACGTCAGCCCGCCCACCCGCGGAGGTCGCGGCCGGTCATCTCGAGCGGGACGTCGACGCCGGCGATGGCCAGCAGCGTGGGGGCCACGTCGCGCAGCGAACCGTCCCGCAGGGCGTGGCGGGTTCGCGAGAGTTCGCCGCTGACGAGCAGCACCGGTACGGGGTTGCTGGTGTGCGCGGTGTGCGGTTCCTGCCGTTCCGCATCCCACATCTGTTCGGCGTTGCCATGGTCGGCCGTCACGATCAGCGTGCCGCCGGCTCCGGTGACTGCGCCGGCTATCCGGGCCAGGCAGCCGTCGAGCGTCGAGACGGCGCGGACCGCGGCGTCCAGATTGCCGGTGTGTCCCACCATGTCGGCGTTGGCGAAGTTGCAGACGATCACGTCGTGACGACCGTTCTCGAGGTCCTCGACCAGCGTGTCCGTAATGCCCGCCGCGCTCATCTCCGGCTGCATGTCGTAGGTGGGAACCTTCGGCGACGGCACCAGGATGCGGTCCTCCCCGGCGTACGGCCGTTCCTCGCCGCTGTTGAAGAAGTAGGTGACATGGGCGTACTTCTCGGTCTCGGCCAGGCGCAGGTTGGTCCGGCCGGCCGCTGCCAGGACCTCGGCGACGTTTCCCGAGAAGGACGGCGGGTCGAAGGCGACGGGCAGGCCGTAGGTCGCGTCGTATTCGGTCATCGTGGTGACCGAGACGGCGGGGCGGCAGGGTCGCTCGAACCCGTCGAACCGGCTTTCGTCGAACGCCAGCGCCTGGGTCAACTGTCGCGCCCGGTCCGCCCGGAAGTTGAAGAAGATCACCGCATCGCCGTCCCGCAGCGGACCGATCGGCATCCCGTCGGCGTCCACGATCGCGCCCGGCTCGATGAACTCGTCGGTGGTGCCCGCCGCGTAGGCGTCGGCCACGAGCGTACCGGCCCGCGCCGCGGTGCGCCCGATTCCCTCGGTCAGCGCGGCGTACGCGCGCCGGGTCCGGTCCCAGCGCCGGTCGCGATCCATGGCGTGGTAGCGGCCGATCACCGTCGCGATTCGTCCTGCACCCGCGTCCGCCAGCGCGCGCTCGACCGCCGCGACGTCGTCCGCGGCGGCAGTGGGCGCGGTGTCGCGTCCGTCGGTGAGTGCATGGACGAAGAACCGGTCGACATTCCGACGGCGCGCCATCTCGATGAGCGCCAGCAGGTGGCGGAGGTGGCTGTGCACGCCGCCCTGCGAGACGAGACCCACCAGGTGCAGGGCGTGCCGCCCGCCGGCGCAGCGGCCCATGGCCGCGACCAGCGCCGGGTTCGTGAAGAACTCGCCCTCGCGGATGCTCCTGTCGATCCGGGACAGGTCCTGATACACCACACGGCCGGCGCCGAGATTCATGTGGCCGACCTCGGAGTTGCCCATCTGTCCGGCCGGCAGGCCGACCGCTTCGCCGCTGGTCACGAGCGACGCATGGGGAAAACGGTCGAGCAGCTCCGTGTAGGCGGGGGTCCGGCCCAGCGCGATCGCGTTGTGATTGCGGTCGGGGCTCGTTCCCCAGCCGTCGAGAACGACGAGGACTACCGGCGGGCGGCGGGCGGTGGGCATGACGGCGGCGAGCGAAAAGCGGATGATAGCATGGGAGAACACGGAAGTGACGGCACATAACTGCCTTGAAGTCAGTGCTTTGCGGCGCCCGCGGCGGTTTTGACTTGCACCTCGGCGGTGGCATATGATTGATGGCCTGAACCGTGAGTCCACTTGGCAGGAGATCAATACCCGATGAATGACATTGTCCGGCGCACCAGCGTCCTGACCGCTTGCGTCGCCGTCGCCCTGCTTGCCGTCGCGCCCGCCGCCGCCCAAGGCGATCTGGAGGACTGGCAGAGAGCGGAGCTCCGCTCGATGCTCGAAGCGATCGAGGCTGCGCTCGACGGCCGGATCGTGCCGGTCAGCGAGCCGTTCGAATTCCGGCCGGACTTTCTGAAGGGCACCGACGGCAATGCCTACGTGCCGTTCACGTTGTCGATCGACCCGGCCAGGGTCGATGCGCCCACGCTCTCCATGTACCTGTACGTCGTCGAGCCCGGCGACCGGGATGCGGTCTTCGAGGACGCGTTCTTCGCGGATGCGTCATCCGGCGGGGGCGAGCCGATTCGGATCAGTCGCGCATTCGCGGTTCCGGGCGGTGCGTACGACGTCTACATCGTGCTCCGGGAAAGCTCCGAGGATCTGGCGCCGGAGAGCGATCCCCCCGGCGACCGGGATCGCGCGCAGATCGATCAGTACTGCGGCGAGCTGTTCGCGGATGACCTCAGCAGTCGCTTCGCGTGCCAGGAGCAGGAGTATCTGGCGTACCGCCTGCAGCGACGTCCCCGCCTCAGCTACAACGCGGGCGACGACATCGCGACGATGATGATGCTGCGGGCTCGCGTCGACGTGCCGGACCTCTGGAACGATCAGCTCCAGTTGAGCTCCATCATCGTGCCCGAGCTCGTCGAGCCGCTCTCCGCCCCGCTGACGCCGGACGAGCAGATTCTGAGCCCGTACAGTCTCGGAACCACCCGCATCGTGCCGAAGCTCGACGACGAGTTCGGCAAGCAGGCCGAGCTGTCGCTGATCTTTCTCGTCTACAACCCCCGGATGGCGCGCGCATCCATGCCGGACATCACAATCGAGTACACCTTCCATCAGCGATCGGCGGACGGCGAGGAGTACTTCAACCGGACGAACCCGCAGCAGTTCAACAACCAGACGCTGCCGCCCGGATTCGACCTGGAGCTCGGCCATCAGATCGTGGCCGGGCAGACCGTGCCGCTGACGCTGTTCCCGGCCGGAGACTACCGGCTGGAGATCAAGGTCACGGACAATACGAACTCCGCGGAGATCGTCGAGAACGTGCTGTTCACCGTGCTGGAGTCGTAAGGAGGCATCGGCAGCCGCCCCGCCGCTCGCAGGATGGAGCCGGCCGGGGCGCGCCGTCAGGACATGGCCCGCAGGTTCGTCGTCGTCGCCGGTATCGTTCTGGTGGTCGGGTGCGTCGACCCGGCGGTTGCGGCCGGCGAGGGGCAGCTCCGCTCGTCGCCGCCGGTTGCAGGCGGCAGCGTGGCTGCAACGGGTGAGCTTGCCGGCATCGTCACCGCGTCCGACGGCGCCCCGGTTGAAGATGTCCTGGTCTCGCTGTCGGGACCGGCCGGATCTTCGCTCACGGTTTCCGACTCCGCGGGGCGCTTCCGGTTCGACGGGTTGACGGCGGGACGCTACCTGCTTCGAACGCACCTGACGGGGGCCGGGAGCAGTAGCCGGTTCGTGCATGTCGAGCCGGGCCGGGCGGTCTTCGAGCCGGTCGTCCTGAACGCATCCGGCGACTCGAGTCGGCAGATCCTGCTCGCGGGGAGCGCCTTCCAGTTCGACAATGCGCCCGTCGCGCGCGTGACGGCGGACGACGAGGCTGCGTCGTCGGCGCAGGCGGCGGCCGGCGAGCAGCCCCGCACGTCGACACCGGAGCAGTCGGCCGCCGTTCCTGCCCGACCGCCGGACACCAAGATGTGGCGGCTGCGTCGCGCGCGCCGCAGCGTGCTCAAGGACCGCGTGACCGGGGCGGCTCTCGTGCAACGGGGCGGGACGGCGGCTCCCGGCTCCACGGAAGCGGCAGCCGTTGCGGAGCGCTGGACGGCGGCGGGCTATGCTCCGCTGGAGCCTCCGCTGACGGGGTTGGCGGGGTTGCCGATCTCGGGCGAGGTTCAGCTCCTGACGCGGGCGACGTTGGCCGGACCCAGCTTCCTGTGGCCATCCCAGGCATGGCCCGGGCAGGTGGCCTACGTGTCGGTGGCGCCGTCCGGCGCCGGCGACTGGACGTTGCGCGGTACCGTCGACATGACGACCGGCCAGACCTCGTCGTGGGCCGTCGCCGGGTGGTACTCGTCGGCGCCGCGCGAGGATCACGATCTGGATCTGGCGCTGTCGTACAGCCGGCAGGCGCACGCCGCGGCCGCCGATCTGCGGTTCGACGGTGCGGCACGGGTCGATGCGGGCGTCCCGAGGCGGGAGGTCGCCCGCGTGGAGGCAGCCGACACGTGGACCGTGTCGCCTGCCCTGGAGGTCGGCTACGGTGCGGAGCTGGCGCAGTACTGGTATCTCCGGGACGGCAGGCTGTTCAGCCCGCGGGCGAGCGTTGCGTTGTCGCCGGTCGAGGGTATCCGCGTACGGGCAGCCGCGTCGCGGAACATGACCGCCCCCGGGGGGGAGCAGTTCCTTCCGCCCCTCGACGGCGTCTGGTTGCCGCCGGAACGGACCTACACCTCTGTTTCGGGCCTGGAGGATCTGCAGGCCGAACGGGTGCGACACGTCGAAGTGGGCCTGGAGCACGAGTTCGGAGGCGGTTCCGTAATCGGCGTGCGACGGTTCAGCCAGGAGGTCGACAGCCAGTTCATGGCGATGTTCGCTCCCGGCGTTCACGCGCCGCTCGGAACCCTGCCCGCGTCCGGGGGACACTACTACCTGGCGGGCGCCGGCGGCGTCGACGTGGATGGTTGGGCGGTCTCGTTCGACCACGCTCTCGAAGACCGGTTGCGCGGAGCGGTCGACTACCGGCTCGTTCGCTCGGAGTGGGCTCCGTCGGGCGCCGAAGGGCTTGCGGAGCCTGCCGTCGCGTGGGTCCGCAGCGGCACGGACCATTTCCATGACGTGGCGGCAACGCTGGAGGCCGTAATCCCGGAGACCTCGACGCGCGTCCTGGCGCGCTGCCGGGTCAGTACGGCGTTTGCCTCGCCTGACGGGTCAGGTACCGTCCTCGATGCCCGTTTCGACGTCCAGGTCACCCAGAGCCTGCCGTACGCGCCGTTCGAGGGGAGCAGTTGGGAGTTGCTCATCGCCTTGCGGAGCCTCTTCCACGAGCCGGGCCGGGGCGCGTCGCTGTACGACGAGCTGCTCGTCGTCGATCCGCCGAGACAACTCGTCGGCGGCCTCGTCGTTCATTTCTGACCGGCGTTCCGCTCGGGCCGAAGCTCCAGCGCCGGCATGCGATTCCTGCCGGCAGCCGTGGAAACCTCTCGATCCAGCATGTTGGATCGAAGTCCATTTTCTTGCATGCCGTGTGGCGCCATCCACGCTCCGACCTGCGCGCGGTTCGTTGACGCAACGGGATCCCCGTATGGCGTGTGATTTGCATGCATTGACTCTCGGTCGTCATGGAGCGCGCTGAGCGCGAGGTCAACTCTCGCCGTTATCGGGGTGAGTGGGGCAGGGTCCTGCTCGCCGTCGGAGTCGTCGCGGCCCTGCTGTGCCTGGCCATCGCCAACGCGGTCGTTCGTGCCGGCGGTGGGGGCATGGACGACGGCGTGCTCTGGCGCGAGAGCCCCGACGGATTGCTGGCCGAGGCGGTGGCGCCGCATTCCCCGGCGGCCCTGGCCGGGATCGAGACCGGGGACGTGCTGCTGGCGGTGCGGGGCGAGCCGGTCGAGCGCCACGCCGACCTGCTGCGCGTACTGCGCCCCGTCGCCGAGGGTACGCCGGTCGACTACACGCTGCTGCGTCTGAACGAGGCGCGGCTGCACACCGTCTCCCTCGCGAGAGTCGCCGCGGTCACCCTGCCCACCTACCTTCTGTTCGCAGGCGTCGGTCTGCTGGGATTGCTGGTCGGCGCCGCGGTTCGCGTACGGCAGCCGGGCCGGGAGGCCACGCTCCATTTCTTCTGGCTGACGGTGGCGTTCTTCGGCACGTTCGCGTTCTCCTACACGGGGTGGCATGGCCGGCTCGACTGGGTCTTCTTCTGGGCCGACGAAGTGGCCACCCTGTTGCTGGCTCCCCTGTTCATGCACTTCGCCCTGGTCTTTCCCGAGCGTACGCCGGGCTGGCTCCACCGCTTCGGGGCGTGGGTGCTCCCGGTCATCTATGCGCCGGCGGTCGCCCTCGGCCTCGTGCAGGCGGCGGCGGTGCTGGGCCCGGAGGACGGCGCCGGCTTCGTGCGGACGGTCGAGCGGGTCTGGCGCCTGGAGCACCTCTACCTGGCGACCTGCATGCTCGGCGGGTTCGCGACGATGGTCGTCGCGCTCCGGCGCGTCCGATCGATCACGTCGCGGCGACAGCTCCGCTGGATCGTGTCCGGGGCCGCGCTCGGCGGTCTTCCGTTCGCAGTCGGCTACCTGGTTCCTTGGGCGCTCGGTTTCGAGCCGTCGGCCGGTTGGGCGGCGCCCGTCGGCCTGATTCCGCTGGCGTTCGCGTCCGCCATCGTCCGCTACCGGCTGCGCGACGTCGAGGTGATCGTCAAGCGCAGCATCGGCTACGCGGCGGTGGCGGCGGCGATGGTCGTCATCTATTTCGGTCTTGAGCGCCTCGCCACCGAGGTGTTCCTCGACGGTTCGGGTCGGCACAACTCGATCATCGCGTTGCTCGCGACGGCGGTCGTGGTGCTTCTGGCGGGGCCGGTCAAGAACACCGTTCAGACCATGCTGGACCGGGCCTACTACCGCGAGCGGTTCGACTACCGGCGCGCCCTCACGCGGTTCGCGCGGGACCTGAGCACCGACCTGGATCTCGATCGGCTGAGCGAACGGCTCGTCAACCGGGTGGCGGAGACGCTCGGGATCGATCGGCTGGTACTGCTCATCCGCCGTGACCCGAGGGGCGACGAAGCGGAGCGCGGGGACAACGATTTCCACCCGATTCGCTGGGTCGGGTTCGCGGGGGCGCCGCCGGCGCTGTCCGGCGCATCGAGCATCGGCGTCCGGATGCTCGGCCGGCAGACCGTGCTGTTCGACGATCCGATCGGGGGGCGGAAGTACGCTCCCGGCGACGTGGCGTTCTGGCGGGACCGTGGCCTGTACTACTTCGTGCCCTGCATCTCCGACCAGGGGACGATCGCGGTCATGGCGCTCGGCCGCAAGGAGAGCGGCGAGCCCCTGAGCAGCGAGGACATGGCGCTGCTGGCGGCCGTGGCGGCCCAGGTCGCGACCGCGCTCGAGAACGGACGCCTCTACGGGCAGCTCGAGCAGAAGGCGGGCGAGCTCGATCGCATGCGGCAGTTCGCCGAGAACATCATCGAGTCGCTGAGCGACGGTCTCGCCGTTCTGGATCTCGACGATCGCATCATTCGCTGGAACGCCGGCTTCGAACGCCTGCACGGCGTCCCGCGGGCGGAGGCGATCGGCCGATCGCTCGACGAGATCTTCGACACGGAGTTCGTCGAGCGTCTGAGCGCCGCGCGCGCGGAACGACCGGCCGGGGCGGAGCTCTATCGCGTGCCCATGCTCTCGCGGCACGAAGAGGCGCGCCGGCTGCGGGTGAAGGCCGCGACCGCGCCCCTGCTGACGCCGTCGGGCCGGGTCAGCGGCACGATGCTGATCGTCGTCGACAGCACGGCCCGGGTGCGGCTCGAGGAGCAGTTGCAGCTTTCCGAGAAGATGGCCTCCATCGGGTTGCTGGCCGCCGGGGTCGCACACGAGGTGAACACGCCCCTGACCGGCATTTCCAGCTTCACGCAGATGCTGCTGGAGGATGCGGACGCGGAAGATCCCAGGACGCGGCTGCTGGAGAAGATCGAGCGGCAGACGTTCCGGGCGGCCCGGATAGTCAACGGCCTGTTGAATCTCGCACGGCCGGGGCGGACGGACACGGCCGGTCCGGTCGACGTCAACACCGTGATTGCCGACGTGCTGGTGCTGCTGGAGCATCAGCTCGAGGGGAGCAACATCAAGGTGCGCCGCGAGCTGGCCACGCCTGCCGCGGTGGTCCACGGCATCGAGTTCAAGATGCAGCAGGTGTTCCTCAACCTGTTCCTCAATGCGCGCGACGCCATGCCGAGCGGGGGCTGGCTCACCGTGCGCAGTCGGGTCGAGGGGGCGAGCGCCGTCATCGAGGTGGCCGATACGGGGGCGGGCATCTCGCCCGAGCATCTGTCGCGGATCTACGATCCGTTCTTCACGACCAAGACCGTCGGCCAGGGGACCGGGCTCGGACTGTCGGTCACCTACGGAGTCGTGCAGGAGCATCAGGGGACGATAGAGTGCGCAAGCCGGCCGGGCCACGGGACCCGGTTCACGCTGACCTTCCCGCTGGCGGTCCCTGACCGGGAGCCGGCCACCGAGGCGGCCCGCTGATCGCGAGGCGAGACAAATGCTGGAAGGGGCGTCGCTCCTGGTCGTCGATGACGAAGCGATCATGCGGGAGATCCTCCAGTCCCTGCTGGAGCGCCAGGGGTGTCGCGTACGGCTCGCGGCCTCGGGCCTGAAAGGCATCGAGCTCGCACGAGCGGACGCCTTCGACGCCGTGCTGCTCGACGTGATGATGCCGGGCATGGACGGGCTCGCAGCGCTCGACGAGATCAGACGGCAGGACGATGCCCCGCCCGTGATCATGGTCACGGCCTTCGGCACTTCGAGGAACACGCGCGAGGCGTTCAAGCGCGGCGCTTTCGACTTCATCGAGAAGCCGTTCAAGAACGACGACGTCCTGCTCGTCGTGCGCAATGCGGTAGCCCAGCAGCGGCTGGCGAGCGAGAACCGCGTCCTGCGCCAGAACCTTCGCGCGCAGGCGAGCCGCTTCGGCGACATCATCGGCCGCAGTCCGCGCATTCGGAGCGTGTTCGAGATCATCGCGCGGGCGGCGCCGAGCCGCGCGACGATTCTCGTCTCCGGCGAGAGCGGGACCGGGAAGGAGCTCGTGGCGCGCGCCGTGCACGCCAACTCGCCGCGAGCCGGCCGGCCGTTCGTCACCGTCAACTCGGGCAGCCTGCCTCCGGATCTGCTGGAATCGAACCTCTTCGGCCACTTGAAGGGCGCCTTCACCGGCGCGGTCACGTCCAAGAAGGGACTCTTCGAGATGGCCGATCACGGGAGCATCTTCTTCGACGAGATCGGGACGGTTCCCCTCGAGACCCAGGCTAAGCTGTTGCGCGTGATCCAGGAGCGGGAGTTCAGACGTCTGGGGGGGGTGGACACCATCAAGGTGGACGTCCGGATCATCGCGGCCACCAACGTGGATCTGGCGCAGATGGTCGAAGAGGGGTCGTTCCGCGAGGACCTGTACTATCGACTGCACGTGATCGCGATCGATCTGCCCCCCCTGCGCGACCGCCGGGAGGACGTGCCGCTGCTGGCGCGGAGCTTCCTCACGAAGTACGGCAAGGAGAACAACAAGCCCGATCTGGAGTTGACGCCGGAGGCGATGCAACTCCTCGACGCCTACCACTGGCCCGGCAACGTGCGGGAGCTCGAGAACGTGATCGAGCGGGCGGCCGTGCTGACGGTCAAGCGGCGGATCGGGCCCGAATTGATCCCCGACGTCGTCCGGGCGTCCCCGTCGTTCCAGTTGCCCCATTTCGACATGCCGGCCGACGGGATTCCCTTCCGGAAGATCATCGACAACATGGAGGTGCGGCTGATTGTCCGCGCGCTCGAGGTGGCCGGCGGCGTGCAGAAGCGCGCCGCCGAGTTGCTGCACGTGAAGCCGACGACCCTCAACGAGATGATCAAGCGGCACGGGATCCGGCCGCGGGGTTCTCGCGCCGGCGCGGGCGCCTCCACGCGGCGCCGGGCCGGCGCCGCGGCGCGCACCGATCCGGGGGCGTCGGCGCCGTTCGTCTCGGGTCTGGTCGCGGAGTTCGACAAGGGGTTGAGCCGCGTCGACTGACGGGGGCTGCCATGACCCTGCGCCGGCACTTCGCTTCGCTGCGTTCTGCGGCGCAGACTCCTAGCGCTTCCGTGCCCCTCGTGCCCGGTCGCGGCCGGCGCCTCGCGCTTTTCTGGAAGCGCGTCCGCGCCCGGGGCGCGCCGCGTTCACCCCCCCGATGAGCTGATCGTACTTGCGCAGAATGACGTCCCACTCGTAGTTCGCCCTGACGTAGGCCTGACCGTTGCGGCCCAGCGCCCGGCGCAGATCCGCGTTGCCGATCAGCAGCTTGAGGCACTCGACGAACTCGTCGCGGTCGGCGTAGTAGAGCCCGGCGTTGCTGCGTTGACAGTGCTCCCGCACGACTTCGCTGCGCGCGTTGGCGAGCACCGGGGTCCCGACTGCGAACGCCTCGAGCGCCAGCAACGAGAGGCTCTCGTAGGGCGACGGCACGACGACCGCGGTCGCCGCCTGCAGCGCTTCCAGACGCTCGGCTTCCGGCAGCAGTCCGGCGAACCGGATGAACGGCTCGTCCGGAATCCGCATCAGCTTGACTCCCATCAATGCCAGAACGGCGTCGCCCCGCTCGGCGGCGTAGGCGCTGAAGTGCTCGATGAGCTCCTCGCACCCCTTGCCCGGATCGATGCGCCCGCCGTACAGCAGGAACGGTTCGTAGAGCCGATGCCGGCGGCGAAACGCGGCGGCGTTCGCGCGCAGGGAATCGTCTTCGGGCTCGGGGAACTCGTCGGGATGCGGCTCGCCGGTGGTCGTGAACCGCGCGGGAAGATCGACGCCGCAGCCGATCGTTTCTTCCGCCGCGGCGGTCACTCGGAATCGCGCCTTCAGGAACGCCCGCTCCACGCCGGTGTTGTATGCCAGGCCGGCCGGTGCGCTGAAGACCTCGCGGTAGATCGCCAGCCGAATCGCCGGCTCGTCGTGCGCAGTCGGCACCAGGATGCTCCGTCGGGGATCGACCCGCAGGCCGAGCACGGTCGGTGCGTAGAGATAGGTGAAGAAGATCAGGGCATCGTAGGTGGTGTGGCGCCGCTCGAGGTGCTCGATCAGCGCGGGACACCACGGCCCCTGCCGCTTCAGCCATTCCAGCTCGTCGTCGGCGGTGTGGGCGTTCCCGAAGATCCAGTCGGAGTATTCGTTGAAGCTGCCGATGTCTCGCGTCCGCTCGCTGGCGAATCGGCGCACCGTCACGCCGCGGACGCGGTCGGAGCCCTCCGCGTACTCGTTCGCCCAGGTGATGTAGTCCTGAGCGCACGTCGTCAGGACCTCGACGTCGTGGCGCGTGGCGAGCCGTTCCGCCACGAGCCGGCAGTGGTACTCGGAACCCCCGATGATCTCGGTGCCGTAGCGTTGGACGATGAGGGCTATCTTCACGCGGTCAGTGACTCGATCAGGGCGTCGAGCGCCCGCGCGGCGCGCGCCGTGCTGAAGTCGGCCAGCCGCCGCCTCTGGCCGGCGATGACCGACGATCTCAACTCGTCATCGTACACCAGGAGTCCGAGCGTCTCCGCCGCGTACTCCAGGTCCTTCGGCGTGAAGCAGATCCCCGCCCCTCCCAGCGTTTCCGGCACCGCCGCCGCGCCGTACGCGAGCACCGGCAGGTCGGCGGCCATCGCTTCGACGAGCGGAACGCAAAAGCCCTCGTGCTCGCTGAGCGAGACGTAGGCGCTCGCCATCCGGTAGTACGCGGCCAGCTCGGCGTCGGGGACCGATCCGGTGAACAGAAACCGCTCGCGCGGCATCTCGTAGCGGGCGATGAGGGCCTGCAGCGTCGCGTAGTAGCGGGGCACGGCGTTCGTCCGGCCGACGAAGATGAACCGATAGTCGGTGTCCACGTAGCGCTTGTAGTGCTCCGCCAGCCGGATATGGTCTTCGAGCCTCTTGTTGGGGACGACGCGGCCGACGAACAGGATGTTGGCCGGGCCGTCGTCGAGCGTGCGTTCGAGGACCGGCTGGCGCGCGCATTTCGCGAGCCGCTCGGTGTTCACCAGAATCGGCATCACCCCGGTGTCGGGGAAGCCCAGCGCCTCGAGCTCCCGGCGGTTGTACTCGGAATCGCCGAGGGCCAGGTCGACGCGCCCGACCAGCGTCGTCAACTCCCGCCGGCCCAGGGCCGCGATGCGGAAGACGCCGCTGTCGTACGAAGCGAAGAAGTGCGCCGGGGTGACGTTGTGGTACTGCAGCACGCGCCGCCCGTGCAGGGAGGCCAGCGCCTCGGTCATCGGAGAAGGGACGGCGAAGTGCAGGATCGTGACGTCGCCCGCGCGCGCGGCCGGATCCCGGAACGGCCGGATCTCGTCCGCCAGCCCCGCGTCTATCGACAGGGCGAAGATGTCCGCCTCGTGGCCCTTGTCGCGCAGCAGGTCGCGGACGCGCCGGGCGCTGTCTCCCACCGCGTCGCCCTGATGCGCCGCCGGCAGCCACTGATTGATCGTCAAGACGACGTCTCCGTCATGCCGTCGCCTCCGGCGGCGCCCCGTGCAGCGGCTCGGGGAGGTCTTCCGCCGGCTCGGACAGCGCCCCGAACGCCGACGGTCTGAAGCTCCGGAGCGCCTCGAGGCGCTCGAGGCGTTCGAGCTGCCGCCAGAAGTCCGAGGCGACCCGGCACGGCGGCAGCCGGTGCGCGGTGCGAACCCGGTCGACGAACGCGAGCAGCGTACCGGCGAAGTCCCGTGCCCGCAGGCGGGCGAGCGCCGCGTCCTGGGCGGCGAGGATCTCTTCCTCGAGCGCGGCATCGGTCAGCACGGCGTTGATCAGGGAGGCCACGTGACGGGGATCCTTCCGCTCGTAGAGCACGCCCCCGCCGTCCATCGTGGCGGGCACCGCCGCCGCCGCGAAGGCGATCACCGGAATCCGCTTGTGGAAGGCCTCGACCAGCGGGACGCAGAATCCCTCGTGCTCGCTTGCGGAGAGGAACAGGTCGGCGACGTCGTACAGCGCCGTCAGCTCCTCGTTCGAGACGTGGCCGATCAGGTGCACGTCCGGGATGCCGAGGCGCCGGACGAGATCGGCGAGCGCGGCGCGGTAGTCGTCGAACAGATCGTGCGCGCCGACGAGCAGCAGGCGCGACGCACGGTTGTAGCGGCGGCGGTAGGCGTGGAAGAACCGGATGAGATCCTCGATGCGCTTGTTCGGGATGAGGCGGCCGACGAACAGGATGTTCGTCGCCTCGTCGTCGAACTGCCGGGCGAGCCACGGGTGCGGCGTGACGTCCAGGTGCGCGAAGTCCGGCACGACCGGCAGGACGCCGGTGCGGGGGAACCCGAGCGCGTCGAGCTCGGACCGGTTGAAGGCCGAATCGCCCAGCGCCAGGTCGCAGCGTGGTGCGTAGGCGCCGAGCTCCCGCCGGCCGGTGTAGCACTGTGCGACGACCGGCGAGCGAACGTCCAGCAGGAAACGGACCGGCGTGATGTTGTGGTAGACCAGGATCATCCGGTCCGGCAACGCGAAGGCGACGCGCGATGCACGCGATCCGAGCGAGAAATGATGGATCAGGATGTTGTCCGGACGGCTGTCGTCGATCAGGTCCCGGTAGTCTTCCGTTTCGTCTTCCAGCCGTGGGTCCACGGTCTCGACGTAGATGCGCGATTCGTAACCCGCGTCGAGGAGAACCCGCCGGATCCCGAGCGCTTCGTTGCCGATGGCGTCGCCGTAGCCCAGCGTCGCCAGGACCTGATGAACGGCGATGTCCCGCGCGCTCATCGCGTATCCGCCGCGCCGGAGACGGCGCTCCCGGTGGTGTCGAATTCGCCGGTCTCCCAGGTCTTCGCCGCGGGCCCGACGGGGAGACGGTCGACGATGTCCCGCGCCGGCGGCTGCACGCGCCGGCGCCGCGCCAGCCAGCCCGGCTCGGGTTCGACCCGCGGGCGGGGGCCGTCCCGGTTCGCCCGCTCGAGGTGCTCGAGCATCGCCAGGTACTTGCCTTCCACGACGCTCCAGGCGTAGTGCCGGTTGAAGTACCGGCGCCCGTTCGCTCCCAGGGCGCGGCGCAGTCCGCGTTCCGTCTCGATGAGCCTGAGCGCCTCGGCGAACTCCTCGTACGACTCGTAGTACAGGCCCGCGTTGGCGCGGATGACCTGTCCCCGCAGGACGTCGCACCGGCCGTTGACGAGAACCGGAATCCGCATGGCCCACGCTTCGAGCGTCACCATCGACAGGCTCTCGTAGTACGACGGCATCACGAGCGTGTCGGCGGCCGCGATGGCGTCGTACTTCTCCTCCTCGGTCACGAATCCGAGATGGCGAATCCGCGGGTGCGCCGGAATCTCGATGACCGGCGTCCCCACGAGCACCAGCCGCATCCGCCGCGAGACCTCGGCCGCGTAGCGCGTGAAGTAGTCGAACAGCTCGACGCAGCCCTTGTTCTCGTCGATTCTGCCCACGTAGAGGACGAAGGGGTCGTCGATGCCGGTCCGCGCCCGGAACCGTGCCTGGCTCGCACCGCCGCGGATCTCGGAACCGACGCCCACGACCACGCCCGGGACGTGCTGATTGCGCGCGACCGCGTGGATGAGGGCCCGCTCTTCGTGCGAGTTGTACATCAGGGCGCGTGCGCCCCGGAACGTCCGCGCGGAGATCGCGAGTCCGAGCGCCGGATCGCGTTCGGCGGTCGGGACGAGCACCGCCTGCGAGCGGGTCGCACGGACCCCGTGATAGGCGTGGTAGTACCGGTAGCTGAAGTACAGGATGAAGTCGTAGGTCGCCGCGGCCCGGCGCAGATGGGTCACCAGCGCCGGGCTCCTCGGGCCCTCGGAATCCATCCACTTCAGCTCGTCCAGGATGGAATGCCGGTTGGCGAAGACGCGCCGGGACCAGCGGCCGAAGTCGTCGGGATCGCGTTCCCGGCGCACGGGAAACCGGCGGACCGGAACGCCGTTGACGGCGTCGATGCCGGGCTCGAGCTCGTTGCGCCAGGTGATGTAGTCCCGGGCGCAGGTCGTCAGCACCTCGACCTCGACGTGCCGGGACAGCCGCTCCGCGACGTAGCGCGCGTGCAACTCGGCCCCGCCGTTGATCTCGGCGCCGTAGCGCTGCACGACGACCGCCAGCTTCACGGTTCGGAAGTGTCGCCGGACGGTTCGGCTCCCGCTTCGGAACCGGGTCCCGCGCTCTCAGCCGGCTCGTTCCCGGCGTTCTGCGGCGTGGAGGCGCCGGCTTCTTCCCGCGCGCCTGCCGCTTCCGCCGACGCCTCGGCGGCCGGAGCGGCATTGCTTCCCGTACGTCGCCGGCCTCGCCGTCGTCGCCGCCGGCGTTTGTCCGTGCCGCCGCTCTCTCCGTTGCTGTCGTGCGGGGGCGCTACGTCGCCGGCCGGCCCGCTCTCGCTCGGCGCGGCGTTCGTCCGGAACTGCACGATCTGCTCGAGCGCCCGGCCCCGGCGTTCGTCGAAGTCGAGGCGCGCGGCGACCGATTCGACGCGCATCCTGTGGTTCTTCATGTCGATCGCCAGCCGGGTCATTTCGACGACGAGGTTGTTCAGGACCTCGTACATGAGCACGTCGAGCTCAGCGCGCCTCCGGTTCCTCGCTTCGTTCAATCTCGCATGCGTGGAGAGGTTCCGGACGGATTCCAGCAGCGGGCCCGGATTGATGAACAGCTTCAGAATCGGCCGGAGCAGGCGTCGCAGCGCGTGCAGGACGCGGCCGATGCCCCCGCGCGACGATCGGTACACGTCCTCGGGCTCGAACGCGGGAACGCCCATGGATTCGTCGGCGGCTGCATACGACCGCTCGTTCTGCCGCCGGAAGTGCTCCAGGAGGTCCGAACGGACGTTCTTCGGGTCCAGAAAACGGTCCAGCTTCACGTTCGCGAGCTCACGGATCTGGTCCTCGGTATAGTCCACGCCCCGCTTCTCCTGCAGGCGCGCGCGGAGCTGTTCCATGATCTGCTCGACATCCACCGCGTCGGATCGGATGTTGAACTCGGCCATCTGTCCCTCAATCACGCCGGCGGCGCGACTCGTCCGCCCGTCTCTCCATCAATCGTCGTGCGCGAGTACCCCTGGCGGAAGCGGCTCCGGAGGCGCGCCGGCCGAGGCGCCCCGCGTCGCATGACGTTCCGACAGAAGCGAAGAACGTACGAATCTACCGGGTGAATCGAACGCCGTGGCGCAGAAACGGGCCGCCACGGCGTGGCAAGGGTGAAGCTTGCGGGTCTCGGCAGGCACTCGCCGATCAGGAAAAGCTGTCGAGCGCCTCCTGCTCGTTGTCGAAGGCGTCGAAAACGGTCAGCAGCTTGGTGATGGAGAGCAGATCCTCGATGCGCTTGGTCAGGTTGAGCAGCTTCAGCTTGCCCCCCTGGCGGTTGACGCTGTGCAGCGTGCTGACCATCTGACCGAGACCGGCACTGTCGACGTACGGCACATCCGCCAGGTTCAGCAGCAGGTTCCTGTGACCCTGGTGCAGAACGCTGTTGATCTTGTCCTTCAGAAGCTCGTCGCCTTCCCCGATCGTCAGCCTGCCCGCCAAATCCAGAATCATGACGCTACCGGCCTGACGCTCTTCTATCTGCATCGCTGCTGTTCCTCCGCCTCCAAGCCTCCGACGTCCGGGACGACTCGCCTCGCAGAGGCGGATGCCGCCGGGAAGGCCTCTACCCCGCGAAAAGACCCGCAACGCTACCACGCGCCCTGGCCACTGTCAACGACCCGGCGTCGGACGGCTGCGGCGCCGTCAGTCCGCGTCCCGCCGCATCTTCTTCCGCGAGCGTTTCCGCGCGAGCGCCTGCTTCGCGCGCCGCTTGTCGCCCGGCTTCAGGTAGAAGGAGTGCTTCTTGATGTCCTTGATGATGTCTTCCTGCTGGACCTTCCGCTTGAAGCGGCGGAGGGCGCTCTCGATCGATTCGTTTTCCTGCACTCGAACCTCTGCCACGTGCGATCTCACCCCCTCCGTCGATGTGCGATCCGTGCGGATCCGTATGACCGAACCGACTCCTGTGCTAGGCTCAACGCGCCGGTCCGCAAACGCTCAGGATAGGTTGAACGCTTCCCTTCCGTCAAACGGGCCGGGGCGGCGCCGGCCGGCCGAAGGCTCGTTGGCCCGAATCATGCCCGCGGAGTTCCGATCGTGAAGGTGCTGGTCATCGGCGGCGGCGCCCGCGAGCACGCGCTCGTCCGGGCGTTCGGGGCCGACGCCGCGGTGGATCGGATCGTCTGCGCGCCCGGCAACGCGGGTATCGCCGCGGAAGCCGCGACGCGCGTGGTCCCGGTGGACGTCGCCGACCCGGCGGCGCTGCTGGCGCTGGCCGTGCGCGAGGGCGCCGAGCTGACCGTCGTCGGCCCCGAGCTGCCGCTCGCGCGGGGGGTGGCCGACGCTTTCGCCGACGCGGGCCGACTGCTGTTCGGCCCGTCGCGATCGGCGGCGGCGCTCGAATCGAGCAAGGCCTTCGCCAAGACGTTCATGGCGCGCCACGGCATTCCGACGGCCCGGTTCGAGGTGTGCACGGACGAGGGGCAGGCGCTCGAGGCGGTCGCCGGGGAACGGTTCGGGTTCCCCGTCGTCGTCAAGGCGGACGGGCTTGCGGCCGGCAAGGGGGTCACGGTCGCGCCGGATCGGGATGCGGCGGAACGTGCCGTGCGCGAAGCGATGGTGGCGCGGCGTTTCGGGGACGCCGGCGCGACGGTCGTCATCGAGGAATGCCTGACCGGATCGGAGGTCTCCTGCTTCGTCATTGCCGACGGCCGGCGCTCTGTGACGCTGCCCGCGGCGCAGGATCACAAGCGGATCTTCGATGGGGACGCGGGGCCGAACACCGGCGGCATGGGGGCGTTCGGGCCGAGTCCGCTCTTCGGGCCGGACGTCGAGTCGCGGGTCATGCGGGAAATCGTCACCCCGGCGCTCGACGGCATGCGCGCCGAAGGGCGCGAGTACCGCGGCGTGCTCTACGTCGGCCTCATGCTGACGCGGGACGGCCCGCAGGTGATCGAGTTCAACGTGCGTCTCGGCGATCCGGAGGCGCAGGTCATTCTCCCGATGGTCGAGAGCGGTCTGGTCCCCGTGCTGCTCGGGGCGGCGCGCGGCGACCTCGGCGATGCGGAGTGGCGCGTGACCGCCGATCCGCGCGTCGGGGTCGTGATGGCGTCGGGCGGATACCCCGGCGCGTACGAGACCGGATTGCCGATCAGCGGGCTCGCGGAGGCCTCCTCGGTGCCGGGGGTGCACGTGGCCCACGCGGGCACGGCGATGAAGGACGGTGTCGTCGTCACCAGCGGCGGCCGCGTGCTCACGGTCGTGGCGCGCGGAGAGAGCTTCGAGCAGGCCGTTGCACGGGCCTACGATGCCGTGGGGCGCATTCGTTTCCCGGGCAGTCACGTGCGAACGGACATCGGACGGAAGGCGCTGATCGCGGCAGCGGGTCGCGGCCGGGCGTGACAGGGATCCACAGCCGGACTCTCAGGAGGGCAGACGTCGGATGGCGGACCGAGACGTACAGATACTGATGGGATCGAATTCGGATGCGCCGGTCATGCGCAAGGCGGTCGACGTGCTCGACACGCTCGGCGTCTCGTCGCACATGACGGTCGCCTCCGCGCACCGCTCGCCCGCGCGCGTGCAGCGCATCGTCGACGAAGCGCCGGGCCGCGGCGTGCGGGTGTTCATCGTCGGGGCCGGGGCCGCCGCGCACCTCGCGGGGGTGGTTGCGGCCCACTCGACCCTGCCGGTCATCGGGGTCCCTGTCGACTCCTCTCCCCTGAAGGGATGGGATGCCTTGCTCGCCACCGTGCAGATGCCGCCGGGCGTTCCGGTGGCCACGGTGTCGGTCGGTGCGGCAGGGGCGGTCAACGCCGCGGTGCTCGCCGCCCAGATCCTGGCGCTCTCGGATGCCGGGGTCGCCGAGCGGCTTGCCGCCTACAAGGCGGGGTTGGCCGAGAAGGTGGAGCGCGCGGCGGCCGCGCTCGAGGACGGCGCGGAGCCCTGATCCCGGCGTCAGTCCTCGAACAGCATCACCAGCAGCGCCTTCTGCGTGTGCAGGCGGTTCTCGGCCTGGTCGAAGACGACCGACGCGGGGCTGTCCATCACCGAGTCGGTCACTTCCTCTCCCCGATGAGCCGGCAGGCAGTGCAGAAAGCAGGCGTCCGGCGCGGCGTGCGCCATGAGCGCGTCGTTGACCTGGTACGGCGCGAAGAGTCGGCGCCGCACCGCGGCCTCGGCCTCGCGGCCCATCGAGGTCCAGACGTCGGTGTAGACGGCGTCGGCCCCGCGCACCGCGGCCGCCGGGTCGCGAAACCGCGTCAGCTCCGCGCCGTGCCGGGCGACGCGCGCGACGTCGGCATCGACCTCCGGCGCGAGGTCGAAACCATCCGGTGACGCCACGCGCACGTGGATGCCGAGCATCACCGCCGCCTGGGCCAACGAGGTGGCCACGTTGTTGCCGTCGCCGACGAACGCCACGCTGCGGCCGCGCGGATCGCCCCAGCGCTCCTGCAGGGTCAGGCAGTCGGCCAGCGCCTGGCAGGGATGCTCCTCGTTGCTGAGCGCGTTGATGACGCGGAACGAAGTGGTCGCGAGCGCGAGATCGCGCAGTCGCGACTGTTCGTAGGTCCGGACCACGGCGCCGGCCACCCAGCGCTCGAGGCTGCGGCCGACGTCGGCGAGCGACTCCCGCTTTCCGAGCGCGACGTCCGCCGCCGGGTCGATGTAGTTGCCGCCGAGCTCGCGGATCGCGATCTCGAACGTGGAGCGGGTGCGCAGGGACGGCTTCTCGAACAGCAGCGCGATGTAGGTGCCCTGCAGCGCCGCCGACGTGGGCGCTTCCTTGCCGAGCGGCCGGTCGCGCTTGACGGCGGCGGAGAGCGCCAGGCCGTGCTCCAGGTCGGCCGGCTCGAAGTCGAGGACCGACAGGAAGCAGCGGCCTTCGAGACTGCTGGCGCCGCGCGGCGTGCGCGGCGTCGCCGGCGCGGGGTGATGGGCAGTCACTTTCCCGACTTCACGTGCGGTAGTCCGCGTTGATGTGCACGTACTCGGCGCTGAAGTCGCAGGTCCACATCGTGGCCGCGCCGGCGCCCCCGACGCCGAGGTCGACGGCGACCTCGACTTCGTGTCCCTGCAGGTGGGCGGCGGCCTCGCTCTCCCGTGCGGAGAAGACGGTCGTACCGTCGTAGAGCGTGACCTGGCCGATCCGCACGACGGTGCGGTCCGGATCGAAAGCGACGCCGGCCCGCCCGGCGACCGCCACGAGCCGGCCCCAGTTCGGGTCCCCCCCGTTGAGCGCCGTCTTGACCAGCGGGGAGTTGGCGATGAGCCGCGCCGTGCGCCGCGCGTCCTCCTCCGACTCGGCGCCGGTGACGCGCACCGTGACCAGCTTCGTGGCGCCTTCGCCCCCGCGAACGATCTCGCGGGCCAGACTCGTGCACAGCGCGTGGAGACCGGCCACCAGCGCGGTGTAAGTCGCTTCGTCCATGCCGACGCCGCTCGCGCCGTTGGCCAGCATGAAGACCGTGTCGTTGGTCGACGGCTCGCCGTCCACGGTGATCGCGTTGAACGTGTCGCGCGCCACTTCCCGCAGGGCGCGATCGAGGGTTGCGGGATCGGCGGCGGCGTCGGTGGTCAGGAATCCGAGCATCGTCGCCAGGTTCGGCTCGATCATCCCCGCGCCCTTCACCATGCCGCCGATGGTGAAGCGTCCCGCCGGCGTCGTGACGTGGACCGCCGCCTCCTTGGGCGCGGTGTCGGTGGTCATGATCGCCTCGGCCGCGGCGAGGTGCGCGCTGCGGCTCAGGCTTCGCGCCGCCTCTTCGATGCCGGCCTCGACCTTGCCGGTGTCCAGACGCATGCCGATGACGCCGGTCGATGCGATCAGCACGTGCGCCGGGTCGCAGCCGACGGCCTGCGCCGTCGCGGCGGCCATCGCGCGCGCGGCCGCCATGCCCTCGGCGCCGGTGCAGGCGTTGGCGCACTTGCTGTTGACGGCGATGACCCGGGCGCGCCCGCCGGAGTGCGCGAGCTGCTCGCGCGAGACCACGACGGGCGCCGCCACCGCGAGGTTGGTGGTGAAGAGGCCGGCGGCGCTCGCCAGCCCGTCCGAGACGACGAGGGCGAGGTCGAGCCCTGCGGGCTTGAGCCCGCAGGCGACCCCGGCCGCCCGATACCCGGCCGGGGCCGTGATCCCGCCGCGTGCCGCGACGATGGCCGGCAGGGTCATCGCCGGGCTCCCGCCGTCCGCTTCAGGTCCAGCACGACGGCGTACTGCCGGCAGCGGCGGAAGAGATCGCAGGTCTGGCAGTCGGCCGCGATCTTGGCCGGCACCCACGGGTGCGGCACGATGGAGAAACCGGCGCGCACGAACGGGCGCGCCTGGTGGGTGAAGGCGCACAGCCGCGGGAACCGTTGCGACACCGCCTCGGTGATCAACGCGTCGAGCAGGCGCCGTCCGATGCCTCCGCCACGCCGGGAGGCGTCGACGACCAGTGACCGGACCTCGGCCACGGCGGGGCTCAGGCGCGCCAGCTCGCCGCAGCCGACGACGTCCTCGCCGTCCGTCGCGACGAGAAAGCGCGGGACGTGCAGCTCCACCTCGCCGAGCGGGCGCGCGAGCAGGTGGCCCGAGACGAGGTTCTCGGTGATGAGTTCATAGACGCGCCCGGCGTCGGCCGCCGTCGCGGGGCGGATCGCGATCTCGCGGGCGGGCGCCGCATGCGGGGCGGCGGGTGCGATGGGGGTCAGCGTGGCCATGGTTCGCGGCTCGTCGCTTCAGGCCGCGCGCAGCGCGGCGCCGGCATCGTCGAGCGCAAGGCGCAGGCGGCGCAGCCCCTCGTCGATGTCTTCATCGGAGATGTTCAGCGGCGGGAGCAGCCGGATCACCGTGCCCGCGGTGCGGTTGATCACGAGCCCCCGCGCGAGGGCGCAGTCGACCGCCCGGTCCGCCACTTCCTGGTCGACCTCGAGACCCTGCATGAGCCCGTCTCCACGCACCTCGTGGATGGCGCCGCTGTCCGCAACCAGCGCGTCGAGGCCCTGCCGCAGGCGGCGGCCGGCGGCAGCCACGCGCTCGACGAGGCCGTTGCCGAGCGCCTCGAGAAAGACCAGCGCGGCGCGGCAGGCCAGCAGGTTCCCGCCGTAGGTGCTGCCGTGGTCGCCGAACGCCACGGCCGCCGCGATCGCCTCGCTCATGAGCGCGGCGGCGACGGGGAAGCCGCCGCCGAGCGACTTCCCGACGGGGATCAGGTCCGGGGTCAGCCCGAGGGCGGCGCCGTGGAACGGTCGTCCCGTACGGCCGAGGCCGCACTGGATCTCGTCCGTGATCAACAGCGTTCCCGTTGCCGCGCACGCCTCGGCGATCGCCGCCGCGGTGGCCCCGGGCACCGGCCGCACACCGCCCTCTCCCTGGATCGGCTCGACGATGACCGCGGCGGTCCGTTCGCCGACCGCGTCGCGCACTTGGCCCGGATCGGTCGGGGAGACGAACCGCACGCCCGGCACCAGCGGGGCGAACGGGGCGCGGTACGGCTCTCCCGCCGTAACGGACAGCGAGCCGAACGTCCGGCCGTGGAAGGCTCCCTCGAAGGCGACGATCTCGTGGCGCTCGTTCGCGCCCCGCGTCCGCCAGTAGCGGCGGGCGAACTTCAGGCACGCCTCGACCGCCTCGGTCCCGCTGTTGCAGAAGAATGCCCGCGGCAGCCCGGACAGTCGCGCGAGACGCTCGGCCACCTCGCCCTGCAGCGGGTGGAAGAAGAGGTTGGACGTGTGCAGCAGCTCGCCCGCCTGGGCGGTCAGCGCCGCCGCCAGCTCCCCGGGGGCGTGCCCGAGCGAGGCGACCCCGATCCCGGACAGCAGGTCGACGTACTCGCGCCCGTCGGTATCGACCAGCCGCGATCCGCTGCCGCGCACGAACACCACCGGATGCCGCTTGTAGTTCTGCAGCACGTGCGAGGCCTCGAGCGCCTTGATCGCCTCCGCCCTCGTGGTCATCGTCCTCCCTCGGCCTGAATCACCGTTTCGTTCCGCCGTGAGACGACGGTTCCCGACACGCGGTCGAACATCCCGCGGCGCGCCTGCCGGCCATCGACGATGGCGACTTCGCCGGCGCCCCCCGCGAGTGCGGCCCGGCAGGCGAGCAGCTTGGCCACCATGCCGGCGCTGGCCTGCCCGCCGCCGATCAGCGCGTCGATCCCGCGGTCGTCCACGACGGGGATCGTCCGGCCGTCCGCATCCAGCACGCCCGCCGTCCCGCCGGCGACGATCAGGCGCCGCGCGCCGAGCCGGGCTGCCAGGAAGCCTGCCAGTGTATCGGCGTTGACGTTGAAGACCTGTCCCCCGGCGCCGGCGCCGAGGCTGGCGACGACCGGCACGTGGCCGGCCGCGAGCAGGTCGATCAGCAACGCCGGCGGCCCCGTCCCGACCGGTCTGCCGACGAATCCGAGATCGACCTCCCGCCCGTCCGCCGCCCTGTACCGCCTTTCCCGCCGTACCCGCGCGACCCCGCCGTCGGCGCCGGTCAGGCCCACCGCGCTGGCGCCGGCCGCGCCGAGCGCCGCGACGAGTCGCGTGTTGACGCGCCCGGCCAGTACCCCCGTCACCACGTCCAGGGTGGGGCCGTCGGTGATGCGCAGGCCGTCGACGGCCCGCTTCGGAATGTCGAGGCGGGCCATCTCGGCGTCCACCTCGCGCCCGCCGCCGTGCACCACCACCAGCGGCTCGCGCTCCGCCGCGTCGGCCAGTGCGCCGGCGATCCGGCGCAGGCGCGCCGCCTCCTCCAGCAGCTCGCCCCCGAGCTTGACGATCGTCGGCGGCCGGCGGCGCGCCGTCACCGGAGTCCCTCGCGCTCGTCCAGCCCGCACGCGACGTTGAAGCTCTGCAGCGCCTGGCCGGCGGCGCCCTTGACCAGATTGTCCAGGCAGCACACCAGCACCAGCCGCCCGCCGTCCACGCGCCACCCGACGTCGCAGAAATTCGTGTGCGCCACGTGCTTGATCTCGGGTGGGCGGTCGCCGGTCAGGCGCACGAACGGAGATTCCTCGTAGGCCCTCGCGTAGGCCTCGCCGATGGTCTCCGCCGTCACGCCGGGGCGCAGGCGGGCGTAGATGGTCTCCAGAATGCCGCGGTCGAGCGGCACCAGGTGCGGGACGAACGTCACCGGGCGCGACAGCTCCTGCTCCATCTCGGCGCCGTGACGATGGGCGAAGATGCCGTAGGCGGCGATGCTGCCGTGCACCTCGGAGAAGTGCGTGCGCGGGCTCGGCTTCTTGCCGGCCCCCGACACGCCCGACTTCGCGTCGACGTACACGTCCGCGTCGGCGGCGATCAGGTCGGCCGCGACGAGCGGCTTCAGGGCCAGAAGCGCCGCGGTCGGATAGCACCCGGGGCAGGCGACGAGCCCGGCATCCGGCAGCACGTCGCGATTCCATTCCGTCAGCCCGTAGGCGGCGGGCCGATCGAGGGCGGGCGTGGCCGGGTACCACCGCCGGCGCGCATCGGCGTCACGGAGTCGAAAGGCCCCCGACAGATCGAAGACGCGCCGGCCGCGCGCGAGCAGGGCCGGAGCGAGCTCGGCGCTGACCGTGTCGGGCAGGCCCAGAAAGACGACGTCGGTTCGATCGGCCAGCACGTCGATCGAGAACGGTTCGATCCGTCCGTCCCAGATCCCGGTCAGCGCCGGCAGATCCCGTGCGCCGTCCGCGGTCCCCGAGCTCATCGCGACGGTGACGTCGACCGCGGAGTGGCGTGCGGCGAGGCGCAGCAACTCCTGGCCGCCGTAGCCGGTCGCACCGGCAATCCCGATTCGGATGGTGGACATCGGACTCTGGTCAGCGGCGCCGTGCCGGGTCTGAATAACTATGCATGCAAGGGAGTAATTATACGCACGGAAGCAGCGCGCGTCAACTGGACCGGTCCTTCCATCCTTGCGGGAAATTGTGTCCGCGCCGGGAAGAGCCGCGTTGCCGGGCAATTCGCTGGCGTGTATACTAATGCGGCTTTGTGAATATTTATGAAGCGCTACCGGCAGTCGGCCATCCTCGATCTCGTGTCGCGCGAAGCCATCTCCAGTCAGGACGCGCTGGGACGGCAGCTTCGCAAGCGCGGCTTCCACGCCACGCAGGCCACGATCTCCCGGGACATCAAGGAGCTGCAGCTCGTCAAGCGCGCGAGTGACGGCGCGTACGAACGGCCCGGCGCCACCGAGGGCGCGCGCGGGTTGGCCGACGCGGCCCTGCGCCGGGCCATCGTCGAGTACCTCCGCCGCGTCGACCTCGTGCAGCAGTTGCTGGTGCTGCGGACCGACCCGGGGCTGGCGCAGCCGCTCGCGCTGGCGATCGACAGGGCCGAGCTGTCGGAAGTGGTCGGTACCGTGGCCGGCGACGACACCATTCTGGTGATCACCCGGCACGCGCGGGCCGGACGCGAGGTGACACGGCTGTTCGAAGGCTGGGCGATGGACGACCGCGGTTATCCGCGCCGGGCCTAGACTTCCACAACGGAGCGAGGAGAGCAGGGCATGGAACGGATCGTGTTGGCATACTCGGGCGGGCTGGACACCTCGGTGGCGGTCAAGTGGCTCGCGGACCGCTACGACGCCGAAATCGTGGCGGCCACCATCGACCTGGGCCAGGGAAAGGAGCTCGACGACGTGCGCGAGCGCGCCCTGGCGGTCGGCGCGGTGCGCGCCCACGTGGTCGACGCGCGCGAGGAGTTCGCGCAGGAGTACATCCTGCCGGCGCTCCAGGCCGGGGCCGTATACGAGGGCAGGTACCCGCTGGCGACCGCGCTCGGACGCCCGCTGATCACGAAGAAGCTGGTGGAGATCGCGGAGCTGGAGGACGCCGGCATGATCGCGCACGGGTGCACCGGGAAGGGCAACGACCAGGTGCGCATGGACGTGTCGGCGCGCGCCCTGAATCCCGATCTCGAGGTGGTCGCGCCGGCCCGCGTCTGGGGCATGACCCGCCCCGAGGAGATCGCCTACGCGCGCGAGCACGGGATTCCCGTACCCGCCTCGGTCGACAGCCCCTACAGCACCGACTCCAACCTGTGGGGCAAGTCGATCGAGTGCGGCGTGCTGGAGGACCCGTGGCAGGAGCCTCCCGAGGACATCTACACGCTGACGAAGTCGCCCGCCGGCGCTCCCGACGCGCCGGCCTACGTCGAGGTCGAGTTCGAGCGCGGCGTGCCGGTCGAGGTCAACGGCGTGGCGATGCCGCTGATCGAGTTGATCAACTCGCTGGAGACGATCGCGGGCGCACACGGCGTGGGACGGATCGACATGGTCGAGAACCGCCTGGTCGGCATCAAGTCGCGGGAGATCTACGAGGCGCCCGCCGCGACCGTGCTGCACGTCGCCCACCGCGAGCTCGAGGCGCTGGTCATCCCGCGCGACCTCGAGCGGCTCAAGGGGGGCCTGTCGCGCACCTATGCGGATCTCGTCTACGACGGGCTCTGGTTCTCGCCGACGCGCGAGGCCATCGACGCGTTCGTCGCCACCGTGCAGCAACACGTCACCGGCACGGTGCGCCTGAAGCTGTCGAAGGGCGACTGCCGGGTCGTCGGACGCAAGTCGCCCGCGTCGCTGTACGACACGGCGCTGGCCACCTACGACGAGGGCGACAAGTTCGACCACGGTGCGGCCGAGGGCTTCATCGAGATCTGGGGCCTGCCGATCGCCAACGCGGCCAGCCGGCGGCGGGCGACCCGGGCCGGGGCCGCGGAGCCGACGGGTACTTCGGCGACATGAGCGGCGAGTCGCATCTGTGGTCCGGCCGGTTCGCCGGCGCTCCCGACGAGGAGGTATTCCGCTTCCAGGCGTCGTTCGGGTTCGATCGGCGCCTGTTCGAAGACGATGTGGAGGGGAGCCTGGCGTGGGCCGAGGCGCTGGCCGACGCCGGTGTGCTGTCGGCTGCTGACGCCGGCTCCATTCGCGACGCGCTGATCGCGATCCGCGAGCGCGGCCGCGACGATCCGGCGTTCATCGCGGGCTCCGACGAGGACGTGCACGCGTTCGTCGAGCGGCAGCTCGTCGAGCGCCTCGGAGACGTGGGGCGCCGTCTCCACACCGGTCGTTCGCGCAACGAGCAGGTCTCGCTGGATCTCCGCCTCTACCTGCGCCGCCGGCTGCCGCTTCTGCAGCGGGACGTCGTCGGGCTGGTCGCCGCGCTGGCGGATCGCGCGGCGGCGGCGGGGCAGGCGATCATGCCCGCGTACACGCATCTGCGCCGCGCCCAGCCGATCCTCGTCGCGCACTTCCTGCTGGCCCACGCCGCGGCGTTCCGGCGGGACCACGACCGTCTCGAGGCGGCCCGCGGGGAGGCCGACGCGATGCCCCTGGGATCGGGAGCGGTGGCGGGCACCAGCTATGCCGTCGACACCGCGGCGCTGGCGAGCCGCCTCGGATTCTCGCGCGTGGTGGCCAACAGCGTCGACGCGGCGGCGGATCGGGATTTCGTGGCGTCCATGCTGCACGCCTGCGCGTTGACGATGGTGCACGTCAGCCGGCTGGCCGAGGATCTCATCCTCTTCAGCGGGGAGGAGTTCGGCTACTTCGAGCTCGATGACCGGGTTGCGACCGGCAGCAGCCTGATGCCCCAGAAGAAGAACCCCGATCCGCTGGAGTTGGTGCGGGGCAAGAGCGGTCGCGTCATCGGCCACCTGGCCGGCTGGCTCACGACGATGAAGGGACTCCCGAGCGGCTACAACAAGGATCTGCAGGAGGACAAGGAGGCGGTCTTCGACGCCGAGGACCAGGTGCGCGGATCGTTGCGGGCCACCGTCGCGGTGGTGGAGAGCATGGAGGCGCGGCCGCGGCGCTCCGAGGGCGCGGCCGGCGGGATGCTGCTGGCGACCGACGTGGCCGACTGGCTGGTCGATCGCGGCGTGCCGTTCCGGCGCGCGCACGAGATCGTGGGCGGCATCGTGCGCGACCTGCTGGCGCAGGGGCGTGACTTCGAATCGCTGACGCCGGAGGAGTGGCGGGGCTACGACGCCCGCTTCGGCGCGGGCGGCGGCGCCCGCGTGACGAGCCGTGCGTCCGTCGGCGCGCGGCGGACGCCGCAGTCGACGAGCCCGGAAGCGGTCGCGAGCGCGCTGGCCGCGGTTCGCGCCTGGGTCGGCGAGCAAGGCGACCGGTAGCCCGCCGATCGTCGCCTGACGGCTCCGCTTGGCGCCCAACCAACCCACGAGGAGTCCGCGCCGCTCTACGGCGCAGACTCCTGGCCGGGCCTGGAGCAGGACAGGAGCTGTTTGCCCGTGTTTGCCGGCTCTGCTAGACTCGGCATCCTGCGCGCCGGCTTTACTTCGGTCCCGCCTTTCTGACGGCGTTCTGACTTGCTCGGGGGAAACAGATGGAGCAGCGGCAGGTCCGCGAGGGCGACACTGTGGACGACGGTTCGCGCAAAGACGAGTTGCTGAAGCAGGCAGTCGCGGATGGGGCGGCCGACGCCCGAGAGGTCGAGCGCGAGGGATCGGTCCGCCGTCCGTTGATCCGGGCCACGCTGAAGCACCCGGACGGCGCGCCGCCGCCGCCCCGCGAGCCGCCGCTGTTCACGATGCACCAGCAGACCGGCGGCAACGGCCAGGGCGCTCCGCAGGCCGGCAGGAAGCAGGGGCGCGAGCGCGGCGGCCAGCCCCGGCCGTCCAACGACCGGCGCCACGCCGGCGGTGCGTCCGGCAACGGTCGGTCTTCCGGCAACCAGGCCCAGTCCGACGGACGCTCAGGCTCCAGGTCGCGGTCGTCGCGGCGCGGTCGCGGTCGGTCCCGGTGATGGCTCTGCATGGGTGAGCTCGCCGGGACGAACGGCTTGATCGTCGGCGTCGCCAACAAACGTTCTCTGGCCTGGGCGATTGCCCGGGCCGCGGACGAAGCCGGTGCGCGGCTGACGCTCAGCTACGCCACGGAGCGGTTCGAGTCCAACGCCCGCAAGCTGGCCGATACCCTGTCTACGCCGCCGCAGTTGGTGGCGTGCGACGTGACGGACGACGCCGCCATCGCGGACCTCTACCGGCAGGTCGACGAGACCCATGGCGGACTCGACTTCCTGGTGCACGCGGTGGCGTTCGCCTCGCGCGAAGCGATCTCGGAGCCCTTTCTCCGGACGAGTCGCGCCGACTTCGCGCAGTCGCTGGACATCAGCGCCTACTCGCTCGTCGCGCTCGCCCGCGGGGCGGCGCCGCTCATGGAGCGCCGGGGGGGCGGCAGCCTGTTGACGCTGACCTACCTGGGCAGTGGGCGGGTGTTTCCGCACTACAACGTCATGGGCGTCGCCAAGGCGGCGCTCGAGGCGACCGTCCGCTACCTGGCGAGCGACCTCGGGTCCCGCAACATCCGCGTCAACGCCATTTCCGCCGGACCAATCAAGACGCTGGCCGCGTCCGGGATCCCCGAGTTCAGCCGCATCCTGCAGCACTACCGCGAGAGCGCGCCGCTGGGCCGCACCGTCGATGCCGACGAGGTGGCCGCCGCCGCCCGCTTCCTGCTGGGACCCGGCGGGCGCGGCGTCACCGGCGAGGTGCTGATGGTGGACGGCGGTTACCACGCGACCGGCATGTGACGTCGCAGCACCCCGGACGGCGGCGCGCCGCCGGCTGCCGCCGGCAGTTCGAGCTCCGAAACCCGATGCCAGTCACCCCCCGCCGTTCGACGGCGCACTTCACGTCGTGCGGCTCCTGATTCGCCGTCTGCGCGGGGCGCTGCTGAGGCTCGCCTTCAATCGGCGCGCGGCTCTCGTCGCCGGCCTCGCCTGCGCCGGCGGGGCCATCTGGCTCGCGATTGTCGATGCCCCGTGGGAGAACTGGGTGTCGGACGGCATCGGTCTCGTGGCCGGTGCGACCGGCGCGGCGCTGATCGTGGTCGCGCTCGGCGGCCGGCGTCCCGACTGGGTGGACTAGCAGTCAGGAGTCTGCGCCGTATAGAACGGCGCGGAGTCCTGGAGGGTTGGTTGGGCGGCAAGTGGAGCCGCCGGCGACGCTTTCCGGGCTAGGATTCTGTTCCGTGCCGCACCGCGCCCCCGGAACCACCGCTTCCCCTGCCGCCCGCCACCTCCGCGGCAAGCCGATCCGCTACTACCGCCCGCGCGGCGACGCCGGCGTCCGCACGCTGATCGACGAAGGGTTCCAGGCGTTCAACGCGGGGCGCCTCTCGGAGGCGTGCCACGTCTTCACCGACCGGATGCTGGATCCGGCGCACGACACCACCATCGGCCTGACCATGGCGGGCGCCCTGACCCCGGCCGGGCTCGGCGGCTGCGTCATCGAGCTCCTCGATCGCGGTCTGGTCGACTTCGTGATCAGCACCGGGGCGAACCTCTACCACGACCTGCACTACGCGCTGAACTTCACCCTGCACCGCGGGTCGCCGTTCCTCGACGACGTGGAGCTGTACGAGGACGGCGTCATCCGCATCTACGACGTGCTGTTCCCCGCCACCGTGCTGCTCGAGACCGACGCCTACATCCGCGACTTCCTCGTCCGCTCCGGGCTCGACGGTTCCGTCTCGAGCGCGGATCTCCACTACCGCCTCGGCCGCGACCTGCTCGACCGGCGGGCGGAGTGCGAGGACTACTCGGTGGTTGCCAAGGCGGCGGCGGCGGGCGTGCCCCTCTACACGTCGTCGCCCGGCGACAGCTCCATCGGCATGAACGTCGCCTATCACCGCCTCATCGAGAGGAGCGGGCTCGTCCTCGATCCGAGCCGCGACGTCAACGAGGTGTGCGCCATCATCCTGGCCGCCGAGAAGAACGGCTGCGTGATCCTGGGCGGCGGCTCGCCGAAGAACTTCTACCTGCAGGGCCAGCCGACGCTCTGGGAGGTGTACGGGATCCCGAAGGGCGGCAACGACTACTTCATCCAGATCACCACCGACCAGGTGGTCTGGGGCGGCCTGTCGGGCGCCACCCCGGCCGAGGCGGTGAGCTGGGGCAAGGTGAATCCCGGCGTGCTGCCCGACACCGTCGTCGTCTATGCCGACTCGACCATCGCGTTCCCGCTGTTCTGCGAGTACGCGGTCGGCTCCGAGCGGGGCCGGCGCGAGCGCAAGGGGCTGCTCCACCGGCGCGACGCGCTCGCCGAGGCGCTCGAGCGGCAGGCGCGGTCGGCCCGCACGGGCGGCGCGGGCTCGCAGCGGGCGGAACCGTAGCGGGCGGAACCGCACCGGCCGCGTCCACGTCTATTCCAGCAGTACACATCGAACCTGGAGGGGAGAGATGCGGGCGAGGTCGTGGACGGTCCTGGCCGGCGTCGCCGCCGGCGCGTTGGCGCTCGGCGGTTGCGTCATCGGCGTCGAGGGCTACGAGGCGCAGGAGCAGGAGGAGCACGTCTTCCCGGTCAGCGGCGTGCCGGACGTGGACCTGTCGACCTTCGACGGCCGGATCGAGGTCCGGGGCTGGGGTCGCTCCGAGGTGCGCGTCGTCGTCGAGAAGCGGGCGGCGAACCGGGAGCGGTTGGAGGAGATCGAGGTCGAGACCGAACAGAACGGCGATCGGGTGCGCGTCGCGGCGCGCCGGCGCGACCCGGAGGGGGTTCGCATCACCCTGTCGATGGGCCGCAACTGGCGGGATGCGAAGCTCGTCGCGTCGGTGCCGTACGAGAGCAACGTCATCGCGCGGACGAACGACGGCCGGGTCACGCTCGCCGACCTGGCCGGGACCATCGAGGTGTCGACGGACGACGGCCGCGTCCAGGGGCAGGGGCTGCGCGGCTCGTTGCGGGCGCGGACGGACGACGGCTCGGTGCGGCTCGAGCAGATCCACGGGGACGTCGCCGTGCATACCGACGACGGCTCGATCGGCGTGTCGGGCGACCTGACCGGCCTCGAGGCTTCGACGGACGACGGCCGGATCGTCGTGGCCGCCGGGCCGGGAAGCGTGATGAACGGAGACTGGGACCTGCGTTCCGGGGACGGCCGGGTGAGCGTCGACCTGCCGCGCGACTTCAGCGCCCTGCTCGATCTGGCGACCGACGATGGTCGCATCCGCGTCGACGATCGCTTTGGCGGGGACGCGGGTCGTGGCGCGGAGAGGCTGCGGCGCGTGATCGGCGGCGGCGGGTTCGTGCTTCGAGTCCGGACGGACGACGGATCGATCCGCGTCGGGACGTCGTAAGGAGGCGAGCTCCGCGACTGGTTGTCGAGGCGCCGGGGGCCGGCGCAGCGCTCAGACGCCGGTCGTCACGTCGGCCGGCCGGAACGCATAGGGCGCCGGGTCGGCGCCGCCCGCCGCCTCGAAGGCCTGGAGGCGCTCGCGGCACTTGCTGCACCGGCCACAGTGCAGTCCCTCCGTCGGGTTCATGCAGGACAGCGTCAACTCGAACGGGACGCCGAGCTCGAGCCCCCGGGCGATCACCGCGGCCTTGGAGAGTTGCCGGAACGGCGTCACTATCCGCAGCTCGTGGTCCAGGCCGAGCGACAGCGCCCGCTCCATCGCCGTGAAGAACTCGGGCGTGGCGTCGGGGAACGGGTTGCCCGCGAGGAGTCCCAGGGCGATGCGGGGGATGCGGCGGACGGCGCACCAGGCGGCGATCTTCGCCAGCAGCAGCACGTTGCGGCCCACCAGGTAGACCTCCTCGTCCGCCGTGGCGTAGCCCGGCGGTTCGCCGACCACTGCCCAGTGGCCGGGCCGGTAGGTGTCGGTCACGGGGCAGTCGAGCGCCGCCGGCGGCGCGACGCGTCCGGCGAACGGCGGCGCCGCGATCAGCCGCGCGGCCAACCGTTGCTCGTCCGCCTCCCAGGCCAGGCCGCTGCGCACGTAGACCGGCTGCACGTACACGTCGGCGCGCGTCGTTCCCTGCGCGGCGCCGCCCGCCGCCTCGGTCGCGGCCTGCAGCTCGCTCGCCAGCAGCACCGCGCTATCGAGGCCGGCCGAGCAGAGCACGGCGGTACGGGACGCCTTCATGGATCGGGAATCCTACCAGTCGGGGGGGCGACGCGGGCGTGTGCTAGGATTCGACGCCGCAATGTACTCGGTCACCAAGCGCATCGACTTCTGCTACGGCCACCGCCTGCTCAATTACGACGGCGTCTGCAAGCATCCCCACGGGCACAACGCGGTGGCCGAGGTCGAGGTGCGGACCGAGTCGCTAGACGACCGCCACATGGTCTGCGACTTCAGCGACATCAAGCGCAGCATCAAGGGCTGGATCGACCGCGAGCTCGACCACAAGATGATCCTCCACCGCGACGACCCGCTGATCGGACCGCTGCGCGCGCTCGGCGAGCCGGTCTTCGTCAGCGACGAGAACCCCACCGTCGAGCACATCGCCCGCCTGATCTTCGACAAGACCCGCGAGCACGGGTTCCCGGTGGTGCGGGTCACCGTATGGGAGACCCCGACGTCGTTCGCCACCTATCAACCGGGCGCCGGTGAATGATCAGGCGGACGACGTGATTCGCGAATACTGTGGCCATGCAGAATCCCCCGCATCCGGGCGGCATCGTCAGGCGCCAGTGTCTCGTTCCGCTCGGCCTGTCGGTGACGGAGGCGGCGGCCGGCCTGGGCGTGACTCGCCAGGCGTTGTCCGAGCTGGTCAACGAGAAGGCCGGCATCTCCGTCGAGATGGCGATCCGGCTGTCGAAGGCGTTCGGATCTTCGCCCGAGACATGGCTCGGCATGCAGATGGCGTACGATCTCTGGCAGGTGCAGGCGCGCGCTGACGACATCGAGGTCCGACGGTTCGGCGCTGCGTAACGGGGTTCCTGCAGTCCGCGGTCGGCAGAGAAACATGCCGGAGTCCCTGTCGGAGAAGGTGCTTGCCCAGCTCGATGGCGCAAAGGCGCTGTATCACCGGCTGATTCTCGTTGCTGCTCCCAGTGGGACCGGCAAGACCGAAGCGCTGCGGGAGGTTGCGGCAAGTACGGGAGCGCGGATTGTCAATCTCAACGTGGAGCTGTCGCGCCGGCTGATCGACCTGACCGAACGCGAGCGGGTACTTCGGATGCCTGACCTCTTCGACGAGGTCGTGGGCAGGGATGATCCGCTGGTGCTGCTCGACAACATCGAGATCCTGTTCGATGTTTCGTTCGAGCAGGATCCGCTTCGTTTGCTGCAGGGCGTAGCGCGGAACCGCACCATCGTCGCGGCGTGGAACGGGACGCTGGAGAACGGCTATCTGACCTACGCCGCGCCGGATCACCCGGAGCACAAGCGGTACTCTCGCGATTCACGCGGCGGCCTGATGATCGTCCGTCCGGATGTCGTGGCTCGATGAGGTTGGTCGTCGGCACACCACTGGAACGGAAATGAAATACGGGGATCTGATCCGGTTCGAGCCGATCGAAACGGTGGTGCAGCTCCGGGACGCCGATCGCGAGGCGGAGGCCCGGCAGCTCGTGTCCACCTACGTCGTGAGCGCGGACATGGCGGAGCGGCTGGCAGAGGTCGTCATCCCGCAGATCCAGATCGACGAGCCCGCCGACAACAAGGGCTTCCTGGTCGTCGGGAACTACGGGACGGGCAAGTCCCACCTGATGTCGGTCATCTCCGCACTGGCCGAGCGCGCGGATCTCCTCACCGAGATCGACCAGCGGGTCGCCGGCGCCGCCCGGCGCATCGCCGGCCGGTTCCGGGTTGCCCGCACCGAGCTCGGCGCGACGACGATGGACTTCCGCGAGTTCGTCTGCTCGCAGCTCGAAGAGGCACTGGCGGGCTGGGGCATCGACTACCGGTTCCCGCCCCGGCACACGATCCCGAACCACAAGCGCGCCTTCGAGGACATGATGGCGGCGTTCCACGCGCGGCACCCCGACCAGGGGCTGCTGCTGGTGGTGGACGAGCTGCTCGATTACCTGAAGAGCCGCAGGGACCAGGAACTGGTTCTCGACCTGAACTTCCTGCGCGAGGTCGGCGAGGTATCGAAGGATCTGCGCTTCCGTTTCGTCGCCGGCGTGCAGGAGGCGATCTTCGACAGTCCGCGGTTCCACCACGTGGCCGACAGCCTGCGGCGGGTGAAGGACCGCTTCGAGCAGATCCGCATCGCACGGGCCGACGTCAAGCACGTCGTGGCCGAGCGGCTGCTCAGGAAGACGGGCGAGCAGCAGACGCGGATCCGGGAGTACCTGGCGCCGTTCACCCGGTTCTACGGCAACATGAACGAGCGGCTGGACGAGTTCGTCCGGCTCTTCCCGGTGCATCCGGACTTCATCGACACCTTCGAGCGGATCGCGGTCATCGAGAAGCGCGAGGTGCTCAAGACGCTGTCCCTCGCCATGAACCGGATCGTTCACGACGAGCCGCCCGCCGACCGTCCCGGCCTCATCGCCTACGACTCGTACTGGCGCACGCTGCGCGAGAATCCGTCGTTCCGCGCCGTCCCGGAGATCAAGGCGGTCATCGACTGCAGTCAGGTCCTGGAGTCCCGCATCGCGCAGGCGTTCACGCGGCCGGCCTACATGCCGATGGCGCTGCGGATCGTCGACGCGCTGTCGGTGCACCGGCTCACGCACAACAACATCCACGCGCCGCTGGGCGCCACGCCGGAAGAGCTCCGCGACACGTTGTGCCTCTACCAGCCGGGCATCGAGGACCTCGGCGGCGAGCCGGCCGACGACCTGCTCTCCCAGGTCGAGACCGTGCTGCGGGAGATCCATCGAACGGTCAGCGGCCAGTTCATCTCGTTCAATCGGGACAACCGCCAGTACCACCTCGACCTCGATAAGGCGGAGGACTACGACGCGCACATCGACAAGCGCGCCGAATCGCTCGACGACGCCCAGCTCGACCGCTACTACTACGAGGCGCTCACCCGTGTCCTGGAGTGCAAGGAAGCGACGTACGTCACCGGCTACCGGATCTGGGAACACGAGCTCGAATGGCGCGAGCGCCGCGCCTCCCGGCTCGGCTACCTCTTCTTCGGCGCGCCGAACGAGCGGTCGACGGCCGTGCCGCCGCGCGATTTCTATTTCTACTTCATCCAGCCGTACGAGCCGCCGCGCTTCCGGGACGAGAAGAAGGCGGACGAGGTGTTCTTCCGGCTCAAGGGGCGGGACGATGCCTTCCACCAGGCGTTGAAGGGCTGCGCGGCGGCGCTGGATCTGGCGTCGCGTGCGTCGGGGCACGCGAAGGACGTCTACCAGGCGAAGGCGGACGCTTTCCTGCGCGACCTGACGAAGTGGCTCCAGGAGCACATGACCACCGCCGTCGAGGTGACGCACCAGGGACGGACGAAGCCGCTCGTCGGGTGGGTGAAGGGGAAGCCGGCGACCGAGGATGCGCAGGTCAACGTGCGGGACGTCGTGAACGCCGTCGGCTCCGCGGCGCTGGCCGCGCACTTCGAGGACGAGGCGCCGGGGTACCCCGCGTTTCCGGTCTACTGGACCACGCGCAGTCGCCCGCAGGCGGTGCAGGATGCGCTGCGCTGGATCGCCGGCCCCCGGAAGACGCAGCAGGGGAGCAAGGTGCTCGACGCACTGGAGCTGCTCGACGGCGACCAGCTCGATCCGAGCCGATCGCGCTACGCGCAGCACATAGTCGAGCTGCTGGAGCGGAAGGGACAGGGACAGGTCCTCAACCGCGACGAGCTCGTTCACTCAGTTCACGACGTCGAGTACATGGCGCCGAGCACGTATCGCCTGGAGCCCGAGTGGATGGTCGTCGTGCTGGCGAGCCTCGTCTATTCCGGCCACGTGGTCGTCGCGATTCCCGGCAGGAAGTTCGATGCGACCGACGTGTCGGTGCTGGCCGCCGCGCCACTCGCCGACCTGGTGAACTTCAAGCACATCGAGTCCCCGAAGGACTGGGACGTCCCGGCCCTGACGGCCCTCTTCGAGCTGCTGGCGCTGACGCCGGGCATGGCGCAACTCGTTGCGCAGGGCAAGGACGAGCCGGTCCGGGAGCTGCAGAAGGCGGTGGACGCCCGCGTGGGCAGGCTGGTGATGGCCCGGCAGGCGCTGCAGGCGGGTTTTCAGTTCTGGGGCCGAAACCTCCTCGACGAGCACGCAACCGGTGACCTGCGCGGCAGGCTGGACGCGGCCAGGGCTTTCCTCGAGCCGCTGCAGGCTTTCTCCTCGCCCGGCGCCCTGAAGAACTTCCCGTACAGCGGCCGGGAAGTGGAGGCGCAACGAACCGGGCTGGACGCGCTCGAGGAGGTCGAAGCCTTGCACGCGCTGGTCTGGGACTTCACGAACGCCGCGTCGTATTTCCCCGCGGCGGAGGCGGCGCTTCCTGCGGACCACGCGTGGGTAGGGAGACTGAAGCAGGTCCGGGACGACCTCGTCGCCCGGTTTCTCGATCCGGTGCAGCGGTCGGCCGCCGGCTTTCGCCGACAGGCGCAGCAGGAGCTCGGCGACCTGAAGCGCGCGTACGTCGACGCCTACCTCGCCCTGCACACGCGGGCGCGGCTCGGCGTCGACCACGATCGGCGCAAGGGCCGGCTGCTCGCGGACGGGCGGCTGCAGAAACTCAAGGCCCTGGCCGCGATCGACCTGCTGCCCAGGCAACAACTGGACGACCTACTGAGCCGGCTGACGGCCCTCAAGAGCTGCTCCGCGCTGACCGCGCAGGAGCTGGACGCCGCGGCCGAGTGTCCCCACTGCGCCTTCCGGCCGTCGGCCGAGCCCGTGGACGTAGCGGCGGGCAACGTGCTGTACGGCCTGGACGGCGAACTGGACGTATTACTGGCGGCGTGGACCGACATCCTGCTGGCCAACCTCGCCGACCCGACCACCCGTGAACAGTTGGAGTTGCTCGGCTCCGCGCAGCGGGTTTCCGTGCAGGCGTTCATCGCGTCCCGAACGCTCCCCGACGAGCTGCACCACGACTTCGTCGACGCGGTCGCGCAAGTGCTGTCCGGTTTCTCGAAGGTGGTCGTCAACCCCGAAGAACTGCGCGGTGCGCTCTTCCCGGGCGGCGCGCCGGCAACGCCCGGCGAGTTGAAGAAGCGGTTCGGCGACTACGTCGACGAGAAGGCGAAAGGGCTGGACGCCGCGAAGGTACGGATCGTGCTTGAGTAGCCGGAGCGTCGAGTCTACGATCTTCCACCAAAGGACCTTGTGATGAGCCTCAACATCAAGAACGAGGAGACCTGTCGGCTGGCCCGCGAGCTCGCTCGGCTGACCGGCGAAACGATGACCGGTGCAGTCACCGTCGCGCTGCGCGAGCGTCTGGAGCGGGAGAAGCGCCTGCGCAACGCGGACGAGCTGGCCGAGAAGCTCCACGCCATCGGACAACGCTGCGCCAAGCTGATGGGACCCGGACCTTCGGCCGTCGACCACGGAGACCTCCTCTATGACGAACGGGGACTGCCGAAGTGATCATCGACACGTCGGCGATCATGGCCATCCTGTTCGGCGAATCGGACGCGACGCACTACGAACAGGCAATCTCGGCGGCGTGGCCCAGGCGCATGTCGGCGGTCGCCCTGCTCGAAGCAACCATGGTTGTCGAGGGCAGGGCGGGAGCCGCGGCGGGACGTCAACTCGACATGTTTCTGGACAAGGCGGAGATCGAGTTGGCGCCGGTCACGCCGGAACACGTCGAGGTCGCCCGCCGCGCCTGGCGGCGATTCGGCAAGGGCAATCATCGGGCGGCGTTGAACTTCGGCGACTGTCTCGCCTATGCGTTGGCGAAGGCCACCGGCGAACCGCTGCTGTTCAAGGGCGACGACTTCGCTCGCACCGACGTCGAGGCGGCGTGATCCGGCAGGATGCGAATCGTCTCGGAACGACGGCATGACGCAGGACGAACTGATCGAGCTGCTTCGCAAGCACGAGTGGCATGACGTCGAGTTCAAGGAAGCCCGACGCAAGGTGCCTCGCGACGCATACGAGACGGTCTCCGCGTTCGCGAACACGGAGGGCGGACATCTCGTGTTCGGCGTGCGCAAGAGCGGCCGGGAGATGGAAATCGTCGGCGTGCTCGACGTCGACAAGGTGCAGAACGAGTTCCTCTCGACGTTGCGGCAGCCGGACAAGATCAGCGTCGTGGTCGACGTCGAGGAGGATCTGCACAAGCACGATGAATCGGACCTGCTCGTCTTCTACGTGCCCGAAGTGCATCGGTCGCAGAAGCCCGTTTTCCTGAACGGCGACATTCGCCGCGCCTTCGTGCGCAGCGGCGGCAGCGACGTGCGCTGCTCGGACCAGGAACGCAACGGGTTCCTGATCGACGCGGCAGCCGAACGTCCCGACGGTCAGGCCGTCGACCTGAATCCGGCCACGGCATTCGACCCGGACACCATCCGCTGGTACCGGGCGGTGTACGAGGCAAGGCCGGGGAACCGTTCGTGCGCCGCGATGTCCGACGGGGACTTCCTGGCCGAGATGGGTCTGCTGGTCGAGCAGGGTGGGCGGCGGCTGCCGACGCGCGCGGCCGTTCTGATCTTCGGGACGAATCCGGCCTTTCGGCAACTGCTGCCGCGTCCCGTGGTGGACTGCCAGCGGTTCACGGCGATTCGGGATGACGCGGACACGGGCGACCGCTGGTTCGACCGTGTCGTTCTCGACGAGAACCTCATCCGTACGTGGCGCTCCCTCATCGAGGACTGGTACGAGAAAGTAGCGGAGCACCCGTTCCGCCTGGATCCCGCGACGCTGCGCCGGGACGACACGCCGCCGGACTACCGGGCCTTTCGCGAGTCGATGATCAACCTGATCATGCATCAGGACTACTCCGACCATTCGCGCAAGGCGGTCATCCGGCACTATGCGGACCAGACGGTCTTCTGGAACCCGGGAGACGCATTCGCCGCGGACACGGACCTGCTCGAACCCGGCGAACGCGAGGTGCGCAATCCCCGGATCGTGCTCGCGTTTCGTCGCATCGGTCTAAGCGAGCATGCCGGGTGGGGCCTGCGCGACGTGTTCCGGAACTGGCAGCAGTTGGGACACGTGCCGCCGCAGATTTTGAGCGACCGGCGGCGCAGGAGCTTCGAGCTGGCGCTGAACAGGGAGGCATTGCTCTCTGAACAACAGCTCTTGTTCCAGGGACAGCTCGGTGTCCGCCTCACGGACGACGAGGCCCGAACCGTCGCGTTCGCGTGCCGCCAGCAGCACTTGACGCTTTCGCACATCAAGGCGGTGACGGGTCTTTCCGGCCCGGAAGCGGCTGCGGTCGCAGACCGGTTGGTCAAGCAGGTGCTGCTGGAACGCGCCGGCGACCGATACGTCATGGCCGGCCACCTGCGTACGCGACTTGCGCAAGCCAACGTCGGCGGCGATTCGGTTCCGGCGCCTTCCACCGCGGCCGCTGATCGTGACAACTCCACGACTGCGGAGTCGTCCACGGCAGGAGACGGTCCGATATCGTCTAAGCCATCCGGTGACTCGGCGAAGCTGCTGACCACGCTCTCGGCGACCCAATGGCGGATTGTCGAACTCTGTGACGTCCCCCGCCGCCTCGCCAACGTCATGGCGGCGATCGGCGAGACCGACCGCAGCCTCTTCAAGACACGGCACGTCGATCCGTTGCTGGAAGGCGGCATCCTGCGCATGACGATTCCGGGCAAGCCGTCGGCGGCGGCTCAGCGTTACGTTCTGACTGAAGCCGGCGCCGCGCTCAAGGCCGCCCGGCTCGGCAGGCCGGAAGACGAACGACGTGGCCAGCCGTAATCCGACGCCCGATCTCCTGTCGGAGTCCGCCGCGACGGGCGAATCGGCACGCGTGGAGTGCCTCGGGTTGACCTTCGAGTCGGAGGAGGCGCGCCGGCAGTATTTCCTGGCGCGACTGAAGGAGAAGCTACCCGAGTTGCGGCAACGACCCGATTTTCCGATGGCAGATGATGATGCCATCCTGCGGCTGTCCGATCCGCCGTACTACACGGCTTGTCCGAATCCGTTCCTGGCGCAGTTCGTCGAGCGCCACGGCCGTCACTACGATCCCGACGAGCCGTATCACCGCGAGCCGTTCGCCGTCGACGTCAGCGCCGGCAAGACCGACCCTCTCTATCGGGCGCACGGGTACCACACCAAGGTGCCGCACCTGGCGATCGTCCCGTCCATCCTCCACTACACGCGACCGGGTGACATCGTTCTGGACGGATTCTGCGGCTCCGGCATGACCGGCGTCGCCGCGCAATGGTGCGGCACGGCGCCGCCCGCCTATCGGAAGGACCTCGAACAACGCTGGAAGGGGGAAGAGCGGAACCCGCCGGCATGGGGCGCCCGCCGCGTGATTCTCGGCGATCTGTCGCCGGCCGCCACCTTCATCGCCGCCAACTACAACCTGCCGTTCGACGTCACCGCGTTCCGCGAGGCGGCCTCCGAACTCCTGACGGAGGTCGAAGAGGAGATCGGCTGGATGTACGACACGCTCCACGCCGACGGGCGGACCACGGGGCGAATCAACTACACGGTGTGGAGCGAGGTCTTCTCCTGCCCGGACTGCGCGGGCGAAGTCGTGTTCTTCGACGAGGCGCTCGACAAGGCCACCCGGCGCACGAGATCCACGTTTCCCTGTCCGCACTGCGCCGTGAAGCTGACCAAGAACAACTTCGTGCGGTCGTTCGAAACGCTCGCCGATCCCGCGTCGGGCCGGCCGTGGAAACGTATTCGTCTCCGGCCCGTGCTGATCAACTACAGCGTGGGCGATGCGCGCTACGAGAAGGAACCGGACTCTGCCGATCTGGGCGTTCTCGACCGCATCGCCGGTCTCCCGCTGCCGTCCGAGGTCCCAACCGACGCGTTTCCCATCGACGAGATGTACCACGGCTCGCGTCTGGCGCCGAAGGGCTTCACGCATGTGCACCACCTGTTCCTGCCGCGGGCGGCGCATGTGCTGGCGGCGATGTGGCGGCGTGTAGATGAATGCGAAGACAACCGATTGAGAAGCATGCTCTTGTTCTTCGTGGAGCAGGCAATTTGGGGTATGTCGGTACTGAATCGCTACGGCCCTTCCCACTTTTCTCAGGTGAATCGTCAACTGTCGGGAGTCTACTATGTGGCCTCGCAAATTGCAGAAGTGTGTCCATGGTATATTCTCGATGGCAAGTTGCAGCGTCTCGCAAGGGCCTTCAAGCCGACAGTTTCGCGCCCGGATCTCGCGATGATCTCGACCAGCGATTGCGGCGCCAACGCCCTGCCCGACGACTCCGTCGACTACGTGTTCACGGATCCGCCCTTCGGAGAGAACATCTTCTACGCCGACCTCAACCACCTCGTCGAATCCTGGCACCGCACCCGCACGCGTAGCGAGACCGAGGCCATCGTCGACCGGCCGAAGGGTAAGGACGTCGTCGATTACCAGCGCCTGATGCAGCACTGCTTCGAAGCGTACCGTCGCGTCCTAAAACCCGGCCGGTGGATCACCGTCGTCTTCCACAACTCTAGGAATGCGATCTGGAACGCCATCCAGGAAGCCATGCTGGCGGCCGGCTTCGTGGTCGCCGACGTCCGCACGCTCGACAAGCAGCAGGGTTCCTACCGGCAGGTCACGAGCACCGCGGTCAAGCAGGATCTGGTGATCTCCGCCTACAAGCCGAACGGCGGGCTGGAAGACCGTTTCCGACCGCAGGCCGGGACCGCGGACGGCGCCTGGGACTTCGTCAGCACCCACATGCGCCAGCTTCCGGTATTCGTGGCCAGGGAAGGGCGGGCCGAGGTCATCGCCGAGCGCCAGAGCTACCTGCTGTTCGACCGCATGGTCGCCTTCCACGTGCAACGCGGTGTCACCGTTCCGCTCTCTGCCACTGAATTCCACGAAGGGCTCACGCAACGCTTTCCGGAGCGGGACGGCATGTTCTTCCTGCCCGAGCAGGTCGTGGAGTACGATTCCAGACGGCTGGCGGCTCGCGAACTGGTGCAGCTCGAGCTCTTCGTCAGGGACGAGGAGACCGCCATCCAGTGGTTGCGCCAACAACTTGGGAGGAAGCCGCAGACCTTCCAGGAGATCCATCCGCAGTTCATCCGCGAGCTCGGCGGCTGGCAGAAGCACGAGCGGATGATCGAGCTGTCGGCGTTCCTGGAGCAGAACTTCCTGCGGTACGATGGCCGAGGCGAGGTGCCGAGCCAGATTCACGCCTACCTGTCCGGCAACTTCAAGGAGCTCCGCAACCTGCCGAAGGACGCGTTCGCCCTTCGCGCCAAGGCGAAGGACCGCTGGTACGTCCCGGATCCCCGCAAGGCGAGCGACCTCGACGAGTGGCGAACCCGCGGCCTGCTCCGGGAGTTCGACGAGTACCGGCATTCCACGGAGCGACGCCTGAAGCTGTTCCGCCTGGAAGCGATCCGCGCCGGTTTCCGCAAGGCATGGCAGGCTCGGGACTACGCCACGATCGTCGAGGTCGCTCGCAAGATCCCGGAGGACGTGCTCCAGGAGGATCCGAAGCTGCTGATGTGGTACGACCAGGCCATGACGCGCGCAGCCGTGCAGCGTGCGTAGACAGGGGTGTGGAGCTGACGTTTCTTGGCGCTGACGCTTGACGGATTCGGCCTTGGCACTCGACGACGAGTCGCGGAAGAGAGAGCACCCGTTCGTCCTGAGCCCGGCTGAGGCCGCCGCTGGCGTGGAAATCGGCGGCGGGCTCGATTGTCTCGAACCGGTTGAGCGGGCTGTCGGGCGGACGTGCCGGCTGGGTGCACGGCACCGAGGGCTGTTGCCTGGAAGTCTGGGCCCCACTCGAATCTGCGGCGAGTCGTGATTCGCCAGCGGCACCGGCGTGGCGCTTGACATATTTTGCGGCGCTTGACATGATTAGCGCATGAGTCACGGAGCCTTGGCAGGTTTCCTGAGAAACGCACGAGAGCGGCGCTCCATGTCGCTACGCGCGGTGGAGGAACAGACGGATGTCTCCAACGCCTACCTGAGCCAGCTCGAACACGGTCGGATCCGTCAGCCTTCGCCTGTCATCCTGCACAAGCTTAGCGAGCTGTACCGTGTCTCGTACGCCAAGGCGATGCGTCTCGCTGGTTACCCCGTTCCGGGCTTTCCCGAACGGGAGCTAGCTCCAACGGGGCTAGCGCGTTTCGGCGACGTGACCCCTGACGAGGAGGAGGCCCTTGCGGAGTACCTTGAGTTCTTGCGCGCGCGCCAAGGGCGGAGGTCGGGGAGATGAGGTGGTCCTTCTCGGCGGCGCGTGCTTTTCGGCAGTGCCAGCGGAGCTGGTTCTTCAAGAATTGCCTTGCAAGCGCCGTGGCCAAGGATCGGCAGCGTCGGACGGCCTACCTCCTTTCGAAGCTCCAGAGCGTGAGCGGGTGGCGCGGCAGGCTCGTCGACAGAATCCTCAGCGAGAGACTCGTGCTGGCTTTGAGGCGGGGCCAGCGAATCACGAAGGCGGACCTCCGCACTGCCGCCAAAGTCTGCTTCGAGCGGGAGCTGGACTTCGCGATCAACAATCGCATCCACGAGCCTGCGCTGGAGCTTTCCAAGAACGACGCAGTTGCAGCCTTCCGCGCGATCGAGTACGGCCACGGCATACGACAGGAGGAGATTGCGCAGGCGTGGCAGGACATCCAAACGGCGATTGACAACGTGTTCAAGATGGACGGGCTGCGAGCCGCCCTGAAGCGCGCTTCGTACGTGGTCGCCCAGCGTTCTCTGCAGTTCAAATTCGCCGGCGTGTCGGTTGTCGCGGTCCCCGACGTGATTGCATTCAACGAGAAAGCGCCCCCGCTCATCGTAGACTGGAAAGTCCATTCGTTCGGTACTCGCGACTACCGGCTCCAATTGGCCCTGTACGCGCTGTCGCTGTCGCGCTGCACCCCACACCGCGACTTTCCGCCGGTCCTGACGGAGTTTACGCCGACAGACTACCGGCTCGTCGAGGCGCAACTGCTTTCAGGAATCGAGCACGAGTATGCCTTGGATTCAGCGGACTTCGACGAGCTTGAGGACTACGTGGCGGCGAGCGCGACAGAGATGCTCGCTGCGACGGACGGTCTCAAGAACGGCGACCTCCGCGCCGAAGACTTCGCGGTCACGGCATGGCCCAACGTCTGTCAGCGTTGCGCGTACCAGAAGATCTGCTGGGAGAAGGCCGATGAGGCAGCTTGAAACGAACATCTATTCCATCACGAACCTGGGCGAGTTGTCGACGCGGTACAGGCTCGTCGAGGTCGCCGGCCTGCGCCGAGACCAAGCCGAGTACTTCCAAAATCGCCAAGCGCTCGAACGGCGGCTCAGCTATTCGCTCAGGAAGGCTGTACTTGTAATCGAACGCGGCGATATCCCTTTCGTCGTCGTTTCCGAAGATGTCGCCACGCTTCCCTCGGAAGTCGAGCTTGTGCGCGTCGTCGTTCAGCTTCGGCCTCGTGACGAAGGAGTCGACCTTGACTACTCGAAGCGAGGGCCGGATGACGCGATCTCCCTGCGGTTTCTTCGCTTCCTGGTCCAGGCCCCGCTCGGACGCGATGCACGGCTTTGGCAACTGCAATCTGGACGCCCGTTCTTCGAGCGCAATCCGGCGCAGAACGACCGCGGCATCCATCGTTACGTGGGCTTCAGCGTGCGGCCTGTCTTAACTCCCGAGGCGGGCATTGGTCTCTGTGTCGACGTGCACCACTGCTACGTCAGCGCCCGTCCGCTCCCGGCGCGGCTGGCACGCAACGAATTCGCCGCCCGCTGGAAGGGTCGCAACTGCGTGTACCGCTTCGGCCAAGACTGGTACGAGGTTCATCTTCACGCCCTGGCCGACAGGAACGTACAGGAATACCGCTTCGTCACGAAGGGGAGAACTTGGTCGTTGCTCGAGTACATTCTCGATCAGGCGCGCCGACCGTTTCCGTCGGATCTGGGTAACCTACCTGCCGATTCTGCGGCCGTTCTCTATCTGAACAATCGGGGCGCTGAGCTTGCGGCGCCCGCGCCACTGTGCTATCCCGTGTTCCGCACGAATAGCAAGGAGGTTGCGGGCCAGCACGGCAGAACCATCCTGCCTCCCCATCAACGCCGGAACCAAACCCGAGCCTTCGTGGATCGGTACCTTCGCGCGCTTCAATTCGGAAACGCACGCGTGCGCGTCTCCACCGAGCCACTGCGGGTCGCACTCCAAGGTTTCAAGTTGCCCGATCTCGCATTCGGCAAGAATACGGTCCTTTCTGCTCGCGGTACGCGGGGAGCCGTTCAAGCGAGGCCGAACGACTTCGGAAGCCGCAGGCTGGAGCTCCTCAGGGACCAAACAGTGGGCTTTCATGAGTCCGCGCCGCTCGACCGGCAGTATCTCATTCTTCCGGAGAGCATCTACGATACGATCGGCGCGCGGCTCATTGAGGATCTCTCCAAGGCTGTCGACGAGTTCTTCCCTCAACCCGGCGGCTACAAGCCCATCATTGTGCCCTATGCCGATCGTGGCCAGCGGACGTTCGTACGCCAGGCTCTTGCAGTGCGAGCTGCGACGGCGGCCAAGTGCTCACGACCCGGATATGCGCTAGTCATGGTGCACCGTACCGTCGGACGACAGAACCGCGACGAGGACCAACTTGCCGCGATGGTCGTCCGGGAGCTTCGGCAACAGCACGACGTCCGAGCTACCGTCATCCACAGCGACGTTCCACGGCACACCTATCGCGAGGAGCGAGCCAAGGACGGTCACGTCGTTTATGGGCCTGTTCCGGCACTTCGAAGAAAGCTGGCCGGCTACTTGCGTAACGTCGTGATCGCGAAGCTGCTCCTGACGAATCAGCGATGGCCGTTTGTCCTTGCGACTCCACTTCACGCGGACGTCACGGTCGGGGTGGACGTAAAGAACAACAGTGCCGGTCTCCTGGTCGTCGGCGCGCACGGTAGCAACATCCGGTCGGACGTCCACACGTCTCGCCAGAAGGAGCGACTGCTCGCGGCCCAGATGTCGACGTATCTTGTGGAGGTATTGCGCAGGGAAGCGGGGGCTCGTGGCGCCCCGCTTTCCAAGGTCGTAGTCCACCGCGACGGGCGGGCGTGGCCCTCGGAGCTGGACGGTGTCCGTCGTGCAATCCGCCAACTTCGCTCAGAGGGCTGCCTCGCACCCGACACCGGCTACGCGGTCATCGAAATTTCAAAGTCGTCACCCGTACCGCTTCGCCTGTACGATGTCCGGCCGAATGGCCGTGGAGGGTTGCTCGGGGACAACCCGAGTGTCGGCGCCACATATTACGTCGGCGATCAGGAAGCGTACGTCTGCTCGACCGGCTACCCTTTTCTCCGTCAAGGCACCGCCCACCCGCTGCACGTCATCATGGTCGACGGCACGCTTTCCTTTTCCGAGGCACTGGAGGATCTCTACTCCCTGACTGCGCTGACCTGGACGCAGCCCGAGGGCTGTACCCGGTACCCGATCACCATCAAGCTGAACGACCGCATCCTTGCGGCCGCGGCGGGAGAGTACGACGTAGACGCGGTCGATTTCGCAGATGCGGCGGTGGTGGGCGGCGAGACCGCCGAGGAGGTGGCATGAGCGACATCGGTGTCCACTCGAACGTGTACCAGCGAGTGCGAGACTACGGCGAGCTCATCGACGAGGTTATCCTCGGGCTGAGTTCCACGGCGGACGTACGGACAGATGCATCCCGTCGGGAGCTCGGCGAACTGCTGGTCGGTGTTGCGGTAGCTCCGCCACCAGACCTCCGCACGGCTTGGCTGGGGATGCTCATCGGTGGCGCGGACCCGAGCGCCCGCAAGGAATGGGAATGCGTAGGCCGCGCCCTGCTGTCGACCACAGTCGACCCCGAAGTCGTGGACAAGCTGCGAGAACTCGCACGACGACTGGAAGAGCGACGAACCGAAGCCCTCGCCAAGATGAGGGGCGTTGGGACGTGAACGAGTACTTCGAGGGGGCGGTGTCCCAGTTGCTGGAGCGCACCCGGCAGTTGTGCGACTTGATTCCAGCCGGACTCGGGCGGGAGGTCGCTGCTCTCGAGGTCGCATGTCGCGACCGCCTGAAGATAGTCGGCAAGCGCCTTCGCCTCTTGCGCGATCGTCCGGAACTCAGGGAGTCCGACAATCAGCGGGAGCGCCTGCGCCTCTTTCGTCGGGTGCGGGGTGAGCTAGACCACCTTGAGTCGGTTGCAGTCACCGCTCTGTGCCGATGGAACGCGGAAGATCGCTGGATGAACCAGATCGCTGATCGTCTGGCCGGAGAGATCCATTATCCACTGCCAACCCCTGTGGTCTCCTGTGCCTCGCAGCGGTACTTCCACACGTACCCCGACCTCCGGCTCGTCTGTGTGCCGCTGGCAGAGGGGCGGTTCCTGCTGCACTTGCCGGATCTCTACCACGAGCTCGCGCACTCACTGCTGGAGTTCGAAGACGATGCGCGTCTCGAGGGCTTTCAGAAGCGGCATGTCGAAGCCGTGAGCGACGCCCACGGGTACCTCGCGGGCGAGCTACGCAAAGAGGACGCTGGGCTAGGCCCGGAGACCTTCAAACAATACTTGATGACGTGGATCGGCTGCTGGCTTTCGTGGGCGATTGAACTCTTCTGTGACCTCTACGCCGTCTACATGGCCGGTCCGGCGTTTGCGTGGTCGCACCTTCACCTCGCGGCCAGTGTGGGTGCAGACCCCTTCGAGGTTCCGCTCGTGACACCCACGGTTCATCCACCCGACGCGGCGCGCATGACGGCTATGCTTCTGGCCTTGGAACGCCTCGGCTTTGATGAAGAGCGGGCCGCGATTGAGCGCCGGTGGGAGGAGTACCTTGGGTTGAGCGGCAGCGAGGCGTCCCCAGAGTACCGACGCTGCTTCCCAATAGAGCTCGTCAGCCGAGTTGAGGGCTTGGCTTTCGAGGGTACGCGCGCGCTGGACTGCGACATCGTCGGACGGGAAACGAAGGGGGATTATATACCATCCTAGCCCACCCACTACTCTCGAGAAGGCTCCTTCTCCTCGTACTCTTCGAGCGAAGGGTCATCAGCCACCAACCCCGACTCTTCCAGATGGCGCCATTTCTTTTTCGGTGGACCTTGCATACAAGCTAGGGCGATGTTCTCCGGAGTGTCCGGGATGCGGGGTGGTATCTTGAGCTTTGACGGCATCACACTACCTCCTGATTTCGACCGCCAACATTCTACCACGCAAGTCAAGCACTAACGGAGACCCTCCAGCAGTCGCCTTCGTCTATCCTCGGGTGTTAGCGGCAAACCACTACCCTCTATTCGAGTTGGACCCATTCCGCATCTATTCTTCACCATATCAAACTGAACGTCAATTCTGCCACGAATACGGTCCAAATTGACCCCACTACTCATCTGCTCATCTACAACGCGCTGAATAACATCAGGCAACTCTCCACACGAAATACTACCTGGAGGATACTCCTGTCCAGCCAATATATCGTCTCTGCCCATTTGGTAGTAGTAGTTGGACATAGAGAAGTCTCTGCCATCAAGTAACAAATATGCACCCACCACGATAATAACTGCAATCCCACTATAAAGTAGACTGTTAAGGAACATTGTGGCACGTCCTTTCCAGCGCCGAGTTTCCGGACAACCGAAACCCTGGACGACGGACGCCAACGGGCCAGCCCGGAATTGGTCACCGGGCCAGTTGCCACACGATTCGCGCACGTACATGCGGGATCCCCACCTATTCCTGCCCGTACGGGCAGTCTTGTATTTGGTGGGCGACCCGGCGTCGGGTCGTACACGAATCGCGTGGCAAGGAGTAGCGTTCCACAGATCAAGCATGAATGTCAAGCTAACAGGGCGTCGCTGACAGAAACCTGTCATTTGCCGTTTCTTCGCCTTGAAACCAATCACCATCACGAGGATTCTGCTAGAATGAATTGAACGGTCAAAGCCCATGTTGGGCAAGGAGGTAGAGGGATGAGAGCTAGTAGATGGCGGAGCAGCGTGGGCGTGGCGGAACTGGAATACGCGGCGGCCTAGAAAGCCGCTGGCCAGCAGGTCTTGCGGGTTCGAATCCCGTCGCCCACACCCCTCCACCGCCACGAAGTCTGTCCGGTCCGCCCGCTGCAAGTCAAGCAAAACCTGTACCAGAACAGCTTGTCGAGGACTGTCAACTGCGATATCTTTCCCCTAGACTGGCTAGGAGGCTCGCAGTGGCACGAAACGCACCCGGCAAGCACTGGCGCAAGGGCATGACCCTGATGGAAGTCGTGCGCATGTTCGCCACCGAGGAAGCCGCGGAGCAGTGGTTCATCGAAACACGCTGGCCTAACGGTATAGCGTGCCCGCAGTGCGGCTCGCTGAATATTCGGAAGGTCGAGAATCGAAAGCCGATGCCCTATCGGTGTCGAGATTGCCGGAAGCACTTCAGCGTCAAGACTGGGACGGTCATGCAGGGTTCCAACCTGGGTCTCCAGACCTGGGCGCTGGCGTTCTACCTTCTGGCAACTGGGCTCAAGGGGACGTCCTCGATGAAGTTGCATCGGGACCTGGGCGTGACCCAAAAGACAGCGTGGCATCTGGCGCATCGGATTCGGGAGACCTGGCGGGACGAAGAGGCAGGTGATTTTGAGAACGCTGTTGAAGTAGATGAAGGGTATTTCGGTGGCAAGGCGAAGAACAAGCACGCGTGGAAGCGTAAACAGGAGGAGGGTCGAGGACCAGTCAACAAGACGGCTGTCGTTGGGATGAAGGAACGAGGGACGGGTCGGGTCAGAGCGAAGGTAGTTGAGAATACCGACGGTCGGACTCTCAAAGGTTTCATTCAAGAGAATGTGGAAGATGGGACCAAGGTCTACACAGATACAGCGACAACTTACAGTGGTGTTCCGAATCGCGAGGCTGTATCTCATTCGACGGGAGAATACGTCAGGGAGCAAGCTCATACGAACGGCATGGAGTCATTCTGGAGCATGATGAAGCGTGGCTATATTGGGGTCTACCACAAAATGAGCCCGAAGCACTTGGACCGCTATGTCAAGGAATTCGAGGGTCGGCACAACCAGCGGCCGCTGGATACGATTGAGCAGATGCAGGTGATGGTGTTTCTGGCTGAGGACAAGAGATTGCGGTACAAGGACCTTATTCGAGAGAACGGCCTTTCTTCAACGGCACGACCGGCGAAGTAAGACAACAGAGCCAGTGGATCGCCACGCACTAGCCCTGTTCAGAATCTTAGGTCAACTCAACGTCACCCCGACGAACTACTATGATTCGACCGAAGAATTCAGCCTCAAATAAATCCTCGGCGCGATCTACGTAGTAGTCTGCCAGCGGTGCCCGCAAGGTACCCTCATCACCTAGCTTGAATTCTCTCGTAGATGTGATGGCCTTAATCCTAGACCCCGTCTGTGGTACGTTCCTGAACATGCTCTCCTCCGTTGCTGCCAAATGCAGTATTCATATGGTCTACGTATATCCACCATTGGACATACGAAGCTGTAAATAATATCACAACCGCAACAGATAATGCAAGTTCTATGATTCCCAATTCGGAAGGGCAGCGTTGCAGTCGACTCAACAAAACCAAAAGTGTCGCCCACCCAGTATTGGCGTGACACCCAACCCATTTATAAGAATTGTCCAACAAAAACTCATACAATTTCATCTTCTCTGAGTCAGTAACCACTAGAGAAAGTGGTTTCACTTTGAAATCACTAAACGCAAAAAGACCATATTCCCAAGTAAAACGAGTGAAGCCACTAATAGAACCGCCCAAGAGTGTTGCCGCTGCAATTATAACCATCGCCTGTGCTAGAGAGCCTTGAGATAGCCACTCCGTAAATTCCGGCAAATACGGAAGAATGGCCGTCAATGCCCAAGCACCAGGAAGGATAGTCGAGAGAAGTTCACCCCAACGAATTGGCAAAGCAGAGAAATTCATCTCAAGAGTGTACTCTAGTTTTGAGAATTTGTCCATTACAAGTAGCGTGAGTCCAGGTTCTCAATCGGCGTGCTGACTGCGCACGCTAGAAATCTTGACATGCTGGCAAAGCTCGTGCTAGGGTTCCACCTACCCAAAAGAGAGAAAGCAGGTGTGCAACACATTAAGAAACCAATTGGGCTGGCCGTTGATGATGTTGAGGTTGAAGGTAACGGTTGGGACGGTCACTGTGTTAAGGTTCAATTCAGCCTCGGTGACCGTACTGGAAATATACATGGGGGGGGAATTGTCATTCTATCTTGAATTGAGCACGGCTCGACAACCGGTGACAGCGCTGCGTCGAACATGTGCCGATGTTGACCGTTCTCGACGACAGCCAGGATAAACTAATGCATATTCGGGAGATAGCGTTAGGCTAGGACGGTATATAATCCCCAAACGAAGGGATCTGGTCGACTGCTGCTCAATGAGGCTTGGAGGGTATTCTGGCGAACTCCCCGCGAGTACGTGGAGTGGGAGCAGCGTGCCGTCGGAGACTGGCTCAGTGAGGCGATGCGGTAATGCTGGGTGGTCCGGCGGCCATGCCAATCGAAGAACAGCGCCTGTGGAAACAGATCGCCCTCGGTGAAGACACGGATCTCGAGCTGAAGGAAGCTCGATTCCGCGGCAGCAGTGTGTCAGGGCCCCGGCGCGACGATCTTGCCGACGAGTTCGCGGCGTTCGCCAACGCCCGCGGCGGCCGTCTCGTCCTTGGCGTATCGGACGACAGGCAACCGCAGTCGCTCGATCCGGCGCAACTGGACGCACTGGCGAATCTGGTGACGGAGATCTGTTCGGACAGCATCAAGCCGCCGCTGGACTTCAGCATCTTCCGGGTGCAGGCGCCGGGGTCCGGGAAGGGTGGTGTGCTGGTCGTCGAGATTCCGGAGAGTGCAACGGTGCACCGATCTCCCGGCGGATACTTTCGCCGGCGGGGTGACAAGAAGCGGCAGATGGATTCCGCGGAGGTCCGCCGGCTGTCTCAGGCGCGGGGGCAGTCCGACGCGACTGCGACGGACACGCAGGTCGTGCGGAACACCGGGATCGGCAGCTTGCGCCCGGCGCTGTGGCGCCAGTATGTCAGCTCGCGCATGGACGAACCGGCCGAGATCGCGTTGTCCAAGCTGAAGTTCCTGAAGGACGATCGGCACGGTGCGCTGCGGGCGACGGTCGGCGGGGTGCTGCTGGCCGTGGACGACGCGCGGGAATGGTTGCCGAACGCGTGGATTCAGGCCGTGTGTTACAGCGGCGACCGCATGGACGCGGGCCGGCAACTCGACGCGCGGGACGTCACCGGTCCGCTCGACGAGCAGATTCGCGAGGCGGTGCGCTTCGTGGTCCGCAATCGGCGTGTGGCGGCGTACAAGGACCCGGCGCGTATCGACGTCCCGCAGTTCAGCGAACGCGCGGTCTTCGAGGCGGTTGTCAACGCGGTGGTGCATCGCGACTACGCGGTGTCGGGGTCGCGGATACGCCTGTTCATGTTCGACGATCGGCTGGAGCTGTATTCGCCGGGCGGGCTCTGCAATTCGATGACGACCGACGACCTGCGCACCAGCCAGTTCACGCGCAACGAGCTGCTGGCGTCCCGGCTGGGCCAGTGCCCGGTGGGCGATGTGCCGGGCGCGGGCGGGCGGCAGTATTTCATCGAACGGCGCGGCGAAGGCATCGGCGTCATTCAGGACGAGACGTTCGCCCTCGCCGGCGAACGGCCGGTCTTCACGTTGATCGGCGAGCGGGAACTGAAGGTCGTCCTGCCGGCGGCGCGGTTGCCGGTGTCCGACGGCGTCGCGGTTCGCGTCGTGGTCAGGCGCGGAGACACGGACCAGCCGCTGCCGGGTGTCGACGTGCTGATGCTCTATCCCAACAAGACGTATCGCGAGGCGCGGACGGATGCCTTTGGGCGGGCCGAGTTCGTGCTCTACGCCAAGCTGCCGATGACCGTGTTCTGCGCCGCGACGGGATTCATGGCGCACGTGGCGCGCGACTATCAGCCCGGCGAGCCCCTGGAGGTTCGCCTGCAGCCGGCCCCGAACGGGGGATCGCTCGTCATCGCCGACCGAACGCGGCATCTGCCGGGCATTCAGGGGCGGCTCAATCCGAAGCTCGATGCGCTGGATCGCACGTACCTCTACGCGAACAACGTGGCCATCAACGACGGCCAGACCCAGCCGGTGCGTTTCGTTCTGAACGAGCCAGTTCACCTGACGGATTCGCAGGGCGCCCGCGCCACGTTGTGGTTTCGCGAGATGATTGGCGCGTCGTGCGTGTTCGACTACGAGTACACGGCCTGATGCGCCGCGCTGTCCCGGAAAGGAGCGGCGGTGGCCGGCTGGCGCGATGACATCCTGCGGGAGTTCACGCCGGGAGTCGCACGCCTCACGATCGCGGCGGATCCCGACGGCCTGCTCTTGGAGGCGGGCATCCTGGAGACACTCCGGGCGCGCGGCTTCCAGGTGACCTCGTTCGAGGACCGCATCGCTTTCCGCTTCTTCTACGAGTCGCGCTACCGATCGCGCCGTGATCGCGGGGGTCTTGCGGACCTGGTCGTCGTGCTCCGGGGCGAAGCATCGAACCTGGACGCGATTCCCTACGACGTGTTGCAGGCGGCGCGCCGGCTCTCGTTCAGCCTCGGCGATCTGTTCCCCCGCCTCAGCGGTCCGGTCGTCAGCGCGTTGGACCGCGGCGATCTCGATGCCCTTCATGCGGCACAGGTTCGGGAACCGCCCGGCCGACCGCTCGGCGAGTCGCAGACCCGGGGGTTCATTCTGCGGCACGTGTTCGGGGTCGCACCGGAGAGGATCAGGCAGGCGTCGGACCTGCTCCGCTTCCTGCTGCGGCGCCACTACAGGAGACTCCGCCTGCCGCCGGATCTGGAAGGCCACCTCGTTCTGGTGCTGCGGCGGGACCCGATGTTCGCACAGTGGCCCCTGGCGCGGTTGGTCTCCGACCGCGAGGCGTTCTTCGCGTTCCTGCAGGAGCGCTGGCCGGTCTTTCTGGATGCGCCGGCGTCCGCCACGGTCGCGGCGCGCGAGACGGTAGCGGACTACGGGCTGGCGTTCTCCGGTCCGGCCCGGATTCCGTTCGACGACAGCGACGTGCGGATCTACATCGACAACCTGTTCCTGGAAGGCGCGCTCCGGCCGATTGCGCATCCCCGCGGACAGGATGTCGCCGAGTCCTGGGCGCGGGCGGGCATCGCGATCGACCCGGGGGCCGACCGGGCGCGCCGGCTCGACCGGCTGCTGGCATCCGTCGAGACGTCGATGCCGGACGACGCAGCGCCGCACCAGGACTGGCTCGCGTTCGCACCGCGCTGGGCGCAGGTGAACGCACTGGTTTTCCAGGCCGACACGGACGTCGTCAACGGAGACGGTGGCGCGCCGGTCCGGTACGACCGCGTCCGCGGCCGGATCGACGAGGCGTTCACGGCGTGGGTCCGGCAGCGCTTCGAGACGTTGCACAATCTGCCGCCCTCGCCGCCGGTGATGATTCACCAGATTCCACGGGTGCTCGCGCGGCGCCTGCACGAGTCCACGGGCGCCAAGGCCGCGCTGGTCGTGATGGACGGTCTCGCCCTCGACCAGTGGCTGGCGGTCCGCGAGGTGCTGGCGCAGCAGCAACCCGAATTGCGGTTCCGGGAGGACAGCCTCTTCGCCTGGATTCCCACGCTGACCATGGTCTCCCGGCAGGCGTGTTTCGCGGGGCGTCCGCCATTCTACTTCGCCGGCAGCATCGACACCACCGACCGCGAGCCGGCGGCGTGGAGGCGGTTCTGGGGAGACGAGGGACTGGACCCGGTCGCGGTGGTCTACGCGAAGAACCTGCGCGAACGATCGGACCTTGGCGCCGTCGAGGAGCGCGTGTCGCACCCCAGGGTCCGCGTGATCGGGCTGGTGGTCGACGCCGTGGATCGAATCATGCATGGCATGACCCTCGGAAGCGGCGGGATGCACAACCAGATCCGCCAGTGGACCCGCGGCGGCATGCTGGCCGCGCTGCTCGACACGCTGTTCGACAGCGGATTCACTGTCTTCCTCACCTCGGACCACGGGAACGTCGAAACGCGCGGTTGCGGCGCGCCGAAGGAGGGCTCGGTGGCGGATCTGCGCGCCCAGCGCGTGCGCATCTTCTCCGATCCCGCCCTGCGCTCGCGGGTGGCGGAGCGTTATCCGAATGCGCTCGAATGGCCGGCGAGCGGGCTGCCGGAGGGCTACCTGGCGCTGCTGGCCCCCGGGCGCCAATCATTCGTTCGCGAGTCGGAACGCCCGGTGGCCCATGGGGGCATCACCCTGGAGGAGGTCGTCGTGCCCTTCGTCGAGATCGAGCGGGCGTGATGTCCGGGACGACGCGCCGCATCATCGGGTTCGACCGGAAGATCCGCCTGGACTGGCTGGACGCGACGGCCGAGTGGACGGCCCAGGGGCTGTCCGCGGCGGAGACCCGGGCGCAGGTCGCACGGCTTCTCGACGGGCAGGTGGCCGGCGACGGCCCCCACAGCGCGCGGGGCAAGACCATGACCGTGCTGCTGCACGTCTGGATGGCCGTGCCTGACGTCGCGGTGCCGCTTCGCGACGACGCACTCACCCTGCTGGCCGGCCGAACCGGACGCGATCGGCTCCCGCTGCACTGGGGCATGTGCCTGGCGACCTATCCGTTCTTCCGCGACGTGGCGGCGACCACCGGCCGGCTGCTGGCCCTCCAGGGAAGCGCCGCCCTGTCGCAGATCGCACGGCGCATGGCCGAGTCCTGGGGCGAGCGGACCACGGTGGCGCGCGCCGTGCAGCGGGTCGTCCGATCGTGCGTCGAGTGGGGCGTTCTCGTGGAGACGAGGCGCCGGGGAGTCTTCTCGCCTGCGGAGAAGGTCGTCGCGTCCGGTGATGCGGTCGGCCCGTGGTTGCTGGAAGCCGGTCTGCTGAGCAGCGGTCGCCGGGAATACCCGCTGCGCGGGCTCGTCGACGGGGCGTCCTTCTACCCGCTGGGCTCGACGCTGTCCGTCGGTGGCGTCAGCCGCCATCCGCGGTTGGAGCTCTGCCGGCAGGGCCTCGACGAGGACGTCGTGGTGTTGAAGACATGACGGGATGGCCCGGGCGGCCGGCAGGGTAGAATCGGTCTTGCTTCATCTACCGTGGTGGAACGATGAGCCTCAACATCAAGAACCAAGAGACCTGCCGGCTGGCCCGCGAGCTCGCCAGACTCATGGGCGAGACCATGACCGGAGCGATCACCCTCGCGCTGCGTGAACGTCTCGAACGCGAGCAGCGCCGGCGGGATGTCGATGTCCGTGTCGAGAAGCTGCTTGCCATCGGAGAGCGTTGCGCCGAACGGCTGGCTCCCGGGCCGTCGGCCGCGGATCACGGCGAGCTTCTCTATGACGAGCGGGGGCTGCCCACGTGATCGTCGACACCGGGCGGCAACCGGGAAAGCGGGAGGCGTAGTCCGCCGGCTCGGCACGTCTCCGCCTCGCGTCCGGTTCGTCCCCGGCGGTTTCCGTTGCCGTTTCGTCGCCGCGCGGCGCCCACCCCGGATCGGCCATCTCGGCATCATGCACGCCGGGCGGCGAGGCCGTTTTTCGCCCGCGGCCAAACCCGTTCCATGCCAGAATGGAAGGTTCGCTCGTTGGAGGGAGCAGTCGACCATGCCCGTTCGGCAGGTGCTCGACCGGGGCGGCGTGCCGGTCAAGATCTTCACGGACGACGTGGACCAGGGGTCGATCCGGCAGCTCGCCGAGGTCTCGCGGCTGCCGATCGTGGTGGGCCACGTGGCCGCCATGCCCGACGTGCACGTTGGCATCGGGGCGACGGTCGGATCGGTCATTCCCACCCGGCGCGCGCTGATTCCGGCAGCGGTGGGCGTCGACATCGGCTGCGGGATGAGCGCCGCCCGGCTCACGCTCGACGCGTCGAGACTGCCCGACTCGCTGCGTCCGGTCCGCAAGGCGATCGAGGACGCGGTCCCCGTCGGATTCGCCGCGCACGCGGAACCGGTCGCCGGCACCGGTGTGCTGGACGCGCTGCGGCCCGGCCTGGAGCGGATCCTGGAACGCCACGAGCGCATCGGGAAGATGATCCGGGACGTGCGCGGGAAGTGGCCGCGGCAGCTCGGCACGCTCGGTGGCGGCAACCACTTCATCGAGGTGTGCCTGGACGAGGCGGAGCGGGTCTGGGTCATGCTCCATTCCGGAAGCCGCGGCATCGGCAACGTGCTCGGCCGCTACTTCACGCAGCTTGCGAAGCGCGACATGGAGCGGCACCTCGCCCGCCTGCCGGCGAAGGACCTCGCCTACCTGGAGGAAGGGTCGGACCACTTCGCCGACTACGTCGACGCGCTGACCTGGGCGCAGCGCTACGCCCTGGAGAACCGGCGCCTGATGATGGCGCGCATCCTCGCGACGCTGCGGGGGCTGCTGCCGCCGTTCCGGGTGGACGGGACGGCGGTGGAGTGCCACCACAACTACGTGGCCGAGGAGGAGCACTTCGGCGAGACCGTCTACGTCACCCGCAAGGGCGCCATCCGGGCCGGCCGCGGTGATCCCGGCATCATCCCGGGCAGCATGGGAGCGCGCTCGTACATCGTGCGCGGACGCGGGGCGGAGGAGTCGCTGCAGTCGTGCGCCCACGGCGCGGGGCGGCGGATGAGCCGTTCGCAGGCGAAGGCCGCCTACACGGCCGCCGACCTGGAGCGCCAGACGGCCGGCGTCGAGTGCCGCAAGGATGCCGGCGTCGTCGACGAGATTCCGGGCGCCTACAAGGACATCGACGCGGTGATGGCCAACTCCTCCGACCTCGTGGACATCGTCCACACGCTCAAGCAGGTCGTCTGCGTGAAGGGGTGACCGCCCAGGTCAACCGAACAACCGCAGAGCGGCGACTACCAGCCCGCCCACGGCAAGCATGCGCCACGTCAGTCGCGTCTCCGCGGCGCTGATGGCGGCGAGCACACCAGCGATCTCGGCGCGTAGTGTCTCCGGCGCAACGTGCTCGCCGTGCTCCGCAGCCTGCCTTGCAGCGTCGGCGATGGCGTCGGCGTGGGCGCGGTCGATGCCGGCGTCGGTCTGGCGGACGACCGTGAGCGAATCGAACATTGGAGAATCCCGTACAAGGCATTCTCGCGCGCCAGGCAACACCGTTGCGCAGCCAGGCGGCTCTTCCAATCCTCGGGAGCAGCGGGCGGCCGCGGGTGCTTGACAGCAGCGCCCGGAGTTTGAATAATCAAAATAAAGAGCATGCACAATACGAAACCAGGATTTCTGTCCTGCAAAACAGCGTCGGCGCTGCTGCTGGCCGGCTGGGCGGCCACGGCGTCCGCGCAGCAGCCGGCTGCTGCGCGCGACGGCAGCGCCGCGCGGGCGCCGCGCTCACCGGCCGCCGCTTCCGCGCAGCAGCCGGCGCCGGCGACCACGGTCGGGCACTACCGCTTCCGCGGCAGGGCTCCGGCCGCTTCCGCGCAGCAGCCCGCGCCGGCGGGCGGCGCCGCCACGTCCCGGACCGGGCCGATCTCCGGGTACATGGACTTCCACGTCAACGACGCGCAGTACGCCGATCCCGTGCTCGATTTCCACCGCTTCGTGCTCCTCTTCACCCACAGCTTCTCGGAGCGGGTCCGCTTCGTGTCGGAACTGGAGCTGGAGCACGCCGTCGTGTCGCCGGAGACGCACGGCGAGCTGGAGCTGGAGCAGGCCTACGTCGATTTCCTCATCAGTCGTCCGTTCAACCTGCGGGCGGGAATGGTGCTCGCACCGGTCGGGGTGATCAACGAGCGGCACGAGCCGCCGGTGTTCCACGGCGTCGAGCGGCCGTTCGTGGAGACCGTCATCATCCCGACCACCTGGTTCGGTGCCGGGGCGGGGGTGCACGGCGAGCTGCGCGGGGGATTCCGCTACCGGGCGTACGCGATGGAGACGCTCGACGCGTCGCGGTTCGGTGCCGGGGAGGGGTTGCGCGACGGGCGGCAGAAGGGCGCCGAGGCCAACGGCAGCCACGTCGCCGGGACGGGCCGGGTGGAGTACGTCGGGACGCCGGGGCTCGTGCTCGGCGCCAGCGTCTGGAGCGGCGACACCGGCTTCGCGTTCCCCCGCGTGGACTCGAGCGTGACCCTGGTCGAGGCCGACGGCCGCTACCGCGCCGGCGAGCTGACGCTCCGGGGCCTCTACGCCCATGCGTACCTGGACGGCATGGGGGCGCTGAACCGGGCCGTCCAGCGGCTGACGGGGGTCGGTCCCAACGTGGCCGAGCAGATGCGGGGCTTCTACCTGGAGGGTTCGTACTTCGTCGTGCCCCGCCCGGCACCGCGCGAGGTGGCGGTGTTCCTGCGCTACGAGAACTTCGACACGCAACATCGGATGCCGGCCGGTTTCGAGGCGCTGCCCGCGTTCGACCGCGAGGCGTGGATCGTGGGCGCCACCTGGTTTCCGGATCCGGACGTCGCCGTCAAGGTGGACTACACGGTGCTTCGCAACCGGAGCGCCGTCGTCGCGGCGCCGAACTCCGTCAACGTGGGCCTGGGGTGGTGGTTCTGATGCGGGTGGCCTGGCTGCCGGCGACGGCGCGGGCGCGTCCTTCAACGTTGGACTGGGGCGGTGGTTCCGATGCGGGGCCTCGCGCGAGCATGCAGGCATCCGGCAGACGCTTTCGTCAACGTGGGCTTGGGGTGGTGGTTCTGATGCGGGGCGGTTCACGCAGCGTGACCATGCCGATGCCCTTGCCGGGGCTGCGCGTCGCAGCGCTCGTGTTCCTGCTCGGCGCCGGCGCCGGGGCGGATGGGCGAGGTCATGCGCCGGCGGCGGAGCAGGCCGAAGGCCCGGGCGAGCTTGCGGCGGCGGGAGAGCCGGCCAACGGCCCCGGCGGGTGCGAGCTGGACGGCGGGCCGCAACCCGGCGCGCGCCGTGTCGTCCGTATCCTCGCCGAGCGGTTCAGCTTCACGCCGTCCGAGATCCGCGTGCCCCGCGGCGTCGCGCTGGAGCTGCGCATCCGCAGCGACGACACCATGCACGGGTTCCGGATCGTGGGCGGCAACGTGAACCTCCTGGTGCCGAAGCGGCGGCAGGGCGAGGCGGTGGTGGTGTTCGAGGCGGCCGAGGTCGGACGGTACGAGTTCGAATGCTCGCGGCTGTGCGGGGCCGGACACAACTTCATGCGGGGGGCGATCGTCGTCGAGGACCCCGCGGAGGACCGGTGACGCGGCGCTCGGCGGTCGGGGTGGCGCTGGCGGCACTGACGGCCGTGGGGCCGGCGGCCCCGGCGACGGCGCAACTTCCGGAGCGCCGGCTGGCGCTGCCCGGCGACCCGCTGCCCGGATTGTCCCCTGTCGAGCTCGAGGAGTTCAGACTCGGCCTCGAGGATTTCCTGGAGGTCGAGGACGCCGGGGAGGGACTGGGTCCGGCGTACAACAACACGAGCTGCGCCGGCTGCCACAACGTGCCGGCCATAGGCGGGATCGCGCCGATGACCACCACGCGCGCCGGCATCCGCGAGCCCGACGGGACGTTCCGGGACATCGAGCCGGGACGCGGCTCGCTGTTCCAGATCTTCTCCATTCCGACGCACGCCTGCCAGTCCGTCATTCCGCCCGAGGCGAACGTCATCGCCAAACGGGTTCCCATCCCCCTGTTCGGCGCCGGCCTGATCGAGGCCATTCCCGATGCGACCCTGGAAGCGCTGGCCGATCCCTACGATCTCGACCGCGACGGCGTGAGCGGCCGGGCGCCCATCGTCCCGGACCTGGTGACGGGCGAGCCGCGCGTGGGCCGCTTCGGCTGGAAGTCGCAGCGCGCGACGCTGCTCGACTTCGGCGCCGACGCCTATCGGAACGAGATGGGGATCACCAACGATCTGTTCCCGGGCGAGCTGACGTTTCGCTTGTCCGAGCGGCAGCTCGCGCTCTGCGACGAGACGCCGGATCCCGAGGACGTGATCGAGCCGTCCACCGGGCGGCGCGGCATCGACAACTTCGAGTCGTTCATGCGGCTGCTGGCGCCGCCGCCGCGCGGGCCGACCACGCCGCGCGTCGCGGCCGGCCGGCGGGTGTTCGACGTCATCGGCTGCGCGGCGTGCCACGTGCCGGCGCTCGCGACCGGACCGAGCAGCAATCCGCTGTTCGACCGGCGGCCGGTCCCGCTGTTCTCGGATCTGCTGCTGCATGACGTCGGCACCGGCGACGGCATCCGACAGGCCGGCGCCGAGCCGGGTGAGCTGCGGACGCCGCCGCTATGGGGCCTGCGGTTCCGGCGGCCGCTGCTGCACGACGGCGAAGCGGCGACCGCGATCGAGGCGGTGCAGCGGCACGCGAACGAGGCGGCGCTGGCGCGGGAGGGCTTCGAGCGGCTCCCCCCGGCAGACCGCGACGCCCTGGCGGCTTTTCTCGACTCGTTGTAGCCGTGCGGCGATTCCGGCGGCCAGGAGCCTGCGCCGCAGAACGCAGCGAAGCGAAGTTCTGAGACGCAAGGTCAGGGTGAGGACGGGATGGGCCGAAACGCCGAGCCTGCGAGGCGTTTTTGGGGCGCTCGTCGGCCGCCGTTGCGCAGCCGGGTTGCGGCGCGGAAGAGGCGCGGAAGAACAGCGCGCGGGGCTCGTTGGCGATAACGGCGGCTTGTCGGCCGCGGTCGTGCAGGGGACGCAGGTTCCCGCCGTCCGCCCGGCCGCCGCCGTGGTACGCTTCTGCCGTCGATGCCGCCGTCCAGCACGGTCGAGAACTACCTGAAGGCCATCTATCAGGCCGAGATGGCGCACGGCCGGGAAGACGGCGCCCTGGTGCCGATGGGGCGGCTCGCGAGCGCCCTGCACGTCGTGCCCGGTACCGCTACCACCATGGTCAAGGCGCTGGCCGATTCCGGGCTGGTGCGCTACGAGCCGTACGCGGGCGTGCGGCTGACGCCGGCGGGGCGGAAGCTGGCCGCGCTGGTGCTCCGGCGCCACCGGCTGATCGAGCTGTTTCTGGTGAAGGTGCTGGACATGAGCTGGGCGGAAGTGCACGACGAGGCCGAGCGGCTGGAACATGCCGCGTCGGATCGCCTCATCGACCGCATCGACGCCATGCTCGGCCGGCCGGCGGTCGACCCGCACGGGGATCCGATTCCGGACCCGGACGGGGCCATCGCCAGGCCCCGCTACCAGAGCCTGCTGACCTGTCCGCTGGACACGCCGGTCGTCCTGACCCGGGTCACCGACCAGGACGCGGCGTTCCTGCGGTTCCTCGAGCGCCACGACCTGACTCCCGGACAGTCGATCCGGGTCGCGGCGCGCGACGAGGCGGCCGACCACGTGGAGGTGTGCATCGCGCCCGACCGGCCGGTCATGATCGGGATGCGGGCCGCGGCGAAGCTGCTGGTGGCGCCGGGAAGCTGAGCGCGACGGCGAGACGATGGACATCGATCGGGAGCGATGGTCGGGCGAAGGCGACTTCACGGAGCAGTTGCTCGCATGGCTCGCCGAGCGGGACGAGATCCTGTTCGTGCGGGTCGAGGACGCGGAGGCGAGCCGTGCGGAGGTCGACTACAACTTCATCAGCAACGAGATATACCTGCGTTTCCGCACGCGCGAACGGCAGGAGCGCGGCCGCCTGTGGGGCGTCATTCCGATCCGTCGAACCGTTCCCGAGAAGATGATGACGCTGGAGGCGCTCGAGACCGCCCTGGCGGAAGAGCCGGAGCTGGGCGAGCCGGACTATGCGGACGAAGGGATGATCCAGTACCTGCACACCCAGCGCGTGATCCCGCCCTACCAGACGCGCGGCTACAAGCTGATCGAGCTGGTGCGGATATACGAGGCAGGCGCCGCGCCGCGGCCTTGACGGACGACATGGACACCGGTGACGTGCGCCGCCGGGTGCGTCGCACCGTCGACGTGGCGCGGGAGCGCGCGCGGTCGAGACGCCGCGCGGCGGCCGAGGCCGAGGAGGACTGGAGCCGAGTCCTCCGCGTCGTGGCCGTGCCGCTCTTCAGAACCGTGGCCTCGGCGCTGAAGGCCGAGGGCTATCGCTTCGCGGTCGAGACCCCCGCGGGAGCGGTGCGCCTGTCGCCGGGGGGCGCCAGCGAGGACGTCATCGAGATCGCGCTCGACACGACCCGGGATCCACCCGCGCTGATGGGCAGGACAGCCTACGCGCGGGGCCGGCGCCTGTTGAGCGACGAGCGCGTCGTCGCCGAGCATCCAGCCCTCGGCGACCTGACCCCGGAGGTGCTGCTGGATTTCGTGCTGTCGGCGCTGGCGCCCATGGTGGAGCGGTAGATCAGACCGCGCCCTCGGTTCTCAGCCGCGCAATCTCCGCCTCGGGGTAGCCGAGCTCGCCGAGAATGGCGCCGGTGTGCTCTCCGAGCACCGGAGGCGGCGTGCGCACGGCGCCCGGCGTCTCCCCCAGCTTGATCGGAACCCCGAGCTGTCGAATCGCCCCGGCCACCGGATGCCGGAGCGCGATGACCATCGCCCGCTCGACGATCTGCGGATCGGTCAGGACCTGCTCGAAATCGCGTACGCCGCCGCACGGCACCCCGGCCGCCCGCAGATCGGCCAGCCACTCCGCGGCGTGCCGCGTGCGCAGCCGCTCGACGAGCAGGGCGTGCAACGCCTCGCGCGAGCCGACCCGGTCCTTGTTCGTCCGGAAACGGGGGTCGTCGGCCAGCGCCTCCAGTCCGAGCACGCCGCAGAACGTCCGCCAGAGCTGGTCGTTGCCGACCGCGACCACGAGGTCGCCGTCGGCCGCCTCCAGCGTTTCGTAGGGCGTGATGGTCGGGTGCAGGTTGCCGAGCCGGCCGGGCGGCGTGCCGGTGGCGAAGTAGATGCCCGCCTGGTAGGTGAGCAACGCCGCCACCGAGTCCAGCATGCCGACGTCGACGAGCTGACCCCGCCCGGTACGGTGCCGGGCCAGGAGGGCGACGGCGACGCCGTAGGCGGCGAACATCCCGGAGGCGATGTCCGCGATGGCCACTCCCAGCCTGTATCCGGGGCCGTCGGGCGCGCCGGTGATGCTCATCAGGCCGCCTTCGCCCTGCATCACCGCGTCGTAGCCAGGCTCCCGCCGCCGCGGGCCGGTCTGGCCGAATCCGGAGATCGAGCAGTAGACGAGGTCGGGACGCCGCTTCGCCAGGTCCGCGTAGCCGAGCCCCATCCGCTCCAGCGTGCCGGGCCGGAAGTTCTCGACCAGGACGTCCGCGCGCTCGATCAGCGCATCCAGCACCCGCCGCCCGTCCGGGTGCTTCAGGTTGACGGTGATGCTCTCCTTGTTGCGGTTGATGCTCATGAAGTAGGCGCTCTCGCCGTCCTGGAACGGCGGGCCCCAGCCGCGGGTGTCGTCGCCCTTGCCGGGCTGTTCCACCTTGATGACGCGGGCGCCCATGTCGGCGAGCATCATCGCGCAATAGGGACCGGAGAGCACGCGGGTCAGGTCCAGCACGGTCAGGCCGTCGAGGGCGCGGGGCGCAGCGGTCGTCTGGGTATCGGTCATCGTCGGGTTCCTGGTCGGAGCGGCTGCGCGGGCGCGCTCGCGGCGCGCGCGTCCCCATGCCGCGGGGGGTGCCTCGCTTCGGCGGGCGGGCGGATGCGCGTCAGTGCGCCTGATTCTACCTTCTGCGATCAGGCTCCCGCCGGGGACCGCACCGCCGGTTCCGGCGCGACGGGCAGCACCCGGTCGAGACGGGCGAGCCCCGCGCGCAGGGATTCGGCGCGTCCGCCGAACCCGATCCGCAGGTAGCCGTCCATGCCGAAGTGGTCGCCGGGGACGATCAGCACACCCTCGGTCTCGCGGAGCCGATCCGCGAGCACGGTCGAGCCGACGGCGTTGCCGTAACGGACGAACGCCATGGCCCCGGCTTCGGGCGGCACCCAGGTCAGGCCGGCCGCGTGTCCCTCGACCCAATCGCTGACCAGGCGGCAGTTCCCGGCGATCTGCCGCCGGGCGCGCGCCAGCAGCAGCGCGCGACGTTCCGGGGCCAGCGCGTGGCGGGCCAGCCGATCGCTCAACGCGCCCGGCGCAATCGTCGTGTAATCCCGCCGGCTCCAGAGGTCGGCGGCCATCGGCCGCGCGGTGACCGCCCAACCGATCCGCAGCCCCGGCAGCCCGTAGGCCTTCGACAACCCCCCGGTGACGATCACCCGTTCGGTCCGCCCCCATGCCGTGGGCGTCTCCACGCCGTCGCGCTCGACGCCGCGATAGATCTCGTCGGACAGCACCCACGCCCCGTGTCGGCCCGCGACCTCGCAGACCGCCGCCACCTCCGCCTCCGTCAACCGCGCGCCCGTCGGGTTGTTGGGGTTGCAGACGGCGACGAGCTTCGTGCGATCCGTTACCAGCTCGCGCAGTTCGTCGAGGTCGGGAGCCCAGCGCGGGCGGGCGCCGGACCGCTCCTCGCGCAGGGGCCAGGGCCGGACGATGGCGCCGAACCCTTCGGCCAGGCCGCGCACCTGCCCGTAGTTCGGTTGCATCACGACCACCTCGTCGCCCGGCTCGATCAGGCGCCAGCAGGCGACGAAGTTCGCCTCCGCTCCGCCGTTGGTGACGAGCACCTCGTCGCGGGCGGCGCCGGGCAGGGTCGCGGCGATTGCGGCGCGCAGCGCCGGGGTCCCGTTGGTCTGGGGGTAGCCGAGCCGCTCGGAAAGCAGCGTGTCCCTGCCGTTCGCGTCCAGCAGCTCGCCGATGTCGAGCGGCTCGACGCCGCTCTCGGACAGGTTGATCTCGACCTGGTGCTCGTGAAGGGACTGGAACCGCTCCAGCGCGAACGGCGGCACTCTCATGGGGGAAACCTCGCGAATCCTCGTTGCCGATTGACACCCATCGTACAACGCGCTTCGGACCTGCGATCGGGGGCTGTCGGCACGGGGGGCTCCGCCCGATAACGGAAGACGAAGAGACACGCGGCCACCGCCGGAGACGTCGGCGGCCGTTCATCGGGAGGGAACGGATGAACCTGCTACGCTACCGGTCCGGACCGCACCGGATCGAGATCGCTTGCTGCGCCCAGCCCACGGCCGCCGCGGACGAGTCGTTCGAGGCTCAAGCCTTCCTGGTGCTCGACGACGACACCCCGCCGGTGACGGCGTCCCTCGCGGCCTCCTCGCCGGCGGGGGCCGTGCAGCGGGTTCGCGAGTACCTCGACAGCATGGGCTACGAAGAGCTGGTCGCGCTCGGGTGTCACGCGGCCACTGCCGATTGAGCATCCCGCCGGCACGCAACGGGCACGGCCGGACGCGATAGCGTCGACCGGCCATGCCGATCGCCCGTTCCGCCGGTACGCAGCCGGATCGGATCCGATTCCGTTCTCTCGTTTCCGAACCCGGCGCGGCGCTCCATTTCCCGGCCGGGCGCGGCGCTCCTTTTCCCGGCCGGGCGCGCTCCATACTCAGGACGGCGGCAGCGTGAACGTGACGAGCATGTTGCTGCCCATCGGCGCCTCCAGCTCCGGCGCGTAGTTGCTCATTCGAAAAATGGCCGCACCGCCCACCGGCACGGTCAGGTACTGCCGGCCGCCTGCCTCGTAGGTGACCGGGAAGCCGGTGATCTGGCTGCCCAGGATTGTTTCCCACAACACCTCGCCGGTCTCGGCGTCGAAGGCGCGGTAACGGCGGTTGAGGTCCCCGTGGAAGACCACGTTGCCCGCGGTGGCGAGCGTCGACCCGGCGTTCGGCGCCCGCTGCGTATAGCGCCACGCCTCGCGGCCGGTCGAGATGTCCACCGCCCGCACCTCGGTCAGGTGGCCGTCCTCCTCGAAGCCCGGCTCGGGCTGCGTGAACCGCGGGCTGGTCCCCGAGACCGTGCGGTCGTTGGCGGTCTGGTTCAGGCAGGACCGGTTGATCGGGACGTAGAGCATGCCGGTCCGCGGGCTGTACGACCACGACCACCAGCCCTTGACGTTGTGCCCGCAGATGATGAACTGGTCGCCGACCTCCCGCGCCACCAGGTCCATGTTGATGAAGACCTGTCCGGTCGCCGGGTCGATGTTGCTGATGACGAACCGCTCGGTGCTCTCGTAGGGGAGCGGGTGTCCCCACAGGAACTCGCCGGTCTCGCGATCGAGGACGAACAGGCCGCCCGGCTCGCCCATCGTTACGGCGACCCGGCGCTGCTCGGCGGTGCCGGCGAGGCGCGGGTTGATCCACATCACCGCCTCGGGGTCGGGGTCGACCACCGTGTCGATGAGGGTCCGCTCCTGCACGAAGTCCTGGTCCCAGTCGTCGCAGGGGAGGTGCTGGTAGTACCACTCCATGGCGCCGTCGCCGACGGCGAGAGCCACCGTCGAGTTGGAGTACAGCTCGCAGGGAGTGCTGTCGCCGACGTCCCAGGCGCCGCGGCGCATGATGCGGGTATAGGGCATCGGGACGGCGATGCCCCAGTAGATGAGGCCCAGATCCGGATCGTAGCTGCCCGGAGCGCCCCACGCCGACACGTGCATCCGTTGCGACGTCGGCACGTTGCCCCAGGTCTGCCCGCCGGGGTCGTCCGCGCCGGCCGCCGTGTAGACCCGCCAGAGTTCCTCTCCGGTGTCCGAATCGTGGGCCGAGATGAAGCAGCGCGCCGGGATCTCGGTGGGGAAGCAGGCCCTCCCGGCGAGCACCCTGCCGTCGATGATCATGGCGCCCGTCGAGTGGGTGATCCCCGCGCGGTAGTCGGCCATTTCGGTGTCGAAGGCCACCTCGCCGGTGCGCGCGTCGAGGGCCAGCAGGTGCGCGTCGGCGGTCAGGTGGTAGATGTGGTTGCCGTAGATCGCCAGGTTCCGGGTCCGATTCCCGAGGGTGACGTACTGGCGCAGGTCCGCCGGCAACTGTCGCCGGTAGTCCCAGAGCAGGTCGCCGGTCGTCGCGTCGAGCGCCTGGATGTGGTCGTCGTTGTTCGCCAGGTACATCACGCCGTCGTAGACGAGCGGCTGGGTCTGCTGCGGACCTTCGTCCATCGCCCGCATCCAGGCCACCTGCAGCGTGTGCACGTTGTCGCGATCGATCTCGTCCAGTGGGCTGTAGGCCTGGAAGTCGTAGGTCCGATGGGTCATCAACCAGTCGCCGGGGTCGGGGTCCCGCAGCATCTCGTCGGTGACCGGTACGAACGGACGCACCTCGCGGGTGATCGTTTCGTCCTGCTGTGCGCTCAGCAGGGGCGAGAAGGACAGGACCGCGCCGCCGAGAACCGCGATCGCGAGCGTCAGGTATCGAATCGGCATCTCTTCACCTCCGGAGGCGGCGGGCCTCCCGCATCGGACGTCTCGAACTCGCTCCCGACTCGTTCGCCGACACGAACGCCAGGAACCGCTTCGGGTTGTCGACCAGGATCTTCCGGATGGTCTCCTCCGGCACCCCCGCGCAATCAGGTTTCGGGTCCCCAGCGGTTCAGCCGAGCAGCCGCAACGCGGCGACCAGGATCGCGGTTTGAAGGGCAGCGACGGCGAGCACGATGCCGAGAACCCGTTTGATCAGACGAGTCTCGAGCTCGGCGAGTCCGGCACGGAACTCGGCGCTGGTCACATGGTCTCCGTGCTCGGCGGCCGGGGCGACGGCGGTGGCGATGGCGTCGGCATGTCCCGGTCGATGCCGGCGTCGGTCAACTGGCGGACGATGGCCAGGGTATCGAGCATGGTCTTTCGACTCCAGAGCATGGTCTTTCGACTCCGCAGCGGCGTCATCGTCGGATCATGTATCCACTGTAGGCCATCAAGGGCGTGGTGACAATCGAGTCTCGACAGCGGATTCTCGGTGGCTTTCCCGGCGGCCGCCTCGCGGTCCGATCCCGTCGCAGCGCATGGTCGGCAGCGCCGTAGCGAGCCCGCGATCGGGTAGGATCTAAAGGGTTATGGATGACCACGGGCTGCGCGTCCACGACTCGATTCTCGGTCTGCTCTCCGATGCCGACAACCCGACGCCGCTGGTCCGCCTGAACCGCGTGACGCCGTTCCGCCACACGCAGGTCTACGGCAAGCTGGAGTGGTACAACCCGTTCGGGGCGGTCAAGGACCGCGTCGCGGCCAACCTGGTCGCGGACGGCGAAGCGCGCCAGACGGTGCGGGAGAAGCAGAAGCTGGTGGAGCCGACGTCCGGCAACACCGGCATGGCGCTCGCGATGATCGCCAACGCCAGGGGCTACTCGCTGACGACGCCGCTGTCGAGCGAGATCCCGCTGGAGAAGCGCACCATGCTGCGGTTCTTCGGGGCGGACGTGATGGAGCTGGCCGACACGCTGTGCCCGGCCCCCGGGGCGCCGGAGGGCGCGATCGCCACGGCGATGGAGATCGGGGAACGTCCCGATTTCCACATGCTGAACCAGTACGTCAACGAGGCGAACCCCGAGGCGCACTACAAGACGACCGGGCCGGAGATCTGGCGGCAGACCCGGGGGAAGGTGACCCACTTCGTGGCCGGTCTCGGCACGTGCGGCACCATCACCGGCACGGGGCGGTTTCTCAAGGAGCAGGGGGACGAAGTGCAGGTGCTCGGCGTGCATCCGAGCGAGGGGCACGACATCCCGGGCGTGCGCAGCCTGCGGCAGCTTCAGCAGACGAAGCTGTTCTTCCCGGACGAGTACGACGGGCTGGTCGAGGTGAGCAACCAGGAGGCGTTCGAGCTCTGCCTGCGGCTCAACCGCGAAGAGAGCCTCGTCGCCGGTCCCAGCTCGGCCATGGCCCTGGCCGGCGCGTTCAAGCTGGTGCCGGACGAGCCGGGCAACGTCGTGGTGGTGATCTTCCCCGACAACGCCTTCAAGTACGCCTCGTCGGTGGTGAAGCATCTGCCGGGACTCGCGGCGCAGGAAGCGAAGCCCGCCGCGCCGGCGCGCAACCCGTTGCTCGACACGATGGTGGAGAACGTGCGGGGCAACCCGGACCTGACCATCGACGTCGAGTCCGCCCACGCGCAGCTTCGGAACGGAAAGCCGTTCGTGATCGACGTGCGGCCGCGGAAGCAGTTCGAGGAGGCGCACGTGCCGGGCGCGGTGAACCGGCCGCTGGCCGAGCTTCCGGAGAACCACGCGGGTCTGCCCGAAGACCGCGACGCACCGATTCTCAGCGTCTGCCAGCGGGGAAACGCGTCGCTGTCGGGGCTGCTGTTCCTGAAGTCGCTCGGCTACCGCAACGTGCGGAGCGTCACGGGCGGCACGCTCGCGTGGCGCGAGAAGGGCTTCGCCACCGAATCCGGGGCCGAATCGGACTGAGCGGACGTGGGGCGACCGATGCTGACGCTCTGCGCCGAGGCCGACGCCGGCATTCGGCGCCACGGCCGGGAGACGTACCCGCACGAGTGCTGCGGGGCGCTCATCGGCCGCAACGATCGGGTGGTCGAGGCGCTGGCCCTGCCCAACACCACCGAGGAGGGATCGCGGCGCCGGTTCCGGGTGCGCCCGGCCGACTACCGTGCGGCCGAGCGGCGTGCCGCTGCGCTGGCCGCCGACCTGCTGGGCTTCTATCACTCGCATCCGGACCATCCGGCGCGGCCGTCGCAGTACGACCTGGACCACGCGTGGCCGGTCTTCGCCTACGTCATCATCTCGGTCGAGGGGGGCGAGCCGGGAGCGCTGACCTCGTGGCGCCTGCGCGAGGACCGTTCGGCGTTCGACGAGGAGCCGGTCGCCATCGAGGAAACACCATGCCAACCAGGATTCTGATTCCGACGCCGTTGCGCGTCTACGCGGACAAGCAGGACGTCGTCGAGGCCGAGGGCGCGACGGTCGGCGAGTTGCTCGCGAACATGACCGCCCGCTACTCGGACCTGCGCAAGCACCTCTACAACGACGAGGGCAAGCTGCGCAGCTTCGTCGCCATCTACGTCAACGACGACGACATCCGCTTCCTCGACAGGGAGGCGACGCCGGTCAAGGACGGGGACACCGTCAGCATCATCCCGTCGGTGGCGGGCGGGGTGCGGTCGTGACGGTCGCGGCGCCGGCGGCGCTCAGCAACGAGGAGGTCGCCCGCTACAGCCGCCACCTGATCATGCCGGAGGTCGGCATGGAGGGGCAGTTGAAGCTGAAGGCGGCCAGCGTCCTCTGCATCGGCGCCGGGGGGCTCGGCTCGCCGGTGGCGATGTACCTGGCCGCGGCCGGCGTCGGCCGGCTGGGCATCGTCGACTTCGACGTGGTCGACTACAGCAACCTGCACCGGCAGGTGATCCACGGCACCCCGGACGTCGGGCGGCCGAAGCTGGAGTCGGCGCGCGACACCCTCAACGCCATCAACCCGGAGGTCCACGTCGAGACCCACGAGGCGGCGCTCTCGTCCGCCAACGCGCTCGACGTGCTGCGCGGCTACGACGTCATCGTCGACGGCACCGACAACTTCCCGACGCGCTACCTCGTCAACGACGCCTGCGTCATCCTGGGCATACCGAACGCCTACGGCAGCATCTTCCGCTTCGAGGGGCAGGCCTCGGTCTTCGCCGCCAAGGACGGTCCGTGCTACCGCTGCCTCTATCCCGAGCCGCCGCCGCCCGGCCTCGTGCCGAGCTGCGCCGAGGGCGGGGTGCTCGGCGTGCTGTGCGGCGTGGTCGGCACCATCCAGGCGACCGAGGCGGTCAAGCTGATCATGGGGGTCGGCGAGCCGCTCGTCGGCCGCTTCCTGGTCTACGACGCGCTGCGGATGCGCTTCCGCGAGCTGAAGCTGCGCAAGGATCCGGACTGCCCGGTCTGCGGCGACAATCCCTCCGTGACCGAGTTGATCGACTACGAGCAGTTCTGCGGCATCACCCCGGCCGCCCCGGCTCCCGAGCCGGCCACCGGCGCTGGCGACGAGGCGACGGTCGAGCAGCTCAAGGCGCGCCTCGACAGCGGCGACGGCGTCTTCATCCTCGACGTGCGCGAGCCCCAGGAGTACCGGATCTGCTCGATCCCCGGCTCGACGCTGATCCCGCTCGGCGACCTCCCGAGCCGCCTCCACGAGCTGGAGGGGCGCGGCGAGATGATCGTCCACTGCAAGTCGGGCGCCCGCAGCGCCAAGGCCGTCAAGCTGCTCCGCGAGGCGGGCTTCGCGCAGACGAGGAACCTGAAGGGCGGCATCCTGCGCTGGATCGACGCCGTCGACCCGTCGCTGCCGAAGTATTGAGTGAAGCCTGGCGCCGGAGCCGCCCGGCGGGGCGTCGATTTCGAGTCCAGGATGGCGCGGGCTGTTGCAGATAGCCAGACCATGGCGCCGGAGCCGCCCGGCGGGGCGTCGATTTCGAGTCCGGACGCAAGCGAGATGAACGCCGACGCGCCGCTCGATGCCCTCGTTCCGGAACCGTTCAGGCAGCTCGAAGACCCGGCGCGCGACCTGCCGCGGATTGCGAAGGATCGGTCCGCGATGGCGAAGATCCGGGCCGCCGTGGCGCAAGTGCCGACTCGTCACCGGTTGCTGCTCGGCGACGCCCGCCGCGCCGTTCTGCCGGCCGACTCGGTCCACCTCGTGCTGACCTCGCCGCCGTACTGGACCCTCAAGGAGTACCGCCGCTCGGAGGGCCAGCTCGGCTGGGTCGCCGACTACGACGAGTTCCTCGATCAGCTCGACGAGGTCTGGCGCACGTGTCATCGGGCCCTGGTGCCAGGGGGACGGCTCATTTGCGTCGTCGGTGACGTGTGTCTCTCCCGGCGCCGGAACAGCGGCCGGCACACTGTGGTTCCGCTGCACGCCTCCATCCAGGAGCGCTGCCGCGCCCTCGGGTTCGACAACCTGGCACCGATCATCTGGCACAAGATCGCGAACGCGGCGCACGAGGTGGAGCGCGGCACCGGCGGTTTCCTGGGCAAGCCGTACGAGCCCAACGCCGTGATAAAGAACGACGTCGAATTCATCCTGATGCAGCGGAAGGCTGGGGGCTACCGGCGCCCGAGCCGCGCCGCGCGGACGCTGAGCCTGCTGTCCGAGGCGAGCTTCAAGACGATGTTCCGGCAGGTGTGGACGGATATCGCCGGCGCATCGACCCGGGACCATCCCGCGCCCTATCCCGTCGCCCTTGCGGATCGCCTCATCCGCATGTTCAGCTTCGTCGGCGACACGGTGCTGGATCCCTTCACCGGCACCGCGTCGACCCAGGTCGCCGCGGCAGCGTGCGGCAGGAACACGCTCGGCATCGAGGTCGATCCCGTGTACTACGAAGGCGGATTGGCGCGCTTGCGGCGGGGCGTCGGGGCAGTGCCGCACCGTGTCGAAGTCGACGCAATCACTGATCGCCAACAACTTTGCCAAGCACAGCATCGCGTGCGGGGTAACGGGATACGTGCCTGCTGTGCCTGCGAATCGACTACAGAAGTGTGGTAGAATTGCTAGTTGTTTGGGGAGCGCAAGGAGCAGGTTTCGTGAAGATAGACAACCAACGAATTCCAGTCGTCGACTTCTGTAATTCCATAAGGTCGAACGATGTGCGCATAAATCGCGAATACCAACGAAGTGACAAAGTATGGCCGCCGGCCGCCAAGTCCTTCTTGATCGAGACGATTCTGCTCGATTATCCTATTCCGAAATTGCTTCTCTCACAGCATACGGACCTCAGGACACGGCGGTCTCATAAGGAGATCGTGGATGGACAGCAGAGAAGTCGGGCTATTCTGTCGTACTTCGATGGGGAGTTTCGGATTTCGAAAGACAGCGAAGAAGACAGGCTGGCCGGTCGCGGTCTCGAGGAACTTGAAGAGGAAGATCGTAAACGGTTCCTTGACTATGGATTGGCCATCGACCTGATGGTCGGGGCTACGCCGGACCAGATTCGTGAGACGTTCCGTCGCATTAATTCATACACCGTGCCGCTCAATCCGGAAGAGCACAGGCACGCCGTTTTCCAGGGAGCCTTCAAGTGGTTCATGCACGATCTGACCAAGCGTTTTGACGAGAGCTTCATACGGATAGGGCTTTTCGATCAGAAGGCTTTGGTTAGGATGAAGGATGCCAAGCTTCTGTGCGAGGTTGTTCACGCGATTCTGCATGGAGTAGTTACTACGAGCAGGAGACACCTTGACGCCCTGTACAAGTCGAGAGACAAAGAATTCCCGGAGAGAGAAGAGATCGACCGGCGTCTCACCGGAGCTATGGACTTCTTGCTTGATCAAACGGACCTTCACAACGGTGCTCTGATGAAGCCGTACCTCGTCTATTCTCTACTGCTGGCAATAGTTCAGGTTGCTGCGCCGATTGAGACGCTAACGGAGGTCTTCGACAGCGGGGGGCGGTCACTCGACTCACAGGGCGCTGCGGCGAGGCTGAGTCAGCTGGCGGACGCTATAGATGCAGACAGTGACGAGGAGTTTCGGGATTTCATTGATGCGTCTAGCAGCCGTACGAATGTGGCAAAGCAACGGCAAGTGAGGATGGAGCATTTCTGTAGAGCACTGATTGGCGTGTAGGCATGCGAAGTACACGGGAGCTCGGACATCTTGCTACGAGAGCGCTCAGGAGACTCCATGAGTATAGGAGTATGGCCGTAGCGGCACAACCGTCGGCAGACAAGACCAAAGACCAACTCATTTCTCACGTTTGCATTAATGCTCAGAACACTTGGGCAGAGTTCTGTCGCGCATATGCTCTCAGCACGGTTCGCGCACCGGTTCGGCGGGGCGGGCATGCGATTATCTTGGGGGATCGCGGAATCAGAACTGAAGCGGATGTAGTCGAGGTTGCGGTTAAGCGGCTCAAGAACCATATCTATCTTCGAGGGAACTGGACGCGGCGAGACGAACCGCCGTGGCATGATCCGAATACTCTCTTGCATACGCTTGAGGAAATGAGTGCTTCGAATGTCGAGGATCTGAGAAGCGCCTTTTCCCTTGGCAGCCGCGTCTTCGACGATCTGCCAGTATTCAGGAACTTCTACGCTCACCGTTCTGAGTATACGGCCATGAAAGCACGGAGAATCGCCTACAAGTACGGGATTCCGGTTCGGGAGCATCCGACCGTTATTCTGTGCCGGACGTCTCCGGGGGCGTCTCAGGCCGTGATTCTGGAGTGGCTCGACGACATTTGGGCGACGGTGCAGATGGTATGTGATTAGAGCTCTTGAGTGACCTCAAGAAGGGGCAGTGTCAGCCGACCTGCCACTTCAGTGTTCGAGCCAGCGCTTCACGTGAGCCGCGAACGCCTCGAAGTCGTCGAGTGAGTCGTTCAACACCTTGGCGACGAGGTCGAGGTCGACGTCGAGATAGCCGTGCACGAGCACGTTGCGGAAGGCGGCGACCGAGCGGAAGCGCTCGCCGAAGGGCGCCGGCAGCACGTTCGCTTCTACGAGACAGTCGATGGAGGAGCCGTACGTCGCGGGGGTCGAGCCCGGCCGCGGAAGCGATATGGCTCGCGATGTCGAGCGCATTCTGCGCGCAGAGCTGGAGGCCGCGCTCCATGGCCCAGGGCTGGTCGGTCTCGGCCCGCAGGGGGCTGCGCCGATACGCCGGCGTGTCGGCGCAGGGCGGTCAGCGCCTGACGCAGGGCGATGAGGTGCCGGTCGGCGACATGGCGGTCGAGGTCGCCAGGGGTCACGGACGGTCCTCGCCAGACCGGCGCGCGGCGTTCATCTTCTCCAGTTGTAGGAGGAAGTCGAAGTACCGCGAGAGCACCTGCCCGGCACGGGTCGTCGTCGCCCGCAGGTCCCGGGAGAGCAGCCGGACCCCGTCGCGCAGCACGCGGTGATACAGCAGGGGCGGCGCCGTGTTCAGAACGACGACGTCGATCGCGTTCGTCCCGAGCGCAGCCATCAGGTCTGTCGTCAGGTCCGCCTGGTACCCGAAGGGACCGGCTTCGATGCGGGCCTCGTCGATGTAGACGGCAACGTCGACGTCGCTCTGGCCGTGTGCGTCCCCGCGCGCCCGGGAACCGAACAGGTAGGCCTCGAGGATCTCCGCCCGCGGCTCCAGTGCTCGTGTAAGGCGCTCCATGAGCAAACGGTCCACCTGGCCGCGTTCCATGTCTGCATCATGCGGTATCGACGCGGGTCGGTGCAAGGCGGCCCGGCGGTGCGGGCCGCCGAAGAGAACCAGCCCGATGTACGTTCTTGGATTGGCGAGATTAGCTTCGTTCTGACGCGCCCATCCGCACTTTGACCTGCTCGGCGCGATGTGTCACATTGGTGCACATGGACCGGATCGGGATTCGCGATCTGCACATGAAGACAGGCGAATGGGTGCGCCGCGCCGCGCGCGGCGAGGGCGTGGTCGTGACCGAGCGGGGGCGTCCGGTGGCGTCTCTCGTTCCGTTTCGCGAGGGCGATGCGGACCGGTCGTTTCGCGACCGCATTCTGCTGCCCGAGTTCGAAGCCTTGCCCGCGGTCCCCGGCGACTCCACCGCCGACGTGTCCGACGACCGGGATCGCGGATGACGTACTTCGATACGGCGTACGTACTCAAGTGCTACATCCGCGAGCCGGGCTCGGAACAGGTACGGGCTTTCGCCCGCGGTTGCGAGCGCTTGGCGTGCTCCGTCTATGGGCGCCTTGAGCTGCATGCAGCGCTCCACCGCAAGCTGTGCGAAAGGAGGCTCGACGAGCAGGGACTGGATGTCGTCCTGCGGCAACTGCGCGTGGACGACTCGGTCGGGCTCTGGGAGTGGCTGCCCTTGACGGCGGGCATCAGGGCGGCGGTCGCCGATGTCTACGGGAAGCTGTCTCGCGACGTGTTCCTGCGAACCGGCGATGCCGTCCACCTGCTGTCTGCCCGCGAGCACGGGCTGACGGAGATCTACAGCAACGATCGACACCTGCTGGCGGCGGCTCCGCACGTGGGGATAAGGGGACGGGACGTGATCTTATATCACTCGCGACACTGAATCCATTGCATGCATAAGATGCAGTAAGCTCTGTCAATATGGACCGGCTCCAGAACCCGTACCAGCCGGGCGCGGGGACGCGGCCTCCGGCCTTGATAGGTCGCGACGACCTGATTGAAGGGTTCGGCGTCACGCTGCGGCGAACGCTGAGCGGCAGGTCGGGCAAGAGCTGCATGCTCGTCGGCCTGCGAGGCGTCGGCAAGACGGTCCTGTTGAACCGTTTCGCCGAGATCGCGGGCGCCGAGGGGGTGAAGGTCGGGTTCATCGAGGCGCCCGAGAACGGGGACTTCCGCACGCTGCTGGCGGTTCGGTTGCGCGGGATTCTGCTCGAGTGGAACAGCCGGGTCCGCAGAGCGGTCACGAGGGCGCTGGGCGTGCTCAAGTCGTTCACGCTCAAGCTGCCGGCCGGGGCGTCGATCTCGATCGGCGTCGACCCGCTCGCCGGGCGGGCGGATTCGGGGTTGCTGGCGGAAGACCTGACCGATGTTCTCGTGGCCGCCGGCGAGGCCGCGGCCGCCTGCGATTCCGCCCTGATGGTGGCGGTCGACGAAGTCCAGTACCTGTCCACCGACGAGCTGGCCGCTCTGGTGACGGCCATTCACCGGACGACGCAACTCGGTCTGCCGGTCATCCTCGCCGGCGCCGGCCTGCCGCAACTGCCGGCCCTGGTCGGCGCAGCCAGATCCTACGCCGAGCGCCTCTTCGAGTTCCCTGTCGTGAGCTCGCTGCCGCCCGCGGAAGCTGCCGCCGCCATCGTCGTTCCGGCCCGGGAATTCGGGGTCGAGTTCACTGTCGCCGCGGTCGACCGTGTCGTGACGGAGTCCGGCGGCTATCCGTACTTCCTGCAGGAATGGGGCTATCACGTCTGGAACGCGGCGCCGTCGAGTCCGATTGCCGACGACGATGTCCGCGCGGCCCGGTCGAGCGTCATCGACACGCTCGACCGTGACTTCTTCCGCGTTCGGTTCGATCGGCCGACTCCCAAGGAAAAGGACTACCTCCGGGCCATGGCGGTTCTCGGACCCGGCGGCCACCGCTCCGGCGACATCGCCGCCGCGCTCGGGGTCAGGGTCGAGTCGGTCGCCCCGCGTCGATCCGGCCTCATCGCCAAGGGAATGATCTACAGCCCGGCGCATGGGGACACCGCCTTCACCGTTCCTCTCTTCGATGAGTTCCTGCTGAGAGCGATGCCCGGCCGGTGAAGCACGCTCCGACCCTGGTCGAGCGTCATCGTTCGACCGGTTCGGTCAAAGGCAGGATCGCGTCGACCATCCCGGAATGCAATCCTGATTGGTCAAGCCAAACAGGAATACGATCCGAATGGGTTCGTACCGCCGCGAGCTCGCCCTCGACCTTCCGGAGCGCCAGTCGGCGTTCCTGTGGGGACCCCGCAAGACGGGCAAGTCCACGCTGCTCGCCGAGCGGTTCCCGGACTCCGCCCGCTTCGACCTGCTCGAGACCCGCACCGCTCTCGACTTCACGCGCGAACCCTGGCTGTTCACCGAGCGGGTGCTGGCGCTCGACGCACGACGCCGTGCACGTCCCGTCGTCGTGGACGAGGTACAGGAGGTGCCGGCGCTGCTCGACGAGGTGCACCGGTTGATCGAGTAGCGCGATGCGGCTACACGGCCGCGTCGTCGCCCCGGGCATGCGCCCTCTCTCGCGCGCTCGGGTTGACCGACGGGCGGAACGGGACCTCGCACACCCGCGCCCGAACCGGCGCACCCGGCTTGCTCGCGTACTCGTCGGGCAACCAGACCAGCAGTTCGGTGCCGACCGCCGACCTGCCCACCGGCACGTAGCCCAGCGCGATGTTGGTACCCAGCTCGGGGGCGTACCACGGCGACGTCAGATACCCGATCGGATCGCCGTCCCCGGCATCCGAGACCAGCCAGAAATCCGGCGCATAGTCGTCGATCGGCTTGCCGCCCAGCGTCATGCCCGCCATCACCATCGAGAAGGGCGGCCGGCCCGCGGCGATCTCGGCGCGCATCCGTTCGAGGGCCGCCCGGCCGATGTAGTCGCCCTTCTTGCGGCGGGGGACCTGATAGGCCAGGTTGCACTGGAACGGCACCGTCTCGTGGTCGATGTCCTGGCCCCAGGACAGGATGCCGGCCTGGATGCGACGCTGGTGGCCGGGCGCGATGACCGCGAGCCGGTGCGCCCTGCCCGCCTCGATCACCGCGCCCCACAGCGCCTCGGCGTGCAGGGTGGCGTCGCGCAGGTAGATTTCGTAGCCCTTCTCGCCCGAGAAGCCGGTCTGGGACACGACCACCGGGCAGCCCGCGATCCGGGCTTCGAGCAGGCCGTAGTAGGGGATGTCCCGGATGCCTTCGCCGACCAGATCGACCATCAGCGCGAGCGCCTTCGGCCCCTGGATCTGCACCGGGCAGACGTCGATTTCGTCGATCTCCACGTCCATCCGCAGCCCCACGTTGACGCCCTGCAGCCAGAACAGCACGTCGGAGTCGGCCGCCGAGAACCAGAACTCGTCCGCGGCCAGGCGCAGCAGGACCGGATCGTTCAGGATCCCGCCCCGTTCGTTGCAGAGAATCACGTACTTCGCGTGCAGCGGCTCGATGCGGGTGGCGTCGCGGGTGATGACGTAGTCGGTGAAGCGTTCCGCATCCGGACCCTGGACGCGGATCTGCCGCTCGACGGCGACGTTCCACAGGGTCACGTGCTTCGTCAGCGCCTCGTGTTCCGCCGCGGCCCCACCGTTCTCCGGCCGGACGTAGCCGCGCGGATGGTACATGCGGTTGTAGACGGTGGCCCGCCAGCAGCCCGCCGCATGGGACAGATGCCAGTAGGGCGACTTCCGCACGCGCGTGGAGACGAGCAGCTCCGTGGGCGTGCGGCCGCTCTGGCGCAGGTTGACAGGCACGCTGCGGTCGGACTGGTCGACGCTCCGCGGCTGGTCGGTCATGGCTCCCGCTCCCGTCATGGCGACGGCTCCCCGGCAGGGCCCGGACTCGCGAGGCCGCGCCGTGCCCGGCGATGCCTATACCGCATCGTCATCGAGAATCGACGCCCCGGTCAACACCGAAGTCGGCCAGCAGCGCCAGCACCGTGCACCTGGACCTGGGCGGCGGCGCCTGGATGACGGCGGTCAACACCGAAGTCGGCCAGCAGGGCCAGCACCGCGCGCTCGGCCGTTCGGGACCGATGCGAGACCGTTCGACGCCTGCGCCGGTCACGCGGGCAGCCCGGCGGTTGGGGAGCCGATGCCTGCTCGACCACCCGTCCTGCGCGGCGTTTGCTGGAGCGTGCTTCCGCGTCGCGCCACGCGGAGCGGCGATTGCACCGGCCTTGCCTGCCGGGAGTCTGCGCCGTGGAACGGCGTAGACTTCCGAGAGGCCCGGCGGGCGAAACGGAGCCGCACGGCGACGATCTCCCGGCGGGCGGAACGGAGCCGCACGGCGACGGTGTCCGGGGGCGCCCGGCCTGAACGCGCGGCCCCGGAGCGCGGCACGGCGGCACGGGGGGATCGATGACGAGGCACGGCATCCGCGACGTTGCCGGGACCGACCGGCGGGCGCCGCCGGCGCGGGCGACGATCGCCGTGATCGGCGCGGGCATCGTCGGCAACTGCCTGGTCGGGCATCTGGCGGAGCTCGGCTGGACCGACCTGCTGCTGATCGACAAGGGGCCGCTGCCCAACCCCGGCGGCTCGACCGGCCACGCGTCGAACTTCATCTTCCCCACGGATCACAACCGCGAGATCGCCATGCTGACGCTGGAGAGCCAGCGCCAGTACGCGGCCCTCGGCGTGAACATCCGGTGCGGCGGGATCGAGGTGGCGCGCACCGAGGCCCGCATGGAGGAGCTCCTGCGGCGCATGACCTCCGCGCGCGCCTGGGGCATCGAGACCGAGCTGCTGACGCCCGCCGAGGTGGTCGCGAAGGTGCCGTTCGTGAACGGCGAGGTGATCCTGGGCGGCTTCTACACGCCGAGCGTGTCGGTGGTCGACTCGGTCCGGGCGGGCACGATCATGCGCGAGCGGGCGCAGGCGAAGGGCGCGCTCACGGTGCTGGACAACACCGAGGTGACCGGGCTGGAGGTGTCGCGCCCGCCGTTCGGCCGCGCGCGCATCCGCGCCGTGGTGACCGGGCGCGGCACGATCGCGGTCGACCAGGTCGTGATCGCCTGCGGCGTCTGGAGTCCGCGTCTCGCCGCGATGGCCGGCGCGACGATCCCGCTCACCCCGGCGGTGCACCAGATGGCCGACCTGGGCCCGATCGACCTCCTGCACGGGACGGGCAACGAGATCGGGTATCCCATCGTGCGCGACATGGACACGTTCATGTACGAACGGCAGAGCGACGACGCGATGGAGGTCGGCTCCTACGCGCATCGCCCCATCCTGGTGCGCCCCGACGACATCCCGTCGCTGGCGGCAGCGGAGCGTTCGCCCACCGAGATGCCGTTCACGGCCGGCGACTTCGCGCCCCAGCTCGCGCACGCCCGCCGGATCATGGGGACGCTCCTCGACGGCGCGCCGATACGGTACGCGGTCAACGGACTGCTCTCCCTGACTCCCGACGTGCAGCAGGTGCTGGGTGAGACCGCCGAGGTCGAGAAGCTCTGGTCGGCGGCCGCGGTCTGGGTCAAGGAGGGTCCCGGCACGGCGCGGTTGATCGCCGAATGGATTACGCACGGCTACCCGCGCCTCTGCGATCCGCACGGGTCGGACGTCACGCGCTTCCATCCGCACGAGCGGACCGAACACCACATCCGCCAGCGCTGCCGCGAGCACTTCAACAAGACCTACGGCATCGTGCATCCGCGCGAGCAGTGGGCGTCCGCGCGCGGCATGAACCGCGCGCCGTTTCACGATCGGACCGCGGCCCTGGGCGCCGAGTTCCACGAGGCGCGCGGCTGGGAACGCCCCCAGTGGTACGCGTCGAACGCGGATCTGGTGACGCGCTACGGCGTCGCGGACCGCCCGCACGAATGGGACCGCCGCTGGTGGTCGCCGATCATCGACGCAGAACATCTCCACCTGCGGGAGAGGGTGGGCCTCGTCGATCTGAGCGCGTTCCAGGTCTTCGACGTCTCGGGCCCCGGCGTCGTGCCCTACCTGGAACGGTTGACCGTCAACCGCTGCGACCGGCCGGTGGGCCGCTCGATCTACACCCCGCTGCTGACGCCGGAGGGGGGCATCCGCGGCGATCTCACGATCCAGCGGCTCGCCGAGGATCGGTTCCGCATCGTGACCGGGGCCTTCGACGGGGCGCGGGACGAGGTCTGGTTCCGCCGGCACCTGCCCGCGGACGGGACCGTCCACTTCGAGAACCGGTCGCCGGCGCTGTGCACCATCGGCGTGTGGGGGCCGGACGCCGGCGCGCTGCTCTCCACGATCACCGACACCCCGCTCTCGCAGGCCGCGTTCCCGTACGGGACGGTGCAGGAGGCGATCATCGACGGGGTGCCGGCGACGATGCTGCGCATCTCCTACGTGGGCGAGAGCGGCTGGGAGATCTACACCCGCACGCCGCACGGTGTGCGCCTGTGGGACGCGATCCGGGACGCGGGCCGCGCATTCGACGCCCGGCCCGTCGGCAACGGCGTCTACGGCACGACCGGCCGATTGGAGAAGGGATACGCCCTCATGGGCGCCGACCTCACCTCGGAGTACTCGCCGGTGGAGGCGGGCCTGGCGCGGGCCCGCGTCAAGGACGCGGCGTTCATCGGCAGGATGTCCTATCTGCGGGCGCGCGCCGAGGGTCCGGCGGCGAAGCTGTGCACGCTGACCATGGACCGCCACGCCGGCGCGTCGGGCGTGCCCCGCTTCCCCACCGGGGGCAACGAACCGATCCTGACGCGCGACGGCGCCCGCATCGTGGACGCCCGGGGACGGGAGTCCCGCGTGACGTCGGCCGGGATGGGACCGTCCGTCGGCAAGTACCTGCTGCTGGCCTATCTGCCGATCGAGCACGCGGTGGCCGGGACGGCGCTGCAGGTGCTGTACATGAACGAGTGCTTCCCGGTGACCGTGGCCGCCGTCGCGGCGGCCGTGTTCGATCCCGGGAACACCCGGCCGAAGGCGTAGCGGCCCGCGGCGAACCGCCGCGGTGTGCCGAGAGCGGCGAGGCGCCCGCGTGGCAAGGCGCGACGAGGGAACAGATTTGGGCATGTTCGACCCAGGGGTCTGCGCCGTAGAACGGCGTAGCCTCCTGGCGAGGGTTGGTTGGGCGGAAAGCGGAGCCGCCAGGCGACGGTTTCCGGGCCAGGAGCAACGCAGTCCACGCGGGATGCATCGTCGCTCGAATGCAGCGGGCTGTTGCCACGGGCTCTTGAGCCCACCGCGCGCGTGCATTAGCCTGTCCGCGACGTGACCTCCCTGCGGCTCGGCATCGGCTTCGTCGGCAGCGGGTTCATCACCCGCTTTCACATCCGGTCGCTGGTCGGCGTGCGGGACGCCGACGTGCGCGGCTGCTGGAGCCCGAACGCCGGGCGCGCCGCGTCGGCCGCGGCGCTCGCGCGGGAGCTCGACGTGGGGGCGGCGCGCGCGTTCCCCTCCATCGAGGCGATGGTGGCCGACCCGGCGGTCGACGCCGTGTGGCTGTGCGGGCCGAACCACGCCCGGGTCGCGAACCTGGCGGCCGTCTGCGCCGCCGTGAAGGCCGGCGCGACGCTGCGCGGCGTCGCCTGCGAGAAGCCGCTGGCGCGCACCGTCGCCGAGGCGAAGCGGATGCGGGGCCTGGTCGAGCAGGCGGGCCTGCGGCACGGCTACCTGGAGAACCAGCTCTTCGCGCCGCCGGTGACCCGCGGCCGGGAGCTGATCTGGCGCCGCGGCGCCGCGTTGACCGGCCGGCCCTACCTGGCCCGCGCCGCCGAGGAGCACGCCGGGCCCCACAGCCCCTGGTTCTGGCGCGGCGATCTGCAGGGCGGCGGGGTGCTGAACGACATGGCGTGCCACTCGGTCGAGGTCGTGCGGCACCTGCTGACGGCGCCCGGGGCGCCCCGCGCGTCCATCCGGCCACGGCGCGTGACCGGCCGGATCGCGTCTCTCAAGTGGAGCCGGCCCGAGTACAGCGACCGCCTGCGGCGGGAGATGGGAGCCGCCGTCGACTACGCGGCGCGTCCGGCGGAGGACTTCGCCGCCGTCACCATCGAGTACGAGGCGGACGACGGGATGCCCTTGATCGGCGAGGCGAGCACGTCATGGAGCTACGTCGGGGCCGGGCTGCGGTTGCGCATGGAGCTGCTCGGTCCCGAGTACTCGCTGGCCGTCAACTCGCTGGACAGCGGCGTGAAGCTCTTCTTCAGCCGCGAGGTGCGCGGCGCGGCGGGCGAGGATCTGGTCGAGAAGCAGAACGCCGAGGTCGGATCGATGCCGGTCGTCGTCGACGAGACCGCCGAGTACGGCTACACGGCGGAGAACCGCCACATGGTCCGGGCGTTCCTGCAGGAGGAGGCGCCGGACCTGACGTTCGACGACGGGGTCGAGGTTGTCGAGCTGCTGATGACCGCCTACATGAGCGCGGAGCAGGGTCGGACGCTGCCGTTCAGGCCGGACGGACTCGACGCGTTCGTGCCGGCCGTGGCGCTGGGAACCTGGAAAGGACGGGGGAGGCGGTAACGCGGCCGAACGCTCCGGACGGGAGTGGACTCATGCGAATCATCACACGTTGCGGTCCGGCCGGTGTTACGCGGACCGGCAGTTCGAGGAGCGGACGCGGCGGATGGATGCGAATCATCACACGTTGCGGTCCGGCCGGTGTTTCGGGAGCGTGCGGCAAGGGTTCCAGGGCACGCGAGCGGGGGTGTGCCCCTTCGGATGTTCCGGGAGCGTGCGGCAAGGGTTCCAGGGCACGCGAGCGGGGGTGTGCCCCTTCGGATGTTCCGGGAGCGTGCGGCAAGGGTTCCAGGGCACGCGAGCGGGGGTGCGCCCCTTCCGGCGTGCGCGGCTTCATGGGTGCGGACCGCCCCGCGGCGCGGGCGCCGCGTCGGCGCCGGAGCAACGCCCGAATCCTGGCCGCAACGGCGGCGCTCACGTTGTTCCTCTCCGGATGCACGCACGGCGGCGACCGTGGCGTGTCGCTCGATCCGGACGAGTTCATCGCCACCGCACAGCTTCCCGACGATCTGCGCCTCGAGCTGGCGGCGCAGGAGCCTGCCGTCGTCGATCCGGTAGCGGTCGCGTTCGACGCCGACGGGCGGATGTTCGTGGTGGAGATGGGCGGCTACCCGACGCGGCCGGCAGGCTCGCCGCCGCGGGGCCGGGTCAAGCGGCTGGTGGACGAGGACCTCGACGGCTACTACGAGACGTGGACGCTGTTCGCCGACGAACTGCCGTACCCGACGTCGGTCCTGCCGTGGCGCGACGGCGTGCTGGTGACCGCGCCGCCCGACATCCTGCACCTGCGCGACCCGGACGGCGACGGGGTGGCCGACGCGCGCGACGTCCTGTTCACCGGTTTCCCGGTCGAGAATACGCAGCACAACGTGAACGGGCTCACGTGGGGCCTCGACAACTGGGTCTACGCCGCCAACGGCGGCAACCACGGCAGCGGCCATCCGGCCGGCCGGCCCGAGGACGCCGTCTCGATTCGCGGCACGGACTTCCGCTTCCGGCCCGACACGGGCGCGCTGGAGCCGTCGTACGAGACCACGGGAGGCCACGGCATCGCCTTCGACGCGTGGGGCCGGATGTTCGGCACCCACAACGTCAACCACATCCAGCACATGGTCTTCCCGATCCGCCACCTGCGGGACAACCCGTGGCTGGTGCTGCCGACCACGCGCGACATGATCTCGGACCACGGCAGCTCGGCGCAGCTCTTCCAGGTGTCGAACGCCCGGACCCGCGTCAACAACCCGGATCAGTCCGGGCACTTCTCGGGCGGCGCGGGCATCGGCTACTACGGTGCCGCCGCGCTGCCGGAGGCCTACCGGGGCAGCCTGTTCGTGAACGACGTGGTGGTCAACGTCGTGCACCAGGACGTGCTGGCGCCGGCCGGACCGAGCTTCACCGCGAGCCGCCGGGCCGAGGGGGTGGAGCTGCTGGCGGGGCGCGACAACTGGTTCCGGCCGGTCTCGGTGGTGGCTGGACCCGACGGGGGGCTCTACGTCGTGGACATGCACCGGGAGGTCATCGAGCACCCGGAGTGGATCCCGGACGCGGTCGAGGAGACGCTCGACCTGCGGGCCGGCGACGACAAGGGGCGGATCTACCGGATCGTTCCCCGGGAGGGGCTGGCGATGGTGCGCCCGGCGCTGGCCGGGGCTGGGCTGCCGGCGCTCGTCGGCGGCCTCGCCCACCCCAACAAGTGGTGGCGCGACACCGCGCAGCGCCTGCTGGTGGAGCGGAGTGACGCGGCCGCCGTGGAGCCGTTGCGGCACGTGCTCGACAACGGCCGCGACCCGCTCGCGCGGCTGCACGCGCTGTGGACCCTGCGGGGGCTCGACGCGCTGCGGGCGAGCGACCTGCGCCAGGCCGTGCGCCGCGGGCCGGCGGGCGTACGCGAGAGCGCCGCCGTGCTGGCCGCGGACTACCTGGACGATCCCGATGTGGCCGAGCTGATCACGCAACTGCTCGGCGACGACGACGCGCGCGTCCGCATGCAGGCGGTGTTGACGCTCGCCGGCACGAACACGAGGCGGGTGCGCGAGGCGCTGCAGCGGGTTCTGCGGCAGGACGCGCACCACGACTGGACGCGCTACGCGGTGCTGGCCGCCGTCGAGGCGGATCACGCCGAGGTGCTTCCGGCGCTGCTCGACACGAACGGCGGCGTCCGCGGGCCCGACCGGGGGGCGGGGCTTCTCGACGCCGTGCGCCACCTCGCGGCGATGGCGGTCGCCTCGGGCGGCGCCGATGCGCTCCGGAGGCTGGCCGGCCTGGCCGTCCGGCCGGGCCTGGAGGACGACCCGCGGGCCGCGCTGCTCGACGGGCTGGCCGACGGTCTCGAGCGGGCCGACCTGCCCCCGGCCGCCGCTTCGCCGGCGTCGCGCGCCGGTGCGCGGCTGCTCGAGGCCGCCCGCCCCGGGGTCGTGCGGGCGGCGCTGCGCGTCGTCTCCGCCGCCGGGGCGACGGATCTGCCCGCCGTCGACGGCGCGCTCGCCCGCGCCCGCGCTCGCGCTCTGGACGCGTCCCTGCCGGTGGAGACCCGGGCCGCCGAGGTCGCGTTGCTCGGGCTCGGTTCGTACAGGGCGGTCGGCGAGACGCTGCTGGCGCTGATGGAGCCGCAGGCGCCGCCGGCGCTGCAGGTCGAGGCGGCCCGCGCCGTGGCCGGCCTGGACGACCCCGCCCGGGCGCCCGCCGCGCTTGCCCGCTGGCGCGGCTACGGACCGGCGGTCAAGGAAATCGTGCTCGACATGGTGCTGCGGAACCAGCCGTTCCACGCGCTGCTGATCGAGGCGCTGGAGAACGGCGACCTGAGCCCCGGCGAGCTGGACCTGGATTTCGGCCAGCGCCGCCGCCTGCTGCGGCGCTCCAGCGCGGACATCCACGTCCGTGCCGCCGCGTTCTTCACCGACGAGGAGTTCGGCAACCGGCAGGCGGTCGTCGACGAGTGGCTGCCGCAGGTGATCGGACGGCGGGGCAGAGCCGCGCGCGGCGAAACGCATTTTCGGAACCTGTGCGCCCAGTGTCACCAGTTCCGCGGCGCCGGCCATCCGGTCGGACCGGGCCTCGACATGTCGTTCTTCCGCGGGGAAGAGGACCTGCTGACCTCGATCCTGGACCCGAGCGCGGCCTTTGCGCCCGAGTACGCCAACTATCTGGTGGAGACGGTGGACGGCGAGCTGCTCAACGGCATCCTGGCGGCCGAGACCGACGCCGCGGTCACGCTGTCGCGGGCGAACGGCGAGACCGACACGGTGCCTCGCGGCCGCATCCGCGAGCTGCGGGCGGAGGGCCTCTCGCTGATGCCGGACGGGCTCGAGCAGGGGCTCGACGCGGACGGGCTGGCGGACCTGCTGGCCTACCTGCGGCAGCACAATCACTGACCTCGCGGTTCGCCCAGGAGTCTGCGCCGCGGGAACGGTGCCGACTCCTGGGCAGGCCGGGTTGGGCGGCAATCGGAGCCGCAGGCGCCTATTGTCGGGCCAGCCATCGCTCGACGTGGCTCGCCAACTCGTCGAAGTCGTCGAGGTGCTCGGCCAGCACGCGGGCCATCTCCCTGCGGCCGAGTCTGCTCGCGCCGCGTTCCAGGGCCTCGCCGGCGGCGGTGAAGGGGCGGAGCCGCTCGCCGAGGTCCGGCGGCAGCACGTTCGCAGCCACCAGGAACTCGATGGACGACGGGTAGGCGGCCGGATTGCGGTGGGCGGCGGGACCGACATGGTGCGTCAGCTCTGCGATGCTCCGCGCGCACAGCTGCAGGCCGCGCTCGACGGACCTGCGGAGGCTGGCGTCGAGCAGGAGCCTCCGCGGCGAGACATCGGCGTGCCTGCGCAACGCGGCCACCGACTGGCGGAGCGCGAGGAGGTGCCGGTCGACGCTCATGCTGCGTCCCGACAGTACATCATTGCGGGCTTCCACCGGGACGGTTCTCCGTTCGCACCGAGACGCGCCGGCGAGCGTCCGGTTGGCGCGTTCCGCGTTGCGAGCCAGCGCCGCCAAACCGGTCGCAAGGCCCCGCGTTTGGCCCCATCCCCCACCGCCCCAGGAGCTTGCGTCGCGGGAGCGCACTCCGTTGCGTTCTGCGGCGCAGACTCCTAGAATAACCGTTGCTCCGTCCGCGGCGGTTCCGATGCTGCGATTCTCGAAGAAGGCCGACTACGCGCTCATCGCCCTGAAGCATCTCGCCTCGTGCCCTCCCGGAAGCTCGTCCAATGCCCGCGAGATCGCCGGCTGCTACGACATCCCCGTCGAGTTGATGGCGAAGGTGCTGCAGCGCCTCGTGCGGACGGGGATCGTCGCCTCGCATCAGGGGACGCGCGGCGGTTACCAGCTCGCGCGCGACGCGGCGCTGATCTCCGTCGCCGACGTCATCCAGGCCATCGACGGGCCGGTGCTGGTCACTGCCTGCTCGGACGAGGACGAGAGCTGCGAGCAGTACGCCAAGTGCAACGTGCGCGACCCGCTCTGGCGGCTCAAGGACCGCATCGTGCAGTCGCTGGCCGCCTTCACGGTCAACGAGCTGGTGAGCGACGATGGGCCCGAGCCGCTGCCGCTCACCGTGGTGCGCCGGCCCGCCGAGTCGGCGTTCCCGGCACCGGCCGCGGCCGATCGGTAGCCTCCTTCCCGTCCGGCGCACCGGCAGTTTGGGTGGAGTCCTGCTGGCCGCGACAGCGTGAACGCGAGATTCGATGCGCGCGATGCCCGACTTGCCCATCTACCTGGATCACCACGCGACGACGCCGGTCGATCCCCGGGTGGTCGAGGCGATGCTGCCGTTCTTCTCGGAGCGCTTCGGGAATGCTTCGAGCCGCCATCACGCGTTCGGCTGGGCAGCCCGCGACGCAGTTGCCGCCGCACGCCGGCAGGTGGCGGAGCTGATCGGCGCCGACCCGCGGGAGATCTGTTTCACGAGCGGCGCGACCGAGTCCGACAACCTGGCCGTCCGGGGGGTGGTGGCGGCAGAGCCGCGCCGTCCGCTGCACGTGGTCACGATGAGCACCGAGCACCACGCGGTGCTCGATCCGTGCCGCCGTCTCGAGCGCGAGGGCATCGAAGTGACGCGCGTGGCGCCGCGGCCGGACGGCCTGTGCGACGTGGCGGACGTCGAGCGCGCGCTCGAGCCGCATACGCGGCTCGTGTCGGTGATGACCGCCAACAACGAGATCGGGGTCGTGCAGCCGGTGGCGCGAATCGCGGAGCTGACGCGGCCGCGCGGGATCGTGCTGCATACCGACGCGGCGCAGGCGGTCGGGAAGGTGCCGGTCGACGTAACCGAGCTGGGGGTCGACCTGCTGTCGCTCACGGCGCACAAGATGTGCGGCCCGAAGGGGATCGGGGCGCTGTACGTGCGCCGCCGCCGCCCGCGCCTTGCCATCGAGCCGCTGGTCGACGGCGGGGGACACGAGCAGGGACTGCGGTCCGGGACCCTCAACGTGCCCGGCATCGTCGGCTTCGGCGCCGCCGCGGCGATCTGCCGAGCCGAGCTGGCCGAGGAGGGCGCCCGCGTGGGACGGCTGCGCGACCGGCTGCTGGCGGGGCTGCGCGACCGGCTGGACGGCGTGCGCGTCAACGGATCGCTGGCCGCGCGCCTGCCGCACAACCTCAACGTCAGCTTCGACGGCATCGAGGGCGAATCGCTGCTCGTGGGGCTCGACGACGTCGCCGTTTCCTCCGGCGCGGCCTGCACGTCGGTGAATCCGGAGCCCTCGCACGTCCTGAAGGCGATCGGGGTCGGCGACGAGCTGGCCCGCGCCTCGATCCGTTTCGGTCTCGGCCGCACCACGACTCGGGAAGATGTCGACCATGCCGTCGACAAGGTGACCAGCCTGGTGGCCCGCCTCCGGCAGTTGTCGCCGCATGCGCGCTGAGGAGGGGACGTCCGGCGGCGGCGCCGGCGCCCCCTGCGCGCTGACGCGGCCGCGGGCAATCGGGTACACTGGGGTGGCCGACGATGATTGAGGTAACCGCGGCGGCGGCAAAGCGAATCCGCGAGGCGATGGCGAGCGACGGCGTGGGCGACGGAGGTCTGCGCGTCGGCGTCAAGGCCGGCGGCTGTTCCGGCTTCAGCTACGTGTTCCGGTGGGAGACCGAGCCCCGGCCGGACGACGAGGTTTTCGAGGCCGGCGCGGACATGCGGATCTTCGTCGACCGGAAGAGCTACAAGTACCTGCGCGGCACCGTTCTCGACTGCGATACGTCCATGCTCGGGCAGTCGTTGATCTTCCGCAACCCGAACGCGAAGAGCGAATGCGGGTGCGGACTGTCGTTCGACGTGTAGCCGGGGTCCGAACGTCGTCGCGAGACCGACGACCACCGCCGTTGCGCGGTCATGTCCGCCATCAAAGACGCAGCCGAGATCTACCCGCGCCGGCCGCTCGTGGTCGTTTCCAACCGCGAGCCCTATCAGCACACCCGCGCCCGGGACGGGTCCATCCAGTGGTCGCCGACCACCGGCGGCGTAGCCGTGGCGCTCGACGCGCTGATGCGCGAGCGCGGCGGGGTCTGGATCGCCCACGGATCGGGAGACGCCGATCGGGACGTCGTCGACGAGCACGACCGCGTTGTCGTGCCGCCCGATCATCCCGGCTATACGCTGCGCCGGCTCTGGCTGACGGAGGAGGAGGCGAAGCAATACTACGAAGGCTTCGCCAACGAAGGGCTGTGGCCGCTGTGCCACGAGGCGCACGTGCGGCCCATCTTCCGCAAGCCGGACTGGGAGCAGTACCAGCTCGTCAACGACCGGTTCGCGGAGGTCATCGAGGCCGAGCTCCCCGACCTGTCGGCGCCGGTCTTCATCCAGGACTACCATCTCGCGCTCGTCGCGGCGCGGCTTCGCCGCCGCCAGCCGGGCGTGAAGATGGCCATCTTCTGGCACATACCGTGGCCGAGTCCCGACCGGCTGCGCATCTGCCCGTGGCGCCGCGAGCTGCTCACGGGCCTGCTCGGGAACGACCTCATCGCCTTCCAGCTCGAACGGGACCGCCGCAACTTCCTGACCGCGGCCCGCGAGAGCGGCCTGGAGGTGACGCGCAACACCGTCCGCATGGGCAACCGGATCGTGGCGGTGAAGGCGGTGCCCATAGGGGTCGACTACGACCGCATCCAGCGGATTACGCAGGATCCGGCTCTGCAGGCGGAGCAGGCGCGCCTGCGCCAGGAGCTCGGGCTCGACACGCCGCTGATCGGGATCGGGGTCGACCGTCTCGACTACACCAAGGGGGTGCTCGAACGTCTCGACGCCCTGGAGCTGCTGCTCGAGCACCGCGCCGACGTCCGTGATCGGCTGACCTTCGTGCAGATTGGCGTTCCGTCGCGAACCAGCCTGCCGAGCTACGTCGACGTCGTCGAGGCGATCGACCGCAAGGTGGCGGACATCAACGCCCGGCACGGGTCGGGCCGGGCGATCCGGTATCGGAAGTCCTCGTTCCGGATCAAGCGCCTGGTGGCGCTGTACCGTCTCGCCAACTTCTGCATCGTCAGCTCCCTGCACGACGGCATGAACCTGGTGGCCAAGGAGTTCGTGGCGGCGCGGGAGGACGAGGACGGGGTGCTCGTCCTGAGCGAGATGGCGGGCGCCGCGCAGCAGCTCCACGACGCGCTGCTCATCAACCCCTACGATGTCGAAGGCTTCACCGCGGCGATTGAGCAGGCGATCGACATGCCGCTCGTCGAGCGGCGCCGGCGTATGCGGGCAATGCGCCGCATCGTCGCCGGGCGCGACATCTTCGGGTGGGCGTCCGACATTCTCGAGGGACTAGAGCAGCTCAATCCGCGGGCGCTGCCGCCGGTCCCGGGCCGCCGCCCGGGCGAACGCGAACGGCTGAGCGTCAGCCGCGTGCGGGTCCCGTCCGGAGCACAACCATCCTAGCCAGATCCTGGCGTCCTGGCAGTCGCCATGCCGCATGGTGTGGGGCCCAGCCCCCACCGCCCCAGGACCTCGCGCCTCGGAACGCACGTTGTTGCGTTCTGCGGCGCAAGCTCCTAGACTGCCATGATGGCTGCCGGCGGCATTCTCTCCCACAGCATGCGTGCGTACTACCTTCCGCTCTCCGCGGGCCTCGTGCTCGCCGGGAGCTCGTTCATGCCATGGATGCTCGTCGGCGACCGCGGTCTCGGCGGGGTGCCCAGCATCGCGGGCTTGTGGGTGCTCGGGCTCGGCATTCTGGCTGCGGTGCTCGCCGTCCTCAGCGTGATTACCCGCAAGAACTCCCGTCATCCACTGCTGCTCGTCGGCCTGGCGGCGTTCGGGATCGTGCTGGTCAGCGAGCAGTGGATGGAGCGGACCACCGCCGATCAGGTCTGGGCGCAGTCGCAGGCGCGCGCGATCGTGCAGGGCAGCCGTACCGCGGTCTCGTTTCCGGATCCCACGATGGCTCCCGGCGGCTACCTGGCGCTCGGCGCGGCCGGCGTCATCGTCCTGTTCGGCTTGACCATCGTCGTGCGCCAGGCCTCGACGCCGTACGCCGTGTCGGAGGACGACGACGCCTGACGCCCGGCGGCGACTGAGCGGGAGGGCGCAAGGGGAGGCCATGTACGCGCGCATCGCGTCGGCGGGATTGCGGGAGGTTGCCGAGAAGCTGGACGAGGGCATCCGCCTCGAGCTGGAGGACGGCCTGCGGCTCTTCGCGTCTCCGGACCTGCTCGCGGTCGGCTGGCTGGCCAACCGGGAGCGCGAGAAGCGCCACGGAGGGCGAACCTTCTTCAACCACAACATCCGCCTCGAGGCGACCAACGTCTGCGTCGCGAGCTGCCTGTTCTGCGCGTTCGCGCGCCTGCAGCCGGGCGACGCCGGCGCCTACACCATGAGCCTGGAGCAGGCCTGGGACAAGCTGCGCCAGCGGTCCGACCAGCCGCTGACCGAGGTGCACGTGGTCAACGGCCTGCACCCGGACCTGCCGTGGGACTACTACCTGGAGATGTTGCGCGGCTTCAAGCGCATCCGGCCCGACATCCACCTGAAGTGCTTCACCGCCGTCGAGATCGCATTCTTCTCGGAGCTCTACGGCATGACCGACGAGCAGGTGCTCCGCGACCTGATGGACGCCGGGCTCGACTCGCTGCCGGGCGGCGGGGCCGAGGTCTTCTCCGAGCGCGTGCGCCGCAAGATATGCCACGACAAGGCGGACGCCGACCGCTACCTGGCGATCCACCGTCTCGCCCACGGTCTCGGCATGCGCTCGAACGTGACGATGCTCTACGGCCACATCGAGACCGACGAGGAGCGCGTCGACCACATGCTGCGCGCCCGCGCCCTGCAGGACGAGACGGGCGGCTTCCAGGCGTTCATCCCGCTGGCGTTCCACCCCGACAACAACCGGATGGAGAAGCTGCCGCCCCCCACCGCGGCCGACACGCTGCGCGTCCATGCCGTCGCCCGCCTGATGCTCGACAACGTGCCGCACGTCAAGGCGTTCTGGATCGCCACCGGCGTCGGCGTCGCCCAGACGTCCCTCTGGTTCGGGGTCGACGACCTCGACGGCACCGTGCAGGAGGAGCGCATCTACCACATGGCGGGCGCTCCGACCCCCGAGGCGATGACGCCGGCCGAGATCACCCGCCTCATCCGCATCGCCGGTCGCGAGCCGGTCGAGCGCGACACCTTCTACAACGTCGTCTCGCTGCCGGCGTGAATGGGCCGGCGCGCCGGCAAGGGTGTGGTGATGGTCGACTGCACGCTACGGCGAATGCGACTGATTGGCTTCCGCAGTCTCTCGTCTCAGGACGTGGACTTCGACAATCCGACATTTGTCGTCGGACCGAACGGCTCGGGCAAGAGCAACTTTACGGATGCCTTCGCATTCCTCTCCGAGGCCATGGTCTCCCCGTTGCAGGCGGTTATCGAGCGACGGGGAGGATTCTCCGTTGTTTCCCACCGCACCTCGGCCAGAGGGCGTCCCGCAAATCTGACTCTGTCGGTGGAGTTGCAGAATCCGGACAGCGATACGACCAGGGCCAGCTACTACATCGATCTCCGCCCGCGGCGAGGCAACGACTTCGAAGTGGCGGAGGAAATCTGTGGCGTGCAACGGTCCGACGGGTCGCATGGGTTCAGGCGCCGGACCGTCAAGGGAGCCAATCGGTGGGACATCAGCGTGGATGCCCTGGCTCCCGCGGTCGAACCGAACGCCTTGGCGCTGCCGCTGGTTGGTGGGGACAAGCGCTTTCGGCCGTTGCTTCGTTTCCTGTCGGGCATGCGGACGTACCGCATCGAGCCCGAAGCACTGCGGGCGATGCAGGATCCGGACGGTGGCACAGGGTTGCGTTCGGATGGGAGGAACACCGCGAGCGTGCTGCGTGAGATTCAGCGCAAGTCACCGGAGCGGGACCGGACCCGGATCTGTCAGTTGCTGGAGAGCGTCGTGCCCGGAACTCTCGACGTGCGACCGAAGAAGCACGGCAACAAGTTGACGCTGGAGTTCACGCAGAACCGGGTGGCGGCGGAACCCGTGAAGTTCGAGGCCTTCAGCATGTCGGACGGGACGCTCCGTGTGCTGGGACTGATCACGGCCGTGTTCCAGCGGCCGGCGCCGTCGCTCCTTGTCATTGAAGAGCCGGAAGCATCGATGCATGCGGGAGCTCTCGGCTCGATTCTCGACGTGTTGAGACTCGCCAGCCGGTCCATGCAGGTCGTGGTCACGACACACAGCCCGGACATTCTCGACGCGAGGTGGATCGAGGCTCGACACCTGCGGATCCTGAGCTGGGAGAATGGGGTAACCAGGATTGGTCGCGTTTCGCAACCGGTGCGCACGGCGCTGGCACAGCACCTGATGGGTGCGGGAGAGCTGCTCCGTTCGAACGCTCTGACCTCCGACGAAGGGACCGGCTCGGATTCCCGGTGAACCGTGCCGCGCCCGGAGGACAGAGCGGCGTGAAGATCCAGCCGATCGTGGAGGGGCATGGGGATGTGGCGGCGTTCCCGGTGTTGTTGCGTCGCCTGGTCCAGGAGGCCGAGATCCGGGCCGTAGACATCGCGAGACCAATCCGACGGCCGCGCCATCGGCTCGTGGCGGAAGGCGGAGTGAGTCAAGCTGTGCGACTGGCCCTCCTGGACCCGGATTGTGGCGCTGTCCTGATCGTCTTCGACGGGGACGACGACTGCCCCGCTGACCTGGGACCGACCGTGCAGACCTGGGCGACCGCGGCGGCCGGTGGCACGCCATGCCACGTCGTCCTGGCGTATCGGGAGTACGAAGCCTGGTTTCTGGCTGCAATCGAGTCGTTGCGCGGGCGCCGCGGCGTTCTGATCGACGCGGAACCGCATCCGGATCCGGAGCGTCCTCGCGGCGCCAAGGAGCAACTGGAAACGCGGATGGAGCCGGGCGCAACCTATCTGGAGACCACGGACCAGCCGGCGTTCAGCGCGCTGTTCTCATTGCCCGCTGCCTACAGTCGATCACGATCGTTCCGCAAGCTCGCCGATTTCTTCGGGAATCTGGTCCGCGCGATGGGGCATGACGTCGGTGTGTGGCCTCCCGCCGCGTGGACCGGTGCCTCTTGAGAGCGCCCCCTGCCGTTGGCGCGGCATGGGCCGCCGACACGCCCCCGCCGCGTGGACCGGTGCCCCTTGAGAGCGGGGTATCATCGAAGCATGGGTTTCCAGTTCGTGATCGATCTCCTGACCGCGGTTTGCGCCGCCTACGCGGCGGTCGGAGTCTACCGCCTCCAACGCAATCAGGACGTCATGGCCGGCAAGGTGCAGGCCATCGAGGCGGCGCAGAATGCGCACGTGAACGCGCCCGGGCTGCACGGGCGTTGAGCCCCGCACACGGTTCCCGATTCTCCGCGCGTGGTAAAATGGCATCAGCGTCAGGTTCCACAAGAGGGATCTGGCCTTTTTGACGACCCGAGCTTGAGAAACTTTTCACAAAGTTGACGGCGGCGGTTACCGTAGCGCCGTCAACGGCGGTGGTGTGGCAGGCGTCGCTGGTCGGACGCTGGCGCCGACTCCCGGACGGGTCGGCGCCTTTTCTCGCCGCCCGCTTGAGAAAAGTTTCACAAGCTGGAGCGCGAGCGTCCGGCGGCGGCTGGAACACGCGAGGACGCGGTGGAAGGCCGGCCGGGCGGCGCAGAAACCGAGGGCACGGACCGCGTGCGGAGCGGAGTGGAGCAGATCGGAGCAGGGCGATGGACGTCGAAGAACTGACCAGTTACGAAAGGTCGCAGATCGGAGAGCGGCAGCGGTTGCCGGACCGCTACCTGGGCCTCTCCGACGAGGAGATGGCGGAGCGGATCGCGCAGGCCCGGGCGGATCTCGGCGAGCGCCTCCTGATACTGGGGCACCACTACCAGCGCGACGAGGTGATCCGCTTCGCCGACTGCACGGGCGACTCGTTCAAGCTGGCCCGTCAGGCGGCGGGCCGGCACGACGCGGACTACATCGTCTTCTGCGGCGTCCACTTCATGGCGGAGAGCGCCGACGTGCTGAGCGCGCCGCACCAGCAGGTGATTCTGCCGGACCTGGCCGCGGGCTGCTCGATGGCGGACATGGCGGCCCCGGACCAGCTCGAGGTCTGTTGGCGGGAACTGCAGGACCTGGGCGCCACCGAGGTCGTGCCCGTGACGTACATCAACTCCGCGGCGTCCATCAAGGCGTTCTGCGGCGAGCGGCGCGGCGTGGTCTGCACTTCCGGCAACGCGGAGCCGACGCTGCGCTGGGCATGGGCGCGGGGGCGGCAGATCCTGTTCCTGCCCGACCAGCACCTGGGGCGCAACACCGCCTGGCGCATGGGGGTCCCGCTCGACGAGATGGTCGTCTGGGATCCGGACCTGCCGTACGGCGGCGTGGAGGCCGACGCCTTGCGCAACGCCCGGATGATCCTCTGGAAGGGACACTGTTCGGTGCACACCCGGTTCTCCGTCCCGCAGGTGGAACACCTCCGGCGAACCCATCCCGGCGTGCGCGTCATCGTGCATCCGGAGTGCACCTGGGACGTGGTGCAGGCGGCCGACGACAGCGGCTCCACGGAGTACATCATCGACAGGGTCACCGGCAGCCCGCCCGGGTCCACCTGGGCGATCGGCACCGAGATCCACCTCGTCAGCCGGCTGGCCGCGAAGCTGGCCCCGGAGCGCACCATCCTGACCCTGGACCCGATCGGGTGCCTCTGCTCGACGATGTTCCGGGTGTCTCCGAACCACCTGCTGTGGGTGCTCGACGCGCTGCGCGCCGGGGTGGTCCACAACCGGATCGTGGTCCCGGAGCGCGAGAAGGCATGGACGCGGGTGGCGCTGGACCGGATGCTGGAGATCCACTGAGGGCGCGGCTCCGCCACGCCTGAACCGAATGGCGAAAGCGGCCCGGGTGCCGCTGGCGGCTCGCATGCGGTCTGCCGCCGCCGCCAACGCGTCGCAAGGCTACGTGGCCGGCCCTGACGCCAGCCCCTCGGGACCCTGCAAACTCGCTTCGTTGCGTTCTCCGGCGCAAGCTCCTACACTCATCGTCTGCACTGCAACGCCCGGCTGCCGACCAGGACCGGGCGCTTCCGATTCCCGAGGAGAGATTCAGACCGATGGCTCACGAACTGCCCCCGCTGCCGTACGACTACAACGCCCTGGAGCCGCACATCGACGAGCAGACGATGCGCATCCACCATACGAAGCACCACCAGACCTACGTCACGAAGCTCAACGGGGCGCTGGAGGGGCATCCGGCGCTGGCCGCGAAGGGCGTCGACGAGCTCATCGCCGATGTGGCGAGCGTGCCGGAGGCGATCCGGACGGCGGTCCGCAACAACGGCGGCGGGCATTCGAACCACACCCTGTTCTGGCAGGTGATGAGCCCGAGCGGCGGCGGCGCGCCGACCGGCAACGTGGCCGCTGCGATCGACGCGGCGTTCGGATCGTTCGACACGTTCAAGGAGCGGTTCGCCGCGGCCGGGGCCGGCCGGTTCGGGAGCGGATGGGTCTGGCTGATCAACGACGGCGGCAGCCTGAGCATCGAGAGCTCGCCCAATCAGGACAGCCCGATCATGGGTGGCAAGACGGCCATCCTCGGCCTCGACGTCTGGGAGCACGCCTACTATCTGAAGTACCAGAACCGGCGGCCCGACTACATTTCGGCCTGGTTCGGCACCATCGACTGGGACGAGGTGAACCGCAGGCTCGGCTAGGAGCTTGGGCACGCGCTCGGCATCGTCTGCGTCGACACGCCCTGCCCCCCGGCGGTGCGGACTTTCCGGCGCGCGACACGCCCAACGAGAGAGAGCAGGAGGAGATCATCGCGTCATGGCCTCGGTACTCTTCCTGTTCCTCGCCCACCTCGCGGTCGGCATCGCCGCGTCGCTGCTTCTGGTGGGGCAGGCGGCGGGCGTCAAGTTCTTCCGCTTCAACGCGGGACTGGCCGCCGTGCTCCTGTTGACGGCGCTGGCGTTCCGGCCCGATCCACCGGCCGGCGCCCCGGCGGCCGGCCTCGGTTTCGGCGCCCTCCTGGTCGCGACGGGCGCCCTGCTCGTCTACTGGGCCACCATCGGCCGTGCGCTTGCTTCCCTGCGTCCATTGCTGCTGTGGACGACGGTGCTGGGAGGCGGGGCCGCGCTGGTGGCGCAGGCGGCGAGCTGGTCCGTCGTCGAGGCGGGGCCGTCTCCCTGGTTGACCGCCGCCAGCTTCCTCTCGTCGGCGGCGCTGCTTGGCGGAAGCTGCACGGCGATGATCCTGGGCCACTGGTACCTCGTCCTGCCATCGATGGACGTCTCCCTGCTGCAGCGGATCGTCAAGTTCCACATCGGCTCGACGGCGGTGCGGATTGCGGTCGTCGGCGTGGTCATCGCCTCCGCGCTGGCTACCTGGGAGGCGCCGTCGGGGGCCGGCTTCGACCGCTACGTGCTGTCGATCGAGGGGGTCTTCCTCTGGCAGCGGGTGCTGTTCGGGCTGCTCGGGCCGGCCGTGCTGTCGTACCTGACGTGGGAGACGGCCAAGATCCGCTCCACGCAGTCGGCCACCGGCATCCTCTACGTCGACTTCTTCACGGTGATCGTCGGCGAAGTGCTCGCCAAGTACCTGCTGATCTCCCAGCGCGTACCGCTGTAGCGGCCCTGGCGACCTGTGGACGACGGTGGCCTCGTCGACGCTGAAGGGCAACCAGCGGCGCCATGAGTACGAGGCGCCGTGCCGGCTGCGGGGCGGGGCGCTTGCGGCAAAAGCCGCCGTCGAAGCCGGGTCGTCGACCGACGGTGTCAGCCCAGGAGCTCGAGCTCGTGCTGCTCGACGGGGAGCGGCGCGGCGCCCTGCCACCGCTCTCCGTCGATGCGCACGAAGTACAGGCCGAGGCGGATTTCCACCACCGTCCCGGTCAGGTTGAGTTGGGTCAACCTCACCCTGTCTCCCACGGCAATTCGCATGTCGGTCCAACAGCCCGTGGCAGGATCCGATCGCAGTGTGGCAGCCACGAGGTCCGGCACACGGCGAGGCAGCGTGTCAAACCAGCCAATAGTGACTGAAGTCCGTGTGCGATGCAAACGTATCCCCGACTTCGTGTACACACGCTGTAAACGCTCACGCGCGTTATGGGGGAGGCATTGCGAGCCGGTTGCCGGCAGTCGGGGTACAGTCTTCGCATGAACCTGACGATCATCTGCCCGGCGTGCGCCAGCCGCCTGCCCATCGAGGCGGCGGAGGCCCCGACGGCGGTGCTGTGCGGCTGGTGCGATCGTGCAATCGCGCTGGCGGTGAGTGACAGGGTCCGCACCGGCGAGGAGGTCGACGCCTGCCCCGTCTGCGAGGGAAGCGACGTCTACGTCCGCAAGGACTTCGATCCGCAGCTCGGCCTGGCCGTGATCGTCACCGGCGCGCTCGTCAGCGCCGGCTTCTACTGGTACGGGATGGACCTGATCGCCTACGGCGTGCTCGGCGGCGCTGCGCTTCTCGACCTCATCGTCTACGGCCGGCTGCGCGACCTGGAGGTCTGCTACCGCTGCCACACCGAGTTCCGCGGCGACCACCGGCGGACCGGGGACGTCTTCGACCTCCACACGGCGGACGTCCTGGAGCTGGAGTGGGCGCGGCGGACGGGCAAGCGGTAGGAACTCGTTGATCGAATCCATCGGTTCGGTCTGGCATGGAAATGTCGCCGGCAATGTCCGGATTCAATTTCGAGGGGAAAGGAGGAGGCGAACGGTAAGAATCGGCCACGGGGATCTGATGGGCCACTATTCCCTTCTCATTCCAGGGGGCTCGGCAACCCGTATTCCTGTCGATGTCAATGGTTGGACGTTCGATTTGGAAATCGAGTTCGACAACGCGTCCGAAGACCAGGGCGTAGAGATTACTCCAAGCAACGACGGCGCGAGAATCATATTCCGCAAGTGGAACAACGCGCTCGGCACCGCCCTGACGGAGCCGACGAAGTTGGCCACGTTGCAGGACGGACGCGAACTTGCGTTCATGGCAAGCAACTATGCAATAGGAACCACGAACAAGCTCGACCTGCAGCTTCTCTTGCAGGGAGGCGGGTGGAGAGGCGCAGCGTCCGTCAGAACAGCGTGACCTCGACCTGCTCGCCCTCGTCGACAGCGTCGACCCCCATCGGGATCTCGATGTAGCCGTCGGCCTGCGACATGCTGGTGATGTCGCCCGACGCCTTGAAGGCGCCGGCCGCGGCGCCGTCGACCACCCGCACCGAGTAGAACTGGTGACGGCCGGCAACCGAGACGATGCGGTGCGCCGCCGGCACGGTGACCGTGCGCGTCCGCAGCGGCGGCAGGTGGGCCATCCGGCGGAGAAGCGGCACCAGCAGCAGGTAGGCGTTCGACAGGCACGAGGTCGGGTAGCCCGGCATCCCGAGCACCGGCGTCGAGCCGATATGCCCGAACGCGGTGGGCTTGCCCGGCTTGACCGCGATGCCGTGGAACGCCACGTCGCCTCTCTGGTGGAGCACGTCGCGGGTCAGGTCGCGCTCGCCGACCGAGCTGCCGCCCGAGAACACCAGGATGTCCGTGCCGCCGGCGATGATGGCGTCCACCGCGGCGCCGAGCGCCGCGATGGAGTCGCCGGTGATCGGATACGCGGCGGCGGACCCGCCGTGCTCGGCGATGACCGCGCCGAGCGTGAAGCGGTTGATGTCGTAGATCTGGCCGGGAGCGAGCGGTTGCCCCGGCTCGACGATCTCGTCTCCGGTCGAGACGATGCCGACGCGCGGGCGGTCGTAAACCTCGACCTCGGCGATGCCGAGAGCGGCGATGGAGCCCACGCGGCTGGGGGTCAGGAGATCCCCGGGCCGCAGCACGGTCTGGCCCGCCTCGATATCGGCTCCCCGTCGGCCGATGTGCTGGCGCGCGTGCACCGAGGTGAAGACCTCGACCTCGTCGCCGCGGCGGTCGGTCTGCTCGACCATGACCACGGCGTCGGCGCCGTCGGGAAGCGGCGCCCCGGTGGCGATCTGGATGCATTCCCCGCCGCCGACCCGGCGCGTCGCAACCTCACCGGTATGGACGGTGCCGACGCAGCGCAGCCTGGCGGGCGTTTGCGGACTCGCCGCCGACGTGTCGGCCGCGACCACGGCGTACCCGTCCATGGCGGCGCGGTCGAACGGCGGCACGTCGCGAGCGGCGACCATGCCGGCGGCCAGCACCCTGCCGTTGGCCTCGGCCAGCCCGACCCGCACCGTGCGGTCGAGCGGCCGGGCGGCCTCGCCGACGATGCGCAGCGCCTCGTCGATCGGGATCGTCTCCCGGAAGGGCCGCATCTTCGTGCCGCGGCCATCGCCGCTCACCGGCGCGCCTCGCGGACCTTGTAGCGGGGGAGAGCCCGATAATTCCCGGTGACGTGTTCTACCATCGCCGCTCACCGGCGCGCCTCGCGGACCATGTGGCCGAGCTCGGGGAGGATCAGCTTCGTCATCGCCAGCCGCACGGCGTTCTCCGAGCCGGGCAGGCTGATGACGATGGTGCCCCCGGCGAGGCCGGCGCAGGCGCGGCTCATCATCGCCGCCGGTCCGATCTCCTCGTAGCTCAGGGCGCGGAACAGCTCGCCGAAGCCGTCGATGCGCTTCTCGAGCAGCGCGGAGACCACCTCGTAGGTGCCGTCGCGCCGCGTGATGCCGGTTCCGCCGGTGGCGATGACGACGTCGACGTCCGGAGTCCCGATGCCGGCTTGCAGCGCGCCGCGGACCTGGTCCGGGTCATCCGGCACGATGGTCTTGCCCGCCACGTCGTGGCCCTCCTGCGAGAGGAGCTCCACGATGGCGCCGCCGCCGCGGTCGGTCGTCTCGGTCCGGGTGTCGCTGATCGTGACGACGGTGCAGCGGGTGCTCTTCGGCGCCGCGGCGCGGTGGGCGGCGTGGCTCACGCGGGCGATTATAGCTACCGTAGCGGGGAGCGCAGGGCCGGGCGGGCCGGGCGGCCTCCCCCGCGGGTTGTCTTCGTCG
>WTFV01000079.1 GCA_011523845.1 Acidobacteriota bacterium | reverse complement strand
ATCGCCTCGACCATCGACAGGGCCGCAGATGCGCCCGAGCGTGGGATAGTCCTGCACAGGTGCCAGGCGTGCGTTGACACGTACGAGGCGGGCTGACTATCATGCTCGTTTGGTTATCTCGCCTGCCGGCAGCGGCAGGTTCCGGGGACATCGAGGGCATGAAGCGCACTTATCAGCCAAACAACCGGCGGCGCAAGCGGACGCACGGGTTTCGCAAGCGGATGAGCACCAAGACCGGCCGGGCAATCCTGAGGCGCCGCCGCGCGAAGGGCCGGAAGCGCCTTTCCGTGTCGTGACGGGTCGAGACCGGACGCGTTCGGCTGGGCGCTCGGGGCGGCGTGGAGCGTGGATCGGACTCTGTCGCGGAACGATCGGATTCGACGGCGCCGGGAGTTTCTCGGGGTTCAGCGGCGGGGCGTCCGCATCCGCGGTCGCTATCTGACGCTGTTCGCGTTTCCGAACGGCCTCGACCGCAGCCGGTTGGGAATCATCGCGACGCGCCGAATCGGGGGCGCCGTGCGGCGAAACAGGGCGAAGCGCTTGATGCGTGAGCTCTTTCGAGATCGCAGAGGCAGTCCGGGATTCGATCTGGTCGCGCTCCTGCGGCCGGAGTTTCCCGATACGCAGTTTGCGGTTCTCAAATCCGACTATCGTGCCACGCTCCGGCGACATGGACGAGCCGGTCACCGGCAGCAGGGGGCGGGCGCCCCGGGGCGCAGCCCTGACGGCACGCGTCCTGCTGGCCGCGATTAGGGCCTATCAGGTGACTCTTGCTCAGGTACTCGGGGGGCACTGCCGGTTCGTGCCATCGTGCTCGGCGTACGCCGCCGAGGCGGTGGCGCGGCACGGGGCCGTTCGCGGCGGCTGGCTCGCCGCCTGCCGGCTGGCGCGGTGTCAGCCGCTGTGCCGCGGCGGGCTCGACCAGGTTCCCACCCGCCCCGGCTCGCGCAGCGATGCTTCTTGAAGGGACGCCCCGGCCACGGGCGTGCGATATCAGGCCCACTCATGGAACGAAGAGTCCTGCTTGCCTTCCTCCTCTCGCTGCTGGTGCTGCTCGTGTACCAGAGCCTCGTCGTCCCGCCGCCGGCGCCCGGCCCGCGGCGCGATGCAGCGGAAGCCGACGCCGCCGCGGCGCCCTCTCCCGCCCCGGCGGCCAGGCCTGATCCGCCCCTCGCACCGGCCGCGGCGCCCGTCTCCCCCGACACCGAGGCCATCGAGGCCGGCGCGGCGGACAGCGCCATCACGCCGGTGGTCGCCGATGACCGGGTCCGGGACATCGTCTTCGAGAGCGAACGGGTCCTCGCGGTCTTCCGCAATCGAGGAGGCTCCCCCGTCAGTTGGGAGCTCAGGGACCATCTGGACCAGGAGACGGGCCAACCGATAGACCTCGTGCCTCGCGAGCTGCCGGCCGGCGAGCTGCCACCGTTCTCGCTGGTCTTCGAGGATCCGGCGTTGACCGCGCGCGCCGCGGAGGCACTGTATCGGCCGAGCGCCTCCCGCGTGTCGCTGGGGGACCGCGTGGAGACGCTGGCGTTCGAGTTCGAGGACTCTTCCGGCTTCCGAGTCCGCAAGGAGTACGAGTTCGAGCCGGGGGCTCACGGCTATCTCGTGCGCTTCCGTGCAACCGCTTCCCTCGGCGACAGGCGGTTGAGCCCGGTTGTCGAATGGGGCCCGGCCCTCGGCGGCGTGGAGTCGTCGAGCTCCGGGATGGTCTATCGCGAAGGGCCGAGAGGCGTCATCTTCGGCCGCCTCGTGGGGGTGGAGGGCGTCGAGGACGAGGACATGACCCGGCCGACCGCGTCGGACGTGTTGGCACGCCCCTCCTACAGCGGACAGATCGGGTTCGCCGGCGTGGACAATCACTACTTCGTCGCGGTCGCCGTGACCGGCCGGCGGGAAGCGGAGGTGACGTATCGCTACGTGCCCTTGCCGCCGCTGGTCCCCGACGGGCCGTCGCGGGAGCTCATGGCGTTCCGCCTGCGGGCGCCGGACGACTCGATCGACGTGCCGTTCTTCGTCGGGCCGAAGGAGTTCGACGTGCTGGAGCAGGTGGACCCGGCACTGATCAGGTCCATCGACTTCGGCTGGCTCGGATGGCTTGTCGTGCCGTTGCACCGATCGCTCACCTGGATCCACGGGTTCGTGGGGAACTGGGGCTGGGCGATCGTCCTTCTCACCGTGCTGGTGAACATCATCATCTTCCCGCTGCGTCACAAGAGCGTCGTCTCGATGCGCAAGATGCAGGAGGTGCAGCCGGAGATGAAGGCGATTCAGGAGCGCTACGCCCACCTGAAGGCGACCGACCCCGACAAGCAGAAGATGAACCAGGAGATCATGGCCCTCTATCGGGACCGGGGGGTGAACCCGGCCAGCGGGTGCCTGCCGATGCTCCTGACGTTTCCGATTCTCTTCGCGTTCTTCAGCCTGCTGCGCTCGGCGGTCGAGATCCGCGGCGAGCCGTTCGTGGGGTGGATTACCGACCTGTCGGTGGAGGATCCGCTCTACATCACGCCGATCGTCATGGGCGCATCGATGGTTCTTCAGCAGAAGATGACGCCGACCCAGGCCGATCCGATGCAGCAGAAGATCATGATGCTCATGCCCGTGGTGTTCACCTTCATGTTCGTGTGGGCCCCCAGCGGACTGGTCCTGTACTGGCTGACCAGCAACGTCATCGGCATTCTGCAGACCGTGGTGACGAATCGCGTGATCGGCCCTCCGAAGACGCGTACGGTTCGGCCGCCGGCCGAGCGCCGCGTGAAGAAGAGCCGCAAGGCGGTCGGAGCCGGAAAGAAGGCGAAGGCACAGTGAGTGACGCGCTCGACGTGCGGATGGGCGAGTTCGTGAGGCGCATCGGCCAGGCCCTGGGCCTGACGCTCGACGTCGAGGTCGAGCGGATCGAGGACGGCACCCGCGTACGCCTGGCCGGCGACGGCTCCGAGGTGTTCCTGCAGCGCAAGGCCGTCGGACTCGATGCGCTGCAGCACGTCGTCAACGCCGCCTTCCGGCGCGAGCATGCCGGCGGACACATCGTGGTCGATTGCCTGGACTACAGGAAGGGCAAGGACGAAGAGTTGCGCGCGGCGGCGAAGATCCTCGCGGAGCGGGCTCGCGACACGGGTGAATCCCAGGAAATCGGCCCGCTGAACCCCTATGCGCGACGAATCGTCCACCTCGCGGTCGCGGACGTCCCGGAGGCGTCGTCGGAGAGCGTCGGCGACGCCTTCATGAAGACGGTCCTCATCACGCCCGGCGAGTAGCCGCGAGAGGAGAACGTCCTGCCCGGCGCCATCGGGCGCTGCCGTCCCGCAGGCGACTTGTCGAAGCGGCGTCCCGGGAAGGCGCCCCGCGGGCGAGGACGCGCGGATGTTTGCCACCGACGACACGATCGTGGCCATTGCGACGCCCCCGGGTCCGGGCGGCATCGGTGTCGTCCGGGTGAGCGGAGCTCGGGCCGTCCGGATCGCGGGCGCCATTCTCGCGGGGCCACCGAAACTGGAGCCGCGGCGCGTCACGCTCACCGAGGCGCTCGATCCCGCCGACAACCGGCCCCTCGATCGGGTGCTGGTCACGTACTTCCCCGGTCCGCGGTCGTACACGGGCGAGGACGTCCTGGAGATCAGCGGGCACGGCAGCCCGGTCATCCTGCGGCAGATCGTCGGGGCGGCGACCGCGGCAGGGGCCAGACTGGCCGAACCCGGCGAGTTCACCTTCAGAGCGTACCTGCGGGGCCGCATCGACCTGGTCCAGGCCGAAGCGATCCAGGACCTGGTGACCGCGGTGACGCCGCGGCAGGCCCGTGTCGCCTTCGATCAGCTCGAGGGCACCGCCACCGGGGCGATCGGCGCCATCGATCGGGCGGTGTTCGACTTGGTCGCGCGGCTCGAGGCGTCTCTGGACTTTCCCGAGGAGGGCTATCACTTCGTCGACGGCGAAGCAGCCGGGGCGGAGATTGCTTCGCTGGCGGAACAGGTGCGGCGCCTCGTTGCGTCGTCGCGCCACGGCCGGTTGATTCGCGAGGGATGCCAGGTAGCCGTCGTCGGGAAGCCCAACGTGGGAAAGTCGTCTCTCTTCAACGCGCTGTGCGGCGTGCAGCGGACAATCGTGACGGCCACGGCGGGCACCACCCGGGATCTGGTGACCGAGACCATCGATCTGGAGGGAATTCCGGTCACGCTCGTCGACACGGCGGGAATCCGGACGACAACGGACCGGATAGAGGCAGAAGGGGCGCGGCGGGCGCGGGCGGCGCTCGAGGCGGCGGCGGCGGTCGTCGTCGTCCTGGATCGTTCGCGGCCGCTGGATGGGGACGATCGCGCGCTGCTGGACGACACCTCGACGCAACCACGGCTCGTCGTCGTCAACAAGCGCGACCTGCCGGCGGCGTGGTGCCCGGCGGTACGGCCCCAGGTGGCCGCCTGCAAGCACCGGGTCGAGACGTGCCTGGTCGACGGCAGGTCGGCCGGGGCCATCCGAGATGCGCTGCTGGCGCTGATGGAGGGCCGAGGGACGTCCAGGGAGACGCCCGCGGTGTCCAACGTGAGGCACATCGGCCTGCTGGTCGCCGCGGCAGCAGCGCTGGAGCGCGCGTCGGCACCCGCGACGGCCGGGGCAGGCGAGGAGCTGGTGCTTGCGGACCTGGAGGAAGCGCGGCGCGCGCTGGAGGAGATCACCGGCAAGAGAACGCCGGAAGCCGTCATCGAGCGGATATTCGAGCGGTTCTGCATCGGCAAGTGAGGCGGGGTTACAGGTGAGACCGCAGCGGTTCGACGTCATCGTGGTCGGGGCCGGGCACGCCGGCGTGGAAGCTGCCCGCGCCGCGGCCCGGATGGGTCGTCGGGTCGGGTTGTGCACGCTCTCGAACGCCACGGTTGCGCACATGCCCTGCAACCCGGCGATTGGAGGCACCGCCAAGGGACACCTGGTTCGAGAGATCGACGCGCTGGGCGGCCTGATGGGCGAGGCGATCGACGCCACCGGCATCCAGTTCAAGCTGCTCAACCGCAGCCGTGGACCGGCCGTGCGATCCCCGCGGGCGCAGGCCGACAAGCGGCGCTACGGCGAGTGGGTTGCGGATGCGCTTGCCCGGGAAGAACGAATCACCTGGATCTTGGGCCGCGTGAGCCGGGTGACGGTGCGCGCTGACCGGGTCACGGGCGTCGAGCTGGAGACGGCGAGCGGCGAGGCGGGAGGTGAACGACTCGAGTCGCGCGCCGTGGTGGTGACGACGGGCACGTTTCTGAACGGTCTCGTGCACGTCGGGGAGCGGCGTACGCCGGCCGGCCGGGCGGGAGAGCCGCCGTCACGCCGCCTGGCGGAGTCGCTCAAGGCCCTCGGCCTGCCGTGGGGTCGCTTGAAGACCGGTACGCCGCCGAGGCTGGACCGGCGCAGCATCGACTTCAGCCGGTTCGCGGAGGCCCCGGGGGACGAGGCGCCGGTCCCGTTCTCCTTCATGACCCCCGCAATCGAGAGGCGGCAAATCGTCTGCCACCAGCTTCATACGACGGAGCGCGTGCACGACATGGTGCGGGACAACATCGCCCGGTCGCCGCTCTACAACGGACGGATCGAGGGCATCGGCCCGCGCTACTGCCCGTCGCTGGAAGACAAGGTGATGCGATTTCCCCATCGCGAGCGGCACCACATCGTCCTGGAGCCGGAAGGCATCGACGTCGACGAGGTCTACGTGAACGGCTACTCCATGAGCCTGCCGGCCGAGGTGCAGGAAGCACTGGTGCATGCGCTGCCCGGACTGGAGGGCGCGGTGGTGCTGCGTCCCGGCTACGCGGTGGAGTACGACTTCGTGCAGCCGACGGCGCTGAACCGAACCTACGAGGCTGCGGGGGTGGCGGGCCTGTTTCTGGCGGGGCAGGTGAACGGGACGTCGGGATACGAGGAAGCCGCCGGTCAGGGGATCGTCGCCGGAATCAACGCGGCGCGCGCCGTTGCCGGAGAGGAGCCGTTCGTGCTGGGTCGGGACGAGGCCTATCTGGGTGTCCTGGCCGACGATCTGACGACGCGGGGGTGTCTGGAGCCGTACCGCATGTTCACCTCGCGCGCGGAGTACCGGCTTCTGCTGCGGATCGACAACGCGGACCTGCGCCTGACGGAGCGGGGCCGGGAGGCGGGGCTGGTGGACGACCGCCGCTGGGCGCGTTTCGAGGGAAGGCGCGGGAGGTACGAGGAGAACGTCCGGCGGGTCTCCGGCACGACCGTAACGCTGGCGGACGGGACGCGGGCACGGGCCGGGCAGGCGCTGCGGCGGCCGGATGCGGAGCTCGAGCAGTTGACGAGAGGCGATGGCCTGGACCTGGAGCTCGCCGACGGTGAGGAGCAGGCGGACCTTTGGAGCGTGGAGACCCACTTCAAGTACGCCGGCTACCTGGAGAGACAGCAGGCGGCGATCGAACGGGCCCGGCGGATGGAGGACCGGCGAATTCCGTCGGGCTTCCGCTACGAGGGCCTGCCGGGGCTGTCGCGTGAGATGGCGGAGCGGCTGACCGAGGTGCGACCGGAGACGCTGGGTCAGGCGCTTCGGATTCCGGGCGTAACGCCGGTGGCGGTCGCCCTGGTCGGCGCCAGGGTAGGCGCGTAGTGCGCATGTCGGTAGAGGACCTGGCAAGTCGTCTGAGCAGCGACGCGGAGGGCGCGCGGGTGGCGGTCGACCGAGAGACGATCGAGAAGCTGGCGGCCTACGCGGCGCTGCTGTTCCGATGGAACGAGCGCATGAACCTGACGGCGCTCGACGCGGATGCAGGAGGTCTGCACCGATTGGTCGTGGAGCCTCTGCTGGCGGCGCGTCACATACCGAGGGGCGCGGCGACGGTGGTGGATATCGGTTCGGGCGCGGGGTCGCCGGCGATACCGCTGAAGATCGCGCGGCCGGAGCTGTTCGTGCGGATGGTCGAGAGCCGGAAGCGGAAGGCGGCGTTTCTGCGGGAAGCGATTCGGCGTCTGCACCTGGCGGGGGCCGTTGTCGAGGACTGCCGTTTCGAGGACCTGGCCGACCGGTCCGACACGCGGGAGGCGCACGATGTCCTCACGGTGCGTGGCGTGCGGGTGGACGCCGGTGTCGCGCGGCGGCTCGAAGCACTGGTCAAGCCGGGAGGTCTGGTGCTCGCCTTCTGTTCCCGCGCCCGAGGGAAGACCGGGGAGGGGGAGCGGGGCGCGCTGCGGGTGGCGGCCGGGCACGCGCTGGGAGAGACGTCAGGGAGCGAGCTGGTCGTGGTCCGAAAAGGCGGCCTGGAGCAAGCGGTGGTGCGGCGGTGCGCCCGCGGCTGAGGCGGGGATGTTCCACGTGGAACATCGGGTGGCGACGTTTCTACCGCGGCGCCCAGGCGCATGCCCGGGGCTCGGTGCGTGCGCTGGGGCTGCAAGGGAAAGCGGCAGGTTCGAATCAGCCCCCGCCTGTAGGCTGAGAGCAACAGGACGCGAGCTGGCGTGAAATGGCGCCGCCGGTGCGCGGACCGCTCGTGGAACGCTTCCCTGGGCGCCCGTGGTGAAACGCCGCGCACCACCAAGAGCGGTGAGGCGCGCCCGCGTGGCAAGGCGCGACGAGGGAGCAGTTTGGGCATATTCGACCGAGGAGCAACCCAGTCCACGCGGGATGCATCGTCGCTCGAATGCAGGGGGGGCTTTGGCACGCGCTTCTATGGGCGGCGTTCGTGAACTGTCGTGAACGGCGCGGGGTCCGATAGAATCGCGGCGGTGTCGGCGGAGGGGAGGTGATGTCTGAGGAGCGGGCAAGAGCGGCTCATCGTTGCACTGGACGTGAGCACGCATGCGGAGGCGGAAGAGCTCGTGGACACGCTCGAGAACGTATCGCTGTTCAAGATTGGGCTGCGACTCTTCCTGGCCGGTGATCTGTACGGGCTGGTGCGGCGCATCCGGGAGAAGCGGCACGGTGGCATCTTCATCGACCTGAAGATGGCCGGCGACATCAGCAACACGATCACGGACTTCGTCGATCATGCGTCGAAGCTCGGGATCCGGTTCGTGACGCTGGCGGAGAGTCGCGACGACGTGTTCACACGCCACAGCCTGGCGGCCGGCCGCAAGGCCCGCGGCACGAATCGATTCCCGCAATTCCTCATGGTGCCGTTGCTGTCGAGCCTGACGCCCGCGAACTTCGGGCGGCCCGACCTGAGCGCAGAGGACTACATCCTGGAGCGCGGACGGGAGATGCTGGCGGCAGGGTGTGACGGGTTGATCGTGTCGGGCGCCGCCATTGGCGCCTGTCGAGCGGCTTTCGGGTCCGAGGTGACGCTGGTGAGCCCAGGCGTTCGTCCGGAATGGGCCGGCGCAGACGATCACCAGCGCTTCACCACCCCGGTGGAGGCGATTCGTCTGGGCGCGGACTATCTGGTGGTGGGCCGGCCGATCCGGAACGCACGGCATCCTCGCGAGGCGGCTCAGCGGGTCATCGATGAGGTGGACCGGGAACTGCAGCCCGGCCTCCCGGGGCCCGAGTCCGGGGACGCGTGACCGCGTCACCTGGTGATGCCCCGCACGGGAGCGGGAGGGGCACCCAGGCCGTTCAACAGTCAACCGGTTGCAGCGACCGGGAGCCCTGGACACGCGTCGACATGTCGCTCCGGCCCAGCAGCCGGGTGGGCGACGGCCCGCTGCGGGAGGATTACTCAGGACCGGGAGCTACGCGAGGGTTCCGCCGACGAACCTGCCAGGTGTTCCACGTGGAACCGAGTTGACCGCTATGGGAACCGGGACGTACGATCCGCCACAGCCCACTGCACCCGCGCTCCGCGACGGTTCGCGCTAGGCTGTTTGACCTAAAGAGGCTGCGTGAGATCTCGCGTTTTCGCCATCGCGAACCAGAAGGGCGGGGTCGGCAAGACCACGACGGCGATCAATCTGGCGGCGTCGCTGGCGCTGGGGGACCAGGCCGTGCTGGCCGTCGACATGGATCCGCAGGGGAACCTGACGAGCGGTGTCGGCCAGAAGGGAAACTACGCGCCCGCCGGGACCATCTACGAGGCCCTGACCGCCGAATCGACGCCACCGGTCGACGACTACATCGTATCCACCTGCGTCTCGGGGCTCTCGCTGCTTCCCGCGGACCGCGAGCTCACCGGTGCGGAAATCGAGCTCGTCTCCGCTGAACGCCGCGAGCAGCGCCTGCGTCGGCTCCTGGAACAGGTGCGCGGCCGCTACGACTACATCCTGGTCGACACGCCGCCGTCGCTCGGACTGCTCACGCTCAACACCCTGGTCGCCGCCGACGGTGTGATCGTTCCGGTGGTGTGCGAGTACTTCGCGCTCGAGGGGCTGGCGTACCTGAAGGACAACGTGAGCAGGGTCGGGAAGGGCTTCAATCCGGGTCTCGAGATCGTGGGCGTGGTTCTCACGATGGCCGACCTGCGCACGAATCTCGGCAAGCAGGTCGCCGCCGAGGTGCAGAGCGTCTTCGGCAGCAAGGTCTTCGAGACCGTGATTCCGCGCAACGTCCGGCTGGGCGAGGCGCCGAGCCATGGGCTGCCGGTGATCCTGTACGACGTGCGCTCGAAGGGCGCCGAAGCCTATCTGGCGCTGGCCCGCGAGTTCCTGGCGTGCACTCGCGCCTACCCCCCGCCGGCGGGAGAGATGCTGAGTGGCTGAGAAACGGAAGGCGCTCGGGCGCGGGTTGAGCGCGCTGATACCGGACGCGCCGCCGGCAGATGCGGCGCCGGCGGAGCAGGCGGCTGCTGCCGGCGCCCCCCGGGAGATCGACCTCGACCTGCTGCGGCCGAATCCGGATCAGCCCCGCCAGGCGGTGGACGACGCGAAGCTCGACGAGCTGGCCCGGTCCATCCGGACGCACGGCGTGATTCAGCCGATCGTGGTCACCGAACGCGAGGGCGAGCCGGGCTTCGAGATCGTCGCCGGCGAACGCCGCTGGCGCGCGGCGCAGCGGGCCGGGCTGCTGCGCGTCCCGGTCGTCGTCCGGGAGATGCCGCACACCAGGCGGCTGGAAGTGGCCCTGATCGAAAACATCCAGCGCGAGAACCTGAACCCGATCGAGGAGGCGGCGGCCTACCGTCAGCTCGCCGACGAGTTCGGCATGACCCAGCAGGAGATCGCCGAGGCCGTGGGCAAGGAGCGGGCCACGGTCGCCAACTACCAGCGGCTGCTGGGCCTTCCGGGCGAGGTCCGAGCCGACGTTGCGGCCGGCCGTCTGAGCATGGGCCACGCGCGCGCGCTGGCCGGACTCGACGATGCCGAGGAGCAACTGGCCGTGGCGCGCAGGATCAGGGAGGGTGACCTGTCGGTACGCGCCGCCGAAGAGCTGGTCAAGGGGGCCGGACGCCCGAAGCCCGAGCGCAGGACCGACCCGGCGCCGGCCGACGTGCACGTGCGCGCCGCGGAGGAGCGTCTCCGCATGTCGCTCGGGACACGCGTCCGTATCGTGCAGCGCGGAAGGCGCGGCCGGATAGAGATCAGCTTCACGTCCGAGGACGAGATGCAGCGTCTGTACGAGCGACTGGTCGGCGGTTAGCCGCTGGTTAGCCGCGCCCGCGCCTTGCCCGCCCAACGGCCGAAATGTTATAAATGCCCGTTTGGGCTACGCTGGTTGAAACCCACCTTCGTTCCAAACGATCAGGAAACTGGCTGCAGGATGACGGAACAGGCGGCGGTAACGCGGTACGCGCGGGCGCTCTTCGACGTCAGCCTCGACGGCGGCGACCCGCAACGGAGCGAGCGTGATCTCGATGCGTTTCACGCGCTCGTCGACGGCCACGAGACGCTCTCCCGGGTCGTGCACAACCGGGCGATCTCCCCCGTCTTGAAGAAGGCGATCGTTGCGGCGATCCTCGACAGGACGCCGAAGACTTCGGCCGTGGTCAAGAGGCTGCTGCTGATGCTCGCCGAGCGTGGCCGGCTCCACCTGCTGCCGGCATTGCTGGCAGCTTATCGGGAGCGCCTGATGGAGCACCTCGGGGTCGTACGGGCGCGTGTCACGACCGCGGAGCCGCTCGACAGGAAGCGCGTCGCATCGATTACCCGGAAGCTCGGTGCGGCGACCGGCAGGCAGGTCGCTATCGAGACCGCGGTCGACGACGATCTCGTGGGCGGAATGGTGACCCGGATCGGCGGCACGGTCTTCGACGGCAGCCTCGCGCATCACCTCGCGCGTCTCAGGCAGCGCTTCATGACCGCGTGACGGCGGCACAGGGAACGATGGCAATAAAAGCAGACGAGATCTCCAGGATCATCAAGGAACAGCTCGGGGACTACGCACTCGACGTCGATGTCGCGGAAGTCGGCACGGTCGTGTCCGTGGGGGACGGCATCGCGCGGCTGCACGGGATCGACCGCGCGATGGCCACCGAGATGCTCGAGTTCCCGCACGGTATCTTCGGCATCGCGTTGAACCTCGAGGAAGACGGCGTCGGTGCGGTGCTGCTGGGCGAATCGACCGAGATCAAGGAGGGCGACACCGTAAAGCGCACCGGGCGCGTCATGTCCGTTCCGGTCGGCGACGCGATGCTCGGCCGGGTGGTCAACGCGCTCGGGCAGCCGCTGGACGGCAAGGGCCCGATCGCCACCGATCGGCAGTCGCCGGTCGAGCGCATCGCGCCGGGCGTCGTCGACCGCCAGCCGGTCAAGGAGCCGCTGCAGACCGGACTCAAGGCGATCGACGCGATGATTCCCATCGGCCGTGGACAGCGCGAGCTGATCATCGGCGATCGGCAGACCGGCAAGACGGCGGTGGCGGTCGACACCATCATCAATCAGAAGGGGCTCGACGTCGTCTGCATCTACAACGCCATCGGCCAGAAGCAGTCGACCATCGCGCAGGTGGTCAAGACGCTCGAAGACGAGGGTGCGATGGATTACACGGTGGTGGTCGCGGCTGCCGCCTCCGACCCCGCGCCGCTGCTCTACATCAGCCCCTACTCCGCCTGCGCGCTCGGCGAGTTCTTCCGCGACAGCGGCCGCCACGCACTCTGCATCTACGACGATCTGTCGAAGCACGCGCAGGCGTACCGTGAAATCTCGCTGCTGCTGCGCCGCCCGCCGGGGCGGGAGGCGTTTCCGGGAGACGTCTTCTACCTGCACTCGCGGCTCCTCGAGCGCGCGGCGAAGCTGAACGCCGACAACGGCGGCGGTTCGCTCACGGCGCTGCCGATCATCGAGACGCAGGCCGGGGACCTGTCGGCCTACATCCCGACCAACGTCATCTCCATCACCGACGGTCAGATCTTCCTCGAGTCGGATCTCTTCCACCAGGGGATCAGGCCGGCCATCAACGTCGGGAACTCCGTGTCGCGGGTCGGCGGATCGGCCCAGATCAAGGCGATGCGCCAGGTTGCCGGCACGTTGCGGCTCGACCTCGCGCAGTTCCGCGAGCTGCAGGCGTTCGCGCAGTTCGGAAGCGATCTCGACAAGGCGACCCAGCAGCAGTTGAATCGCGGCCGGCGGCTGGTGGAGGTGCTGAAGCAGCCGCAGTACGCGCCGCTGGCGGTGGAGCGCCAGGTGCTCATCATCTTCGCCGGGACCCGCGGTTTCCTCGACCAGGTGGAAGAGAGCGACGTCGCGGCGTTCGAGCCGGAGCTCTACCGGTTCATGGACACCCGGCACGCGGATCTGGTCAGCCGTCTCGCCGCCGAGAAGGCGATGAGCAAGGAGCTGGAGGCCGAAGTCGAGGCGGCGCTCCGGCAGTTCAGCGAGCAGTTCGTCGCGGCCCGTCAGGGCGCAGCGGCGTAGCGCAGGGGAGCGATGCCGTCACTCATCGACCTGCGGCGCCGAATCCGCGCCGTCAAGTCCACCGAGCAGATCACGAAGGCGATGAAGACCGTCGCCGCGTCGAAGCTGCGCCGGGCTCAGGATCGCATCGTCGGCGCGCGGCCGTTCGCGCAGTTGATGCAGCGGGTGCTGAGCGACCTCGCGGCGCGGACCGGAGCCGCTGCCGCGCATCCGCTGCTGGCCCCGCCGGCGGCCCCGGACGCGCCGTTCCTGCTGTTCGTCGTGACGGCCGACAAGGGGCTGTGCGGCAGCTTCAACTCGAACCTCATCCGCGAGGCCGCCAGCTTTGCCGTCACGGCGGGGCGAGAGGTGGCGATGGGGCTGGTCGGCCGCAAGGGGCGCGACTTCTTCGTGCGGCGCGGCGTCGACATCCGCTTCCAGATGGTGAACCTCTTCAACGACCTCCGCTACAGCCACGCGGAGGCGATGGCGGAGACGGCGATAGAGCAGTACACCTCGGGCGCGGCGTCGGGCGTGTCGGTTCTCTACAACGAGTTCAAGAGCGTGCTGCAGCAGCAGGTCGTGGTCGACCAGGTGTTGCCCATCCCCGCGCTGGAAGCGGTGGAGGAAGAGGCGGAGGCGGTTTCGGCGGACTACCTGTTCGAGCCGCCGGCCGGGCAGATCTTCTCGGACCTGCTGCCGCATCACGTCGAGACGCAGTTCTTTCGCGCCCTGCTCGAGTCGGCCGCGGCCGAGCATGCGGCCCGGATGACCGCGATGGACGCGGCGACCCGCAACGCCGGCGAGATGATCGACGGGCTGACCCTGCACATGAACAAGGTGCGGCAGGCGGCGATCACCCGCGAGCTGATCGAGGTGGTGTCGGGCGCGGAGGCGCTCTAGGAGCTTGCGCCGCAGAACGCAACAGGGTGAAGTTCCGAGGCGCAGGCTCCTGGGACGGTGGGGGCTGGGGCCGAACACGGAGCCTGCGAAGGGTTTTGGCGGCGCTGGTGCGGGACTGAACAACGACAGATCGGGGGAGCCGGACGATGGCGCTGGGAAACAAGGTCGGGCGGGTCGTGCAGGTGATCGGCCCGGTGATCGATGTCGAGTTCGAGGGGGGATATCTCCCGCCGATCTACAACGCCCTGCGGATCCAGTCGAAGGCCGAGGGTGCGGAGGCGATCGACGTCATCGCTGAAGTGGAGCAGCACCTCGGGGAGGGGCGGGTCAGGGCCGTCGCCATGAAGCCGACGGACGGCATGCAGCGCGGCATGGCGGCCGTCGACACCGGGGCGCCGATCTCCATGCCGGTCGGGCCGCAGACGCTGGGCCGGGTGCTGAACGTGCTCGGCGAGCCGGTGGATTTTCCCGACCGGCCGGTGGAGGCCGAGGAGCGCTGGCCGATTCACCGCGCCGCGCCCAGCCTGGAGGATCAGTCCACCGAGCTCAAGATGTTCGAGACCGGGATCAAGGTCATCGACCTCCTCGAGCCTTACCTGCAAGGGGGCAAGATCGGGCTGTTCGGCGGGGCCGGCGTCGGCAAGACGGTCATCATCCAGGAGCTGATCCACAACATCGCCCTCAAGCACGGCGGCGTCTCGGTGTTCGGCGGCGTCGGGGAGCGGACGCGCGAGGGCAACGACCTCTGGCTCGAGTTCCAGGAGAGCGGCGTCGTCACCCTGAACGATCCGGAGAAGTCCCGCGCGGCCCTGATTTACGGTCAGATGACCGAGCCGCCCGGCGCGCGACTGCGGGTCGGCCTGAGCGCGTTGACCGTGGCGGAGTACTTCCGGGACGCGGAGGGGAAGGACGTTCTGCTGTTCATCGACAACATCTTCCGCTTCACGCAGGCGGGCTCGGAGGTATCGGCGCTGCTCGGCCGGATGCCTTCGGCGGTCGGCTACCAGCCGACGCTGCTGACCGAGATGGGCGCCCTGCAGGAGCGGATCACGTCGACCCGGAAGGGCTCCATCACCTCGGTGCAGGCCATCTATGTTCCCGCCGACGACTACACGGACCCGGCGCCGGCCACGACGTTCGCGCATCTCGACGCCACGACGAACCTGTCGCGGCGCATCGTCGAGCTGGGCATCTACCCGGCCGTGGATCCGCTCGCGTCGACCTCCCGCATTCTCGACCCGCGCGTCATCGGCGAGGAGCACTACAACGTCGCGCGCAACGTCAAGCAGGTGCTGCAGCGCTACAAGGACCTGCAGGACATCATCGCGATTCTCGGGATCGACGAGCTGTCGGAAGACGACAAGCTCGCCGTCTCGCGCGCCCGCAAGATCGAGAAGTTCCTGTCGCAGCCCTTCTTCGTCGCCCAGCAGTTCACCGGCAAGGAAGGCAAGTACGTGCCGATTGCCGACACGGTCCGCGGCTTCAAGGAGATCGTCGAAGGCAAGCACGACAGTCTGCCGGAGCAGGCGTTCTACATGGTCGGCACGATCGAGGAAGCCGTGGCCAACGCCGAGCTGCAGTCGACGGCGGCATAGTTTCGGAGAGCGCACCGATGTCGCTGCCGTCGCACCTGACCATCGAGATCGTTACGCCGGATCGGGCGATCGTCCACGAGACGGTCGACGAGGCCCGTCTGCCGGGCGCCGAGGGATACCTGGGTGTGCTGCCGGGGCATACGCCGCTGCTGGTGAAGCTCCAGGTGGGCGAGATCTGGTTCAGGCGGGGAAACGAGACGACCTGGCTACACGCCGCGTTCGGCTTCGCGGAGATCCTGCCCGACCGCATCCGGATCCTGGCGCGCACCGCGGAGCGGGCGGACGAGATCGACCTGGAACGCGCCGAGGCCGCCGCGACCCGGGCGCGGGAGCGGCTTGCGTCGACGACGAGCGACGTCGATTTCGAGCGAGCGCGAATCGCACTGCTCAAGTCGCTGTCACGCCTGCAAGTGGCTCGCCGCATCGGCATGCGGTCGGCCGGAAAGCGATGACCGGCGGGCGGTGAGGGTTCGGCGCGTGCGCCCGCCGGTCACGGCGCGCGGTGCACGTCGGCCGGCGGGCGTCGGTGGGTGTTCCAGATGCGACTGACCGGCGCCGCCCTGACGGATCCCGGCCGCCGCCGCGAGAACAACGAGGACAGCGTCTGCATACGGGAGGACCTCGGCCTCTTCCTCGTGGCCGACGGCATGGGTGGCCACGTCGCGGGCGAAATAGCTTCCCGGCTGGTGGCCGAGGAGGTCGAGCGGTTCGTTGCGGAAACCGCGCCGGCGCACGTCCGTCCGAGCCGGACCGCCGGACCGGGGGCAGGCGATCGCCTGAACGCCGCGCTGATCGAGGCGAACCGCAAGCTGGCCGGCCGGATCGCCGGCGACGCCTCGCTGAACGGGATGGCTACGACGGCGGTCGCGCTGCTCGCGGAAGAGGAGGCCGTCGCCCTCGCGCACGTCGGCGACAGCCGCGCCTATCGCTACCGCTCGGCGCATCTCGAGCGCCTGACGCGCGACCATTCCTGGGTGGAGGAACAGATCCGCGCCGGCCTGCTGACGCCGGAGGCTGCGCTCCGGCATCCCTGGCGACACGTCGTGACACGCGCCCTCGCGGGCACCACCGACGTCGAGGCCGAAGTTGCGGAACTGTCGCTCGATGCGGGCGACAGGCTCCTGCTCTGCTCGGACGGATTGTCGTCCGTCGTATCTCACGACGAGATCGCGGACCCGCTGCGGGAAGACCGCCCGCCCGCCGACGTCTGCCGCGAGCTGGTGCGTCGAGCCAACGCCGCGGGGGGGCCGGACAACGTGACCGTCGTCCTGGTCGACGTGCATGCTGACTAGTCTGCGGCGTCTCCTCGGGTACCGCGTCCTGATCCAGACGCTGGTCGTGCGCGAGCTCAAGGCCCGCTATCGGGGCTCGGTGCTGGGGTTCTTCTGGTCGTTCGCCAACCCCCTGCTGCTGCTGCTCGTCTACACCTTCGTCTTCTCGGTGGTGCTTCCGGCCCGCTTCGAGGGTGTCGACAACTATGCGCTCTTCCTCTTCTGCGGATTGCTGCCGTGGACCTGGTTCTCGTCCGCGCTGACCGAAGCATCCAACTCCCTGCTCGCCAACGGCAACCTGATCAGGAAGGTGCTCTTTCCGGCCGAGGTGCTGCCGCTGGTCGCGGTGCTGGCGAACATGGTGCACTTCCTGCTGGCGTTGCCGATCCTGATCCTGGCGCTGGTGCTGTTCGTCGCGGTCCCGCCGAGCCTGACGGAGCTGCTGTGGTTCCCCGCCGTGGTCGCGGTGCAGCTCCTGCTCACCCTGGCTCTGGGACTGATGCTGGCGGCTCTCACGGTCCACTTCCGAGACATCAGGGACCTGCTGGCGAACGTGCTGACGCTCTGGTTCTTCGCGACGCCGATCCTCTACCCGTGGACGATGGTGGCGTCGCGGGGTCCGTCGGTCGCCGGCCTGCCGCCCGCCGGCAAGGTGCTGATGGACCTCAACCCCTTCACCCACATCGCCATCTCGTACCAGGAAATCCTGTTCTTCGACGGACCGTTCGGCCACTGGAAGTGGCTGCTGGCGCTGGCCGTGGCCGGCATCTGCCTTTTCCTCGCCGGCTATGCCCTGTTCGACCGGCTGCGGGACTCGTTCGCGGAGGAAGTGTGACGGAGCCTGCGATCGCGCTGCGCGACGTGACCAAGCTGTACCGGCGCTACGCGTATCGCCGCCAGTTCTCCACCCTCAAGAGCGCGCTGCTCAAGGGGAGTCTCGCCAGCGAGCTCGAGCCGAACGAGGTGCTGCGGGCGGTCGACGGCGTGTCGCTGTCGGTGACTGCCGGGTCGACGGTCGGTCTCATCGGTCGCAACGGCTCGGGAAAGAGCACGCTGCTCAAGCTCGTGGCGGGAATCACCAAACCGACCACCGGAACCGTCGACGTGCGCGGGCGGATCTCGGCCCTGATCGAGCTCGGCGCCGGATTTCATCCGGAGATCTCGGGGCGCGAGAACATCTTCATCAACGGGGTGATGCTCGGGCTGGCAAAGCGGGAGATAGCGAGGCGTTTCGACGAGATCGTTGAGTTCGCCGAGCTCGAGGACTTCATCGATTCCCCGGTCAAGACGTACTCGTCCGGCATGTACATGCGGCTGGGGTTCGCCGTCGCCGTCCACGTGGATCCCGACGTCCTGCTCGTCGACGAGGTCCTCGCGGTGGGCGACGAGGGATTCAGCCTGAAGTGCCTCGACAAGTTCGCGGATTTCAAGCGGCGGGGCAAGACCATTCTCCTCGTTACGCACTCCCTGAGTCTCGTCGAGCGGTACTGCGACGAGGCGGTGTGGGTGGACGCGGGGCGCACGCGCGGCCACGGCGACCCGCGCCAGGTCGTGCATGCCTACACGACCGATGTCGCCCGGAGCGAGGAGCGCGCACTCGCCTCGGCGGATCGCAAGGCGCAGGCCGCGGCAGGCGCCGAGGGCGATACGACGCAGGAGGCTGTCTCGGAGCAGCCGGTGGTCGCCCGCGAGCCGCCGGGGGACATGTTCCGGGCCGCCGAGGGCCGCTGGGGGCTGGGGCCGGTGCGCATCGACCGCGTCACGCTCGAACGCGACGGAGCCGAGGCGCACGTGTTCCAGAGCGGCGACCGGCTCGCGATCCGGCTCGCGGTGCGCACACCCGAGCCGGTGCACGACTTCGTTTTCGGGATCAGCATCTTCAATGCCGAGGGGGTGTGCTGCTACGGCACGAACACCGACATCGAGGAGTTCGAGCCGGTCGAGCTCGCGGGCGCCGGGGAGGTGACGTTCGCCATCGACAGCCTCGATCTGGTCGAAGGCACGTACAAGCTGGACGTCGCGGCGCACACGCGCCAGGGCTTGCAGTACGACTACCATCGATTGCTCCATACCTTCCGGGTGAAGTCCCGTACCAAGGACGCCGGCATCTATCGCCCGCGTCACCGCTGGTCGTTCACTCCGGCCGTTCGTCTCACCCCGCGCCGCACATGAGCGGGTAGAATTCGGGGTTCGGCCCGCGATTGAACCCGAGGCCTTGACCACGTGCAGCGCCGGCCCGGCATCGGAACGTAGAATTCGGGGTTCGGCCCGCGATTGAACCCGAGGAGTGCCGTCCACCACCGCGTCGCTGACGCTTCGCGCCCTGCTCCACGAAGCGGCCGCCCGGGCCGGCTTCGGGCGTGGTTCGTCCGTTGCCGGCCAGTCGATCAGCGGCCTGACGCCACCCGCCCAGGCGCTGGCGGCGGCCGTCTTCGCCGGTCATGGGCCGGTGGTGATCGTGGTGCCCGCCGATGCGGACGTCGACCGCATGACCGCGGACGCGCGCTTCTTCCTGGCCGGGCTCGAAGGACTCGCCTGGAGCGACGCGGAACGCGGCGTGCTGCCGTTTCCCTCGCCCGAGGTGGACCCGTACCGCGGCATGACCCCGCACCTGGACGTGGCCTCGTCGCGCGCCCGCGCCCTGGCGGCGCTGGCCCTCGGGCAGGCCCGCATCGTCGTGGCCTCGGGCGGGTCCCTCCTGCCGCGCCTCAGCCCGCCGGATCGTCTCCTGCTCGCCGCCGTCGATCTTCGGCTCGGAGGAACCTGTTCGCCGACCGAGCTGGCCGACCGACTGGTCGACGCCGGCTTCACGCGCACCGATCCGGTCGAGGCGCACGGCGAGTTCTGCGGGCGCGGCGGGGTCCTCGACCTGTTTCCGGCGGGTGAGGCCTTCCCGATCCGGGCCGAGTTCGTCGGCGACAACATCGAGTCGCTCCGTCGCTTCGATCCGGCGACGCAACGCTCGGTGGCGACGCTCGATCACGTAGCCGTCCGTCCCCTGACCGACCAGCTCGAGCGCCGGGCGGCCGGCGGAGACCCGGCCGAGGAGGAACCGCCGACGGACCGCAGCGCAACGTTCAACGACTACGTCCGCCGCGCCTCGGCTCGCTTCGTCGTCACCGAACCCGCGGAGACCGCGGACCGCGTGCGCGAGGCGGTGGAGCAGGTGCGGGCGAGCTACGCGGACGCGACCGCGCGCGACGATCCGGCCCCGCCGCCCGCCGCCCTCCAGGTCGACGACGACGAGGCGGCGGCCTGGCTCGCCGGCGCCACGACGCTCGACGCGCTGGAGATCGACGGGGGCGCGCCAACCGGGCACCACCGTCATGTGGCCTGCCAGCCGGCGGTGGAGTTTCGCGGGCGCCTCCGCGAGTGGGTGGCCGACGTCGAAAGGGGGCGTGACCGGCAGGACGTGCAGGTGTTCGTTGCCGAGACCACGGGGCGCGCCGAACGCATCGTGGAGCTGCTGGGGGAGCACTCGCTCGTCGGCGTGCCGATCGAGGGCGCCGAGGAGACCGCCTCGGCGACCGTGCTGGTGGCGACCGGCGTTCTCTCCCGCGGGTTCCGACTGCCTGCCGCCCGACTCCAGTTGTTCGCCGAGACCGATCTCTTCGAGTCCGAGCACGTCGTTCGCCATCAGCGACGCTCGGTGGCGAAGTCGTTCCTGTCCGACTTCCGCGATCTGAAGGTCGGCGATCACGTGGTGCACGTCGACCACGGGGTAGGCGAGTTCGTCGGTCTGCGGCAGCTCACGGTTCCCGAGACCCGCGGGCGGCACGAGTTCGTCGAGCTCCGGTACGCGCGCGGCGACAAGCTGTTCGTACCGGTCGAGCAGCTCGAGCTGCTGCAGAAGTACACCGGCGCCGCGCATCCGAGGCTGGACCGGCTGGGCGGAACGACCTGGGCCAGGACGAAGTCGCGCGTCCGGAAGTCGATGCGCGACATGACGGAGGAACTGCTGAAGCTGTACGCGGCGCGGCAGGCCCTTCCGGGCCACGCGTTCAGCCCCGACACGCACTGGCAGCAGGAGTTCGAGGCGGCCTTCGAGTACGAGCTGACTCCCGATCAGCAGTCGGCCCTGGCGGAAATCAAGCGGGACATGGAGCGGCCCTCCACGATGGACCGGCTGCTGTGCGGCGACGTCGGCTACGGCAAGACCGAGGTCGCCCTGCGGGCTGCGTTCAAGGCGCTGATGGACGGCAAGCAGGTGGCGGTGCTGACGCCGACCACGGTTCTCGCCTTCCAGCACGGGGAGACGATTCGCGAGCGGTTCGCATCGTTTCCCGTCCGGGTCGCGGTACTGAGTCGCTTCCTGAGCCGTGCCGAGCAGAAGGCGGCGCTGGCGGATCTCGAGGCCGGCAAGGTGGATCTGATCGTCGGCACCCACCGACTGCTCTCGAAGGACGTGAAGTTCCGCGACTTCGGGCTGCTGATCGTCGACGAGGAGCAGCGCTTCGGCGTGGCCCACAAGGAGCGCATCAAGCAGATGCGGCGTCAGGTCGACGTGCTCACCCTGACCGCAACGCCGATTCCCCGTACCCTGAACATGTCGCTGGCCGGAATTCGGGACATGTCGGTCATCGAGACGCCGCCGAAGGACCGCATGGCGATCCAGACCAGCGTGGTACGGTTCGATCCGCAGTTGATCGCGCGGGCCATCCGCACCGAGCTCGGCCGCGGCGGGCAGATCTACCTGGTGCACAACCGCGTGGAGTCGATCGACTCGATCGCCGGGTTGATCGGACGGCTCGTCCCCGAGGCGCGACTCGCCGTCGCCCACGGTCAGACGGACGAGGCGGCGCTGGAAAAGACCATGATCGCCTTCGTGGCCCACGAGTACGACGTGCTCGTCGCGACGACGATCATCGAGAACGGCCTCGACATCCCCAACGTCAACACGATCATCGTCAATCACGCCGAACGCTACGGACTGGCCCAGCTCTACCAGTTGCGCGGACGCGTCGGGCGGTCCGACCGGCGCGCCTACGCCTATCTGGTGGTCCCGGCCGACAACGTGCTCTCGCCGGTCGCGAGGCGGCGGCTGGCGGCGATTCGCGAATTCAGCGATCTCGGCAGCGGCTTCCGGGTCGCGGCCCTCGACCTGGAGATCCGCGGGGCCGGCAATCTGCTGGGCGCGCAGCAGAGCGGGCATATAGAGGCGATCGGCTTCGACATGTACGTCAAGCTCCTCGAACAGACCGTCCGTGAGCTGCAGGGCGAGGAGGTGCGGGACGAGCGCAAGGCGCGCGTCAATCTCGGGGTCGACCTGCGGATCGACGAAGGCTACGTCGCGGAGACCGATCAGCGGCTGGCCGTGTACCGCAAGGTAGCGACGGCCTCCGACGAGACGGCGCTGGCGGCCGCCCTCGACGAGGTTGCGGACCGCTACGGGCCATTGCACCCCTCGCTCGTCCGACTCGCGGAGTACGGCCGGGTCCGCGTGCGCGCCAGCGGGCTCGGGGTGGAAGCGATCGACCGGGAAGCCTCGCGGCTCGTCATAAGGTTCAGCGAGGAGGCCCCGCTCGATCCGGGTCGCCTGGTCGAGTTCGTGAGTTCCCGCCGCGGGATCTCGCTGACGCCGGCCGGTGTGGTCCGACTGGACCTGGAGGCCGTCGCCGATGCGGAGCCCCGGAAGGGCGGCACGGGAGGCCGCGACGGCGGAGCTTCGGTAGCCGTGGGTCGGGATCTCGACCTGCTGGCGCGCGTGAATGCCTGGCTCGAGGAGCTCGGCGAGGCCGGATGACGGTTACACTTGGAGCAGGAGCCGAGTTGGCGGAGGGGTAAGACGATGAACCTGACCACGTGGAAAGCGACCCGACGTTGGCTCGTTCTGGCCGGTGCGAGCGTGCTGGTCGCCGCTCCCGCAGCGGCGCAGCTACTGGGCGGCACGTCTCCCGACGCGCCGCAGGGCATCATCATCCAGCGGATCCTCGTCAAGGTGAACGGCGACATCATCACCCAGACCGAGCTCGAAGAGCGGCAGATTGGCGCGATACGACAGCGTGGGCTCCAACCGCGCACCGACGAGGAGCTCCGGCAGGCGCTCGAAGACATCACGCCCGAGGTGATCTCCGGCGCGGTCGACGAGTTGCTGCTCATCCAGCGCGCGCGGGAGCTCGGCTACCAGTTCACCGACGAGCAGTTCGAGGAGATCATCGGCGATCTCATGGCCGAGAACGGCTTCGAGACGGAGGAAGAGTTCCATCAGGCGCTCGCGCAGAGCGAGGGCATGACACTGGACGATCTCCGGCGCGTGATGGAGCGACAGATCCTGATCAATCAGGTGCAGCAGATCGAGGTGCTCGGATCCGTCACGCTCACCGAGGTGGAGGCGCGCGAGCACTATGAGACCAACATCGCGCAGTACACCGAGCCGCCGACCGTGACCATGCGCGAGATTCTCGTCCGCGTGCCGGATCTCGGCGGCGGGGCCGCCGTCACGGCGGACGACCTGGCCCGCATGGATGCGGAAGAGGCGAGGCAGCGGGTGCTGGACGGCGAGAGCTTCGAGCTGGTCGCGGTGGCCGTGTCCGACGCGGCGTCCAAGGCGAACGGGGGACTGATCGGCCCGATCGACGTCTCGCTCCTGAGCAGCACGCTGATCGACGTGCTGGGCGACCTTCCGGTCGGGGAGATGACCGAACCGCTCCGGACGCCGCTCGGGTACCAGGTGCTGCGGCTGGAGGCCCGGACGGAGCCCGAGCCGAGGCCGTTCGAGGAAGTCCGCGACGAGATCTCCCAGAACGTGTTCAACGACCGGCGCCTGGCCGAGTACGCGCGCTACCTCGATCGGTTGCGCGGCGAGGCCGACATGGAGTGGAAGAACGAGCGGCTCAAGCAGGCGTTCGACGACTACGAGGCGGTGCGCGCGGCTCGGCTCGCGGGCGGCGGCGATTGACGAGGGGCTGCAGGGTGAAGGAGTTCGGGGGAGGAGAAAACGGCCGACCGGCAGGCTGCGCGCACGGCCGAGCCGTGAGCGCAGCCTGCCGGTTCATGCCCCGGGCTCAGGGTTCGGCAATCGGAGCGGCGCCCGGTGGGGGCGGCGCCTCCTGCAACGCGGCGACCTCGACCGGCTCCCGTTGCGTCGAGTCCTCGCTGTGCTCGGCGGCCGCGGAACGCGGTGCTTCCCGGGAGGCCGCCTCGGAAGACGCCGCCGGCCCGGGGCTCGCCCGCGGCGTCCCGCTCACCGGTGACGAGTTCGACGCCGCGGGCGTCGGGCTCGCCTCCTCCTCGGGCTCGCTGCCGACCAGCTCGATGGCTTCGGGCTGGTCGGCAGCCTTGGCCGCGTCGACGGCGGCCCCGTCGGGCTGGAGTGAATCGGGCGCGGCGTCGCTCGGCGGCGGCGCCGTTTCAACGGCCGCGGCCGCCGATTCCGGCGCCTGATCGCCGGCGGCGCTGCCGCCGTTCAAGCCGCCGGGACTCAGCGTGCCCGGGTCGCTCGAGGGCTCGTCGAGGGGCGGGAGGTCGTCTTCCACCAGCCGCGTGAGCTCCGTGGTAATCTCCCGCGATATCTCGCCCATCCGCACCAGCGCGATGCGCCCGACCGCCTCGCGGATCGGTTCGAACACCTCGGTCAGGTCCAGCTCCACCCGGTTGCCGCTCTCACGCCGTTCCTGCAGCTCGGCGATCTGCTGCTCGAGCGCGAGAATCCGTTCCTGCGCATCCAACTGCTGCTGCAACAGGGTGTTTCTATCGATCTGCATCTCGTTGGCGTTGACCAGATAGCCGGTACCGAAGGCGCCTCCGAGGGCGATCACCAGCAGCAGGAACTGCAGCACGAACCGCTGAAAGCCCGATTTCGGGGGCGGCGCGGCCGGCTTGCGGGGAATGGGTGCGGTTGCGGGACGCACCGGGTTGGCGCCTCGTTCCATGGGCGGATCCGCTGGCGGTTTGGTCGACATCGCTTCCCTCCTGACGGGTTGGACGATGGCGCCCGCTGATTGGCCGGCAAAATGCCTGCCGGAACCCCCCGGAGTCTTCGGCCGGGAGGCGCTCGGGCGCCGACAGCTCTACGTACTTCTAATCGGAGCGCCCCTGGCGGCCTGGGAGTTGCCGTTCCGGGGGAAGGTGGGCTGCGAAACGTGACAGTAATCCCATTATAGAGGGGCCCGCGCCGTTGTCAAGGCGGCGGGGG
>WTFV01000202.1 GCA_011523845.1 Acidobacteriota bacterium | reverse complement strand
GCCATCGAGGCGCCCGCCATCAACATGCCCCACGCGGTGACCGTGGTCAGCCGCGAGACGCTGGAGCAGCAGGGCGCCACGCAGCTCGTCGATCTCTTCCGCAACCTGAACGTCAGCCACGGCGTGGTCGGCGAGCGGAACAGTTGGTACAACTCGAACCAGCCGTCGACGCTCACCGAGAACGTGGCCAACGTGAACCTGCGCGGCCTCGGCGCCTCGCGGACCCTGGTCCTGATCAACGGCCGCCGCCACGTGCCGGTGCCCGCGCGGCTGATCGGAGGGCGCTTCGTCGACGTGAACACGATCCCGGCCATCGCCGTCGGGCGGCTGGAGGTGATGAAGGAGGGCGCCTCGGCGACGTACGGCTCCGACGCGGTCGGCGGCGTCGCCAACTTCGTCACGCGCAGCGACTTCCGGGGCTTCGAGCTCAACGTCGCGCACGACTACTTCGACAGCGGCGGCGACACGACGGTCGCCGGCATCTGGGGCGGCCGGATCGGGGACTCCAGCGCCGTCTTCTCGGCGGAGCGGGTCGGCCGCCAGGAGCTGCAGATGGAGGACCGCCCGTGGACGCTGGATCGCCTGCGAACACATGACCCCGGCAACCGCGCCGGCTGGTCGAGCCTGGGGAACCCGGGCACGTTCGCGGTCGGGGCGCCGGCACCGTGGACCGCCGACGTCTTCGATCCGCGCTGCACGGACTTCGGCGGCCAGGACGAGGGCTGGACCTGCCGCTTCCGCTACGCGCCGTACGACAACCTGATCGACGAGCAGCAGCAGACGCGCGCCTTCGCCGAGATCAACGGCCCGCTGAACAACCGGACCAACTACCACATCGAGGGGCTCTGGTCCGACGCGGTGATCCCGAACTGGTACACGACGCCGTCGTACCCGCCGTTCCCGCTGACGAGCACCACGATCATGGAGGTGGCGGCGAACCACCCCGGGCGGCAGGCGTTCTGCTCGAACTACGCGGGTGACGCCAAGGCGGATCCGATGGCCGCATGCCTGGGCGACGCGCCGTGGTACCTGAACGGCCGACCGTACGGGAACTCGGGACCCGGGCGCCGGCTGCGGCGCGAGTCACGCACGGCGCGGATCGCCGCCTCGGTCGACGGCGATTTCCTGATGGGCGGGCGGGACGCCAACTGGGACGTCGGCCTCAGCTACTCGCGGGCGCGGGGCAACCTGAACCTGCCGGCCGTCTACACCGATCGGATCTTCCGGGCGTTCCGCGGGTTCGGCGGTCCCGACTGCGGGGTGGGCGTGACGGCCGACCGCACTTCCCCGGCCGGGATGGCGCTGGGCCCACTCGGCGGCGCCGTGGCGGGCCAGGGGCCCTGCATGTACTACAACCCGTTCAGCAACGGCATCCAGCGCTCCGATCAACCGGGCGCCCCGTTCCGGAACACGGACAATCCGGACTACGTCCCCGCGCTGGCGAACCCGGAGGCGCTGCGGCAGTGGCTCAACGAGGAGGTGGACCTGGTCAGCACCACGGACCTGTTCGTGGCCGACGCCACGCTGAGCGGCAACCTCGTCGCGAACGTGGCCGACTTCGCTATCGGGTACCAGTACCGCGGAACGCACGCGGAAGGCAATCCGAACGGCCCCGGCGACGTCACCAGGAATCCCTGTCCGGTGGCGGGCGACCTGGACTGCCCGGCGGGCGTCCGCTTCGGTCCCTACCTGTTCACGAACGTCCACCGGCCCTATGCCGCGGACCAGCAACTGCAACGGCTCTTCGGCGAGCTCGCGCTCGGCATCGGCCCCCGCGTCGACACCCAGCTCGCCGCCAACTACGAGTTCTACAACGTGGCCGGCCGCCGCGTGAACAGCTTCGACCCGAAGCTCGGCTGGCGCATCCAGGCGGCCGAGAACCTGCACTACTCGCTGGCGTTCCGCGGCTCGGTGCAGACCACCTTCCGCACGCCGTCGCTCGACGACCTGAACACCAGCCCGCTGACGACCCTGGAGTGGATCAACGAGACCGGCGCCTACCAGGCGGTCGACCGCTTCGGGCGCACGGACCTGGAGCCGGAGCGGGCCTTCACCTACAACGCGGGCGCCGTGCTGTTCCTGGAGGGGGGTGTCGAAGCGACCGTCGACTACTGGCACTACGACTTCGAGAACGTGATCGGCTCGATGCCCTATGACGCCATCACCAGCCTCTACGCCAGCGACGACCCCGCCACCCGCGCGGCGGTGTCGCCGTTCATCGTCTGCCCCGGCGGGCGCGCCTCGGACCTGGCCCCCGCGGATCGGTGCATCGCCCAGAACCTGCAGCGGATCCAGATCGATCTGGTGAACTGGCCGGGCCTGACGACCTCGGGCATCGACACCCACTTCGCGGCGCGGACCGACGCGGGACCGGGGCAGTTCTCGGCGACCTGGGACTCCACCTACACGGTCGGCTACGACACGAAGGAGCTGCTGCTGGAGGGCACGGGCCTGACCCTCTACGCCGAACGGGAGGCCGCCGGCTACCTCAACTTCGCCCATCCGATCGCGGTGCCGCTGCCGCGCTGGAAGAGCCGCTGGTCGGCCTCCTACGGCTGGAACGCCTACCGGCTGGCGAGCTACCTGAGCTACATCTCCGGCTACGAAGACCGGGGGAGCGGCACCACCGCACCGCTCATCGACCCCTTCCTCACCTGGGACGTCAGCTTCCTGTGGCGCTTCCCCGGCAGCGGGATGGATCTGACCCTCTACGCGATGAACCTGACCGGGCAGATTCCCCCCTGGGCCAACGTCGAGCAGTCCTACGACGGGTTCACGCACGACCCGAAGGGCCGGCGCGTCAAGATGGCGCTGACCTGGCGCTTCGGAGGGTGAGTCCCGGCGCGGGCGCGTCACATGGGGTGGTGGGGCGAGATGGCGCTGACCTGGCGCTTCGGCCGGTGAGTCCTGGTACGGGCGCATCGCATGGGGCGGTGCGCGAAGATGGTGCTGACCTGGAACTGCGGGGGCTGAGCCTCGGCACGGGCGCATCGCATGGGGCGGCGGGTCAGGATGGCGCTGACCTGGCGCCTCGGCGAGTGAGTCCTGCCCGCGTCTCCCGCCACCGCAGCACTACCGGCTGACGTCGGTGCCGGGCAGGGCAGACGATCCGTCACCGACGATGCCGCGAAACATTTTGTAATCTTTCGTACTCAGCACGACTCCTTGGGGCGTTTCAAGAAAAGATTTTGTAATCTTGGGCATGGCCTCCGTTCCGCGGATTGGAGACATCCCACGGCGTCTCTCGCCGAACGAGTTCTGGGACCTGTTCGGGCGCCTCGAGCACGCGGAACTCGACTTCAAGCGCGGCGTACCCGCTGACATTCGGGACACGATCGCCGCCATGGCCATGACCCATGGCGGGTTGATCGTTCACGGCGTGGACGATCAGCGCACCGTCGTCGGCTGTCCTCTCTCCCAGAATACCCAGGATCGCATCACACCCATCGCGGCCGAGTGCGGCGTGGACGTCCAGCTCCTGCCGCTTGCCGTCGGCGATTTCGAGCTGACCCTCTGCGCCGTGCCGGAGGTACGCGGACGGATCGTCACGACGCCCGACGGCCGGCTGCTGCGCCGCGTGGGCGGCGACTCGCAACCGCTGCGCGGGGACGCGATGGCCCGGTTCGTTCGCGAGCGCGAACAGCGGGCTGGTGAGGACGAGCCGCTCGCGGTCGTCGATCCGTCTGCGTTCGACCTGGACGCCGTGAACCAGGCGCTCAGAGCGGACGGCCGAACGGCCGTGACACACGAAGCCCTGGAGCGGGCGCTGACCGACCTCGGCGTTGCCGTTGCCGCGGCGCCGCCCCTGGAGTCGCGCGTGCTGCGTGCCGCGCTGGTGCTCTTCGCGTCCGAGCCGCGGCGGCAGGTACGCGGAGCGGCCGTGCAGCTCGTGCGTCGCACCGGGGTCGGTCCCGGCCCCGGACCCTCCTCCGCGCGCGAGGAGTGCTCCGGTCCGCTGGCAGAGACCGTCGACTGCTGTCTGGGCTTCCTGGCCGCTCACACCCGGCAGTTCGAGACCGTTACCGGCTCGCGGCGCGAAGCGCTGCCGGAGTATCCCGAGCCGGTGTTGCGCGAGGCGATCGTCAACGCGCTGGCGCATCGCGACTACGGCCTGACAGGCGCCACGGTAGACATCACCGTCTGGGACGATCGCGTCGAAGTGCGCAGTCCGGGACCGCTCCCGGGCCACATCACCCTCGACAACATGCGTACGGAACACTACAGCCGGAACCCGCGCATCATGCGGGTGCTGAAGATCCTGGGGCTCGTGGAAGAGTACGGCGACGGCATCGATCGCATGTACCGCGAAATGGAGGCTCGACTGCTGGAACCCCCCGCCTTCGAGGCCACCGCGAGCTCGGTGACCGTGACGCTACGCAACCGCATGCTGGTCGACGTCGAAGATCAGGTCTGGCTGAACCAGCTCGGTCGAGACGACGTGACCCCCGACGAGCGCCGCGCGCTGGTCGCCGCACGGCGCGCCGGCGCCGTCACCCCGCGCGACCTGCGCCGCATGCTGCCGGACGCCGATGTCGATGCACTGCTCGCACGGCTGCTGGCGAAGGGGTTGTTGACTCGCGTCGGCCGTCGCGGCGGCAGTCGTTATGTGCTGTCCGACGCCATGGTCCGACTGGCGGGCAGTCCCGGACTGGCGGCGCAGAACAGACGGCGCCAGTCGCTGCTCGACGAAATCCGCCGGCGGGGCAGTCTCTCCACGACCGAGGCTGCCGCTCTGCTGCATGCGGCGCCCGCTCTCGCCCGCGGGATGCTGAACGAGCTCGTACGGGTCGGGCTGGCACGGGCCGCTGGCAGAACGCGCGCGCGGAGATACTACCTCCGGTAGATCCGGCCCCGGTCGTTGCTCTTTCTTGTACCGGCCTCTTCTTCGGTAGCGATCAAGGAGAAGCCCCTTCCGCTTCCGGTGGTCATCCAGACCGAACATTTCGATAGTCTAACGCCCGAAGCCGGTCAAACCCGTGTCGTCGTGGTTGTGGCGATAGTCCATGGAACATGATGAGATCTGCCGGATCATCGTCGAGATCGCCCAGCGGGAAGATCAGGTAGGGCCTTTCCCGGGGCCGCAGCCTCGCGGGTTTCCTCGCCTCCGGGTCTCGCGTTCCCGCTACGGGAAAGTAACTTCGCTTGAAGACGGAATTACACGACTTGCAGGACGCAACGTAATTCCAGGGATGGTACGCGAGCAGCCTGTAACCCTGTTCCGATCCCGTTGCCGGTTGCCGGATCCGGAGATTCTCCTTTTCGAGTTCTTGTTGTAGCCATTGTGCAATCGGCCAGCGCTGCACCTTTCTTTTCAGCCGGAAGTGTTCGACGTCCTGCTCAATCGCCTGGTCCTCGATTCCTTTCTCGCAGAATGCGCATTTTGATCCTTGCAGCGCCATGTAGACTGACTTTATCCGGCTCCAAATGTTGGTGATCCTCGCGCCGGGATCGTTTCGCAGCCGCTTGCGCGCTTTCGCGGCCCGATTCACCCACCCGTTGCCGGCTCCGCTGACGCGGCGATACAGGTCGACGCTGGTGATGGCGTAGCGGATCACTCTTCCAGCCCCGTTGCCATGGCCTCGATTAGCTTCTTGGCGGCGTTCGTATCCCCGCTCCGAGCCTTGCGCGTAAGCTCGTCGAGCTCGTCATTCTTGGGTCGCGCCCGCGTGGAGGTGAGGCCGAACAGCTTGCTCAGCAGGATCTGGTCGGCATCGAGACCGTGGACGTTATCCTCCGCACGCTGGACGTACGACCGACTCCCGCTGACCCGCAACCGAATGACGTTCGTGCGTTCCAGACTTCCAGCGATTAGCGGGCTGTGAGAAGTCATCACGAACTGCATCCTGGGCAGGGATTTCGCGACTGTTTCCACGACGCTCATCTGCCACTTCGGATGCAGGTGGAGATCGACCTCGTCGACCAGGACGATACCGTGGTTGTCTACCAGTTTCTTCCCCGAAGGGCATCCGAAACAGAGGTGATACAGTAGATCCGCAACCCAGCCGATGAACGCCCGGTATCCATCCGACAGACTCTGGAACGGCACTTGCGTTCCCCCGCGCTCGAATCGGTAGTCGCCGCCGTCAAGTTGCTCCGTGAACGTGAACCGTTCCGTCGAAGGATTCGATTGATCAGTCGAACCACCTGGCTGTACCGCTCGGGATTCGACCTTCTGAGTTCGGGAAGCCAATACGTAAGCGGAATCAGCGAATACGAATCACGGAAGACACTCTGCACGCGTTGTGCACGCAGAAAATGTGATTTCGATCGTGCCCCCATGTCGAGGCCTTCTCCGGGTTCCACGCGGCGGGTCGCCCCGTACGCGACCACAAAGTAGGCATCGTTCTTCGATTCAAAGACGCGATCCCATAGTTCCCTCTGTCCGTCGAACTCGATCTGTTCCAACTCACCCCGCCGTCGAATCGTCAACGTCGAGTCCGACCGTCCGCCACTGCGGCTGTCTTGCGGATGGAGACGAAAACTGGCGCGAATCTCCCCCGTTGCTTCCCCTTCTCCGCCTTGCCCAGCGTCGTCGGAACGAACGAGATGTCTCGGTCCCAGGTTGGCGTGCGCCACGGCCGGCCCGAAGGCCGCCAGCGCCACGGCCTGGAGCAGCGTCGTCTTGCCGGATCCGTTGTCCCCGAGTAGCAGGTTGACGTTGGCCAATCTAGGTCTTCCGGCGTTCTCGCGTAGCGACGAAAACTCGCGGTCAGAGTGCGAGAATTCGATTTCGCTATATCTGTCGAACGTCCGGATGTTCCTCAAGGCCAGTTTATCGAGGTACATTCATCGCGCCCAGTACGTCGGTGCTCCGATGCCGGTGCCGCCGATCGACACAACGATCGCGGGCTCCAGGTCAGTCTGCTCACCTGTCAGACGCAGCGTATTGTAGCGGAAATCGACGTCCCGCACCTGCCGTCGCAGGTGTCGCCCCGGCACGACTCCGTGTCGCACTCTACGCACGTCGCCCGCGTTGAAGCGAACCCGCGGGCTAACACCGCATCGGTGACGCCATGCTCGGGCAGCACCGCCATCGCGTTCGGGGCGACGAGCAGCCTGGAGCCCATTTTCCGTACCGACGCCGCGCCTTCGAAACCCGGATATTCCAGCCTACCTTGTGCAGGGAGATGGCGACGGACAGGCCGCCGATGCCCCGGCACCGACGATCAACGCGGTGCGCGCCATGGTCGCCGCCGGTACGCGGCCAGATCCTCGGCGGTGAGCTCGCTGGGGTCGACCAGCTTGTAGTGGCTCTCCCGATGGACCTTCACTTCGTCGTCGATCTTCTCGAAGGCGAAGAGAGCGATCACGTTGTCGCGCATGAACTGCGCGGCCACGGGCGGCAGACGAGTTCAGGAAACCTGACTTCACAAAGCGCCGTGTCCTGCTCGATCTCCTCGATGATGGCGGCGTAGGCGCTCGATTTGGACATGGCGGGAACAGCCACTCAAGACACCGCGCATCAGCCGGGCCAGCGGAGCCGCACGACCTCCTCCCGTAGCTGCTGCCGGCTGGCCGTGGCGATCCGCGTCCGGAAGAGATCGATGGCGGTCAGCTCGTAGCCGAGGCTCTGGGCGAGCTCGCCGAGGAGTTGCCCCGTCCGGATCATCACCCGCAGGTACGACGCCTGGTCGCCGACCACGTAGGCGAGTCTCGCGCCGGGGCGCAGCCGGCTCCGGAGGCCGGACAGGTGGCGGACCATGCCGCCGAAGTACAGCTTCGTGACGCGCGCGTACTGCCTTTCGAAGCCGGACGTCTTGCCCAGCTCGATCCGGCGCTCCTCGATGCGACGGGCGATGCGCTGTATGCCTTCATGCTCGGCGACAAGGACGTCGTCGGTGTCCGCCTTGTAGACGCTGCGGGTGTTCGACCGCACGAGACCCTGCTTCAGGCCGCGCAGCTCCTGCTTGCTCCGGATGAAACCGAGCAGCACGCTCTCGAGTCGCGTGGTCCGCGTGTAGTCCTTCTCGTTGGGATACGGCGGAGACGTGATGACCGCGTCGATGGACGACGGCGCCAGAAGCTCCTCCGCCTCGCGCGAGTCCGCCAGGTGCACCGTCGTCTCGGTTGCAGCCTGCGCCCGTAGCGCCGCGAGATCGCCGGCCATCCTTCGGACCCGGTCCAGCCACGGACCGATGACCGGCGCGTCTTCCTGGACTTTCCCGACACCGACCTCCGGACCGAAGTGCAGGTTGCCGATTTCCGAGACCAGCGCCGTCGCGAGGGCGAGCCGCTCGTGCGCGTAGACCGCATCGTCGCGATGCTGCTCCAGCGTGTCGAGCAGCACCAGCGTCTTGTGGAGCGGCAGCGGGCTGATCGAGTTCTTCAGCAGAAGACCGAGGCGGTCGGGAGGCAACGTCCGGAGCGGGGCGGTTCGTCGCCCGCCCGTCTGAAACAGGGGAGCCACTCCGAGGTCGTCGATGCCCTCGGTCCAGAGGCTCTCCAGCGCCCCTCGGGCGACCTCCCTGGCGTGCGCGACGAGCGCCTCCGGGTCGACGCTCCAATCCACCTTGGCGCGGCTCGCGAAGCCGGCCATCGGATTGCGCTCGATCCCGACGCTCGGGATGCCCAGCTTCTTGCACTCGACCAGGGTCGTGCCGGTGCCGCAGAAGGGATCGAGGACCCGCTGCGACGAATCCACCCCGAACGCATCGAGGTAGTCGCGCACCAGGTGCGACGGGAACGAGAGGACGAAGCGGTACCAGTCGTGGACGGCCCGGTCCTCAGGCCGCAGCCGATTCAGCTCCGGCGCGCTCCTGGCGCGGGCCCGCGTCGCGGCGGCGGTGGTCACGGCGCCCGCGCGTCACTCGTCGGCGCCGAGCTCGCGCAGCCGCGCGGCGATTTCCGGCTGCGTCGATCTCAGGCCGTTGCTGCCGATGACGGGCAGCAGCGTCTCGGCCAGGATCAGCGGCGTCTGGCCGCGGTCGTTCGGCACGTCGAGGTCCGCGCCGTGCGCCGCGAGCAGATCGACCACCGATGCGAAGCCGGTGCGCACCGCGTCGTGGAGCGCGGTGTTGCCGCGGTCGTCCGTCTGGTTCACGTCGACCTCGAGGTCCAGGATGATGCGGGCGAGATCCAGGGTCAACCGCTCCTGGTCGATGCTGTCCATGTGGTCGTCGGGCGCGTCCACGCGGTTGCGCCGGTCTTCCTGGGAGATCTGCGGCACGCCCATGGCCGCCTTCAGCGCGGACCAGCGGCTGGCGGGCGAGACGTGCGGGTCGGCCCCCCGTTCGGCCAGCATGCGGAGGATCTCCGGCTCGCCGTAGCGCGCGGCCAGCCAGAAGGCGTTCGCGCCGACCGCCTGGTGGCGGATGCTGAAGTCGGCGCTGAACCGCCGGCCCGGCGTGCCGCGCTCGACGACCGCGTCCACCTCGGCGCCGCGCTCGAGGAGTGCGGCGGCCAGCTCGACCTGGCTGCGCAGCGTTGCGGCGTGCAGCGCCGTGTAGCCGGCGCCCGCCGCGTTCGGATCGGCGCCCTGCTCGAGCAGGTAGACGCCGAGCAGCCCGTGGCCGCTGTGGGCGGCGATGACGAGGGCGCTGGTGCCGGCCGCCGCGACGTCGTTGACGTCCGCCCCGGCCTCGACCAGCGCGCGCGCCGTCTCGACGTCCCCGTTGCGCGCCGCGAAGAGCAGGGCCGTCGAGCCGCCGTGGTTCTTGCGGAAGTTGCCGCTGGTATTGGTGTTGCCGGCGGTGTTCTCGAGCTGGTCCCAGACCCGCGAGCGGGCGTGCACGTTCGCGCCCCGCGCGGCCAGCAGGCGCACGACGTCGGCGTGCTGCTGGGCCGCCGCCCACATCAGCGGCGTTTGGTGGCGTTCGTACTCCACCGCGTTCACGGCGGCGCCGCGATCGAGAAGCATCTCCACGACCCGCAGGTTGCCGCTCCGGGCGGCGGTCATCAGCGGGGTCTCACCCATCCGGAGGGTGACGTTCGGGTTGGCGCACGCTTCGAGCAGCGCCTCGACGATCGGGGCGTTGCCGCTCCTCGCGGCCAGCCACAGCGGGGTGGCGCCGAGCCGGTTGGCGGCGTTGACGTCCGCGCCCGCCTCTATCAGCAGCGCCGCCGCCTCGACGTCGCCCCGGTGCGCGGCCCAGTGCAGCGCGGTCGCGCCGTCGCCCTGCGGAGCGTCGGGGTCGGCATCCGCCGCGATCAGGGCGCGCGCTTCGGCGAGATCGCCCGCCCGAACGGCCGCGACGAGATCCGGCTCGGCCAGCGCGTGCGCGAAGGTCGCCGTCGCAAGCAGGAAAACGGCCGCGACTGCCGACACGAAGCCTTGCGTCGAGGATCTGTGAGCCATGCGGCAATGCTACCGCAGTCGAAGCTTCATTGCATTCCCGGAACGGCCCGGTGACGTCGAGCAGCGGCGTCACGAGTCTTCGTTGGCGGATCGGACCATCTCCGGCGTGATCGGAGGGCTGTCCCGATCGACGACGAATCCGGGAATCGGTCGATCCGTGTCGACGGCACGGGGCCGGCCGCCGCGCCGCGCCAGTTCGGACAGCGCGGCCCCCAGAGAGACGCCCCGTTCCTGCGCCAACGCGCGCGCGGTGGCCAGGACATCGTCGTCAACGTTCAGCGTCGTGCGCATCGGATCATCACTGTACCGCGGCATCAGAGGTCAGAACGACACCGTCGCGGTCATCGAAATGGTCCGCGGTGCGCCGAGCCACGTGGCATTTTCGGTGATGGCCGACAGGTACGCCTTGTCGAACAGGTTGTTCGCCACGATGGAAAACTCCGTCGACCGCAGCAGCTCGCTCAACGCCTCGCCCGAGAAGCTGACGTACGCATCCACCAGCCAATAGGCGTCGGCATACCAGTCCGACCGCAGGCTGACGCGGCGCGGCGAGGTGTACTTGGCGGTCACGCCCGCGCCCAGCGGACCGCTGCGATCGAGCGAGACGACCCACAGCCGGTTCGGCACGCCGGTGACGTCGGTCCCCGCCACGATGCCCTGGCTCGCGTCGACCAGCGGGTCGCCGCTACCCAGGTACGCCGAATCGTTGAACGTGACGGCTGTGTAGAACGACGTCCGGCGCGGCATCTGTACCGTCGCCGAGAGCTCGACGCCGCTCGTGTCGATGCCGCCCGCGTTGAAGTAGGCTCCGCCGCCCGGGATGAGGTAGTTGGGACCGGCAGGCGTCTGCGGTCCGAGATAGAAGATGCGGTTCTCGAAATCGATGGCGTACCAGGTGCCGCTCAAGGCGACCCGATCCCCGGCATATTGCAGCCCGACGTCGATGTTCGAAGCGGTCTCGGGCTCGAGCAGGTCGAGGCTCCGGCCCGGCACCTCGAGGCACCGTCCGCTCGCGTCCGCTCGTCGCGGCGTAGTGGTCGAATCCGAGCCAACCGTCATGGCCACGCTTCGCGTGACCTCCCCGACGGCATGCGACGGCATGCGGCGGGTGATTGACACGCGATCGGGCATCGGACAAGCTATACGGACGTACCCGGTCAACCAGCGGTCGGAGGAGCCGACGGACGATGTCTTACGCTCGCGTGCCGTCGATGTCTGCGTTCGTAACGGCGCTCGCGCTCGTAGCGCTGTTGCCGATGTCCGCGTCCGCCGGCGAGGCCGGCGCGCAGGCGGGATCACCCGGTGAAGGCGAGGCGCTGCTGCAGCAGACCATCGGCCGCTACTGCGCCACCTGCCACAACGATCGGCTGCAGACCGCCGGGCTCGTCCTGACCGGCCTCGACCTGTCCGAGGTGGGCGCCCACGCCGAGACGTGGGAGAAGGTGGTCACGAAGCTGCGGACGCGGACCATGCCGCCGGTCGGCCGGCCGCGCCCCGCGACGGACACCTACGACACCCTGGCCGCCTGGCTGGAAGACGAGATCGACACGTTCGCGGCCGCAGGGCCGAATCCGGGACGGACCGAGGCGTTCCATCGGCTGAACCGCGCCGAGTACGGCAACGCCATCCGCGATCTGCTGGCGCTCGACGTCGACGTGGCCGAGCTGCTGCCGGCCGACGACTTCGACGAGTACGGCTTCGACAACATGGCGGACATTCTGACCGTCTCGCCCGCCCTGATGGAGCGGTATCTCTCCGCCGCGCGCAAGATCGGCCGGCTGGCGGTGGGCGAGACGCCGCTCGGGCCGGCCACCGACACCTACGACGTGCCGATCCTCCTGATGCAGGACGATCGGATGGGCGAAGACGTGCCGTTCGGCTCGCGGGGCGGCATCGGCATCCGCCACTACTTTCCGGTCGACGGGGAGTACGACGTCGAGATTCGGCTGCACCGCAACTACGTGAACTACGTGCGCGGGATGGGTTCGCGCCACGAGCTGGAGGTCCGGCTGGACGGCGTGCTCGTGCGCTCGTTCGTCTTCGGCGGCGAGGAGCCCGAGGGTATCCAGGCGCCGGCCAGCTACGGCGGGAACCAGTTCGGCGACCCGGAGTGGGAAGAGTACATGCTCTACGCCGACGCCAACATGCGCGCACGGTTCCAGGCGACGGCGGGGCCGCACGTGGTCAGCGTGGCGTTCGTCCGGCGGTTCACCGAGCCGGAAGGGGTGCTGCAGCCGCGCCAGAGCATCTTCGCGGTGGCCATCAACGAGATGCGCGACGGCAACGCCGCGGTCGAGCACGTGGCGATCGGCGGGCCGTACAGCAGCACGGGACCGGGCGATACCCCGGCACGGCAGGCGCTGTTCACCTGCCGGCCGGCCAGCGACGCGACGGCGGACGAGGAGGCCTGCGCCGAGGAGATCCTGTCGTCGCTGGCGCGCCGCGCGTACCGCCGGACGCTGGAGGCGGGGGACGTCGCGACCTTGATGGGCTTCTACCGGGCCGGGCGCGACGGCGGCAGCTTCGACTCGGGCATCCAGCTCGCGTTGGAGCGCGTGCTCATCTCGCCGGACTTCCTCTTCCGGGTCGAGCGCGATCCGATCGACATCCGGCCGGGCGCCTCCTACGCGCTGAACGACACCGCGCTGGCGTCGCGGCTGTCGTACTTCCTCTGGTCGAGCGGACCGGACGACGAGCTGCTCGACCTCGCCGAGCAGGGCCGGCTGAGCGAGCCGGAGGTCCTGGCGCAGCAGGCGCGGCGGATGCTGGCCGACCCGCGCTCGAAGCAGCTCGTCCGCAACTTCGCCGGCCAGTGGCTCTACCTGCGCAACCTGCGCGGCGTCGTGCCGGACGCCGTGGTCTTCCCCGAGTTCGACGAGAACCTGCGCGACGCCTTCCTGCAGGAGACGGAGCTGTTCGTCGAGAGCCTCATCCGCGAGGACCGGAGCGTCCTCGACCTGCTGGGCGCCGACTACACCTACGTCAACGAGCGGCTCGCCGAGCACTACGGCATCCCGAGCGTGTACGGCAGCCAGTTCCGGCGCGTGACGCTGCCGCCGGAGGCGGCCGAGCGCCGCGGCGGCATCTTCGGCCACGGCAGCCTGCTGACCGTGACGTCGTATCCCAACCGGACGTCGCCGGTGCTGCGCGGCAAGTGGGTGCTGGCGAACATCCTGGGGACCCCGCCGCCGCCGCCGCCCGCCGACGTGCCGGACCTGCCCGACCGGGGCGAGGACGGCCGCGCCGCCACCGTGCGGGACCGCCTGCAGCGGCACCGCGAGAGCCCCGCCTGCTCGGTCTGCCACGCGCCGATGGACCCGCTGGGGCTGGCCCTGGAGAACTACGACGCGGTGGGCAAGTGGCGCGAGACCGGCGAGGCGGACCTGCCGATCGACGCGTCGGGCAACCTGCCCGACGGCACCGCGTTCGAGGGCCCGACCGGCCTGCGCTCGCTGCTCCTCGAGCGGCGCGAGCAGTTCATGGGCACCTTCACGGAGAAGCTCCTCGCGTACGCGCTCGGGCGGGGGCCGGAGTACTACGACCGTCCCACCGTGCGCGCCATCACCCGTGCGGCCGCCTCGGACAACTACCGCTGGTCGTCAATCATCACCGGAATCGTGCAGAGCACGCCGTTCCGCATGCGGAGGTCAGAATCATGATCATCACCAGGAAGGCGATTCCCCGCCGTACCGTGCTGCGCGGCCTGGGCGCCTCGCTCGCGCTGCCGTTGCTCGACGGCATGGTCCCGGCGGCCGCGGCGATGCGCAACACCGCGGCGGCCCCGATCAAGCGGTACGGCGTCGTCTACGTCCCGAACGGGATGATGATGAACCACTGGACGCCGAGAACCGAGGGGCTCGGCTTCGAGTTCCCGACGGTCATGAAGCCGCTGGAGCCGTTCCGCCCCTACGTCCAGGTCCTGTCGGGCATGCACGGGGTTGACAGCGAGGGCCCGCACGCCCGCTCGTCGACGCGCTTCCTGACCGGCGTGCCGTCGAAGCCGGACAACGGCTCCGACCTGCTGGCCGCGGTCTCGGCGGACCAGATCGCCGGGCGCGTCCTCGGGCGCCAGACGCAGCTCGCCACCCTGGAGCTGGCCATCGACGGGCGCGACTTCGCCGGATCGTGCGATGACGGCTTCAGTTGCGCCTACACGAACACGATCGCGTGGGCCAACGACACGACGCCGCTGCCGATGGAGAACAACCCGCGCGTCGTCTTCGAGCGGCTGTTCGGCGACACCGGCAGCACCGACCCCGCCGTCCGCCGGGAGCGCCTCCGCAAGGACGCCAGCCTCCTCGATTCGGTGACCGAGCGGGCCGGCGACCTCGCGCGGCAGATCGGGCCGGGCGACCGCGCCAAGCTGGGACAGTATCTCGACGCCGTCCGGGATGTCGAGCGGCGGATCCAGATGGCCGAGTCGCAGAGCGACCGCGAGTTGCCGGTCGTCGATCAGCCGGCGGGGGTCCCGGGGACCCTGGGCGAGCACGCGAAGCTGATGTTCGACCTGCAGGCGCTGGCGTTCGAGACCGACCTGACCCGCGTGACCACCTTCATGATGGGCCGCGAGATCACCGGCCGGACCTACGCGGAGATCGGCGTGCCCGACGCGCACCACCCGATCTCGCACCACCAGCGCGACCCCGCGAAGCTGGCGAAGCTGACGAAGATCAACCAGTACCACGTGCAGCTCTTCTCGCAGTTCCTCGAGCGGCTGGCCTCGACCCCGGACGGCGACGGGACGCTGCTGGATCATTCGATGATCGTCTACGGGGCCGGCATGGCCGACAGCAACTCCCACGCCTCGCAGAACCTGCCGATCCTGCTGGCGGGCGGAGGAGCCGGAACGGGCGGACGCCACGTCAGGTACCCGGAGAACACGCCGCTCGCCAACCTGCACGTCACGCTGCTCGACAAGCTGGGCGTACCGGTCGAGTCGCTCGGCCACGCTACCGGGAAGCTGCGGCTCGGTCCGCGGTCCGCGGTCTGACGGCGACGAACGAATCGCTGGCGATTTCAGGGCCGGTGTTCTTCGCGAGCACCGGCCCTTCGTGCGTTCGGCGGCAACCGGTAACCGATTCACACCTGTGGGCAGGGTGTGTCACCGGTCCGCGGAGCGTGCGCCGGGCGTGCAACGCGATCGCAAGGTCGCGCTACTCCAGCGTCGCGAGCTCCGCGGCCGTCACCGGCTCGGACGGCCCATGGAAGATGGCGTTGAAGAGCAGCTTGAACGTCGCCCGGGTCTGCGTCCGAAACGCGATCTGGCTGCCCATGGTGACCGCCGTGCCGCGGCCCACCTCGAAAGCGACGACGTTCGCCCGCTCGCGCAGGAACTCGTCGCCGAGCAGCCAGCCGCTCGCCACCATGTCGTCGTCGTCGGGGTAGCGCGAGACGACCTCGGCGGGGATGTCGAAGCTGGGCAGGAGCTGGTAGGCCTGGTCGAAGCGGAAGAAGACGGGCCAGGTCTCGGGCATGCCGTAACCGACGGGATGCCGTGGGTTGTACTCCTGCTTGAGCAGGGTACCGGGCGAATAGAACAGCGATGTGGGTTCCACGACGCGGTTGCGCAGCGTCCGGGAAAGCTCCGCGGGGCTCCGGAATACGTCCCGCAACCGACGCCCGGCCTCGCCGAGCGTGATGCGCGTCGGCCGGCGTCCGTTGCCGGTCCGCGCCGGCACCCCTCGCGCCGGCAGCACCGGTTCGATGGGCAGGTCGAGGAGCTGCCGGGCGGTGGCGACGGCCGAGCCGAGCGCGACGAGCGTGCCGCCGTCTTCCTGCACCCATCGGCGCAGCTTGCGCCATCCCGATTGCCCCACCCCGTAGGCCCAGCGCCAGGATTCGTCGTGCCGGTCCGGGCTCAATCCCTGGATGATGCGGGTGCGGCTGGTGCCCGACGGAAGCACGATGACGTCGTACTGGTCGGAGAGGTCGCCTTCGAAGTCGAGCGACGAGATCACGGCGTGGTCGATCTCGTACTGCTCGAACAGCCACATCATCCAGCCGCCCGGCATGTTGTTCGCGGCGCGCCAGAGTCCCACGCGCGTCGGCCGGCGCAGGCGGTGCCCCTCCACCGCCGGCGCACTATCGGCCGCTGTCACGACCAGGCCGGTCTCCTCGGCCACCCGTCCGAGGATTCGCTCGGCGGTTCCCGTCGGCGGAATCAGCCACGTGCCGGGGGCATGCTCCCGGCCGCCCGCTTCGAACCCCTCCGCCGCACGATAGACCGACACGCCGGCCGCCTGCAGCCGAGCCGCGGCCAGGAAACCCGCGTTCGACGACGGCGGAATCGCATAGCCCCACGCCGGCCGTTCCGGGATTGGGGTGCGCCGGGGCTCGATGGTCTCCAGCAGCGCCAGATCGGCCCGTACCGGCTCGTCGATCTGGTCGACGTCGACGCCCATCAGCATGCCGAGGGTATGCCCGGTGACGTCGTAGGGCGGAATCGGGGGCCCGCCCGGGTAGTAGCGCAGATCGGGATAGACCTGCTCCTCCAGCATGGTCTTGGCGAAGGCGCCGTACGGCTGCGCGAGCTGGATGACCCACGACCCGGCGGCGTAGTCCGCGCCGCCGGCACGGAACGCCGCCCGCGCCCGGTGAATCTCCACCTCGCCGAAGTGGAGGATGTCCAGCAGCTCGTAGGCGGCGAACGGATCCCGCTGGACGGCCGGCACGACGAACGCGTAGGGCGCCTCGTCGCGGTCGACCCAGTCGCGGTGGACGCGGTGGAAGTTCTCCATCCAGCGCGTGCGGTACTTCGCCATGTTTTCCAGCGCCGCGAAGGTGGCGATCTCGCCGTACTCGACGATGTCGCCGAGGCGCCAGACGGACGAGTCGTACGGCACGGGGAAGTTCGTCCGCACCTGCTGCCGGCCCAGCGGCCGGCCGGGACCGCTCGGGTTGACGTAGGGATCGGCGAGGTTCGCGCTGGCGATCTCGGTCAGGATGCGCGGCTGCCCGTGGTAGACCATGTACTGGCGCGCCGGGGTCCACAGGTCGTACAGGTCGCTGGAGACAATCCCCTTCTTGCCCTCCGCGACGAGCGCCGACGCCATCGCCCGCCCGATCTGCGCCTGTCCCTCCAGCAGGAGCGGGTGGACGTTCGGGTCGTGCGGGTCCTTGTACGGCGGCACGAACATGCGCGCGCCGCGAGGTCCCATCTGGTGCATGTCGTGCGTGATCTGCGGCTTGTACTCCCGGTGGATGTCGATGGCGAGCCGGGTCTCCTTCTGCGTGAACATGAACCAGTCGCGGTTGTCGTCGTGGCCGGTGTAGCGCTGGTAGAGGTCCGGATAGACGCGGTTGAGCCCGGTGTTCTCGGTGGCGTACCAGTGGTCGATGACGAGGATCTGGCCGTCCGGGTTCTGTGACGGCACCAGCAGCACGACCGTGTTGTCGAGAATCTCGCGAATCTCCGGCGATTCCTCGGTCGCCAGCCGATGGGCGATGTTGATGATGGTCTGCCCGGTGCCGACCTCGGTCGAATGGATCATGGCATACAGGAAGTAGGACGGGACGCCCTCCCGCGCCAGCGCCTGCGCCCGGTCGTCCGACAGTCCTCGCGGGTCGGCCAGCCGGTGGTTGATCTCGATCAGCCGGTCGAGGCGAGCGAGGTTGGCCCGCGAGCTGAACTTCACCAGCACGTACGGATTGCCGTCGGTCGTCGTCCCGCGGTGCTCGTACTCGACCCGGTCGGTGCGATCCGCGAGGAGCTGCAGGTACTCGAGGATCCGCGGATACCGCGCCAGCTCCCCGTCGGTACCGATCTCGAAGCCGAAGTACTGCGCGGGCGTCGGCACGGCCTGCGCGCCGGCCGGCGCGGGGAGAACGAAGAGCAACGCGACGACCGCGAGCAGGCGGATTGGCATCTTGAGCTTTCCTGCTGTGGAATCCCGTCGGCGGATGAGCAAGGCAGGATACCATGCAGGAAGCTGGCTTCCGTTCCGCCGGGTTCCGCCGGGCGGCCGATTGGCGACGGGCGACGCGGGGCGACGACGGCGAGAAGTTCCTCTGCGGGCAGACGGAGACCGATTTCGTGAGCGCAACCAGTGGCAGCAACGACTCCTGGATCGACCTGAGCCGTTCGGCCACGGCAGGAGACCGATTCCATGAAGCGCAACCAGTGGGGGGCGGCCGGTGTCGCCGTCTTCATCGGGTACGTCGCCGCCGCATGGCCCGCGGCCCCGGCTCAGGCCCAGGACGAACGAGCGGCGCGGCACCGCGTGCCCGCCGAGTTCATGAGCTACCTCGGCGCCGACTGGCTGGAACGGCCGGAGCGGGTCGAGCAGGAGCAGCCCGAGCGCGTGCTCGACACGATGGGGCTGCGGCCAGGCGACGTGGTCGCGGACGTCGGGTGCGGTTCCGGCTACTACGCGCGCCGCGTGGCGCGTCGAGTGCAGCCGGGCGGCAGGGTGTACTGCGAGGACATCCAGCCTGAGATGCTCGACATCATGCGGCGGCGGGCGGCGGACGAGGGGGTGATCGGCATCGAGGCGGTGCTGGGCACACCGACCGACCCCAGGTTGCCGGCCGGCGCCGTCGACTGGGTCATCATCGCCGACGTCTACCACGAGATGTCCGATCCCGAGCCGATGCTGGCCGGCATCCGGCGCGCGCTCTCCCCGCACGGCCGGGTCGCGCTGCTGGAGTACCGCGTGGAGGACGGGACCGGCGACCAGATCAAGGCGGACCACACGATGTCGGTACGGCAGGTCCTGATGGAGTGGCAGGCGGCCGGCTTCGAATTGGTCGCGCTGCACGACTTCCTGCCGAGCCAGCACCTGTTCTTCTTCCGCGCTGCCTCAGGTGGGGCGGAAGGGGGCGGCACCGGCGCTGGTGGCGGCGCTGCCGCCAGCCGGGCAGACGCCGACGCGGCCGCAGGGAGCAGGGCAGGCGGCGGGGCGGCGCTGGCCGACCACGACCTGTTCGATGCCATGGACGCCGGTCTCGTGGAGGTCGAGGCCCGCGGCGCCGGGGCGGAAGCCGTGACCCTGCGCGTTCGCCGCACGGGCGAAGATCCCATCGTCGTCACGTCGCCGGTGGCCACCTACTTCGATGCCGAGGACGCACGCGACATGATCGCCCGCCGCGACGGCTGGCTGGTGCTCGGCGATGACGGCTGGCACGATTGGACGCTCCGCGCGGTCGGCCGGCAGCGCGACCTGGATCCTCCCGGCCCTGGCGACAGGCTCGCCGTCCGGCCGCCGTCGACCGCGCCGCTCATCGAGGATCTGCTGCTGGAGATCCAGGCGGGAACCTACACCGTCTCCAACTCGCCCACCCTCTACCCGCCGCGCACGCCGGTGATGGAGCAGGCGGCGGTCTGGATCGCCGACGGCGACGCCGACTACGCGTCGATGGCGCCGCACATCGCCGGGCCGATGCTGCCGGCACAGTACGCCGCCGCCTTCGCTCTGATCTTCGTCGACCGGGCCGGCGTCGACGTCACCCGACGCCGCGTATGGGCCGACCGCGAGCGGGTGTTCGGCCGGCTGCGCGACCAGGGTCTGCGCATCTGGTACCGGCTGAAGGCCGGCGGCCGCTAGCGTGGCCTGCTTCCATGAACAGTGGAGACGTCGGAATCGATACTATCCGATACTCGACCAGGTCCGGCGGGCCGCACGACGGCGCCTGCTCTTCCTGCCCCACGCCGTTCGCCAAATGGCTCGGCCCGACGGATGATTACACCGAATGAAGTTCGCAGGGTCGTCGAGCAGGGCGACTTGATCGAGGACTACCCGGAGGACGCACGAGGCCACAGTTGCCTCATGCACGGCGAGGGATTCAAGCATCGGACCATTCACGTCGTGTGTTCGCCGAAAGAGGACTTCCTTGCAATCATTACGGCCTACCTGCCCTCGGAACGCGTGTGGGGCACGGACCTGAGAACCAGGAGAATCAGATGACGTGCATTCACTGCCGCGGCGAGATGAAGTCGGCTACCGCACCGTTCCACGTCGACCGGGACGGCTATCACTTGATGTTGGACGCCGTGCCGGCCTGGGTATGTGAGCAGTGCGGCGAAGCCTACTTCGAAGACCGCGAAGTCGAGGCCATTCAGGCGACGATCAGAACCCTCGACCGCCAAGCCCAGCGGCTCTCCGTACAAGAGACTGGTACCGCATCATGACCACCACCGTCACGCTTACTCCAGTCAAAGTACGGTAGTCAGCTTCAGGAACAGCGTGTGGCCCTGGTCGGAGCGCTGGCCGAACTCCGCCGTGCCCCGCTGATAGGCGACCTGGATGGTCCCGAACGGCGGGCGGTAGCGGTAGACGAAGACCGCCTGCACGTTGCGGCGGTCGATGGCCGAGTTGGTCTGGAGGAACACGCGCAGGAACAGGTCGGGGGTAAAGAAGCGGTTGGCGCGTACGACGTGTATCCAGGTGCTGCCGCCGCCGGGATCCGGATCCAGCGTCAGGCGCTGCAGCTCGTACTCGGTGGACGTCCGGTCGGTGAGCTTGTACTGCGCGACCACGCTCCCCAGCACGAAGTCCGCGTCGAAGTTGTGTCCGGTCGACACCCCGCCGCGGAAGGACTGGTACGACCGCGTGTTGTAGCCGATCTCGACGCCGGTCTGCCGGTTGCGGAAGTCCCGCTCGAACCGCTTGAACTCCTCGGTGTGCCGCGCCGTCGCGGTCCAGCGGTTGCGGAAATCGACGGTCAGCGACTCGTCCACCTGCCAGCTCCGGAGGATCCCCGTCTGCCCCCGGTAGACGTCGTAGGCGGAGTCGTACTGGATGCGCTCGACCGGCCCGTCCGGAACCCACACCGTCTTGTTGACGGCTGCGTCGACCTCGCGCCGATCGTCGTCGACGATGAAGCCGATCACGTTGACGTTGTCGGCGAGGCGGTCGCCCAGGTGCGTGTAGCCGACGTGAGAGTGGGCCGTGGCCGAGTCGTACGAGGGGCGCACGAAGAACGCGGTCGTCCCCTCGGAGTACCGGCCGTAGCTGTGGACGAACTGGCCCGTGAGGCCCCAGTTTTCCGTGAAGTACAGGCTGGCGTCGCCTCCGATCCCGGCACCTGTCGCCGGCAGTCAATCGCCTTCGCCTCTCGAGATCGACTGCCAGGAGCCGGTGGTGACCTCCCGCTGCATTCGAGCGGCGCTGCGTCACGGACTCCTAGGGATTTCCCTAGTTCCCAGCGTCGAACGGCCCGGACTACCGTTGAGGGACGTTGGGGAGGTACCGATGTCCAAGATGCTGACTTCAGCCGATCCTCCGGCGGCCCCGTCTCGCTGCTACATCTACTGGCGGGCGCCCTCCGGGTTCTGGACGCGGCGTGTCGTCGTGGAGAAGCTCGACCGGCCGTGGTGCGCGGGCATCGACGGCGTGCGGCGGCGGCAGTCCTCCGCGGGAGCAGCGCAGGTGCCCCGACCTCCGCGTCACGCGGCTGGAGCACACGCGGCGGCGTGAGGAGCCCCGCACCTCGCGGCACAGGCTGGCACAAGTTGAAGTGCCGCGCGTGCCGGACTGAAGTCCACCCGCGAGTCACTCGCTCCGAAGCGCGGCGGCGGTGTCGAGACGCACCGCTCGCCGCGCCGGCAGATCGCAGGCCAGACCACCGGCTGCCAGCAGAACAACCAGGCTCACACCCAGCGTCGCGACGTCGTGCGGGGCGACCCCGTACAACTGGCTCGCAAGGAGCCTCATCAGCGGCACGGCGGCGGCCAACCCCGCCAGCGCCCCGGCGGCCACGAGCCGCATCCCCTGCGCGAGCACCATCCAGCGTACCGAGGTCTCGCGGGCGCCGAGCGCCACCCGGATCGCCAGCTCGCGGGTTCGCTGCCCCACGGCCAGCATTGCCGCGAACGCCCGGCGGCCGGCCAGCGAACGCAACGCGCGACGGAGATCACCCGGCACGACCATCGATCATGCCGGTCGCGTCGATGCCGCGCAAAGGTTGTTCGGTAACTTTGGTTTTCGCCGGACTCGACAAATTCGAAAGTGTTCGGTAACTTTATTTTCCAGTGAACGAACACTTTTCTCCGGGCCGCGGTCGCCCTCGGCGCGGAGAGGTCTACCGCCAGCTCGACATCCAGATCAAGGAACTCAGGGAGCGCCTGGGCGGTTTGCCGAGCCCGGACGAAGCCGCCGACATCTGGCGCGGCATCTGGTACGAGGAAGCGCACCACTCCACGGCCATCGAGGGCAACACCCTGGCCCTGAAGCAGGTCGAGCGGCTCCTCGAAGAAGGCCGGGCCGTCGGCAGCAAGGAACTGCGCGAGTACATGGAGGTGCGCGGTTACGCCGACGCCGCCGACTGGGTCTACCGTCAGGCGATCAGCCCCAACGAACTCGCGCATCCCGGAGAGATTCTGACGCTGGCCGAGGTGCGGCGGGTGCACCACGCGGCGATGTCGCCCGTCTGGCAGGTGGCGCCGCATCCGAGCGCAACGCCGCGCGAAGCGCCCGGCAGCTTCCGCGAACATGAGATCCATCCCTTCCCCGGCGGCATGACCCCGGTGTCGTGGCCGCTCGTCCCCGCGGAAATGACGACCTGGGTCGAACAGGTGAACGCCCTCGACGTCGCCGACGCGATGTTCCCGGAGGCCCTCGTTGCGGTGCATTGCCGATTCGAGCAGATCCACCCGTTCCTCGATGGCAACGGGCGGGCGGGCCGGCTGATCCTCAACCTGGTCCTGGTCAGGCTCGGCTACCCGCCGGCGCTCATCTACAAGCGTGACCGCGCCCGTTACCTGCGTGCGTTGCGACGCGGAGACGCAGGCGAGCCGAGTCCCCTGGGAGAGATGCTCGCACGCGCGATCCTCAACAGCCTGCACCGGTTCGTCATCCCGGCCGTGGCCGGCCCGGCCCGACTCGTTCCCCTGGCCGCACTGGAGACGCCCGCCATCAAGGCGCCGGCATTGCGGGCGGCGGCGGAACGGGGCCGTCTCCGCGCCACCCGTGGACCCCACGGTCAATGGCGCAGCTCCCGCCGCTGGGTCGACGAGTACAGGGCGAGCCGCTATCGACGTAGCGACCCGCCGACGCGCTAGGAGTCTGTGCCGCAGGGAATTTTCGCCCCAATATGTAGTGGTTTCGGCGCTTTACAACCACCATATTCAGCGGTCGATCATGCCAAAATCCGTTCCACGGCGCAGACTCCTAGCGCCCCGAAACGCCGCGCGGCTCGGCGTTTCGGCTCATCCCTCCCGCTCCATAACCCTGCGCCGCACTTCGCTTCGCTGCGTTCGGCGACGCTGAACACTCCTGGAAGTCTGCGATGCGGAAGTTCCGCGCCAGCGGAATGTCCAACGCGCCGGCCGCGGCGCGCCAAGTCGGCGTCGTCAGGCCGCGGCCGGCGCCGCACGCCCGAACTTCCGCCGGTAGTACCGGGTCCAGACCACGATGGCCGGAATGCCGACGAGGGTCGGCAGGATCCACGGCACGATGGCAAGCGGCCCCGCGAGCTCGTAGGCCCACAGGCGCTGCGCCCCGAAGACGACGAACGCGGTGTGGAACGCGATGCCGCCGCCGAGCATCGACCCGAGGTGGCTGTAGAACCAGCCCATGTGGTGCGCTCGCGGGTTGCGCATCAGCCGCAGCATGCCCGACCCCGTGAAGAGGCCGATGGGGCTCAGCCCCAGCAGGATGGGCGAGATGTCGGACCACACCCCCAGCGCGAACGCGATGACGGCGGCGCTGCCGGCGATGGACGCCCAGCCGAGCGCCTCGTGGAGCGGCGTCCGCAGCGTCTCCGGCGCCCTGCGCGTGGCCACCACCCGCATCGCCTGCCGCACCGTGGCGAACGTCACCAGCCCGAGGTAGCCCAGGAACAGGGCGAAGCCGTACAGGTCCGGCCGGTCCACGAAACCGATGCCCTGGACCTGGAAGGAGACGATCCGTCCGGCCGACGCGGTGACCGCCGACAGCGTGACGACGTAGGCGCAACAGGTGAAGACGCGTCCGGCCTGCACGTGCGCCCGGCCGCCCTTGCGGGCGAACACCGGTATCCAGAACGCGGCGAGGCCGACGAAACCGGTGGCGATGTGGAGCCCGATGAGGATGTCGAACAGCAGGTTCACGAGGGTCATGACGGAAACTCCTTTCGGTGGTCCGGCTCGCCGCCCGAACCGGCCCCGGCGCGGGGCGCGGACGCCAGCCGGCGGTCGATCGCGGCCAGCGTCTCGTCGCACCAGGCCACCTTCGAGCCGACGGAGTGAATGCCCATCCGCAGCGCCGCGAACCGGTGGAACCCCGCGTCGCCGTAGCGCTCCGGCGCGTCTCCGTAAGCGGCGATCACGTCCCGTTCCACCGCGCGGAGCTGGGCGAGCCAGCTCGAGAGGTGATCCCGGAGCGCCGTCATGAACGCGCGGGTCTCGCGCAGGTCGCCGATCGCGTCCATGAAGTAGAGCTGTGCGAGGTACGCGAACCGCTCCGTGCCGACGGCGGGACCGCTGTGCAGCCAGCGCAGCAGCTCCGTCCGGCCCTCGTCCGTCAGCGTGTAGACGCGCCGGTTCGGCCCCTTCGGCGACGGCTCGACCCGGCTGCGGAGCATCCGCCGCTGCTCCAGGCGCTTGAGGGTCGGGTAGATCTGGCTGAGCTCGGCGGACCAGAAGTGCCGCACGCTCTCGCTGAACGCGTTCTTGAGGTCGTACCCGGTGGCCGGCTCGCGCAGCAGGCCGAGGAGGATGTGCTCGAGACTCATGTTGCTATATCAATAGAGATATAGCAACTATATAAAGGTAGGCATAGCATGTCAAGTCCCGCCTCGCGGGCGACCAGGGAAGGTTCCACAACTGGCGGAGGGTGAGTATAACGCTGGTATGATTCTGGTATGAAGACGGCGGTCTCACTCCCGGATGAACTCTTCCTGTCGGCCAACGACCTGGCGCAACGACAAGGGGTATCGAGGAGCGAG
>WTFV01000089.1 GCA_011523845.1 Acidobacteriota bacterium | reverse complement strand
GCCCCCCGCAGCCCCCCGCACCGGTTGCAGGCGGGTTCCCAACGAAGTACTGTAGGGAATTCGTCCGGCCGGTTCTCAGGAGGAATGTCAGCGATGAAGGCTCAGCATGTTCTCGGGCTCGCGCTCGTCGGTCTCGTCGGCCTCATGGGGCCCGTCGCGGCGAGCGCCCAGTCGGGCGCCGGCGCGGCGGAGGTGACCTACGCGAAGGACATCGCGCCGATCCTCCAGCGAAGCTGCCAGCAGTGCCACCGGCCCGCGTCGGTCGCGCCGATGTCGCTTCTCACCTACGAGGAGGTCCGGCCCTGGGCGCGCGCCATCAAGATGCGCACCGGCCTGCGCAACCAGCGCGGCGCCATGCCGCCGTGGTTCGTGGAGCGCGATCTGGGCATCCAGCACTTCAAGGACGACCCGTCGCTGAGCGAAGAGGAGATCGAGAAGATCGCGACCTGGGCGGACAACGGCGCGCCGCTCGGCAACCGGGCCGACCTGCCGCCGCCCATCGACTTCGGCGACGCGAACGAATGGGCCATCGGCGAACCCGACCTGATCCTCGAGTCGCCGATGGTGACCGTGCCGGGCGCCGCGCCCGACAAGTGGACCTCGCTGGGCACGATTCCGACCGGTCTGACCGAGGACCGCTACGTCGCCGCGGTCGAGGTGAAGGAGTTCAACGACATCCCGCCCGACGCCACCGGCGACACCGTCGGCGGCCGCTACGTGTTCCACCACATGACCTACGGCGCGGTCATGCCCGAGGGCGCGGACGTCGAGTCGGCGACCCGGTTCCCGGTCCACGAAGTCGGACGCAACGCGGACATCTTTCCGGAAGTGGCCGGCCGGCTCCTCCCGGCGGGCTCCCATCTGGAGCTGGAGACGGCGCACCTGCACTCGAACGGCCGCGAGACGCGCGCGCATCTGAAGTTCGCGTTCAAGCTGCACCCGGAGGGCTACGAGCCGGAGATCTCGCACTCGCGGACGTTCATCGGCAACGGCGTCGACATCGACATCAAGCCGAACCAGGCGGACCAGGAGCTGCACGCCTACCGGGTGCTTGACAAGCACACCAAGATCCTCTCATTCGAGCCGCACCAGCACGCGCCCGGCATGCGCATGTGCGTGGAGGCGATCTGGGGCCACAACATCGAGACGCTGAACTGCGTCGGCTACGACCACAACTGGGTCAAGCAGTACATCTACCAGGACGACCACGCGCCGCTGCTGCCGAAGGGGACCATCCTGCACATCATCGGCTGGCTCGACACCACCGCCGCCAACCGCAACGTGGCCGATCCGCGGAACTGGTCGGGAGGCGGACGCCGTTCGGTCGCCAACATGTTCATCGACCTCGGCGAGTCGCTGGAGCTGACCGACGAGCAGTTCGAGGCGGAGATGGCCGTACGCCGCGAGCGGCTGGGACTGACGCCGAACGACCACGTGATCGGCTGCCCGCTGTGCCTGGTGGAGTTCCCCTCGCAGGTCGACGCGGCGGACAACAACGACCAGTAGCCCTGCGGAGGCCGCAACGATGCTGACGCGCTGGTCACATACCGCCCGGCAGGCTCCCGCGACGCGACGCGCCAGGCGGGCGCCGGGTCGGCCCCGGCCCCGCGCCGGGCTCGGGCACTGGCTTCCGGCGGCGCTGACCTTCACCCTCGTTCTGGCGCACGCGCAGGCCGGCGCCCAGACCCGCTTCACCTACTCGCGGGGACAGAGCGTCTCGCCCGCCTACGAGGGCTGGTGGCAGAACGACGACGGCTCCTATTCGATGTTCTTCGGCTACATGAACTCGAACTGGGAAGAGGAGCTCGACGTGCCGATCGGGCCCGACAACCACATCGAGCCCGGCGGTCCGGATCGGGGGCAGCCGACGCACTTCTATCCGCGGCGCAACCTGTTCCTGTTCACGGTGGTGGTGCCCCCCGACTTCGGCGACCGGGAGGTGATCTGGACGCTGACCACCAACGGCCGGACCGAGCGGGCCTACGGCACGTTGCGCACCGACTACCTGCTCGACCGGCAGACCATCGCCACCGAGATGGGCGCGAACTTCGGCCGCGTGCGGGACGAGTGGCGGGACAACGAGTTCCCGACCCTGAGCCTCGCCGTCGACCAGCCGCGCCGCGTGCGCGTCGGGGAGCCGTTGCGGCTGGTGGCGTTCGTGAGCGACGACGGACTGCCGTCCGGCAGCTACGAGCCGCCGAGGGTAGAGCCGGGCAAGCCGCACCCGGCGTACACGCCGCCCCGGCAGATCGTGCCCGGCAACCCGCCCGGCCTGCGCTTCTCGTGGATGGTGTACCGCGGCGACGCATCGAACGTCACGTTCGGACCGCACCAGTTGAAGACGTGGCAGGACACGCGGGTCTATTCGAACTCGCCGTGGTCGCCGCCCTACATCCTGCCGCCGGTCCCGCCGGACGGGCGCTGGGAGGTGAACGCGACGTTCGACGAGCCGGGCACCTACGTGCTGCGCGCCGTCGCCGGCGACAGCGCGTTGCAGACCGGCGAGAACCTGACGGTCACCGTCACCCGCTGACGGCCGGGCCCGGCTTCCGGCTGGCAGGGAGAGACCGATGGACGCCCATTTCCGCCGTCGAGTTTCCGGATGTTTCCTGGCATTGGCCCTGGCTGCGACCGCACCCGCGGCCGGTCAGGATGACCGGCTGGTCGCCGCCGCGGCGGCGCAGGACACGGCAGCCGTGCGCGCCCTGCTCGCGGCAGGCATCGATCCCGATACGCCGCGGGCGGACGGCGCTACCGCGCTCCTGTGGGCCGCCCACCGCGACGATCTCGACCTCGTGGACCTGTTGCTGCGGGCCGGCGCGGAGGTCGACGCGGCGGACGACCACGGGGTGACTCCGCTGCAGACCGCCGCGGAGAACGCGAGCGCCGCCATGGTCGACCGGCTGCTGGCCGCGGGCGCCGAGGTGGACGCAACGCAGACCAGCGGCCTGACCGCGCTGATGATCGCCGCCCGCACGGGCGACGCCGGGGTGCTGAACCTGCTGCTGCAGCATGGGGCGGACGTCGACGCGGCCACGATGGAGACCCGCAGCACGGCGCTGATGTGGGCGGTCGCCGAATCGCATCGCGACAGCGTCCGCGCCCTGCTCGACGCTGGCGCGAACCCGCACGCATCGACCGCGGCCGGCTTCACCCCGCTGCTGTTCGCCGCGCGCAACGGCGACATCCCGATGGCCCGCCTGCTGCTCGCGGCGGGTGTCGACGTGAACCACACCGGCGCGGACGGCACCCACGCCCTGCCGTACTCGATCGTCAGGGGCCACGACGACTTCGCGCGGTTCCTGCTCGATGAGGGCGCCGACCCCAACGGGACGATGGGCGGCGTGCCCGCGCTGCACGCCGCCGTCGGCCGCGTCGATACGTGGCTCGCCGACTGGAACCGGCGGCACGGCGGCGGCGCGCGGTACAGCACCCGGGGCAGCTCCGCGTTCGATCCGGTCCGCGCGCTGCCGCTGGTGAAGGCGCTGCTGGCGCGGGGCGCGGATCCGAACGCCCGCATCGCGGCGTCGGCCATGTTCATGAGCTACATCGGCTACCCCAAGAAGGGCGCGTTCGAGCCGTTCGCCGTCGGCACCGGCGATCTGCTGGGCGCCACGCCGCTGTGGATCGCCGCCTACAGTGCGAACGCGCGCGTCAAGGACATCCGCTTCGGGAGGCCCGAGGGCACCGGGGCCGTCGAAGGGGCCGCGAGCCGCGCCAGCGCCGAGATTCTGCGCCTGCTGTTGGGAGCGGGGGCCGATCCGCATATGACCACGTACGACGGCACGACGCCGCTGATGGTGGCGGCGGGGCTCGGACGCTCGACCTACACGCCGCGGGAACCGCGGGGAGCCCGCTCGCCGGGCGCGGAACGGGCGGTGGAGATCCTGATCGACGCGGGCGCGGACGTGAACGCGGTCAACGAGGCGGGATTCACGGCGCTGCACGGCGCGGCGTTCCGCGGGTTGAACGAGGTGATCGAGTACCTGGTGGCCCGGGGAGCCGACATCGACGCGCGGGACTTCCGCGGCCGCACCGCCTACCGGATGGCCGAGGGGTCCAAGCAGTCGTTCCAGTTCCAGAGCTGGCCCGAGACCGCGGCGTTCCTCGAGCGCCTCGGCGCCAACGCCCGGCTCGGGATCCCGGGCACCGTCCAGGAGCGCCTGCGCGACGTGCCGGCGGCGCCGGCCGCCAACCAGTAGCGGCTGTGGCCGGGCCGGCCGCGCCAAGAGTGGACGTGTTGAGGTTACTTGCAGAACCAGTCCACGAACACCAACTTCTCGACAAGAGTCGCCACAGCATCTTTCTCGGGAAACCATGCGAGTTCTCTGCCGGTGGGGTCGCAGGACCGCGCCGAGCGGGCCAGAACACCCCTCAAACCCGCGCCATTGCTACGCTCACCGACTTCTTGGCACGTGCTGTGTGGCACAGGCTCGCGGTTCACACATGGATACGTCTTTGGCAGACCGGCGGTCGTCAACCCACCGTCGGAGTACGCGTCACATACGTCCTGCTGTCTTGGTAGCTTGCAGCCAACCGCGACCGGCCTCTTTTCGTCGAGGAGTTTCATCAACAACGTACCCTTGTTTCTCGGCGAAGTTGGCAAGATTCAAGCGCGCAGTGTCGAGATCTTCGTTCAAATACAGCACGGCGAAGCTACCCGGCGGGTTCCAGCGCCCTCCCCCGCGCATTGCAAAGCTCGGATCGAGCGGATTCTCCCACCCAGGGTCTGCAACGCGCCACCAAATTTTGCCGTTCGGCAAAGTCTCCTTCACGAATGGCACCGGCTGATCTCCGTCTCCATCTTCGTGTCCAGAAATCGGCGCCTCTCAGGGAACCGTAACACATTTATTCTACGGGAGATACACGGCAATGGAAACCATAGGCGTAGCGGCGATCACCCCCGCGGCTTGTCATTGGCCGCCAAGCCCTCACCCCTTGCCCTCATCGTTCGGAGGATCGCAGAAAGTCGTCAGGCATGCACCCTGTCGAAACGAAACATGTCAGAACACGCTTCCACCAACTTAGCGGTGTCGCCCTGCTTCAACAAATCCATCAGTGACACTCCGCCGCGCGCCGGACTAGGTCGACGGACAATCTCCGGTATCCGATCGTACTTGAAATGCTGCACCAGCTTCGTGGTGGCCACATCTAGATCACAGACTGCCTCGACCCGTTCCAACGGTACGCCGTGCTGCATCCACTCGCTGACCGTTTCCGGGCGCACTTGAAAAATGCTCGCCATGTCGTCCTGGCTGAGCTTCCATGCGTCCATTGTCTGCGCTACCGCGGCAACGAGACGGCGAACAGACAACTCTATGACAATGTTCTTGATGAAGTCATCAAGCCATTCGCCTTGTTCCCGGTACGCCGTGGCGACCAGCGCGGCAGCTCTCTTCGGATCAATCTCCCGAGTCTTGCCCGCACGTCTCATCTCCTCCATCTGACTCAAAAGGCCATGGGTGAAGTCATCAAGCCACTCAACGTCCGACCGGTGTGCCTCAACGAGCTTCGCAGTCCTCTCAAGCGGTCCGATTTCGACCGTTCCGCGCCTCATGCGGCCAGCTTCCACGGCCAAGGCATCCAGCCATGCACCGGCCGCGAAAACCCGCTTGGCCGCTCCTGCCGCATCAAGCGCTCCATTCATCTGCCAACCTCCAACAAAGGCGCATCTTACACCAACTCCGCCGGACGGAGAGAAATGAGGCGGCACCCGCGCCGACGCTCACGGCGCACTGAACCGCCCGCCGAGAGCAGCACGCCTCGCCGTGACTTCGGATGCCGATTCCAATCTCGCGAATGGTGACTCGAACCGTCTTCGGCGGCGGGACGGACCATCACCATCCTTCGGTTGCTCCCCTGACCGCGTGCCATCAGCGGGACAACTCCCCTCCGGGGGCTCGCCACACCCCCGGAGAGTCACAACGCAGTCCTACCCGGCGAGATGCCGCCGGAAGAAGCCCACGGTGCGGTTCCACGCCAGGCCCGCCGCCGCCTCGTTGTAGCGCGGCGTCGAGTTGTTGTGGAATCCGTGCAGCGTCCCCGGGAACATGTGCATCTCGTAGTCGACGTGGTTCGCCTGCAGCGCCGCCTCGTACTCGGGCCACATGGCGTTGATGCGCGGATCGGACTCCGCGTAGATGATCATCAGCGACGCCTCGATCTTCGGCACGTCCGCGGTGGCCGCCGTGGCGCCGTAGAACGGCACGCCGGCCTGCAGGTCGCCGCCGAGCTCCACCGCGAGCCGGTTGGTCATCCCGCCGCCCCAGCAGAAGCCGGTGGCGCCGAGCCGGCCGTTGGAGAGCGCGTGCGCCTTGAGATACCGCGCGCTGTTGATCATGTCCTGATCCAGCGTCGCCGGATCGATGCTCCGCTGCAGCGTGCGGCCGTCGTCGTCGTTGCCGGGGTAGCCGCCCACGGGAGACAGGCCGTCGGGGGCCAGCGCCAGGAACCCGGCCACCGCCGCGCGCCGCGCCACGTCCTCGATGTGCGGGTTCAGGCCGCGGTTCTCGTGGATGACCAGGACCGCGGGGAACGGCCCGTCGCCGGTCGGCTGCACGAGGTAGCCGCGCATCTCGCCGGACGTGCCGCCGGGCGAGGGGTACTCGACGTAGGTCCCCTTCATGCGCGGGTCGGTGAAGGAGATGGTCTGCGCCTCGGCGTAGCGCGGCATCAGCGCCTGCGCCATCCACAGCGCGGAGACGCCGCCGACCGTCAGGACCGCGGCGCGGTTGAGGAACTCGCGCCGGTCGATGTAGCCGTGGCAGTACTCGTCGTACAGCTCGAAGACCCGCGGGTCGATTTTCTGCTGCTCGGTCATGGATCGTGCTCCTGGGGTTGGCGCACGCGCCGCGCGCTCGTGACGGCGCGTACGGCTGGACGGGGTTTGCCGCGCGAAAAGCGGAGACGGACGGCTCGCCGCCGCCCGTCCCCGGCATGCAATGTCTACCCTCGGACCTTGATCACGACGCGCCGGTTCTGCGCCCGGCCGTCGCTCGTGTCGTTCGGCGCCGCCGGCCGGCTCTCGCCGAAGCTGATCGTGTTCATCTTGTGCAGCGGCACGTTGTGCTGCTCGTACAGGTAGTTCTTGACCGCCTCGGCCCGACGCAGGCCGAGCTGCATGTTGAAGCTCTCTTCGCCCAGGTTGTCCGTGTGGCCCTCGATCTCGATGAACGCCGACTGACCGGCGCCCTGGATCTGGATGACCAGTTGATCGAGCCGGGCCCGCGCCGCGTCCGGCAGCTCGGACTGCGAGCTTCCGAATCCGCCCTGCGCCTCGTTGATCGTGATCTGGGTGATCAGCGTGCCGAGGGCGGATGCGACCGCTCCGACCTGGTTGCCGGCGTCGTCGGCCGCCATCTGCGCCGCGTCCGCCGCCGCCTGCGAGGTCTGGGCCGCCATGTTGGCCGCCTGCGCGCGCTGATCGACCTGGTCGATCCGCTCCGCGTTCTGCATCGTCCGCTCCTGGGTCTCTTCCACCTGGCCCGCCAGGGTGTCGACCTTGGCGTCCACCACGGCGTCCTCGGTGCGCACGAAGCCCCGCGTCGCGCAGGCCGAAGCGAACAGCACGATCACTGCCACCAGCGCCATCATCTTCACCGTCGTCCGCATGTTCCGCATGATTCCTCCTGAAACAATCGTGTGAGCCCTACCACTTCAGTCGGGCCCTCCCCGCCACGTATCCGCCGCGGGCATGGACCACCAGATTATCATCAGCCGTCCGAATCTCGATGGGATGCCACCCCCGACGGAAGCCGGGCTGGAACGTCAGGACGTACTGGTAGCGCAGGCCGGACAGCAATTCACCGAGCGCGGCGAGCAGATCGTCGCGCGTGCCCGTGGCGCGCACGCTGCCCCCGGTCCAGCGGGCCAGATCCCTCAGCGACGCCGCCACGACCTCGCCGTCCGCGCCCGCCGCCCCGCCGATCCCGTCGCGGCGATCCAGGGGCCCGCCCACCGTGAGCACATGCACGGGCACGGCGATGGCGCTCGCGACGCCGGATACCTCGCCCGCCGTGCGGAGGCTGCCGTTGTCCACTCCGTCGGTCACCACCAGCAGCGCCCGGTGGCGATTGGCGCGCCGTCCGACCAGCGTCGCGGCGTCGGCGATCGCGTCGTAGAGGGAGGTCTTGCCGTAGGGCGATTCCGTGAGCTCCAGCGCGCCGACCCGCTCCAGGTCGCTCGTGAAGGGCGTGATCTCGCGCAGCACCGTGTCGAAGGTGAAGAGCGCAAGCTCGTCCCGGCCGGCTTGCAGGGAGCCGACTATCGCGTCGACGGCGCGCCGGGCCCGGTCGATGTTGCGGTCGACGGCCATGCTGCCGCTGATGTCGACCAGCACGGCGATGCTGACCGCCGAGTTGCTCGGAAAGACGCTCTCGATGCGGCGACCGAAGCCGCTGTCGATCAGCCGGAAGTCCGCATGCGAGAGATCGCGCACGACGCGGCCGGCACGGTCGCGCACGGAGACGTGCACGGTCACCATCTCGACACCGGAGGTGAACGTCGGGGCCGGGTCGCGCTCGACCGGGATCGGCCGGCCCTGCGCGGCGAGGCCGGAAACGAGAAGCGCCGCGAGGCCGAGGGTTGCGAGTATCGTGCGAGCGAGCATCGTGTCGAATCGAGCCGGCCCCGCGCCGAAGGCTCCTGATTGATGATTCTACGGGTTTTCGCGCTAGAAGCGGAACAGCCGGTTCACCTTCACCACGAGGCCGCGATTGCGAAGCCCGGAGAAGTCGTCGAAGCGGTCCGGCCGCAACGGGTCGCTGTCGCGGTCTTCGGTGTAGACGACGAAGAGCTCGCTGCCGGGGCTGTACTCCCAGCGCAACCGGAGATTGGTGCTCACGGTATTGGCCGCCGAGTTGTACTGGATCAGCCCGCCGAAGAACATGCGGGGCGAGAACGTGTAGGTGACGCGGGAGACGATCAGCCGCGTGTGGAACGAGCCCTGCGGCGTGTCGATCCAGTTCTCCGACACCGTCGGCTCGATAGACAGCTCCGGGGTCACCGCCAGGCGGCCCTGGCTCAAGCCGATGGACCGGATGCTCCCGTTGAAGTACTCGCCGCCCCGTACCGTGACGGTGCCCGTGAGCCGGCGCTGGGCCCCGACCTGGTAGGTCGCTTCGACGTCGCGGAACCCGTAGCCGCCCACCGGCAGCACGACGCCCGGTCCGGGCTCGAACGGCCGCACCAGGAACTCGTAGTTGTCCGCGAACGTCATTCCCAACCGGTCGCTGGTCTCGAACTCGGTGCTGAAGCCCACCTGGGCCTGCTTCGTCTCCAGAATGCCGGTATCGGCGGTCAGGATGTGGTCGTAGCCCGCTTCGAGCCGGAACTGCCGCACCGCCGCCAGCGACGCCGGGCGCGGGCTGAACCGTCCGGCGAGGTACGACCGCCGGAAGTTGTCGCGCCGGAGAAAGCCCACCTCGGGGATGAAGTTGTCCTCGACGACGAGGTGCTCGGCGGTCAGGCCGTAGCGATCCGCGGCGTATATGAACTGGCCCTGGTAGCTCGTGTCGCGTCCCTCGAAGCCGGGTGTCTGCGTTCTTGCGGCGTAGCCCACCACGCTCACGTTCTCGTAGAACGCCAGGGTGGCATCGGCGCCGAACACGCGGTTGGCGCCGGCGCCCTGCCCGGCGACCGAGACGGAACGGTTCGTGAACAGGGCGCCGACCGCGCTGCGGCGCAGGATGTCGCGCTTGATGCGCACGACCGCGAAGTTCGTCGAGTCGGCGCGGGCCGCTCCCTCGGATCCGGGCGACAGCGCACCGGTCTGGATGTTCAGCAGGCCCACATCGAAATCGCCTGCTTTCCCCGTGACCCGGCCGCCGCCGACAATCGGCACGACCGCGCCATCCTGGAGGCCGATCCGGCGCGAGTAGAAGAGCGTCGGCGCGTTGCCGCTCCCGCGCGAGCTGCGGCCGCCGCCGCCGATCTGGCGCAGCGCGCTGGACCGCGAGCTCGGCCCCCCGCCGCGGGCGAACTCGAAGATCCCGCGGCCCTCGAGAAAGAACTCGCGCTTCTCGGGGAAGAACAGGCTGAAGCGGGTCAGGTTCACCTGCTGCTCGTCGACCTCCACCTGCGCGAAGTCCGTGTTGTACGTGAAGTCGGCGGTCAGGTTCTGGGTGATGCCGTACTTGAGGTCCACGCCGCCGTCGCCGTCCCACGCGGTCGGGGGAAGGACGTTGACGTCAGTCGTGGACCCGCCGATGGCGTACGGCTTGACCTCGAGGACGTTGCCCTCGTCGGGCACTTCCAGGCCCACGAGCATGGCGGCGTCGGACACGCGGAAGAGGCCGCGCCGGCCGGCCGAGATGGGCACCGGCGTGAGGTAGGAGCGTTCGTTCTTGCGGCGCACCATGCGGCGGAACTGGATTCCCCAGACAGGCGTCGGTCCGGGCCGGTAGCGCATCGACTTGAAGGGAATCTCCATCTCGACCGTCCAGCCGCCCGCGAAGCGCCCCGTGCGCACGTCCCACACCGGGTTCCAGTCGCCGTTCGGATTGCCCTCGTTGGTGATCTGGAAGTCCCCGAGCGCGCCGAGCGGGTTCGTGTAGAACGCGATGCCGTTGCGCCGGTCGTTGAACGTGTCGAAGGCGACCCAGAAGGTGTCGTTCTCGCGGAGCTGCGGCGTGTCGCGCTGCATCTCGTTGGCCACCCAGGCGCTCGGCGGCGCCGAGTCCCACAGGCGGGCAGCGACGTAGACGTTCGCCGCGTCGAAGAAGACCCAGGCTTCGGTTCTCTCGCTGGCCGGCGCGCCCTCGTTAGGCTCCTGCTGGATGAAGTCGTCCATGGCGGGGACGATCTCGTACGCCGGCTCGTCGAGGACGCCGTCCAGACGGAGCCCGGCGGTCAGCTTGACGGCGCGGACGGTGGCGCGTCGCAACGCATCGCGCGCGATCACCGCGGGCGGCGACGGCGGGGGCGGGCGATCGACCGCCCCGGTCACTGCGAACCCGGCCCCGGCGGCGGCTACCGGGTCCGCCGCCTCGAGCAGATCCGGCGTGCCCGGAACGGGATCGGACTGCGCGTGGGCGACGGCGACGAACCCGGCCGGAGCAAGAAACGCCAGAAGCGTCGCGAACCCGGCCCGGAGCCAGGAACGACGTCCGGACCGGCGCGGGAGACGGCAGCCCGGGGCGGAGCGGGTCACGTCCAGCAGCCCGTCGAGATGCGCGTGGCGCCGAGGCGCCCGCGGGGCAAGGCGTGACGGGAACGGATGTCGGGCATAGTCGACCAGGGAGCAACGCTGTCCACGCTGGGCGGCGTCGCCGCTCGAATGCAGCGGAACTCTTGCCATCCACGGGCTCCTAGTGGTCCGTCACGCCCTGGTCTTCGGATACGGACATGGGTCTACAGCCCACAATGGTTGACGATCACAACACCGCGCATCCGAACATTTGTCGTGGCGCAGCACTAGCCGCCGTCAGCGGGCGCCGGCGGCGGCCTCCGCGGCCTCCCGCTCTTCCACGCGATGGCCGGCCAGGATGCCCTCCATGCCGATGTTGCCCTCGTGGCAGGCGTACTCGTAGAGCGCCTCGTCCTTGCGCGACAGGGGGATCATGGCCGTCCACTGCCCCGCGTAGGTGCCCGGATCGTCGACCGTGAACTCGTGCCGCAGCGTATCGGGACCCACCCGCGTGAAACGCTCCACCAGGCGCAACCGCTCCGCGGATCCGCGCTGCCGCTGATAGAGGGCGGCCGGCGACTCGCTGCTGGACGAGAAGTTCGTCGTCTCCACGACCAGCGTGTCCCCGTCCCAGTAGCCGCGCGCGTCGCCGTGCCATTGGCGGATGGCGTCGTCGACGTGCGGTCCCGCGTCGATCGGGATGATGCGCGCGTCGTGGATCATCTCGTGCAGGAACACGACGTGGTCGGGCGTCTGGATGATCTGGTAGTAGGTGTTGTAGCCGGCGAACAGGTTCGGCATCCCGAACGTGATGCAGCGCTCCTGCAGCCGCCGGTCGGTCCAGGACGAAGCGGGGTTGTCGGCGAGATGGGCGACCCGTGCGTCGATCTGCCGCTGCGCCTCCGGCGTGAAGGCCGGCAGCCGTCCGTTCGGGGGATCGATGACCAGCGAGGTCCGATTGTCGAACTCGCGGTCGACCAGCCAGAACTGGTTGTAGTTGCCGGTGGCCGCGTCGCGCGACGAGAAGTCGTCCGAATCGCCGAGGGCGGCGACGAAGACGCTGTCGGCGAACGCCGCGTCGCTCTCGCCGCTGGCGAAGAGCTCCGCGTAGCGCGCCTCCAGCCGGGCCAGCTCCTCGTCGGTCAGGGTGGCCTTGTCGCCCAGGATCTCCGGACGCTCCAGCGGCGTGGCGGTGTTGTTGGCCCACACGCCCTGCAGGTCGGGCCGTCCGTCCGGCGTGCGCGGCACGGTCCACTGCTCCTCCTGCGCCCCGCTCGCCGCCGGAACCACCGCCATCGCCAGGGCGATTGCGCCGCCCATCACGCGGCGCACGGCTCGTGACTCCCTCATCCTCTGCCTCCCCGGTTCGCTCCTGATCCGCCATTATATGGATAAGGCCCGAGCCCGGCGCGCACGTCGCGTCTACCGGCCCCGTCTACGGCGCGCCCGAACCCTCGGGCAGCGCGAACACCCACATGACCCCGCTGCCGTCGGGAATCCTCGTGTCCGTCAACCGCGCATAGAACCGCGTGTTGGCGATGCGGCCGCCCGCCCCCACCGCGAGGTACTGCCGCCCGTCGATCTCGAAGGTGACCGGGGCGCCCGAGACGTCGCCGTTCAGCCGCGTCTCCCAGAGCAGTGCGCCGCTGTCGGCGTCGAGCGCGAAGAACCGGCGGTCGGCCGTGCCTCCGAACACGAGGCCGCCGGCCGTCGACAGCGCCGCCGCGCTCATCGCCGCGCCGCCGGGAAAGCGACGCTCCCACGCGCGCCGGCCGGTGAGCGGGTCGAAGGCCACGAACTCGCCGACGTAGTCGTAGTCCGGCACGGTCTTCACGCGCGCCGCGATCCCGCTGTAGAGCCGGTTCGGCCGGTACTCCTCGGAGACGAACGTGACGTCCATGCAACTGTTGTTGATGCCCACGTAGTAGAGACCCGTCAGCGGGCTGTAGCTGGGCGAGTTCAGGTTGCGCGTGCCGACGTAGAACGGGCACACCTCGAACACGCGGCCCGAGTCGACGTCGTCCATGCTCGGCAGAAGCGCGGGGTTGTAGATCGGGACCCCGATGTCGGTCCAGCCGGTGATGAGATTGTCGTAGCCGGTCCGGAACGCGCCCAGGAACTGGCCGGTGACGCGGTCGAGCACGATGCCCCAGCCGATCTTGCTGGTCTCGACCAGCACCTTGCGCTCGACGCCGCCGATGACCAGATCGAGCAGCATGCTCTCGTGGGTCGAGTCCAGGTCCCAGTTGTCCTCCGGCACCACCTGGAAGTGCCACTGCAGCTCGCCGTCGTCGATGTCGATCGCCAGGATCGAGTTCGTGTAGAGCGAGTCGCCCGGTCCCCGCAGGGTCGAGGACCACGGGGTCGGCTGGCCGGTGCCGATGTACATCCAGCCCAGCTCGGGGTCGTAGCTGATCGTGTTCCAGGTGAGGCCGCCGAGCGGCTCGATCTCGTGCTCGGCCCAGGTCTCGTAGCCGGGCTCGCCCGCCGCCGGCACCGTGTAGGTGATCCAGAGCCGCTCGCCGGTCTCGGCGTCGTGCGCGACGACGGCGCCCCGCGCGCCGCGCTCGCCCCCGGCGAAGCCCAGAATCACCTTGCCGTCGGCAATCAGCGCGGGATGGGGGTGTCCCAGCCCGATCGTGTAGTCGCCGGTGTTCACCTCCCAGCGCTGCTCCCCCGTCAGGGCGTCCAGGGCGACCAGCGCGGCGTCCGCCGTGCCCCAGTAGATCGTGTCGCCGTAGACCGACACGCCCCGGTGCCGCATGTAGGCCTGCGAGAGCTCGATGTCCTCGGGGTAGCTGCGCGTGTGCACCCAGGCGACGTCGCCGGACACGACGTTGAACGCGGTGACCCGGCCGCTGCCCTCGGACACGTACATCAGCCCGTTGGCGACGATCGGCGTCGGGACCCAGCCCGTGACGTCGCGCATCGACCAGGCCCAGACGAGCCGCAGGTCGCCGACGTTGGACCGGTTGATCTGGTCGAGCGGGCTGAAGCCCGTCACGTCGTAGGTCCGGCGGTAGCTCATCCAGTCGCCGTCCTCCGGGTCGCGCAGCCGCTCCTCGGTGACCGGCTCCCACTCGACCGCCGGCTGCGCCGAGGCGATGCTCCCCACGGCGAGACAAGCCCCGACCAGCAACATCATCAATCGCCTGCGTCCGATCTCTGTCATCTGGTGCCTCCTCGCGCTGCCGGGAGCCTGTGGCGAAAGGCCCCGCCGCACTCGAAGGGCGACGCGCACGTGCGCGAGCGCCGCTTCGATCAGCTCCCGCGGGTGGTCCGTCTCGCAGGCCGCCCGGTCCCGGAACGACGAGCGGAACCGTGCGCCACCGCCGCGATGCAATAGTACCGGAGCATCCGGGGCTGCGTCGACGCCGCCGCACTGGTTCGAGTCGCTGGCCCCTGCTAGAGGCTTGCACGAAGCGGCGTTCGAGATGGCGTGTGAACTGGGCCACCCGGTCCACGATTGTCCGGGTCCGCCAGCCACTGCGGCCCGTAGCTTCCGCCTCCGTCCTCCAGGTGTTCGCGCCGTCCGGGACGGATGAGGATCAATCCGCGACGTGGTCTGCCACCACGTTGACGGGCGCGCGATGCTCCAGCCAGGCTTTCGCGGCGATGACGACCTGGTTGAAGCCGCCGGTCGAGTCGAGCGCGGCGTCGATGACGGTCTGCGGATCGCCGGAGTACCCGGTCTCCTGGACTCGAAGAACGGTCGTGTCCCGACTCTTCTGCTCGAACGTCCATGTCACCGCGGTGAAGCCTCCCGCGTTCTCCCACTCCATGACGATCAAGCGGGGGCGCTCGAGCGACCTCACGCGTACTTCGAACTGCGGCGCATCCGGTCGTGCACCGAGATACCAGGTCACCGTTTCGCCTTCGCGCAGGCCGTCGTCACGCCGGGTGAACCAGAACTTGCTCATGGTCTCCGGATTCACGAACGCGTCGAAAACCTCTGACGCGGGCTTCCGTATGAGAGTTCGCGCCGTCGCGGCGAGGTCGGCCGCCCGTGTCATGCCAGTCTCTCCAATCCACCGTCTCCCGGCGCCGGGGCGCCAGGAGACCCACCGGATCCACCATCAACGATCGAGGCGTCCCCGATCGTTTCTGAACACGCCTCCGGCAACGGTGCTCGATTCACCCGCCTGCCGTCAACTACCGTTGCGTTTTCGGGCCGGCGCGGCCGGCAACACCGATTCTCACGCCCCCGTCGGATTCAGCGCCGGCAATCTCCGAAGGGCGTCGGCGTCGGAGATGCCGGCTGGCCAGCAGTAGGCGTCGGCCACGGCTGCATCCAGCGCGGCACGTGCGTCGGCGAGCCACCGCGGGCGGGGGTTGCGAGACCGGAACTCGATATCGACGGCCGGTTCGCACACCATTCTGGCAGTCGGTCGACACGTCTGGCTGGCCACTTGACACGTGGCCCTGCACTGGCTTGACCACCGCGTGCAGCACCGCGACGATGCATCTCCGGATCGGCACTGGGTGCCGATGCCTGCGTGACTCACTTGGACCGATGGATTCTCGGACCCCGCGCCGCAGAACTCCGCTTCGCTGCGTTCTGCGGCGCAAGCTCCTGGCTTGCGTGACTATTCGTCCAGGGAGTATCTGTTGAAGGGATACCGACACGAATCCAAAGAGACGGAATCATGCCTCCACTGACCGACTACCGAGTTCTGACCTTCGACTGCTACGGCACCCTGATCGACTGGGAGTGCGGGATCTGGGACGCGCTGCAGCCGCTGATCATGTGTAACGGCGGCACCGCCGACAAGGTGACCCGCGACGCCGGCCTCCGGGCCTTCGCGGAATGCGAGAGCCGGCAGGAGCAAGCCACGCCCGGCCTGCGCTACCCGGAACTGCTCACCCGCGTGCACCGGAACATCGCGGAGAGCCTGAGTCTCGAAAGCAGCACGGATCTCGACGCGGCGTTCGGCGCCTCCGTGCCCCATTGGCCCGCGTTCCCGGACACCGCCGATGCGCTGCGCGTTCTCAAGCGCCATTACAAGCTCGTCATCCTGTCCAACGTGCATCGCGACGGCATCGCCGCCTCGAACCGCAAGCTCGGGGTGGACTTCGACGCCATCTACACCGCCGAGGACATCGGCTCCTACAAGCCGTCGGATGCCAACTTCGAGTACCTGCTGGCCCACCTGCAGTCCGACCTGGGTCTGGAGCGGTCGGACGTGCTGCACACCGCCCAGAGCCTCCATCACGACCACGTGCCGGCGAAGCGCTTCGGCCTCGCCAACGCCTGGATCGACCGGCAGCACCTGTCGGAAGGCGGAAGCTGGGGCGCCACGGAGCGCGTCGAAGAGATGCCGTCGACCGACTTCGTCTTCTTCTCGATGGGCGAGATGGCGGAAGCGGTGGCAGCCATCTGACGCAGGATGCGGCGGCTCGCGATGCGGCGGCCGCCGAGAAGACGGGCTCCGCATTAGGCCGGCCCGTCGTCAGTCGCACATCGCGTGCGCCAGCGCGGCGAAGTCCTCGACGATCAGATCCGGCTGGTGCGGGGAATCGCCGAACGGGCGCCGGCGGCGGTCGATGAACGCCGTGCGCATTCCGTAGGCCTTCGCGCCGATGCAGTCGAACACGTGGTTGGCGACGAAGAGCACGCTGGAACGGTCGACGCCCAGCAGCTCGCACGCCTTGGCGTAGGTCGCATGGTGCGGCTTGAAGCGGCCCGCCTCCTCCACCGAGATCACTGCGTCGAAGTCGAACCCGATGTGCGGCTTCGCCGCCTTCAGCATATCGCGGTCGCCGTTGGAGAGGATCGCCAGCCGATACCGCTCGTGCAGCCGGCCGAGCGCCTCGAGCACGTCGGGGAAGGGTTTCAGTCGCTCGATGCAGGAGACGAGCCGGCGGACCTCGTCGTGCGTGTGGTCGATGCCGGCGCGGCGCAGGACCTGCGCCACGGCGCGGTGGCCGATCTGCCGGTAGGCGGTGTGGCCGCGGTCGCACAGCGCGTCGATCATCGAGTCCTCGAAGTGCGTGCGCCGCCACCAGGTGACGAAGCGGTGCGGGTCGCCCTTCCAGCCCTTGCCGGCCAGAAACGGCGTGGCCATCTCGGTCAATCCGCCCTGCATGTCGACGACCGTGCCGTACTGGTCGAACATCAGGGTGGTAATCTCCCGGCGCAGCAAGCCGGCGTCGGTGGCGTTCATGACGTGGCTATTCTGCCCGCAGGGCCGTCATCGGGTCGAGCCGGGCGGCCCGGCGCGCAGGAACCACCGAAGCGGCCAGCGCGGCGAGGGCGACGACGACGGAGACCGTCGCAAGCGTGGCCGCATCGTACGGGCCGACCCCATAGAGCAGGCCGGCGAGACTTCCGCCGGTGGCGACAGCCAGCACCGTTCCCAGCATGAGGCCGGCGCCGGTCACGAGCAGGCTGCCCTGCGAACGGCCGCCTCCCGTTGCGTGCTCGACGGCTGCAGACAGCGTCTGGAACTTCCGGTACCGGTATCACAGGAGCAAGTTGCGGATGTCACGGTTCATGACCGTCACGAACCGGCAGCCGGCGCCCGCGGCAGATCCCCATTCGAGAGGTCGCCAGGGTCGAGCCGCAGGACCCCGCGTGGGCCATCTTCAGCCCCATGACGATCACGTGGAAGTCCGGAGAGCGGGTCGAGGTCATCGAGCCGCCGTGCACGGTGCGCGAGATGACCGGCCGCATGTTCCCCGCGAACGGCGCGCAGGAGACAATTCACGCCGGCCCGGTGACTCGCCTGGGCTACAGCTCCGTGCCCGAACCTCCGATACCTGCAACACACGGGAGGTTGCAGATGTCACGATTCATGGCCTGCCACGAAGCCAGTACTCGGCGCCCCCGCTTGATCCCCATCGGCGAAGTCGCCAGGGTGGAGCCTCAAGACCCGGCAAGGGCCGTCTTCACCGCCACGACGATCACGTTGAAGTCCGGCAAGCAGGTGCACGTCACGGAACAGCCGGCCATGGTACGCTGCATGGCGTATAACCCCCTCTGGATGATCGACGCGTAGGTCAGCCGGGACACGCCGCCACGGCAGCGCGCCCCATGAGGAACGAGCACCTCTGGATGATCGACGCGTAGGTCAGCCGGGACACCGCCCTGCAGCGCCTGATCGACTACGTGGCCGACATCTGCGGATGATCGACGCGTAGGGATGATCGACGCGTAGGTCAGCCGGGACACCGATGACGCTACGGGCCTCGTGCGACCACGGCCGCATGAAGATCCGGGTCCTCTCCGCCACGGACATTCGCCGAGCGCTCACCGCGCGGGACGCGGTGGACGCGATGCGGATCGCATTCGGCGAGCTGTCCGGCGGCACGGCGACGGTCCCGGTCCGCAACCACCTCGAAAGCGCCCGCGGACTCATGCTGGTCATGCCGGCCGTCCTCCGCAGGCAAGGGGCGCTCGGCACGAAGGTGGTGTCGGTCTTTCCGGACAACCCCTCACAAGGTGCGCCGATGGTGCAGGGCGCGGTCCTGCTGCTCGATGCGGAGACCGGCCGCGCCCGGGCATTGCTCGACGGGGCGTCGCTGACCGAGGTGCGCACCGCCGCCGGCAGCGCGCTCGCCACGGAGCTGCTGGCGCCCCGCGACGCCGATGTCCTGGCCGTCTTCGGCGCCGGCGCGCAGGGACGATCGCACGTCGAGCTGCTCGCGCGGACGCGCCGGCTGCGGGAAGTGCGGATCGTGTCGCGGTCGGGAACGAGCGCCGAGCGCCTGGCCGCCCGACTGTCGGAAGCCGCCGACACACTGGTTGCGCCGGACGATCCGGGTCCGCCGCCGGTCATCCGCGCCGTCCGGGATCCCGCTGCGGCGCTCGACGGCGCTTCCGTCGTCGTGACCGCCACCACCAGCACGCGTCCCGTGTTCGGCGCCCGCAACCTGGAGCCCGGCGCACACGTGAACGCCGTCGGCTCCTACCGCCCCGACATGCAGGAGCTCGATGCCGACGTGGTGCGGCGCGCCCGCGTCGTGGTGGACCAGCGCGAGGCGGCCTGGGCGGAAGCCGGCGACCTCGTCGTCCCGCGGGAGGCCGGCCAGATCGGCCGGGACTTCGTCGACGCCGAGCTCGGCGAGATCGTGAACGGAGAAGCGCCCCGCGGCCGCGGGGCGCACGACTTCACCGTATTCGAGTCCGTCGGGAACGCGGCCCAGGACATTGCGATGGCGCAAGCTGCCTTCGCCAGCGCCGAACGATCGGATCTCGGAGTTCTGGCGCCCCTCTGAACCCCGGCGGACAGCGGTGAAGCCCGACAGGTCTTCTGGCGAGCGGCCGAGAGGAATTCGATCGCCCGCTAGAAGGCGCCCCGGAGCATGACCCCGTGCGACCGACCGTCGCCGTCGCCCCCCCGGGAACTCACCAGCAACTCGATGCAAAACGGGCCGTCGCCCGCGTCGCGCGCTTCGACCGGAAACTCGAGGCGGCGCCATGCCTCGCCGGAGAGCGAGATCCGGCGGACCACGTGGCCGTCGATCCGCACGGTCACCGTCTGCGAATCTGCCGCCGGGCGTACGTCGAACGCGATGCGGTCCTCTTCGGGCTTCAGGAAGAAGACCGCATACGGGTCGGTCCGGTAGACCTGCTGGCCGGCCGGCGCCGCGTCGTCTTCGGCCGCGGACATGCCGATCCGATGAGCCCGATACTGCGCCCTCCCGTTTGCCGTCGGATCGAAGATCGGCCGCCGGTAGCGCCAAGCTTCCGGGTTGGTTACCTGTCCGTCGACGGTGTACAGGTGGAGGACGTCGAAGTACTGGCTGCCGGAGTTGTTGCGATCTCCCCAGGAGTGATCCGCGTACGTGCGCTCGCGGGGTCTTGTCGGATCCAGCGCCAGCGCCGACATCCCGGTTCCCAGGGTGTTCGGCAACTCGGCCAGGTCGAGCAGCGTGGCCGGCAGGTCGGCGAGCGAGGTGGGAGCATCCGAGAATTGCAGTGGCGCCTGGGCGCCGAACGGCTTTATCAGCAACAGCGGCGTGGCGTCGATCCTGACTCGCAGCAGCGACTTTCCGGAGGGGACGCCCTGGCGGAAGGGTGGAGTACCGCGCGGGGGAAACAGCCCGAGCCCGTGATCGGACGTCACGACGATGGCGCTGCGATCGTAGAGACCGAGCGCACGCAGGCGGTCGAGGAGCGCCTGGACAACCGTCAACGCGCAGCGTGCCTGATCCACGTACCGTGCCCGGGTCAGACGCACCCGCCCACCCACGTATCGGCAGTCGGCGTCCGTAACGATCGGTGGATGCGGTGTGATCACGTGCAGGAACGAGTACACGGGGGATTCGCCCTCCGCCTCGATCCTGCTGGCGAAATCCATCAGGAACACCGTGTCTCCAAGGCTCCGCGGGGCGCCGGAGATCTCCCCCCAACGCGACGCAATCCGCTGCTGCAGCAACCATTCTCCGTCGCGATAGACGCCGGACTTGACGCCGTGCGGCAGGTGCCGGAACAGAGACAGATCCAGCAGTTGAGCCGACGTGCTGTCGACGTAGGCGCGGAAGCTGTCGTACGGTCTGGGGATGGTGTAGGCGACGGCGTCCTCGGCACCGGGGAACGCTGCGCGCGGATGATCGCGGCCGTCGGCCGTCAAGGACCTGAGCCGGTACCCGTGCTGCCCGAGCGCATGGAAGACGGAGGGATGCGCCCACTGGTAGTCCGAAAATCGCGCGTCGTTGCGATAGGGAACCCCGGTGAGCATCGCGGGCATGCTGCCCTTCGTGGTCGGAAACGCGCCCAGGTGATTCCGGTAGAAGGTGAATCCGGACCACGCGCGATCGAAGGCGGAGGGGTCGTCGTCCCGGATCTCGGCCACTATGTGCGATGGGAACATGTCGAGCACGATGTGGATGATGTTGCGGCCGCGCGACAGCTCGTAAGCCTCCGGTGGCACCTCGCTCCAGCTCGGCGCCGCCTCGTCCCCGGCGCCGGACCCGCCGGGCGGCGCAAGCGTCGACCCGAACAGGACGACCGCCTGCAGTGACATCAACAGCACGCTCGCCGCCGGCGCTGCCCGGGTCACCGCGCCTGCGAAGCACGCCGCCAGGCCGACCACGGCGATCCACAGGCCGACTTCGAACGGGCCGCGCCAGGCGTGCGACGCGAGATCGAGATCTCCACCGTCCAGCAGGCCGTACTCGGCAATCAGCAGATTTCCCTGCACCCACAGCAGTACGCCGCCCGCGCAGAGCGTTGCGACGAAGACCCGAAACCACCGCGGCGGCAGGAGGAGCCCGAGTGCCGCCAGCCCACCCGCGATCGGTCCGAGCAGCCAGATCCAGCGTGGTGCGAGAGTCGAGAACGGCACCAGGAACTCGGCCCGATTGGTCGTGTGCATCGTCCACGGCCCGAAGAGCAGCAACTGGCTCGGGCCCAGCAGCGCGGGAAACAACACGGCGCGCAAGCGGCTGCTCACTTCACCGGCGGTGAGCGCCGCGGCCGCCCGGCAGACCCCTCGCCCCACGAGCCAGGCCATTCGCCCGGACAGGACCGCGGCGCCGGCGACCCAGACGATCAGCGCCAGGTTCCCCAACCGCGCCGACACCGTCGCCAGCAGGTAGCCGTGCACACCCGGATCCGTCGGGAACACGCGGGTGGCGCCGACCGGCTCCGAATCACCGGAAGGCAACGCCCAGCGCACGTTCAGCGTCCTGCCGCCCCCGCGCTGCCAATGGTCGATCTCGATCCGATGCGCACCGGTCTCCAGTGCGACGGTGCGTCTCCTGGTGCCCATCTCGGCCGCAATCACCACCTGGTCGTCCACCCGCACGAGCACGCCGTCGTCGGCGCCCGCCCGAAAGTCGATCCGTTCCGGACGCGGGGAGAACCACACGCCGCGCCAGCGAACGATGTAGTCGCGGTTCGGCAGGTTCTGCTCGCGCAGGAAGTCCAGATCCAGGCTCACGGCCCGCGCTTCGACGCCCGGGACGCCGGTGGCGTCGAATGCGGCCGGGTCGGCGGCGCGGTGGAGGGGATAGTAGTACTCGCGCGTGAACCCGGTGGCGGGCGCCAGGGTCGCCGCCAGTTGCCAGAGCACCGTCAGCGAAACCGCCGCGTACAGAAACCGCCGATACGCCCGCGGCATGAATCGGAGCAGCTCCGACCTGGTGAACCATCGGCGCATTGCGAATTGTCTCACGTCTCCTGCCAACGGCCGCCCACGAGCAGTTGCAGGGGCTGGTAGTCGATCTTGTAGCGCATCTTGGGCGACTCGGCGATCCAGAAGCCGAGGTAGAGGTGCGGCAGGCCGCGACGCCGGCACTCTTCCACCTGCTTCAAGACGGCGAGGACGCCGAGGCTGCGGTCGGCCAGGTCGGGATCGAAGAACGTGTAGATCGCCGACAGGCCGTCATCGTGCGTGTCGGTGACGGCAGTGGCCACCAGCCGATCCCCGAGCCACGCCTTCAGAAAAAACGTCCCGGCCCAGTCCGATTGGGCGATGTGCGTCAACTGGCTCCGGGACGGCGGATACATCTCGCCGTCCCGGTGACGGCCGCGGATGTAGCGGGCGTACAGATCGAAGCAGGCATCGTCGACCACGGCCGGTTGCGCACGCACGGACAGGTCGGCGTTCTTCTTGAGCACGCGACGGAAGCGGCGCCCCCACCGGAAGCGGTCCACGGCGACGCGGGCAGGTATGCAGGCCTGGCACGCGTGGCAGCGGGGGCGATAGAGATCGGGGCCCGACCGGCGGAATCCGGCGCGCGCGAGGATCGCGTAGTCTTCCGCGGAGCGCGGCTCGTACGGGTGGAGCAGTTGCGTCCGCGCCTCCCGGTCGCCGAAGTAGAGGCACTGGTGGGAGGCGAGAAGGAAGCGCCGGGGTGCGGTGGTCGCCGACATCCAGGTCAACCGCGGGATGCGTGCGCGTGAGAGCCTGCACAGACACGGAGAGGTGCGGTGGTCGCCGACATCCAGGTCAACTGCGGGTGCTGTCGCACGATTCCGGCCGGCATGACGGACCCCGGGCAAGGTACGCGGGAAGCGCCGCCGTCTCAGCCGCAAGCCGCGGAGGCGATCTCTCCGATTGCGCCGAGCGCCCGCTCGACGCCCTGCCGCGAGACGTCGAGATGGGTCACCGCCCGGATCTGCCCTCCCGCACCGCTCACGCGCACGCCGGCCGCGGCCAGCCGGTCGACGAATTCCCGGTTGCTCAAGCCGAGGCCGCTCACGTCGAAGAAGATCATGTTGGTCTCCGGCGCGGCGTTGCGCACCTCGATGCCGTCGATCGCGGCCAGGCCGCGCGCCAGCAGACGCGCGTGCTCGTGGTCCTCGGCCAGCCGGTCGACGTGGTGGTCGAGAGCGTACAGACAGCCCGCCGCGGCCACCCCCGCCTGCCGCATCGCTCCGCCGAATAGCTGCTTGTAGCGGCGCGCCGCCGCGATGAAATCCCGCGGCCCGGCCAGCACCGCGCCGATGGGCGCACCGAGCCCCTTGGTGAAATCGATCCAGAGGCTGTCCACCTCGGCGGCGAACGCCGCCGCCGCGACGCCGCTCGCCACGCTGGCGTTCATCAGCCGCGCCCCGTCCATGTGCAGCGGCACGCCGCGCGATCGCGCACACGCCGCCACCGCACCGAGCTCCTCCCGCGTCCAGACGGCGCCGCCGCCGAAGTTGTGGGTCTGCTCGACGCAGACCAGTCCGACCGGCTGGCCATAGGGAACGGGCACGGCGACCACCCGGTCCATCGCCGCCTCGAGGTCGGCCGGGGCGAAGACGCCCCGCTCGGTGTGGATCCCCTGCACCATGACGCCGGAGGCGAGCGCCGCGCCGCCTGACTCGGCGCGGATGACGTGCGCCATCGCCTCGGCCACCAGCGCGTCCCCCGGACGGGTGTGCGTCTTGACCGCCACCAGGTTGCACATCGTCCCGGTCGGCAGCCAGAGCGCGGCATCCTTGCCGAGCAGGTCCGCCACCCGTTCCTGGAGGCGCGCGACGGTCGGATCCTGACCCTTCTGCTCGTCCCCCACCTCGGCGGCGGACATCGCCGCGCGCATCCCGGCCGTCGGGCGGGTCTCGGTGTCGCTGGAAAGGGAGACGACGGTGTCCAAGCCTACTCCTCCCGAAGCGCCGACCAGAGTGTCCCGGCTCGGGTCCGGGCGATCCGAGGATCGCGCCCACTGCGAACGGCGCGACGGCCCGGTCGCGTCATCCGGCTCATGATAAGCCGATTCCCCACGGGTGCGAGCCTCCTCAAGCGCCTCGACCGGCAGGCGGCCATGACCCTGCCGGCGATGCTTGACGAAACGGTGCGGACTCCTGGCAGGGTCGGTTGGGCGGTGAGCGGAGCCGCAGGCGACGCTCTCCGGGCTGGTCACTCCCGCAGCCGGAGCGGGCGGTCGGGGCGGCAGGCAGTCCGGGGGCCGGTGCCGGCGCGGTCCGGGACCCGCGCCAGCGGTCCGGAACGACGCCGGCGCGGTCCGCAGACGGCACCCCCGGGGTCGCCGCCCGGCCGCCCGGCGTCACTCGGCGGCGACGATCATGATCCTGTCGAGCTCGGCCTTGTCCGTGGACAGCTCGTTCTCTCCCGCCGGATAGTCGCTCCGGTCGAGCAGGTAGGCCAGGACGTCGGTGTACTCCTGGTCCGACAGGCGGCCCGGCTCGTCCTCGGGCATCGTCAGCTTCATCCGATTGAACAGGGCCCCCACCGGCACCTCGGTCCAGTAGACGATGAAACCGGCGCCGGCGAGGCTCGGCGCCATCTCGCCGCCCCGCAGGCCGTGTCCGTGGCAGGACGAGCAGTTCTCGTTGTAGACGCGCTGCCCCCGGAGCGCCTGGGCGGGCGTGAACACGCCGTCGAGCGTCGAGCTGGTCGTCTCCTGAATCGCCGCGGGGAGCCCCGCACCGGCCCCCGACGAGGTCTCGACCGCCGCACCGCCCACCAGGAAGAACGCCGCCACCGCCGCCAGACACCCCACGGTCAACCACCTGTTCATCCGTCGTCTCCTGTCGAAGGTCGCCATTCCAGGCATGCCATTCTGGCACGCCGCATGCGACCGATCAACCCGGACGGCGGCCGGTGAGCACGGGTTGGGGCGGTGATGGGGATTGCCTCGCCACGCCGCTCACAGGAACCGCGGCCAAGCGGGACGGTACTGAACGTAGTTGGCAAGGTCATGTCGATCACTGTCCTTACCCCGGGAACGCCGATGGCGGCGGCGGGTCGAGAGCCGCCCGTGCCCGACCGGGCCGTGACGAGGAGCCTGTCGGGCGCACGGCGACCGCGGGGCGAGGGGCCGCTCCGCGGAACCCCCGCGGTCGGGCGGGATGCACCGCCGGTCGGAATGCAGCGCGGCGGTCGCCGCGCTGCATTCCGAC
>WTFV01000112.1 GCA_011523845.1 Acidobacteriota bacterium | reverse complement strand
CTCCAGGCCGCTTCGCCGCCCCCGACCAGCGCCGCCACCTGATAGGTGTACGTGGTCCCGGCGGCGAGGCCGGTATCGGTGTGCTCCAGACCGTCGACGTCCTCGACGAGAATCTCCATGCCCCCGCCGTCGTCGCGGAACACCGTGTAGCGAACGGCCGGCGGTGCCGTCCAGTGGCTCGTATCCACCGCGGTCCAGGTCAGGGCCGCCTCCGGCCTCCGACCCGACACGCTCAGCGTGGGGCCCGTCCGCAACTGGTGGCCCAACTCCTGCCACCTCGCCCGCCCGCTGCCGTCCACGTCCAGCGCCAGGGCCGGGTACTGGGCGCCCGTCCCGAAGTCCCAGGGCGACTCCCGGCGACGGTCGCCGTCCAGGTCCACGGTCCAGCCCCGGTAGAGACGACGCCTCTGTTGTCGCCGATCAGCCCGCCGACGATGTCACCCTCCGCCCGCACCGCCACTCCCGCCAGTCCGACGCCACGGATGAGGCTCGTCGGCCCAGTCACGCCGAACAGCCCCGCGTCCACAACGCCGTCGCCGCCGGCGTCGATGAACAGGTTGGCGATGGTCCGCCCGTTCCCGTCGAAGGTCCCGGCGAACGGCGTGCTGTCGGACCCGATGGAGTCCCAGCCGGCGCCGCCGTTCCAGTAGTCGTCGCCCCCGTCGGCGCCGCCGCTGCCGTTGGTGTCGAAGTCGAGGTCGGCGGCCAGCTCGTACCCCGTGCAGCCGTCGACCCCGCCACAGCCCAGCCGATCGACGGCAGCGGGGAACGCGGCGCGATACGTTGTCGTCCTGCCGGAGGCGGGCGTGCCGTCCCCGTCCAGGTCGTGGCGCACCGCATCGAGCTGCGCCAGCGTCGTTATCTCGATCAGCCCGTCGTCGTCGGTGTCGTAGTCGACCGCCGTCGCCGACCACACGCGTACGGTGAAGTGCTGCACGGCGCTCGTGTTCGAGCCTCCCGCGTCGGTCGCCGTCACCGTGATCGTCGCCATGCCCGCGCCGGCCGGCGTGATCGTCACCTGCGTTCCCGACGTGCCGACGGTGGCCACGCCCGTGGCCGACGAGGACGCCGCGTACGTCAACGCATCGTTCTCGGGGTCGACGAACGCGCCCGCCACGTCCACGGTCGCCGCGTTCTCCCCCACACGCAGCGTGCGGTCCGCGAGCGCGCCCACCGCCGCTGGCGGCTGGTTGCCGGAACCCGCCACCACCTGCAGCACCGCGCTGCGCGTCGCTTCGCCACCGTTGACCACCGCCGCTACCTGGTAGGTGTACGTCGTGCCGACGGTCACGTCGGTATCGGTGTAGCGGGAGCCGTCGCTCTCTTCCAGGAGAACCTCGAAAGTGGCTCCATCGTCGCGGATCACGTTGTAGGTGATTTCCGGACCATCGACCCAGCTCGCATCGAGCGCCGTCCAGGTCAGCGCCACCTGCGCCTGCCCCGCGGACGTCGCCGCCGTCAGCGTGGGCGTTCGAGAGAGCTGGTAGCCGCCCGCGGCGTAGTCGAGGGACTCCAGGATGGGATAGCTGCCGGCCGACCGGAGGAACCACGGCAGGTCGGGCACCGCGTCGCCGTCCAGGTCGAGATTCCACGTCGCGTAGATGCCGCCGTAGCCCGTGGGGCCCTGCAGGGCCGCGGTGGACAAGCCCGCCACGCCGGACGTCGGCGACTCGCCGGCTTCGAGCCACCCGTCGTCGTCGAGATCGTCCGCGCCGAGTCCTACGCGCACCCCCGAGGCCTCCCTATCCCAGTAGCTGGCGCGGAACGCCCCGCTGCCGTCCCCGGCGAGACCGCCGACGTCGGAGCTGCCCAGGACGCGGCCGGTGGCGTAGCTGGCGGCGACCGTGCCGTCGTTCAACCCGACCAGGCCGCCCGAGTCGTCGCCCGAGACGCGGCGGGTGGCGTAGCCGGCGCGGATCCAGGCGTCGTCGTCGTTCGACCCGGCCAGCCCGCCGGCGAGATCGTCGGCGGCCACCCGCGCCGTGGCGTAGCTGGCCGTGACGGTGCCGGCGTTGCGGCCGACGAGTCCGCCGACCGTGTTGTCGCCCGAGACGCGGCCGGTGACGTAACTGGAGCGGATGTCGCCCGCGCCTTCCGCCACCAGCCCGCCGACGTAGTCCTCTCCTGTCACGTCGGCGTCGACGAGACCGAGGCGGCGGATCAGGCTCGCCGAGCCGGTCGCGCCGAACAGCCCGCTGTAGTCGCCGCGATCGAGGAACAGGCGGCTGATGGTCCGCCGGTTGCCCTCGAAGGCTGCCTCGAACGCGGCCGCACCGTCGCCGATCGGCGCCCAGCCGTCGCCGTCGTTCCAGTACGCGTCGCCCGAGCCGGCCTCGCCGCTGCCGTCGGTGTCAGTCCCCTCGCGCGTAGGTGAGACGCAGGTAGCGATCCGCCGCGCCCGTGTTCCTGACGATTACGAGGCGGGTGCCCACGCCGTCGTTCGCGCACGAACCACCGATGTACTCGGAGGGATCCTGCGTGCCGTCCTGCGTGCTCGTCGACGAGGCCAGAACGTTGTCGTTCGCGTCCAGCAGAAACAGGTCGTAGTCGTTCGTCGACGCGCCCCACGGATCCGCCCACTGCAGGATGACCCCGGACGTGCTGTCCTGCGTGATGCGATTCCAGGCAACGCCGCTGTCGAAGTCGTGCGCGGTGCCGACCTCGGTGCCGTTCAGCTCCAACGCCGGCCCGGCGGCGAAATCGCCTTCCCACACGCCGGACGTGCCGTGGTAGAGGCTGCCGCCGTTGCCGGCCGACGAGAAGTAGTGGCAGCCGTTGGCGGTCACCGTGCTGATCGCCCGGGCGATGTCGCCGTCCTGGAAGGCCGGATCGGACGGATATCCGATGTCGTCGACGATGACGTCGGCGCCCGCGGCGCACAGGTCCTCGATGTTCTGCGCCATCCGCGCCTGCCCGCCGCCGCCGGTGGCGAAGAACAGCTCGGCGCCCGGCGCGAGATCGTGGACGATCTCGAACATCGCCGTCCCCTCGCTCCCATTGCTCCCGCCGCCGCAGGAGTACCGGAACGCGCCGCCCTCCTGCCCGGGCAGCACGGTTACCAGGGCCGGCACGTCGCCCGTCGCCTGCTGCGCCGCGAGCGTGTCGACGCCGTCGGAGAGCACGCCGACGCCAATGCCCGCGCCGTTCACGCCGTGCGTGCTGCGGGCGACGTCGGCACGGTGGGCGCGGTCGCCCTCGCTCGTGTCGGCCTTGCGGGTCACCGCGCCCGCCGCCGGGCCCGATCCACTGCCGGCCGACCGCTGCCGCGCGGTCCGCGTCTGCGGCTCGTCCGCGGTCCGGATCGACTGCACCGCGGCGAGCTCGGCGAGCGGTTCCAGGCCGGTCCGCGGCAACCGCGCCCGGATGGCGCGATAGCGGGGCACGCTGTCGACCGCGGTTCCGCCCAGCTCGCGGATGCGCTCGAGGACGGCCGGCGTCACGTCCGCCCGGATGTCCACCAGCACCCGGTCGCCGCGCAGCCCCGCGGCCCCCGGCGCGGCAACGGCCGATTGCGGCGACCCGGCGGGCCCCGGACCGCCGGGCACGGCCGCGGCCTCCGTCAGGAGCCGGGAGCCGATCTTGGCTTGCGCGGGCGTCCGCGCCGCCTTGGCCGCCAGCAATGCCGCGATCTGCTGCGCGGCCCGCGCCGGCAGCGCCCCGGCAGGCGCCGGGGGTGGAGCACCGGCGGGCGCGGGAGGCGGGGTCTGCAC
>WTFV01000097.1 GCA_011523845.1 Acidobacteriota bacterium | reverse complement strand
CGGCCTCCTGCTCACCGGCGGCCATCGCGCGCAGGCGCTTTCGCAGCTCGTGCATCCGCCAGGAGCAACCTCGATATCAGTACAACGTTTCCGCCACCGCAATCCTTGGTACGACTGTCCTCCGCACCGCAGGATCGGAGACCGGAGGACCTTCATGTAGACTGCCGCAACAATCGGAGTCATGAGCAAGTGGTCTCGCGACGCGAACCGAAGGGCGTTCGAGATCGTCCGGGAAGCCAGCGGCCACCCGGTCGTCGCATAGCCCGTGTCGCCGCGCCGCGCCAGCGCATCGAAAGGGTCCTTGTGGGAATGATTGACGTCTGCATCATCGGCGGCGGCTTCAGCGCGGTACCGCTGGCCCGCGAACTCGAGCGCACCGGAGCCGATTTCCGCATCGTGTCCGAGGCGGGCGACACCGTCTGGGATCGCCTGAACGCGAGCGGGCGCCTGGACTTCGACCTGGTGTCGAGCACCCTGACGAGCTTCTATTCGTTCGATCTCGCGACGACCTTCCGTGAAGACCTCTATCCGACCGCCACCGCGTTCCATGCCATGCAGCAGCGCTGGCGGCGGGAGTTCAGCGACAGGACGGTGCGGGATCTGGTGGTCAGGGTGGAGAACTTCGAGGACCACAGCGTGGTCTGCACGCGGTCAGGCGAGACGTTCAAGGCGCGCCACGTCGTCTTCTGCACCGGCTTCAAGCGGGCCGTCATGGGGGACCTGGCTTCGGTCGACTACTCCGTCACGAACCGGACGTTCCTGTTCGACACGATGGGGGATTCCGCCAACCTCATCATCTCGAAGCTGGTACCGAACAACAACCGGATCATCGTCAGGACGAACGGTTTCTTCCCCATCGACAAGGCGTACTTCAGGCCGCGCGGGATGCTGCCGGCGCTGTTCGCCCTGGACCAACTGGAGTTCCACAACTTCCGCTACATGTCCAACGAACGCTACGGCTCCATCCTCTACGGCGGCACGTACGCGGACGGCCGGAATCCGATACTGCTGTACGACCATTTTCCGGCCGCTGTGCGCGATGGGAGCCACGTCACGAGCCGCTCGCGTCCGCCCAACGGCACGGTCGTCGTCAAGTACTGGCCGATCGACCAGTACCGCCAGCGCTTCGGCGCGGATCTCGAAGCCGCCATCGCGCAGGGATACCTCCTGAACGACATCGCCATGTGGCTGCACACCGGCCGGGTGATACTGGCGCCGAAGGATGCGCCGGTCGATTTCGACCGGCAGACGATCACCTGCGCCGGCGTCGAGCGACGCTTCGACCACTACGTGAGGGGCGGCCCCGAGGAGCCTCGATTGCCGCCCGTCCTGATCGGCGGCGTGACGCCCTGGCGCTACCGCTACCGGGACAATTTCATGGGCGTCGTTCCCCGTGACCTGAACAACGTCTATCTGATCGGTTATACGCGGCCCTCAAGCGGCGGTCTCGCGAACATCACCGAGATGCAGGGCCTGCTGGTTCACAAGCTGATCACCCGGCCGGACTTTCGGCGTCGGGTCGCCGGCCGGCTCGACGACCGCATCGCCGCGTACGACGCCCACTACTACGGCACGGCCGAACCCCGCGAGCACTACGACCACCTGGTCCACTACGGTTTCTACACGGACGACATCGCGAGACTGATCGGGGTCGACCACAGGCCGGACCAGTGCCGGACGCTGCGGGACCTGGTCTTCTACTACGCGTTTCCGAACGACGCGTTCAAGTATCGGTTGCGGGGGGAGTACGCGGTCGACGGCATGGGCGATCTGATCCGCAGGGTCAACGAGCACTACCTCGGCTTCCTCATGATGTTCGCCTACCTGCTGGACGGCAGCCTTCTCGCGCCGGAAGAACGCGGCGTCTGGCTGCGGACGGCCAGGCGCACGTTCATCAACGACATGCGGCCCAAGGAGGCGCACCGGCCGTTCCTCGACCGCTACGTCGAGGCGTACCGCCGGGTCACCAACGCGCGCGTCGACGACACCACGGACGACGAGTGGGAGGCGATGGCGCGCAGGGCCGGCGCGGACAGGGACCGGGCGGTACGTGACACCCGCGCACCGGATCGCTTCCGTTTCGACGAGGACATCGGGCGCGAGATGGGGCGCCTCACGCCGTTGCTCGACGCCGACGTCGGCGCGCTGGTCGGCGGCGGCGCTGGGGGTCTCGATGAGCCGCGCCGCGAGTTCCTGGCGTCCCTGCTCGATCCTCCCGAGTACGACCTGCCGTACCTGCGGCCCTGAGGCAGGACGACGCAGGCCCTGAGGCAGGACCTTCGTCCCCTTCGTGTTACCACCACCGCGCCGAAACCGGCCAGACGGGCGGCGAGCGCGCCATTGGCGGCGCCTCCTCTCCTGGCCTGCTCCCGTCGCGAACGCGAGCCGGCCATGAGGGCGACCGCGTTGCGGGAGTCGCCCGCGTGCGTCACCAGCACGGAGGGGATGTTATGCAGTTACCACCCGACGCCGTCTGCAACTCCTGCATGTCGAGCTTCGGTTCCGGGGGCAGCACCAGATGCACCGCCGAGCGGCTGTCCTCGTGGACTCGCAACTCGACCGACTCGGGAACCTCGATCCCGAACTCCTCCTCGACCACCGCGCGGGGCTCGGCCAGCAGACGGCCGCGGAAGGCGATGTCGTCCTCGGCCTTGTCGATCAGTTGCTTCCGCATTTCGTCCAGCGTCTTCATCGACTCCATCCTTTCTTCACGTGGAGACCCGGCATGGGCGCGCCTGTCGCCTTCATCCGTGGCGCCCTCTTCTCATGGCCTGGTCCCGTCGCGAACGCGAGCCGGCCATGAGGGCGAACCGCGTTGCGGTCGCCCGCGTGCGTCACCAGCCCCGGAAGGCGTCCTCGCAGATGCCACCCGACGCCGTCCGCAAGTCCTGCATGTCGAGCTTCGGTTCCGGGGGCAGCACCAGGTGCATCACCGAGCGGCTGTCCTCGTGGACTCGCAACTCGAGCGACTCCGGGACCTCGATCCCGAACTCGTCCTCGACCACCGCGCGGGGCTCGGCCAGCAGACGGCCGCGGAACGCGATGTCGTCCTCGGCCTTGTCGATCAACTGCTGCCGCATTTCGTCCATCGTCTTCATCGGCTGCATCTTTCCCTCATGTGGAGACCCGGCATGGGCCGGCCCAGCATAGGTGGCGCCTCCTCTCATGGCCTGCTCCCATCGCGAACGCGAGCCGGCCATGAGGGCGACCGCGTTGCGGGAGTCGCCTGCGGGCGTCACCAGCACGGATGGGCAAAACAGGCACCACCCGACGCCGTCTGCAAGTCCTGCATGTCAAGCTTCGGTTCCGGGGGAAGCACCAGGTGCACCGCCGAGCGGCTGTCCTCGTGGACCCGCAACTCGACCGACTCGGGAACCTCGATCCCGAACTCCTCCTCGACCACCGCGCGGGGCTCGGCCAGTAGCCGGCCGCGGAAGGCGAGGTCGTCCTCGGCCTTGTCGATCAACTGCTGCCGCATCTCGTCCATCGTCTTCATCGGCTCCATCCTTCCTTCACTGTGGAGACCGGTTGCAGGAGTCGCCCGCGTGCGTCACCAGCACGGAGTGCAACCGTCACAGAGACCACCCGACGCCGTCCGCAACTCCTGCATGTCGAGCTTCGGGTCTGGGGGCAGCACCAAGTGCACCGCCGAGCGGCTGTCCTCGTGGACCCGCAACTCGAGCGACTCGGGAACCTCGATCCCGAATTCCTCCTCGACCACCGCGCGAGGCTCGGCCAGCAGCCGGCTGCGGAAGGCGATGTCGTCTTCGGCCTTGTCGATCAACTGCTGCCGCATTTCGTCCATCGTCTTCATCGGCTCCATCCTTCCTTCAGTCTTCCGATCGGATCGGTCACGGCACGGCCTCCTCCTCGGCGGCGGCCATCGCGCGCAGGCGCTTTCGCAACTCGTGCATCCGCCAGGACACGGTCGCCTCGGACACGCCGAGAATCTCGCCGGCGGCGGCGTGCCGCAACCCCTCGTCGCAGACGAGAATCGCCGTGGCCCGCAGATCCTCCGGCAGGGCATCCAGGGCCTGTCGCAACCAGGCCAACTGCCTGACTCGGGCGGTTTCCCCGGCCCGCCTCAGCATCTCCAGTTCGGCGTGGAGCGCTTCGTTGCGGCGCCGCGAAGACATGCGCCGCCGCGCATCGTGCGCGGCGTTGACGACCACCCGGTACAGCCAGCTCGTGAATCCGCAATCGCCTCGAAACCGGGCGAGCTTCGCGGGCAGCATCACGCAGACGTCCTGGGCAACCTCGGCCGCCTCCTCCGCATCGCCCAGCACCCGCAGAGTGAACCGATAGATGCGCGCGTAGTGCCGTTCGATCAATTCGGCGAACGCGTGCGAATCCCCCGCCGCGGCCCGGTGGGCCAGAGTTTCGTCCGTGTCCATACCGTGAGCGAGCATTGTACGAGACACACATCCTGATACCAGTACAACGTTTCCACCACCGCAATCCTTGGAATGACATGTTCGTTCCGTACCGCAGGATCCGGAAAACCGCAGGATCTTCATGTAGACTGCCGCGAATGCCCGGGAACCGGGAATCGAGGGCTGCCGCGAAACGCGAGGGGGTTCATGAGCTTCTTCGATCTGCCGCGAACGCCGGGAATCCACTGCCGGCTGCTGCGGGGTTGTCGCCTGCAGCAGTCCGGCGACGGGACCTCCTTCGCGGTGCGGCAGCCGGACGGCAGGATGGTGCTGTTCCTGCCCTGGGAGAAGGCGTATGCGGCCGTGCTCGATCGCCTGTCGAAGGGCGCGCATGCGGCCGCGTTGCGGGACCTTGCGCTCGAAGCCGGCGGACCCGATCGGGCGACCGCGTTCCTGATGGTTCTCCGGCGGCTGGCCGCAGCCGGCCTGGTCGAGTTTCCGCTTCTCGACGAGGCGGGGGAGCGCGCCGTGCTGCTGCCGCAGTGGGCCGCATTCGTTCCGTCGCTGGCGGCGGAACCGGCACCGGAGATCGGGCTCGACCGGTTCGCCTGCATCCGGCGCGACGATCGGAGCTGGCTTCTCGAATCGCCGCTCGCGGGCGCGCGGCTCTCGTTTTCCGAGCTGGCGGCGCTCGAGACCTCCATCGTCCGCCGCGCGCTGGCCGCCACCGGCTTTCTCGAACGGGCGGAAGCGGACCCCCGGCGCCGGGAGGCGCTCGAACAGTGGGAGTTCCACGACCTCGCCGCGTACCGTCATCACCGGCGGGGCTGGCACCGCGACCCCATGGGCGCGACGTTCGACCATCGCGAAACGATCGATCCGCCGCCGCCGACCCGGCCGCCCTGGCCCGGGGAGCGAACGGCGCTACCGCCGGCCAACGCCGCTCGTGCGAGCGGATCCCTGGCCGACGTGCTGGAGAGACGCGCTTCGCTCCGGACCTATGACGCGGACCGTCCGATCACGCTCGGCGATATCGGCGCGCTCTTCGACCGCGCGGCCCGCATTCGCGGCAACCTGGCGACGCCGGCCGGCCCCGCAGGCGAACGGGGCGACTTCGAGGTAGCGGTGAAGCGCCCCTATCCGACCGGAGGCGCGCGCGGCGAACTGGAGATCTACGTGGCCGTCGACCGCGCGGCCGACATCGAGCCGGGACTGTATCACTACGATGCCGCCGGTCACGCGCTCGTGCGGATCACCGGTCGAACGCCCGCCGTCTCGTCACTGCTCGCAGAAGCCCGAACCAGTGCCGGCGGCATCCCCGAGACCCAGGCGCTCGTCATCGTGACCGCGCGGTTCGCGCGGGTCATGTGGAAGTACCGGTCGATCGCCTATGCGCTGATTCTGCGCGACACCGGGGTTCTCTATCAGACCCTGTATCTGGCCGCGACCGACCTCGGACTCGCGCCGTGCGCGCTCGGCGCCGGCGACGCCACGCTCTTCGCCGAGGCCACGGGCCTCGATCCGCTGATCGAGGGCAGTGTCGGAGAGTTCCTCCTGGGCGGCCGCCCGGCACGGCGGTCGGCCGCGGCCCGGGCGGTCGCGGGGACCGGGACCATTGCGGGACGCGAACCGGCATGAAGAAGAAGGACTCCATCTTCCGCGATGCGGCGCTCGCGGCCCGGATGCGTCCCAAGGAACTGGACGATCCGCTATGGGCGGACGCGCCCCACGAGCGGCTCTGTCGTCTCCTCCTCGCCGCCGCCCTGGTCGTGGCGGTGGCCTGGGGCGCCCTGTGGCCGGTCGAACGCACCGTCGTCCGCGAGGGTGTCCTCGTGCTCGCCGGCGACGGCGGCGAAGCGCATGCGGTGCTGTTCGTGGATCGTGATCTGGCGGCGATTGTCGAGCCGGGCGCGCCCGTCCGGGTGCGCTCCGAGGGCATAGGCTGGGCCGGCGCACGGTCCGCTCGCGTCGTCGAAGCGGCGCGCCCGGCGGCCGAAGTCCGCCGGTGGCTGCCCCGGCGTGCGGACGCGTCCGCCCCGCCCGGCGCCACCCACCGGCTGCGCGTCGCCCTCGACGAACCCTGGTCGGGCGCTCGCGACGGGATGCGGGTCGAGGGGGCGGTCGCGGTGATCGCCCGGCGGCCGCTGCTCCGGCTGGCGGCACGCGGCGCCGGCCCGGCGAGCGCCGTGCCGCAGCAGCCGGTCCCGGAGGCCGCGTCGCGCGAGGTGGGCGAGCGATGAATCCGGGCCGCCCGCTGACAGCGCAGAAGCGTGCCCTCCCCGCGGCTTTGCGCGAGGTGGGCGAGCGATGAATCGGTTGTCCGCGGCATGGCGAGGGCTTGTCCCTGGCCGGCGCCGGCGCGTGCGCACCCCGGTGTTCCTGCAGCAGGAGACCGCGGACTGCGGCGCGGCCTGCCTCGGCATCGTGCTCGCCCATCACGGCTACTGGGCGACGCTCGACGAGCTTCGCGACGCCTGCGGTACCGGGCGTGACGGCTGCACGGCGGCGGACATCGTCACCGCCGCCGAAGCCTATGGCCTCCGGATGACCGGCTGGCGGCGCGAGCCCCGCCACCTGCCGAAGCTGCCGCTGCCCATCATCCTCTTCTGGGAGTTCAACCACTTCGTCGTCCTGGAGGGCGTCGGCAGGAACCGGTACCACGTGAACGATCCGGCATCGGGTCATCGCTCGCTGGACCGGGAGGAGTTCGACCGCGCCTTCACCGGCGTCGTCCTGGTGCCGGAGTCGACCGAGGATTTTCGGCGCGGCGGCAATCGCCCCGGCGCATTCAGGCAGTTGTGGCCCTGGCTCGCCGGCAGCAAGCGGCAGCTTGCATTCGCGGGCCTCTGCGCCCTGCTCCTGGTGCTGCCCGGCCTCGCCCTGCCGCTGCTCCTGTCGGTGTTCGTCGACCGTGTGCTCGTCGCCGGAGACGACGGCGTCGCCGCGGCCGTCGTCGCCGCGGCCGTCGCCGCCGCGGCGGCGACCTATCTGCTCACCTGGCTCAACCGGCGGCTGCTGCGCCGGCTGGGAATCCGCCTCTCGATCGAGCACGGCGACCGCTACTTCACCCGGCTGCTCCGGCTGCCGATGCACTTCCACGCCCGTCACCTGGCCGGCGATCTCGCCAACCGCATGCACCTGATCGACAACATCGCCAATGCCGGCGCGATGCAGTTGGTGGCGCTGACCATCGAGGCGGTAACGAGCCTCGCCTTCCTTGCACTGGTGTTCGTCCTCGACGCTCCCTCGGGGCTCGCGCTGGCCGCGCTCGGCCTGCTGCTTCTCGCGCTGACGCGGCTGGTGGTCGCGCGGCGCGACGATCTCAACGTCCGCCTCGTCCGGGAGCAGGGCGAGCTGGCGGGCCATGGCATGGCCGGGCTGCGCAATCTGGAGCACCTTCAGGCGACGGCGACCGAAGCGTCGTTCTTCTCGCGCTGGAGCGGCTATCAGGCGCGCGAGCTCTCGGCGCGGCAGGGTTTCGCCGAGATCGGCCACGTCGCCCTGTCGTTCCCCGACCTGTTCCTGATGCTGGGCGCGGCCGCCGTGTTCGGGTTGGGCGGCTGGCGGGCGATGAACGGCGACATCACCATCGGCACGCTGGCGGCGCTCTACGTGGTGGCGGGCAGCTTCCTGCGCCCGGTGTGCCGTATCGCGCAGTTCGCCGACATGTTCCAGGTGCTCAACGCCCACCTGCAACGCGTCAACGAGATCCTCCGCGCGCCCGCGGTCCCCCGCGCCCGGACCGCAGCCAGGCAGGCGCCGGGCGCCGCGGGTCGCGCGGGCGGCCTGCGCCTCGCCGGGCGGATCGAGTTGCGCGACGTGACCTTCGGCTTCCAGCGGAACCAGCCGCCGCTGATCGAGAACTTCTCGCTCCGCATCGAACCCGGACAGCGGGTCGCGGTGGTGGGCGCCAGCGGTTCGGGCAAGTCCACCCTCGCGCTTCTCGTCGCCGGCGTGTACGAACCCTGGTCGGGCGAGATCCTGTTCGACGGCGTGCCGCGACGCGACATCCCCGACATCGTGCTGCACCACTCGGTGTCCATCGTCGATCAGCACCCGTTCCTGTTCGCCGCGAGCGTGCGCGAGAACCTCACCCTGTGGAACCGGGCGGCGCCCGAAGAGATGGTGGTGGCGGCGGCCAGGGACGCGGCGATCCACGACGACATCCTGGCCCGGCCGCAGGGCTACGACGCACCGGTCGAGGAAGGCGGGCGCAACTTCAGCGGCGGCGAGCGCCAGCGCCTGGAGATCGCGCGGGCGCTGGTCTACGAGCCCTCGGTACTGATTCTCGACGAGGCCACCAGCGCGCTCGACGCGGGCACCGAGCACGCGATCGACGATGCCGTGCGCCGGCGCGGCTGTTCCTGCCTCATCGTCGCCCACCGGCTGTCGACCGTGCGCGACAGCGACCGGATCGTGGTCATGGCCGGGGGCAGGCAGGTCGAGGCGGGCACGCACGAGGAGCTCGCCGTCGCGGGCGGCATCTACCAGGAGCTGATCCGTGACGCCTGAACCGACCCCGGCCTGGCTGCAGGAGGTCGCCGCCGCGGCCGGCCCGCCCGTGCCGGCCGCGGCCAACCGGCCGCTGGCGCTCGACGACCCCGCCTCGTGCTGGCTGGTCGAGGCGGGCGCGCTCGACGTGTTCGTCGCGGCGTGGGGCGACGACGGCATGCCCTCGGGCTTCCGGCACGTCGTCCGAATCCCCGCGGGGCAGCTCGCTTTCGCCGGAGCGCCTCCCGGCGGCGCCGGCGGACGCCTCGGGCTCATCGCGAAGGGCATCGCCGGGACGGTCGTGCGGCAGGTGCCGGCCGGCCGCCTGATCGAGGCGGTCCGGCGCCATGACGGTCGTGTCGCGCTCGCGGCCCTGGTCGACGCCTGGATCGACACCTTCGCAGCCGTCGTCGCCGGCGACGTCGTGCCCAGGCCGCGCATCGAGCACAGGGTGGCCGCAGGCCCGGTCCGGACCGAGGCGGGGGAGCGGGTCGCGGCGGAGCGGGACGTGCTCTGGATCGAGCCCGCACCCGGCGCCGCGCCGGCCTTTCTCGACTTCGAGCACGCGGGCGACGACAGTCCGGCGCCGGTCACGCGCGATGCCTGGCTGACGTTCGCCGGAGCAGCCGAGACGACTGCCCGCACCTCTGCCGAGCTCGACCCCGACGCGTTGCTGAACACGGGGCTGGCGCGCTTTCACGCGCTGGTGCTCGGCGCCGAGAGCCTCAACCGCCAGCTCGGAGCCGCCGATCTCTTCAATCTCCAGAACCAGGGCGCGCGGCATCGCGTCGACGCGGAGGAAGCCGCGAGACGAGAGCTGTCGGCGCTGTTCGGCGAGCACGGCGTCGCCGCCGAACAGGACGCGCTGCCGGCGGCGCTCGCGGCCGTCGGGCGCCATGAGGGGATCGTGTTCCATGCGCCATCCGTGCCCGAGGGCCAGGCAGTGGACGCCGAGCGCGTCTTCGAGGTGTCCGGCGTCCATGCGCGGCGCGTGCGGCTGCGCTCCGCCGAGCGCTGGTGGCGCCGCAGCAGCGGCGCCATGCTGGCCTTCCGGCGCGGGGACGGCCGTCCGGTCGCGCTGCTGCCCGCACGCCTCGGGGGCTACCGCCTGCTGGACCCGACCACCGGCGTCGCACGGCGTGTCGATGCGGCGCTCGCACGGGAGATCGAAGAGTTCGCCTGGTTCCCCTACGCTCCGCTGCCCGCGGGGCGCGCGGCGCGAAGCGGCGATCTCGCCGGCATGGCGGCCCGGAACCTCCTCGGGGACGTCGTGCAGTTCGTTCTCGTGGGCGTCGGCGCCGGGCTCTTGACCCTGGCGCCGCCGGTGGCTCTGAACGTGCTCATCGTCGAGGTGCTGCCGTCCGGCAATCCGTGGACGCTCGTCGCCCTTTCCGCCGCCCTGCTCCCGCTCGCGCTGGTCGCGGCCGCTGCGACCACGCTCCGCGGCATGACGCTGATGCGTATCGAGGGCCGCGGGGCGGCCCGGCTGACGGCGGCGCTGTGGGACCGGCTGCTGCGCTGCGCGGGCGAGCCCGATCGCACGGGTGGCGACACCTGGACCCGCGCAATGGTGTTCCAGACGCTGCGCGACCAGCTCGGCGGCGCCGTGGCGGCGGCGCTGCTCGCCCCTTTCTTCCTGCTGCCGGCGCTGGCGTTGCTGTTCCTCGTCGCGCCCGCGTTCGGCTGGCTGATCCTCGGCGTGGGCCTCGCCGCGCTCGGCGTCGCGGCGTGGCTCGGCGCGTCGCAGATCCCGCCGCAGCGCCGGCTGCTGAACGTGTCGCGCCTGCTGGCCGGCGACCTGCTCCAGTTCATCGCCGGGGTCGCCAGGCTGCGTTCGAGCGGCGCCGAAGGCCTCGCCTTCGCGGCCTGGGCGCGGCAGTTCCGGAGGAAGAAGGAATCGGAGATTCGCATATCCGCCTTCAATGAACACCTCGCCGCGTTCTGCGCCGCTCTCCCCGCGTTTGCGGGGGCGGCTCTGTTCCGGCTGGCCTCCGGCGCGGACGGCGCCGTGACCGGCGCCGGCGACTTTCTCTTGATCTACACGGCGGCGACGGTCTTCTTCGCCGCGATCGCAGCGCTGGGCGGGGTGTTCGAGACCGCCGCCGCAATCCTGCCGGCCTGCGAACAGGTCCGTCCCGTTCTCGAGAAGGCGCCCGCTCCCGGCTCCGGCTCGACCGCCGCGCCGTTCACGCTTTCGGGTGAGATCCACTTCGATCAAGTGCACTTCCGATATGCCGACAGCGGGCCGGAGATCCTCCGCGGCGTCTCGATCCACGCGCGCCCCGGCGAGTTCGTGGCCATCATCGGCGAGTCCGGCGCCGGAAAGAGCACGCTCTTCCGCCTCGGCCTCGGGCTCGACTCGCCGTCGTCAGGCGCCGTCTACTATGACGACAGGAACCTCGAGCATCTCGATCACCGCGCGGTGCGCCGGCAGGTCGGCGTGGTTGCCCAGGACCAGGCGCTGCTGCCCGGCAGCATCGCCGACACCATCCTGGGCGTCGAGAATCTCTCGCTGGACGACGCCTGGCGGGCCGCGGAGCAGGCCGGCGTGGCCGAAGACATCGAGGCCATGCCGATGGGCATGCATACGCCGCTCGGCGACAGGGCGGTGGTCTCCGGCGGGCAGATGCAGCGCATCCGCATCGCGGCCGCACTGGTCCGCAACCCGCGCATCCTGTTCCTCGACGAGGCCACGAGCTGGCTCGACGCGGCAACCCAGGCGCGGACCATGGCCGGTATCGAGCGGTCGGCTGCGACGCGCATCGTCATCGCGCACCGGCTGTCCACGATCCGCAAGGCGGACCGGATCTACGTGCTCGAGGCGGGGCGGGTGACGCAGTGCGGCAGCTACGACGAGCTGCTCGCAGCGGACGGACCGTTCCGCCGCATGGCCGAAAGGCAGTCCGGCGGGGCGCCCGGCGGATGAACCACGCCCGGCGCCTGCACTGGCTGCCCTGACCCGAAAAGACCGACCATGCCCGCGGCTATCCGCACCGGTTCGGCCGGCAACAGCGCCCCGGGGGCGGCCGGATCGTCAGCCGCGTTTCGGATGCGCGACGACTTCGTCACGCCGGCGGTATAGTAACTCGCGTCGGGCTTGACCCCCTGCTCCCGCTTCCGCCGGCCGGCTTGCCAGGACCTGCTCCAGCGACCGCGTATCGGGCGACGCGGCCGCAACCTGCCCGTGGGCCGTGGTGACACTTGCACGCGCACGTGTTGCCCGGTCCGACCGAGATCCCAGTATGCGCCGCCCCGGTGCACAGGGGACAAGGTGATGCACCTGTTCCGCGGTCCGCGCGTTGCAGCGCCGGCAGCGGTAGTCGTCCCGTCCAGCACGGCCGCGCGAAGCCGACTCCACGCGCGAGACGGGGCGCGCTGGTGATGGCGACTCACTTGCCGCGGTCGAGGAGGTGTTGCGTGAGCACTCGAACGTCCTGCTTCACGCCGTCGATGTTCTTCACGATGCCGGCGTGAGCCTCGCGGTTCTCGGTCCGTAGCGCCTCGAACCGGCCCTCGTTCTTCCGGTCGTAGTGCGCGAACATGCGCCAGAGGAACCCCATCAGCACGGCCATGACGCCCGCGCCAGCCAACACGCCCTGAAGCACCGTCATCGTTGCCATCCTTGCCGGCATTATCTCACGCGGCCGGGTTCGCGGCCGGGTTCGCCACCAGCACCCGCGGGGCCGAGCGGGGCGTCGTCCGCAGTAGCTCAGCCAGCCCGACAGCGATCACCGCGGCCGAACAGGCATCAATGCGCCCGCGCTGCCGGCCCTTCTCCAGCGCCGGATTCCCCCCGGAGTCGTACCGGATCTCGCTGTCGCGCAGGCCCCCGCCCCCGAGTCCGCGATGGCGGTCAGCGCCGCGCCGACCTCGGTGTAGGGCAGGGCCGGATGGTGAGCACGCACGGCCTGCGTCTTCGGCAGCGCGCCGTTGATGGCCTCGCCTGCGACGTTCAAGTCGACGTAGCCGTGTCCCTGCGCCCATTCGAGCGCCGTCCGAATCCAGCCGCGGAGCCTCCTCGCCAGGGCGGGCTTGCCTGCCCAGATCGGGGTCAGCACCCGCAGCACGTCCTCACGGCCGATCGCTTCCCCCGCCGGATTGTCGTTACGGTACCCCGCGTGGAACCGAGAGCGGCGAGGCGCCCGCGTGGCAAGGCGCGACGAGGGAGCATATTGGGCATATGCGACCGAGGAGCAACGCAGTCCACGCGGGATGCATCGCCCGCTCGAATGCAGCGGGGCTCTCGCTGCGCCCGGCTAATCCCGCCGGCGAAACGGTAGCCGTAGCAGCCGTTCGACGTCATCCAGCACGAGGTAGGCGGCCGGCACCATCACCAACGTGATGAACGTGGCGAACAACACCCCGAACGCCAGCGAGACGGCCATCGGCTTCAGCCAATCGGCTTGCGCGCCCTGTTCCAGCAGCAGGGGCGCCAGGCCCGCGAACGTGGTGATCGAGGTCAGCAGAATGGGTCGGAACCGTGCCGCGCCCGCTTCCTGCACGGCCGCCAGCAGGCTGCCGCCCTGCCGGCGCCTGCGGTTGATGAAGTCGACCATCACGAGACTGTCGTTGACGACGACGCCCGACAGGGCGACGATGCCCATGATCGACAGCATCGTCCGGGGTCCGGATGCGCATGCTATCGAGATGGCCGAGCGACCGGCGCTGTTCGGCCGGATAGCGAACCATGACGCAGATGTCGCCGGCGCCGAACACCCCCCCAGGGCCGTCAGGGTGTGGTCGAGGGGGCCTGCCGGCATCTGGTGCGCGACCGGATGGAGCTGACCGGCGCCCGCTGGCGTCTGGCCGGCGCCGAGGCGGTCCTGAAGCTGCGGGCGCTGCGAGCGAGCGGCGACTTCGACGCGTACTGGGACTTCCACGAGGCGCGCGAGTACGAGCGGAACCACGCCCGGCAATACGCCGACGGGGCGCCACCGCCGTCCAGCGAGCCCCCGAACCCGCGTCCCCGAGACGCCTCCGGCCGGTAAAGTAGCTCTTCTTGTCATGCCTCTTCCCGCGACAGCGACCCCTTGCGGCCGGCGACGGAAAAGAGCCACACCCTTCTTCGGGTCACACGGCCAGGGGGTGTGCGTTTAGCTCGTGCCAAGGAGGTAACCGGGTGAACGAACCGTCCACACCGTCCACACGGGTCAACGGTCGCGGCTATCCGCGTTGCCGCTACACCCGACCGGTACGACTCGGGCTACCCGTCGCGATGATTGTTCTGTTTGGCGCTTCGGCGCTCGCCCAGGAGAACGGGACGCGGATCGACCTGCTCATCGTGTACACGCCAGCGGCTCGGGAAGACGTCGGTTCCCGCGAGACCATCGAGACGGCGCTCGCCGAACGGGTTGTCGACATGAACACGGCCCTCTGGTCGAGCGGCGTCAACACCCGCCTTCGCCTCGTGCACGTCGCCGAGGTCGACTATGGGGAACCGCCCAGCGAACAGACACGGCACCACCTACGGCTGCCCGATGACGGCTACCTCGACGACGTTCACGATCTCCGCGACGAATACGCTGCGGATCTCGTGGCGCTCATCGTGGATCGTCGGTGGGACGGTTGCGGCGAGGCAGAGCGGTCCGGGCTCTGGCCGACCGATAACAGTCCGTACACGCTGTCGAAGACCTACTGCGGGGGCGACCGGTTCGTCCCCGGTTCGTCCCGGCGTTGGAGCACGAGCTCGGCCACAGCATGGGGTTGTCGCACGACCGCTACTCGGAAATCCACGTCTGTTGCGAGTCGCTGAACCTGCCGACGCCCTACAGCCACGGCTACGTCAATCAACGTGCGTTCGAACCGGGCGCGCCGGAGAGCAGCCGGTGGGTAACGATCATGTCCTACACGGCGCAGTGTCACGAAACGGGCGGGTTTGGTTGCCGGCACATCCGGCGTTTCTCCAACCCGCGGCTCACCTACGGGGGCGACCCGACCGGCATCGGGGGCGACGCCCAGTCGCCCGAAGTCGAGGGACCGGCGGACGCGGCCCGAGCACTGAACGAGCATCGACACGTTGTCGCCAACTGGCGGTACGGCGGGCCGGACGACGAGGGCGGGGACGGGTTCACGGACTATCTCGTGGCGGGCGTGACGCCGATCAAGACGGTTCACTTCCTGGAGCTGCGAGCACGGATTGACGCTCTGCGTACGCGTGGCGGGCTGCCACGGATGCAATGGACGGACCCGGTGCTCACGCCGAACGTCACGCGGATCCGTCGCGTTCACCTGACCGAGTTGCGGAGTGCCGTGACCACCGTCTATGGCGCCGGGGGCCGGCAGCCGCCGGTCTGGACGAATATCAGGCCCGGGACGCCGCTCCGCGCGATCCACCTTCTGGAGCTGCGCAACGCGATTCTGGTAGTCGAACGCCAGTAGGCAAAACAGCCCACTACCCATCCAGTGCACGTACACGCCCGCGCGAGTGGCATGCCCGAGTCGAACGGAGCGAGAGGGTCCGCGGGACGCCGGCGCTTGACATGCCGATCCCGGCCCACCGATACTCGAAAATCGCGTTCGCCGGATCGACCGAACCGGGCCGACACCATGAGACCTGCGGCACACCCGGACGAATGGCGGCCTGTCACACCGGGCGACGGTGAGTCGATCGACCTACTGTCGCAGCAGGAGCCGTGGACCGAGGCGCAGTACCTGCAGTTGACGGATCGTTCCCGGCGCCTGCTCGAGTTCACGGACGGCCGCCTCGATGTCCTGCCCATGCCGACGGACCAGCATCAGGTCATCGTCCGGTTTCTGTTGCTGGCGCTGTTGCCGCGTGCGCTGGAGCGCGGCGGCACCGTGCTGTTCGCTCCGCTCCGGCTGCGGATTCGCGACGGAAAGTTCCGGGAGCCGGATCTGTTGCTCGTGCTCGACGCGAACGATCCTCGGCGCGGGAATGACTTCTGGACCGGCGCCGACCTGGTGGTGGAGGTCGTCAGTCCGGACGACCCGGGCCGCGACACGCAGGACAAGCGGCTGGACTACGCGGAGGCGGGAATTTCTGAATACTGGATCGTCAATCCACTGGACGAGACGCTGACGGTGCTCGTATTGCGGGGGACCGCTTGCGTGGAGCACGGCGTCTTCCGTCGGGGGCAGCAAACCGATTCCGTGTGCCTGCGCGACTGCTCGCTGGACGTGGCGAGCGTGTTCGACGCGAAGTGAGACACCGGGGCCGGAGGGCCTTGTACGACCATGTCCGTAGTAGCGCGGTGCGGACGATCACGGACCGGAGGCGCGGCGCACGGAGTACAGCCGGGCCCGCATCACCCGGACGGTGTCGCATCGCACAGCCGTGCCGACTCCGCCAGGGAGCCCAGCGCCAACCGGGCCGCGCCCCGATAGTAGTCGGTCTCGGCGTGCTGCTCGACGAGCGCCAGACAGGCGGGCGCCCAGACGAGCAGGTGGTCCTGCAGGAAGTCCCTCTGCGTCTCGAAGCACCTTGCGAGTCGGGCCGCATCGTCCCCTGCCGCGGCCCGGGCGGCCAGGTCCGACACCGTCGCGATGAACGCCAGCTCGAGCCCGAGGTGGTCGTCCGGCTCGCGATGAATCGCCGGCGCCTGCACGCCGAACCGCTCGTAGATGGCACGCACCTGGAGAGTGGGCTCCTGGAAGGTGAGCTTCGTCTTGCTGCGGTAGACCGATTCCCAGGGCGCGGCAAGCATCTCGCCCGGACCGACGAAGAGCCGGTTGTAGTCCCACGTCAGGGTGCCGAGTTGGAGCGGGTTCCAGCCGGCGCAGAACGCCGCCAGCAGCGTCAGGCCCGCGGCTGTCCGGTCGTCGCCGGATGGGAAGGGCCAGGCCTCGAACAACCGGTCCCCGGCGAACGCGGCAAGCCACTCGGCGCGCGGCGGCTCGTAGAAACAGCGGCCGAGAAAGTGGTAGGCGAGGGCCTGCTCCTCCTGTCGGCGCCGCCATTCGTCCGGTGGGGGCGGCGCCTCCTCCTCCGTGGGCGCAGTCAAATGCCCACCCTCACCTGCATGGCGTAGAAGAGGAACCGCCCGCACACCTCCGACGCCGCGGTGAGGGCGAACGCGCCGCACGTGAGGGGGAAAGCGAGCCGCTGCGCAGAGGACCCGGTTGGTCGGGCGGGGGCGAAGGGCCTTCGCGAAATCGCCAGGACGCCGCCCAGCGCCGCCGCCGCCGCGCCCAGCAGGCCGAGCCGCAGCACGAGGACTCCGCCGTAGTCGCCGGTCAGCCGCTCGACGCTGGCCGCCGCGGCCGGCAGGGGATTCGCGGCCAGCGAGGCGAGATGGAGCGGCACCACGACGAACTCCAGCGCCAGCGCCGCGATGCCCGCCAGCGCCAGTCCGCGCAGGGGCGCCGCCGATGTGCCGCCACCTCCGATGGGGTCGGCCTGCGCGGGCTCGTCGACTCCGGCGGTGAGACTGCGGACGACCAACCCGGCGGCCACGCCGAGGATGCCCAGCCGCAACGCCGTGCCCCCGAACCCCGCCGGCGTCGCGAAGCTGTTCCAGGCCGGCTGGGCCGGCAGCAGGTAGATGGCGGTCTGGCACCCGAGAAACGCCAGACCGGCTGCCGCAGTGAGCCGGTGCAGCCACGTTGCCGGCGCCTGACTCGTCGGATTCGCGGGCTCTGGACCGATCCGGCGCCGCCCCTCGGGCGGACTCGCCGTCCCCGGCGTCGGCGCGCGCCGGCCCTGCACCGATCCGACCGCCTCGGAACTGGCCGCGCGCCACTCCTGCGCCACGAGCGCGCCCAGCAGCGCCGCGAAGAGGCTCCCGAAGACGATCTCCCGGCTCAGCCACGACGACGAGAAATTCACGACGGCGCGCGCCGCCTGCAGCGGGGTAGAAAGGTGAAAGAGAGCCGCGAACAACCCGGCCGACAGCACCGCGAGCACGACCAGGAGCGGCGCCGGCGTCCTGCGACCAGCCGGCGCCGCGCTGGCCATTGCACGGCCACTCTCCCGTGCGTTGCCTGCTTCCGGCTCGCCGCCCTGCGCGCCGGCGCTGGCCGGACTGCTGTCCCGTGGGTTGTCCGTTGCCCGCCCGCTCTCACCAGGGCCGCGCCGCGCCGCAAGGTACTCCAGCACCTGCAGTGTGAGAAACGCCCCCACCGCCGCCTGCGTCAGGACCGTGAAGACCACGAGCGACCAGTCGCGCGTCTCCATGCCGGGGCGCGGGTCACGAGCGGACGAGCTTGAGCGGGATGAAGCGGATCGCCGGCTGCGTGATGTCCGCGTCGGGCAGCGGTCCGAACTCGGCAGTGGCCCCCTGCTTCGCGGCCACCTCGTCCAGCGTGCCCCATTGCAGCGCCTTGGTCGGGCAGGCCTCGGCGCAGGCGGGGCCCCCGGTGCCGGCGTCGATGCGGTGCGAGCAGAAGTTGCACTTCTCCATCTTGCCGGTCTCCGCGCTGAACTGCGGCGCGTCGTAGGGACACGCCCAGGCGCAGAGACGGGCGCCGATGCACTTGCTCTGGTCGACGATGACGATGCCGTCGGACCGCTTCGTGATGGCGCCGGAAGGGCAGGCCTCGGCGCAGACGGGGACCTCGCAGTGATTGCACGACATCGAGACGTGGTACATGTAGGGCCCGCCGTCCTGGTCGCCCTCCACGGTGCGGACCTTGCGCCAGCGCGGGCCCAGCTCGACGCCGTTCTCCACCTTGCAGGCGACCTCGCACGTGCGGCAGCCGGTGCAACGGTTGGCGTCGAAGAAGAACGCGACCTGCTGCTTCGTGTCGCTCATGCCGCGTCCCCCCGGGATGCCCCGTCCCCGTCGGCGACCTCGACCATCGACGAGTTCAGCGTGTGACCCAGCGAGATCGGCTCGTACTTGTCGGGGCTCAGGATGCTGGCCGTCTGCTTCTCGTTCACGCCGCCCCAGCCGGTGGTCACGCTCACCACCCCGCGCAGGATGCCGCGGGTCACGTGCGCCTGCGCCTCGATCTCCCCGCGGTCGTTGAAGACGCGGACGCGGGCGCCGTCCTCGATGCCGCGGGACTTCGCGTCCTCGGGGTGGATCTGCAGCACCTGGCTCGCCCAGATCTCGGTCAGGAAGTCGTGGTGGTGGAAGCTGGAGTTGACGTGGTTGTGGTTCTTGCGATTGATGAGCTGCAGCGGGTAGCGCGCGGCCCGCGTTTCATCCACCCACGGCGCCTCCACCGGGTGCAGGTACTCGAGCAGCGGGTCGAAGCCCCGCTCCTGCAGGTATGTCGAGAAGAACTCGATGCGCCCCGACGGCGTGTCGAACTGCTTGTCGGCGAACGGGACCCACGGGTCCGGCATGGGATTGACCGGACCCTCCTCGAGCTGCTCGAGGCTCACGCCGGTCGGCTCCAGCACGTGGCGCAGCAGGTCGTCGTCCGGCTTGTCGAAGTCGTCGCCGAAGCCGAGCCGCCTGGCCAGCTCGGTCAGGATCCAGCGGTCGGAGCGCGACTCGAACAGCGGCTCGATCGCCTGCTGCATGAGCTGGATGTAGCGGCTGCGGACGCCGGCCAGCAGGTTCCGGGTCTCGAAGAGCGTGGTCACCGGCAGGACGAAGTCGGCGTAGCGCGCCGTCGTCGTCATGAAGATGTCCTGCACGACCATCAGATCGATGTTGTCGAGCCCGGCGATGATCTTCCGCGTGTTGGGGTACTGCGTGAGCACGCCGGTCCCCGCGACGTGGATGGCCCGGATCGGATGCGGCTTGCGTTCGACCAGGTACTCCCCGAGCTTGGTGGCGGGGATGCCGGCGATGGGCTCGTTGCGCTGGACGGGCACCGGATAGTTGATGTTCCCGCCCTGCCGCAGGTAGCCGCCGTTGTCGTTGACGCCGCCGCCGAGCATGCCGACGTTGCCGGTGAGCGAGGCCAGGTAGAGGTGGCCGATGACCGTCAGCGTGCCGTGGTCGGTACGCTGCGCGCCGGCCATGTTCTGGATGATCGCGGCGGGTCTGACGGCCGCGTACTCCCGCGTCACCGGGGCGACCGACTCGGGCGGGGCGCCGGTGATGCGGTGCACCACCTCGGGCGTATAGCGCGCGGCGTTGGCCCGCATCCACTCGAAGACCGGCTGGTAGCGGACGCCGCCGATCGTGTAGCTGCCCCGCAGGGCGGGCCGTATCCCCGGCGTGTCGGGGGCAACCGGCCGTCCGCCGATCTCGTCCCAGACGACGAAGCTCCCCGATCCGCTGCCGCCGTCGGTCAACAGCCGCAGGTCCCGCAGATCGAACGGCAGCGTCTCGCCGCCCGCCGGCCAGCCCCGGGACTCGGATTGCAGGTCACAGCCCCGCTCGCCGAGCCGCACCAGGAACGGGGCGTTGGTGAACCGGCGAACGTACTCCTCGTCGAAGAGCCCTTCGTCGAGCAGCACCTTGACCATGCCCAGGGCGTAGGCGGCATCCGTGCCCGGCCGGATCTGGATCCAGCGGTCCGACAGCGCCGCCGTCTCGCTCAGCCGCGGGTCGATGGTGATGAGCCGGGCGCCGTGCTCCTCCCGGGCCTGGAAGAGGTTCTTCATGTAGCCCTGGTTCGAGACCGCCGGGTTGTTGCCCCAGGCCAGGAAGAAGCGGCTGTGGACCCACTCGTCGCGGAACTCCGACCGCCCGCCGCCGAAGATCGCGTTGAACCCCGAGCTGACCGAGGCGCAGCAGAGCTGGGAGATGATCGGCGTGTTGCCGCCGAAGCGGTTCCAGAAGGCCGAGTAGAGCCCCCGCACGCCGGTAGAGAGCGACGACCAGTTGCCCGTCCCGCCGAAGGCCAGGAACGCCTGGTTGCCGTCCTCCTCCAGGATCCTCTGGTAGCGCTCGGCGATGGTGTCGAGCGCCTCCTCCCAGGTGATCCGCTCCCAGCGATCCTCGCCCCGCCGGCCCGCCCGGCGCATCGGGTATTTGAGCCGATGGGGGCTGTAGAGCTGGCGGATGCGGGAGATGCCGCGGGCGCAGGCCAGGATGTTGAAGTCGGGGTCGCCGGTCACCTTGACCAGGCGCCCGTCCTCGACATGGGCCAGGAGCGCGCAGTGGAGGCACTCCGGCGTGTTCGCGGTGCGGAAGATCCGGCTACCGGATGCCGCGGCGGCGGCGGCCGCACCGGGGACGCCGGCCGGCGCCCCGCCGGTCGGATAGCGCGAGACCAGCAGCCCGCCGCCGCCGAGCGCCGTGGCGCCCCCGACGAGGGCGCTCCACTTGAGAAAGCTCCGCCGCGACTGCATGCGGGCATCTTATCGCACTGCCTACGGAAAGCAACCCTCTGGAAGGATGGAGTGCATGCTACGCTCCCAGTATGTCGATGGACTGGGCCGTGATTGGCGTCGTGATCGGAGCGCTGGGGCTGCTGTGGCGTCAGAACGCCGATCTGGGCCGGCGCATCGATATGCTGGCTGCCGACCTGGGCCGACGCATCGACGCCCTGGCTTCCAACGTCAGGGAGGTTGACCGGCGCGTGTCGCGGCTTGAAGGGCGGATCGACGGTTGGTACGATCGGCCCTCGGCCCCGATGCCTACGCCGGGTCCCTCCGATTGAACGGTTGGTCAGGGGCCGGGACGGCGACGGGCTCGCCCGGTTTGCAATCAGTCGAGCAACCGCAGCAGACCGACGACAGCGCCGGTGACGGCAGTCCCGGTGCCGATGATCCACCTGATCAGCCGAAGCTCCAGCGCCGCCAGCCCGGCGGTGAATTGGTCGGCCGTCACATGGTCGCCGTGATCCGCAGCCTGCCGGACGGCGTCCGCGATCGCGTCTGCCTGTTCACGCTCGATGCCGGCGGCAGTCAACTGCCGGACGATGGCGAGGGAGTCGAACATCGGGTTTTCGTCATCATAGTGCACCGCCCCGCGGGTACGACCGCTGCGAGATCCCGCGCTCATCCGGCGCAACTTCGCCGCGGTCTACCCGGCCCTGGCCGTCGCCGACGCCTGCGTCAACTGCCAAAATGCCCACCCCGGCAGCCCGCGCGACGACTTCACGGTGGGCGACACCATGGGCGGCGTCGTCATCCGCATTCCGGTGCGCTGAAGTCCCATGCCGGCGAAACAGTTGCGTCGCTGGCATTTCGATTACGGACCGAAGCTCACCAGGAAAAACGATTACGGGCGCACGCCCGCCGCGACTCCGTCCGGCTCGTCGCCCAGCCATACCGGCGTGCCCAGCGCGCGCTCGCGCGGCCACCTCTCGTCCAGCGTGTCGGCGTCGTACAGGCGGCCGTTCTTCATCACGTAGCGGATGCGGTTCGTGTTCCGGATGTCGTCGAGCGGGTTGGCCTCCAGCACGACGAGGTCGGCCAGCTTCCCGGGCTCGATGGAGCCGAGATCCCCGTCCAGGCCGATGGCCTCCGCGCCGAGCGTCGTGGCGACGCGCAGCGCATCGTGCTCGGACAGGCCGCCCGACTGCGTGGCCCACAGCTCCCAGTGGTAGCCCAGGCCCTGGAGCTGCCCGTGGCTGCCCACGCCGGCCACGCCGCCCGCCTCCACGATGGCCTTCACCCCCTCGGCGTGCTGCCGGAAGACGTACTCCTCCTCGCGGAACCAGCCGCCCGGTCCCGCGTCGACCCCCGCCCCGCGCCGGCGCGTCAGCCGGTCGAGCTCGGCGTGCGGGATGAACCGCCGCAGCTTCGGGTCGTCGTGCGGGTTCTCGCGCGTGAAGAACCAGTTCTCGCCGAACGGCCCGCCGTAGGAGACGAGCAGCGTCGGCGTGTAGGCCATGCGGGTATGGGCGGCCAGGCCGACGACGTCCCGGTAGAGCGGGAAGATGGGGAACGAGTGCTCGAGCCCCGGGTAGCCGTCGATGATCATCTCCAGGTCGTACTTCATGTCGAGCCCGCCCTCGGTGGTCGGCAGCAGCCCCTGTTCCTTCGCGGCCATGACGATCCACTGGCGCTGTTGGCGGTTGCCCGACATGTACATCTTGATGGTCTGCGTGTCGTAGTACTCGCTGTAGCGCTGCAGCACGCGGCGGGCGTGGTCGAGATCCTCGATCTGCTCGGCGTTGAAGACGCCGGGGCCGGTCGAGTAGATGCGCGGGCCGACGATGTCGCCGGTCTCCACCAGGTCGCCGTAGGTCAGCACGTCGGTGGTGCCGGTCTGCGGGTCGCGCGTCGTCGTCACGCCGTAGGCGAGGTTGGCGAGGTAGGTCCACGGCTGCGTCTTGTGGACGCCGAAGCTCGGACGCATGTGGGCGTGGGTGTCGACGAAGCCGGGGACGATGGTCGTGCCGGGGATCTCGATGATGCGGGCAAAGTCGGGGAAGTTCACCGACCCGCGGCGGCCCACGGCGAGAATCCGGTTGCCCTGCACCACGACGTCGGCGTTCTCGATGACCTCGTCGCCGCGCATCGTGATCACCCGTCCGCCGCGCAGCACGCCGTAGCCGTTGGGGATGTCGCGGATGGCGTCGACGAGGACGCGGATCTCGACCGGCTCGTAGGCGGGGGCGTCCTCGTCTCCGCCGCCCTGGTCGTCTCCGCCGGCATCGTTCCCGCCGGAAGCTTCATCTTCCTCCGCTTCGGCCGCGCGGGCCGCCGCGTCGGCCGCCGCCGCGTCGTCGAGGTCGTAGATGAAGTGCGCGTTGCCGATCGACCAGTGCGCGCGCCGCCCGTCGGCGCTCCACGCGGGGAACTGACCGCCCACCTCCGTCAGCTTGCGCACCGGCACGCTGGCGCGCTCGGGGTCGGCCACCGATACCACCGGCGTCTCGCCGCCCACGTAGGGCACCGCCAGCGTGTAGAGGTCCAGGCGGACCTGGGCGAGCGCCCGGTCGCCCGCCGGGGCCATCAGCACCAGGGACGCCGGGGCAGGGTCGCCGCCGCCCGGGGGCGCCGGGCCGTTCACCCTCACGTGCGCCTTCTCGTCCGTCCCGTCCCAGCGGATCGACACCAGGCCGTCCTGGCGGTGATACAGGAAGATGCGGTCCGGGTCGCCCGTCGTGTGCGGGAAGGTGCGCCCGTCGGTCGGGGCCACGAGGGTCCGGTCGCCGCCCGCGGCCGGGATCGACACGATGTTGGCGCTCGCCCCGGGCGCGGTCTGGCGCGCCGCCTCGCGGAAGCTGCGGGCCGGACCCTGGATGGCGACGAGCCGCTCGCCGTCCGGCGACCACGCCGGGTGCTGGAAGATGGCCGAGCGGGTGCTCAGCCGCACCGGCGGGGCGCTGCCGTCGGCGCGCACCTTGTACAGGTGCCCGCCGTCCGGCGACCAGGTGACGAAAGCTATCCACGCGCCGTCCGGCGACCACGCCGGCTGCGCCTCCACCACGTCCAGCTCGGTGAGCCGCCGCGGCTCCCCCTCCGGGATGGGCCTCACGTACAGGCGAGCGAGCGCCGCGAACGCCAGCGTCCTTCCGTCCGGTGACGGCACCGCGTCGCGGATCTGCCGCACCGTGAACCGCAGGCTGTCGTCTACGGGGTACTTGAACGCCAGCTCGGGTCCGATCTCCAACTCGGTCCGCACGCGGAAGGGCACGGCGATCGGCTCGGCGCCCTCGGCGATCGGCACCCGCCAGATCCTGCCGCCGTAGGAGACCACCAGCTCGGACGAGTCGGGCGTGAACGACATGCCGGGCAGGGTGTCCGCTCCCGCCACCGATTCCTGGTCGTCGCGCTGGACGGGATAGGCGAGCCAGCGCTCGTCGCCCGAGACCAGCTCGCGTAGCCGCAGGCCGGTCCGGTCCTCGTGGCGCGTGCCGTACACGAGCCACTCGCCGTCGGGCGAGAGCGTCGGCCGCAGGGCCGAGCCGTAGCGCGACGTCCGCACGTACTGCTCGCCGGTCTCCCGGTCGTAGACCGCAAGCTGGTACTGCGGAAGGATGGCGTTGTACTGCCACAGGCGCTCGCGCTGCGCGAACCAGATGTGCCGCCCGTCCGGCGTGGGCGCCGGCCCGGTGATCCGGCGCGATCCCGGCTCGTCGACGAGCTGGATCCCGGTGCCGCCGTCGACGTGCCACATCCAGAGCTTCGGGTTGCGCCGGTCCCCCCCGGCCAGCGCGCCCGCCCCGACCGCCGCGACCACGTAGTCCCCGTCCGGCAACCATTCCGGCGACTCGTAGTTGTTGGTCGACGCGTTCGTCACCTGCCGCGCGGCCTTCGACTCGACGTCGATCAGCCACAGGTTCTCGGAGCCGTCGCGATCCGAGACGAAGAGCACCTGCGACCCGTCCGGGCCGTAGCGCGGCTGGCTGTCGTAGGCCATCCCCTCGGTGAGCGGCGTGGCGTCGCCGCCCGCGAACGGGAGAGTGTAGAGGTCGCCCAGCAGGTCGAAGACGATGGTCTCGCCGTGCGGACTGACGTCCACCGAGATCCACGTGCCCTCGTCCGTGTCGAGCGACAGGGTGCGCCCCGGCTCCAGCGGGAGGTCCGGCGAGTCGGCCGATTCGCCGGCTTCCTGGGCCGTGGGAATGGCCAGGGCAAACGACAGGATCGCTGCCACGATCGGGAACGGCATCGCACGCATCGGTCTTCTCTCCTCCCGTGGATCCGGCTCGGCGTCGGAACCGGTCACCTGACGCGTTGTCGTCTCCGATGACCGACGAGACGGCGTCGAGAGATGCTCCACGCATGGATGATGCGCCGAAGTCGAGGCCGGCGGCAATCGACCGCGGTCTGCACCTCGACACGAAGGCCGTCCCGGCGCTTGCCGGGCCAGGAGTCTGCGCGGCAGGAACGGAGCAGACACCCGGACAGGCCCCGTTTGGGCGAGGATCGGAGGCGCAGGCGACGGTTTTCGGGCTAGGACTGCCCGTGGCCCATAACTTTTTGCTGGACTTCCTGCCGCCACTTCGCTACGGTG